>DMXP01000008.1:0-15749 GCA_003483855.1 Candidatus Yonathbacteria bacterium
CGAATGAACCCTACTCTTTCTACCTTGGAAAAAATCGCTGGAGCGTTGGGAATTTCAAGTAGCGACCTTTTAAAATAAAATTATGGATAAAGACTTATCAAATTACATAAAATATTGTCTTGGTTATGTAAGAATAACTCGGGAAAAGACAGCAGTTGCTCAGCATAAATACTCAGTGAGTCTTCCAAGTGAATATTTTGGGTTGCTTGGTTTGCTAAACGGCGATACTGACGGTAATCTCGGCGAGTTAATTAATCTGGAAACTTTCTATAAATACGACCCCAAAAAAGTTCCAAAGGAAGAACTGGAGGCATATGAGCGAGAGAAATCTATTGCGAACAAAATTGAGGATATTTATAATAAATACCAAAATGATCAGTTTACAAAACAGACAGTGCTGAATTTTGGATATTTTGAAATTGATTTACCAATTGAAGAAAATGGGGTTTTGGATACAGAAGAAGACGAGGATGAGCCAAAACAAAATAGAACAAAAACTGACACCTACCCATTGTTCTCTTTGCCTGTAAAAATTGAAAAGGAAATTACAAAAAGTGGTGCAGGGAAATACACTGTTTATTCAGTTGACCCAGAAATACAAGTCAATATCGGCGTTCTAGAATCAATCCTTGGGGATGATTTGTATTTTCAGCTTTTGGATGAAATGGGTAAATATGAAATTGATGGCAAATTTATTTTGCCAATCAATGAACTAGATATTTTTAAGGAAATTTGGCACAAAATAAAGGCTCAACTGAGACTTTCACAAGCGAATTTTGACGAGGAATCATTTTCTCTTGAGGAAATAAAAATCGCATTAAGCCCAAAGGCAAATTACTTTCTTGCAGAAGACCTAGCAAAACTTTCAAAATTATCAGATGAAGAACTTAGTAAAACCGCGCTCACTAGTTGGATAAAAAATGATGATCTAAATATTGAAACTGAAACTCCCCACGAGAAAGATTTGTATTTCCCATTTCTTTATGACAAATCTCAGCTAGCCACGCTTTCAATTCTTGCTAATAAGTCAGCAATTATTCAGGGCCCCCCTGGAACAGGTAAATCGGAAACGATTTCGAATATTCTTTGCCATCTTGTCGCAACAGGTAATCGCGTGCTTTTTGTAAGTCAAAAAGCACAGGCCCTTAAGGTGGTAAAGGACAAACTAAAAAAATTAAACATAAAGTATTTGTTTGGGTATCTTCCTAATCCAAACTCTGCACAAATTGGAGAGGATGATGAAGCTGATGGAATCGTGCCTCAGCTTGCCTCCATAGATACATATATTCAAGATTTGAAAAACTGGAGCCCTAAAAATCCAGTCATTGATCAGGTTATCGAAAAAAGAGATGAATTTCGTCAGGGCTTAAACGATGCAATCGAGGCTCAGAGAGAATATTATAGCCTTAGTCAGGAACTACTTGGTTTGAAAGAATTTGATGTAGAAATCTCCGATTTTAATTGTTTTGCAAGTAGTTTTTCGTCAGCTGAATGGATAGAGATAAAAAATTCGAAACTTGAAATTGAGAAGTTGGAAAAAACTATAAAAAAATATGAGCGAAGCGAGGAAAGAAAGCACTTTGAAGAACTTTTTTCAAATTTAAATTTTAACAATACGCAATATGCAAGAGAGATTGAAAAAATCAAAAATGACATTGAAAAAACTGGGTATGATAGACACTCAAAATTATTTAGGAAAATAAATAATACATCCCGCAGTTTTCGTCTTAGCGAATATTTAGGTAATCTACCTCGTGAAATTGTTGACGAAATAAACAGGATTCAGGAAAGCGACACTACTAGGAACGAGCAGGTTAAATATATTGATGCTTTATATAACCATTGTTTACATTTTGAAATTATTAATCATTTAGAAAATGTTGAGGAGAAGCTAAAAGGCAAATTGGCTGTTTGTGGAGTGTCAGATGAAGAATTTAATTTACTTGATCAAAAAATTGATAGTTCAGAGGCAAATAAATTAGAAACCATAAAAAATAATATTCTGCGTATACAGGAAATTAAAGAGGACCTCACAGAGCTTTCAAAAATAGGTAGCGCAAACCGTATAAACTCTGCATTACAACATGCCGAAAAAGAAAGGAGCCAGAGGGTTGCAGTTTACATTCAAAATATTATTAACAGAAGTCTGCTTGAAAAATATGATAAAAATCGCACTGTAAAAATAATCATAGGAAGAATACAGAGAGCCTTTGGTAAATCGAGAAAGGCATTTAAGACTTTTGATAAATTACGCAATGACCCAGATAATTTCAATGCAGTATTAGATATTATTCCAATATGGATTATGGAGCTTGATGATGCAAGTAGATTGCTACCGCTTCAAGCAAGTATGTTTGATTATGTGGTCCTCGACGAGGCTTCACAATGTAATATTGCTTATACTCTGCCGACAATGTTCCGCGCAGACCGAGCTCTTTTTGTCGGAGATAAGGAGCAAATGCGTGATAGCACGATTATGTTTAAATCAAATCGCATTTTTGATGAATTAGCACATCGTTATCAAATCCCAGACGAGAGGCAAATAAAGGCAGCTGGTACCTCTGTACAATCGCTCCTCCATATTGCCGACAATTTGAAATTCAAAACCAGAATGCTCAAATATCATTATCGCTCACCTGCTGAGCTTATTGGTTTTAGTAATAAAAATTTTTATAGAGACAATCTTGTTCCACTAAACAGCAATTACCTAACTTACAAAGATACGAACAGAATTATAGTTGTACATGAGGTCAAGTCCGACTGGAAGGAGGAAATTTCTGATAATGTGAATGTTGCTGAAGCAAAAGCAATACTAAAACTTTTTAAGGAATTTCGTGCAGACGAAAAATATAAAGAAAAATCAATCGGAATCCTATCATTCTTTAATGCCCAAGCAACTGAAATAAGAAAAATTTTTACGGATGCTGGTTATAAGGAGGAAAATGATAATTATAAAGTAAGCATCATCGAGGGAATACAGGGCGATGAAAAAGACATTATCATTTATTCCTTTGTAATTAGAAATCCAGATCAAAAGAAAAGATACAACCCTTTAACTGGAGAGGGCGGTGATATTAGGGGGGATATAAATAGGGGTAGAGTGAATGTGGCTTTTTCGCGAGCGAGAATGCAAGTACATTGTTTTGTGAGTATGCCACCAGCTGATGTTCCTGAAAAGATTTGGATTAAAAAATATCTTGAATATGCGGAAGAGAACGGGGAAGTTGCTTTTGATTCAGCAGACTTGAAGCCGTTTGATTCGTATTTTGAGGAAGATTTTTATAACACTGCTAAACACGGTTTAGGAAAAGGTTACAAAATTCAAAACCAGATAGAAAGTTGTGGGTTCAAAATCGACTTTGTCATCAGTAATACCAATACAGGGAAACGAATTGCAGTTGAATGTGACGGGCCTTGCCATTTTAAGGACGAAATAGATGAGGCGTATGGTATCCACATAGAAAGCGATGAACAGCGTCAGCGTGTTTTGGAATCAGCTGGCTGGAGATTTTGTCGCATAAAATACGCAAATTGGATTGATGAAAAGTTTGATAGAAATACAGTAGTCGAAACATTAACAGAGTTACTTAAATAGAAATATGAAAATAGAGCAACCACAACAAGATACGATTGATAAACTAAAATTAACTGACTTTAACTCTTTAGAAAGAACGGAGGAGTTGGGAAGAGACTACAGTTTTAAAAAAGCAGCTGACATCCTGAGGGAGATTCATTTAGATTTTTCAAATGTTATTGAAAACTCAGCGTCATTAAGATTGCCAACGGACACAGAAAATCAAATTTTTAATATTGCGAATAAGTTACTTAAACTAACTGACGAAATAAGAAATTTTATACTCAAGGGGAACGAGGCGAGTGCGCCAAGCCAACATTTATCTATTCATAACCAAGCTGATAGTCTCTATCAGGAAAATCTTAGAACACTTGTTCCATTAATCGAGCGCATAAATATTTTAAAACTCAACCCAAAGGAGGTTGAGGGACAGGTCGCAAAAGCCTTAAAGTCAATTAAGGAAATTGAAAAAATTAAAGAAGATGCAGAGAGCTCAAAATCAAATATCGATCTCGCCATAAAAGAAGTAAGAGATGCTCTTGGTAAAGAGGGCGCACTAATTTCCGCAAAGGATTTTCAAGACCAAGCAAATGAACACAAGGAGCTTGCAAAAAAATGGTTTGGTGGAGTTATTGCTTCAATTACTGTAACGACAGTACTAACAATTCTCATGTTTGGTGGGTTTGTTCAATCATTAAGCATTGAAAATACGCAAGGGGATTACCTGAAAATAATTCAAATTTCAATATTGAAACTTGCAATACTTTCAATTTCATACCTCGTGGTCTATCAATCTTTAAAAAATTACAAGGTCAGCCAGCACTTGTATGTTATTAATAAGCACCGCCAGTTAGTCCTCTCTGTCTATCCTCTAATGGCAAAAGCAACAGATGACCAGGAGCAATCTAATAACATTGTTGCACAGGCATCTAAGGCAATTTTTGAACAGAATTCAACTGGCTACTTAGATACTGACGGTAACCCAAATCCGATAAATTTAACGGAGGTTGTAACAAAAATAATTGATAGGAAAACACCGTAGGGAAAGTAGGGATTTTTTGTTTTGCATTATACCACATCTATACAATAAATACAAGGACTAAAAAGCTCAATATATAAGCCTGTTTTGGTACAATCTTTACATGCCAGATGAAATAACCTCAAATCAAGCGCCAGCGGAAAGCCCTATTCCTCCTATGCCAGAAACGCCAATTCCTGCGGTTTCTGAGCCAGTAGTGCTACCCCAAGAAGTCCCAACTGAGCCAGCTTCTACTCCTGAACCTATCCCAGAGCCCCAAACGGCTCAAATGGGCGGAAATGAGCCGTTGGTTGAACCAGTACAAGTGGAAATCCCCGTTACTCCAACAGCCGAGGGATTACCCACTCCTGCACCTGAACCCATTTCAGTACAACCCTCGATACCAGAAATACCCGAGCCAATTATTCCAACAGAGACAACACAACCAGCACAGAGCGCCCCAATCCCCGCCGAAGCTATGGCGAGTGTCGTAACTCCGATTGTTGCTTCTGTTGTAACTCAAACTTTTTCAAAATCTATTCGGGAACTTTTCACCAAAGCGCAACTCGCAATACAAAACAGAAAGCGAAAGAAACTTGATCGTGTTCTTACATTGTTTGCGAAGCAAACAAAAATCACTAACAACGAAGTAGAAAAACTTTTGCATATATCAGACGCAACCGCTACCCGCTATCTCACCACACTAGAAAAAGAAGGAAAGATAAAACAAAACGGAAAAATTGGGAAGTGGGTCTCGTATTCTAAAATTTAAAAAGGGAGTGAGTCTGCGTGCGCGCATGGGTGGGATGAGTGCGCGTGTAACCATGCGTGCTCGGGGTAAGCACGTTTGCATCTGCCTGCCCTCCACTGCCTATCGCACATAAGGATCAGTCGGGCGATGGCAGGCGGGAGCCTCGGGCATTTTCCGCTGGGCGTCCCTGGCTAAAGGACGAGTGCCGCCGTTAAACGAAGCCACTTGGTTTAGAAGCGGAAGCGACACAGCAAACTCTGTGATAAAAACGTGGTGAGGGGTTGTGCGAGAGCGGACTCCGTAGGCCTGTCAAACGAAGCCACAATATCTGGGTTTAACAGCAACCAATAAAGCACTATAAACCCTAGCTTCCCACAGCGAGGAGGAGCCGACGCTGGGGAGAGGAACCCCTCCTCTCCCCAAATAGCGGGGTGTTTGCCTTGCTCCCCCAGGGATGCTTAATGGCTCAAATGGGCGGAAATGAGCCGTCAAACTCCAGCAGGCAGATGCAAGGCAAAACCACCCCAACGAAGACATCTAGGCACTCGTAGCCCTAGCGGAAATGCCCGAGGCGAATGCCGAGGGTGAAACCCCTAGTCAAGGAAACCACAGCGGAAAATATACTGACCGAGGTACCATATTGAATCTTGTATTTTGGATAGCACCCAGGGCGTGAATCAGCTGATTCACCGTTGTTTCCTTTTTCAAAAGGAAACGCGCCCGTAGCCCCCATCGCCATACCTTTTCAAAAAAATCCCCCCGCCAAACAAAGAAAGAATGGAAAAGCGATGAGGGCGAAGGGCGGAACGCCGAGGTATCCCGAGGCGTTGGCGGAATGATTAGAGTTTCCGCACTATCCGAGCGTATGCATTGGTACTGAATTACCACGCGCTCCGAGCGGGCGTTAGTCCCCATCCTGTTCGAAGTAGGTTCGCGCAAAGCATAGCAATACAGCACCACGTATAGAGAATGTGCAAAGGCGGCACATTCTCTAGTCATCCTTACAGAATATGACTTGTTTCTTTGCCCAGTAGTATAGAAGTGTATTTTCAACAGACGTAGAATACGTTCGAACTTTTAGCCATTTGTGCATTTCTACATTGACTTTATGTCAAAGTGCGCTATGCTGGTTCTAGCACCTGTGAGGGTTTCGGCTCTCTCACGGTCAATATAAACCGTAGCCAGGTGCCACGAAAAAACGCCAAGCAATTGGCGTTTTTTCGTGGCTAATCTAGCTCAGGATTCCCGTCATGGAGGACTCGCTTATGGAGATCATTTGTGCGCCAGTAGGGGATGAGTGTCCAAAAGAACTTCTCTCCACCGAGAACCTGCTTCACAATCACCTTGACCCTCTTTCGCTCGAGCACCGCAACGAACTCGTAATAGGTGACATCGGTGAGTATTTTTTCCCATCTTTTGTTTTTCTTTTTTCTTACGAACAGCTTATCTTCAAATACTCCCTGTAGTGTTTTTGAGTTGAGAATGGTTTCGGGGGCTAGGCGGAGAAGTTTTAGGCGCATAAACTGGTCACTCTTTGAACGCGCGCGATTCCAACTTTTGAATTTTAGATGCTCAAGTCCATCGGTATTGAAATTAATCTTCTCGCCAAAGTATGGGCAGTGCACCGCACCGAACGTTTTGTATAGGGTCTCTGCTTCTCCTCTTATCTTCTCAAATTCTGTATCTGTGAATTCAAGTTTTTGTGGTTGCTCCTCCATGTGACTTAATTGTATGGATTATGTTGAATCCGTCAATGAGTTGCCCAAGAGGCACTTCTTCACTTCTTTGAGAACACCACAGAATTAGTAGAATAGAGATATGAAATTAGACGAAAGCACCATCAACAAATTCATAGCAACCTACAAGAAAGTCCACGGGGAACAACTCTCACCGCATGAAGCAACAATCATATTGCTAAAATTGATGCATCTGTACCGAGTGATTGGAGTACCGTTCCCTAAAGAAGACAGGAGGACTAGGTAGCTTTCCTGACTACTTCCTTGTCGCAAAACTGCTCTTGTAGAAGTCTGATGTTATGAATAATGTGAGCTGTTTCGGGGTCATCCTGCTCTATCAAAGTTCGAACGTCTTTCACGACTCAGCACAAAATATAGGTTTTAAGTGAGTAAATGCGGTATATTTGTTTGCTTGCCTGTGTTATTATATAACAGTCAGATTATAGATTAGCAGTACTCACACTCACTCTCCCAAACTTTTAGCTAACTAATATTATTGGAGAGTGGGAAATGAGTAATTAAAAATATTATACAATAAGCATATCACTATAACTGTTAAAGGTTAGGTGTGTAAATAATTTATCATGAACTTAACATACATTATATTAGCGGTTCTAGCTGGAGGAGTTTTGTGGGCGATTGTTGCGTACAACAGTTTTATTAAACTTATAAATCGCACAAAGGAAGCGTGGTCGGACATTGATGTTCAGCTCAAGCGTCGCTACGACCTTATTCCTAACCTAATGGAGACGGTAAAGGGATACGCAAAGCACGAAAGTAGTGTTTTCACCGAGGTGACCGAAGCGCGCGCAAAAGCAACTCAAGTGCATATTGATCCTTCAAACATCACCCCAGCGCAGATTGCGGCAATGTCTGGCGCAGAGAGCGCTCTCTCGCAGTCTCTCGGCAAACTTCTTGCAGTCGCAGAGGCGTACCCAGATGTAAAGGCAAATCAAAACTTCCTCTCACTTCAGGCGGAGCTTTCTGACACGGAAAATAAAATTCAGGCAGCTCGTCGTTTCTACAACGGAAACGTTCGCGATTTGAATATAGCAGTAGAATCCTTTCCTTCAAATCTTATCGCAAAGATGTTCAACTTTATGAAGCAAGAATTCTTTGAGGTAGAGGAGGATACCCAGCGCGAGCCAGTTAAGGTTAGCTTCTAGTTGTTAGCTTTTATGACTCTCTATACGCATCAAGATCAAAATGTGCGAAAGACGTGGTTTCTTATGACGATGTTTTTCGTGGTGGTTATTGCTATCGCGTGGGCGTTTAGCTATATTTTGGATAATCCAGCGATACTTTATTTTGGAGTTATTTTCAGTGTTGTAATGAATGTCTGGAGTTACTGGTATTCTGATTCGCTCGTTATTAAAATGTCGGGCGCAAAGAAAGCTTCGCGCGAGCAGTATTTTGATTTATGGAATGCTGTTGAAAATCTTTCCATTACTGCTGGTCTCCCAATGCCCGCGCTCTATGTCATAGACGACCCCTCCCCAAACGCATTCGCAACAGGTCGCGACAAGGAACACTCCGCAGTCGCCGTCACTACAGGACTTTTGCAAATTTTGAACAAGACCGAGCTAGAGGGGGTAATAGCGCACGAGCTCTCGCATATCGGCAACAGAGACATCCTTTTAGGTACTGTTGTTGTTGTGCTCGTTGGTTTTATTGCAATTGCTTCAGATATGTTTCTAAGAATGTCTATTTATGGCAGGGGTGGTAATCGTGATGGTCGCCTTGGCATGATTCTGATGATTGCTGGCATTGTTCTCGCGATACTCGCGCCTATTGTAGCTCAGCTCATCAAGCTCGCGATTTCTCGCAAGCGTGAGTTCCTTGCGGATGCTTCTGGCGCGCTCCTTACTCGCTATCCAGAGGGACTTGCAAGCGCTCTTGAGAAAATTTCTGCGTATCCAACAGGGCTACAAAGAGTCAGTACCGCCACCGCGCACCTATATATTTCCAACCCTCTCAAGGACGGCAAAGCAATGTCGTTTATGGGCAAACTTTTTGCAACTCATCCGCCCTCAGAGGAACGAATCGCTGCGCTTCGCGGAATGGAGAAGTAATACCACCCACAACTAACCTCTTCGCATTCCATCCAAAATATCGGCTACAACTTTGAGAAAAACTTTCAATGAATCTCGATTCATTGAAAGTTTTTCTCTTTGTTTCGCTCGATATTTTGGACGGAATACACGAAGACCTTAATTGGGGATGGCATAAGAAACTGTCCACACATCTACTTTCACTTGGACGTCCGGTTTCCAAGTGATTTTTGTTTGTAGTAGCCACTGTACGGCTTCTCAAAATTCTCCTTCCATGCCTCGTATCTGAAGCGCGTGAAAAGTGTCCCATTAAATTTGTACCACAGAATTTTATTATGTATAATAAAAGCAAATGCAAAGAACGCTAAAATCTAAGAAACGACATCTGGAACATTTTGTTGTCAGTTTGTTTTTTTTTCTCACGTTCGCGCCTATTTTCGTTGTAGGAGCGACACATCTCGATGATCCAGCAACTAAATTATTCAACAACACACGAACACTCGCGGAGCAAACGATAAAGCGTATCCGGAGCGACTCCGTTTCTTTGTTTCAGGGCGCACCGCTACAAAAGTCGCCTTCGCAGTTTGCGACGGTCGCGCTGTCTGGCTCATCAGATGGCAAAGATGGCGATTTCTCATATTCAAGTAGCGCCAGTGTTTTCATAAACAAAGCCATCGCTTTTACTCGCAAATTTTTCGCATCAATTTTTGGACAACAAAATCAAACGAAATTAGTGACCGCTCCAACTACCATTGTTCAACCAGTCCAAAATGTTCCCCTTGTCCCCGATTCTGTCCCCGATTCTGTTCCCGCTCCTGTACGCGAGCGCGTCATAGAGCGAACGATTGTTCTAAGCGCTCCTCCAGCATTATCTAGTATTTCTGAAGGGTTTCTCGCCGAGCAGTTGGGTAAAATTGAAAGCGTTCTGCGAGCAGAAATTTCTCGAGTGGAAACAAACACCACCAGACAGTCAGATAATAACTCCTCTACTATTTCAGCGGTGAACCGCATGAACGCTATATCGTCTATGTATCCCTCCAACACTCTTGTAGGGCAAACAATTACAAACTCCAGCTTCTCGGGGACAACGTTCACGGGCACAACAGGAAGTTTTTCTGGAGGAGTATCGGCAGCAAGTTTGTCTGTCACAGGTGACACCACATTTGATATCAACACGCTTTTTGTGGATTCGCTCAATAACCGCGTCGGCATCGGGACCGCGACGCCAAGTGATACGCTTTCTGTGAACGGCACGCTTTATCTTTCTCAGGCGAGCGCCCCTGCGAGCACGACTGACCGTTTATACAACACGAGCGGATCACTCTTTTGGGCGGGGAATATCATCGGAGGAGCTACAACAGGGAACTGGGTGACAGATGGGACGAATGCGTGGCGCGCCACCGGCAACGTCGGCATCGGGACGACGACGCCAGATTCAAAACTCACTGTGATTGGTGACGGATATTTTGACGGCAACATCACCGCGTCAAGTTTAACCGCAACGGGAACCGCAAATATTACAGGGCTTACTACTACGGGCAATCTTTGGGTCACTGGTTCATCTACACTGACCAATTTTACCGCGGGGAACAGCACCACCACCAACGCCACCTCCACCAACGCATTTGCAACAAATCTTTCCGCAACGAATGGCGTCTTTACAAATGCCACCACCATCAACGCAACAAGTACCAATTTTTTCGCGACGAATTTGTCAGCGACAAATTCGACCCTCAGCAACGCCACCTCAACAAATTTCTTCTCTGATGTCGGGCGATTAACAACAGGCATCATCGATACTCTCACGGGTACTACTGCTACCATCACGGAGTTGAACATTACCAACAGCACCACCACCAACGCCACCTCGACTAACGCATTCACGACGAATTTGTCTGCGACAAATTCGTCGTTAACCAACGCCACATCCACCAATTCATTCTCAACAACCGCGTCCTCAACCAATCTCTTCACTTCCAACTTCTCTCTCGGGTCCATCAGTGGGTTTCTGAAAGCGACAGCTGGCGCTGTGACAAATGCTCTCGTCAATCTCACTACCGACATCACGGGGATTCTCGGTGTGGGGAACGGGGGGACGGGAGCCTCCACCATCACTGGACTTTTGCAGGGCAATGGCACAGGAGCAGTAACGGGCATCGCTGGCACTGCGGGACAGTTTCCATATTACAGTGGCACGAATACACTCGCTGCCACCTCTACACTTTTTCTTTCAACCGACGGCAACGTCGGCATCGGGACGACGGAGCCGGGGTATCCTCTTGTTGTACAAACTTCTGGGACAGGTACAACTGTAAATTCAAATATCATTGCTCGTCTGCAGGCAAATGGAACTGGTTATGCAAGTACTCTGCAATTCAGTGACGGTGTTACATACGCGTCCTCGTTGTCGATGATCAATGGTGACTTTAATTTTCTTGTCCCAGGATTTGGAATTGTTCCATCTATGGTAATCAAAGCAACAAGTGGCAACGTCGGCATCGGGACGACGAATCCCGTGACTCAACTTCAGGTTGGAACGCTGAACGGTGCCGTAGTCAGCGATGGGCAGCTTACGCTTGCGAAAAGCGGTGGCGATGGCTCGGTCCGTGCTTTCCGTATCGGGCTGGACAGCACCTACGCCCTATCTATAGGAGACTCCGGAGGAGGAGGAGGAACATATTCTCCGCAGATGACATTGAAATATGACACCGGCAACGTCGGCATCGGGACGACGGGGCCGGGGAGCTTACTGCATTTGTATGCACCGACCACATCTTCAGTGGACTTTGTTAAGTTTAGCTCCGCTGATGGTGGGGACATTAGAGTTGGGAAACAACTAGGATTTTCTAACGATGCGATATTTGGAGTTTGGTCAAATAACGATGTCAGTTTCTACGCTAATAGCGCGGTGGCTATGACAATCAAAAGCGCCGGCAACGTCGGCATCGGGGAAACGGCACCAGGGTCAAAGTTGAGCGTGAGTGGCGGTGGAAGCTTCGGCAGCGGATATGACACCACGGCGGCTCCAACAGGGGGATTAATAATAGAAGGCAACGTCGGCATCGGGACGACGACGCCTGCGTATAAATTGACCGTGAATGGCGCTGCTCAGATAATGGCTGGCGAGAGTCTGAATTTTCAGAATGTGGCTGGTAATGGTAATTCAGTTATTGCTAATACGGGGGCGGGCACCAATAAAGAGCTTCGTTTCGACACAGGGGTTTCAGGGGCGTTATTTATCCAAAATTCCGGCAACGTCGGCATCGGAACGACGAATCCACAGAACACCCTGCATGTCAATGCAGGTGCAGGTGGTGGTATTACACTCGAATCTAACAATGGTGTGAATATTGATTTCAGATTTAGAGAGGCTGGAGTTAATAAATACAATTTCGGATATGTTGCCGCAACGGAAGATCTTGGGATTTATGATAATACCGCATCTGCATATAGGTTATATGTTAAAAATGACGGCAACGTCGGCATCGGGACGACGAATCCAACGGCGAAGTTGGATGTAACAGGACAGACGATTGTTGGAGCCGCCACTTCCCCAGGTACTCCATTGAATCAATTATCTTTTCATAATCTTGGAACTAATTATGCTCATTTTTATGACCCAGGGTTGACTGCGACCAACGGGGGTATCGCTATTGGTGGAGCGACGACCGTCGGTGTTGCTCCATCGTCTCCGACGATGTTTTGGAATGTCAACACAGGCAACGTCGGCATCGGGACGACGACGCCGAACTCAAAATTGGCTGTTGTTGGCTCAACGAATAGTTCTCTTGGTTCTTTTTCAGATGGTAGTAATGGCATTTTTTTGCAAACATTGGCAGGTCTAGCAGGAATTATTGGATATAATCAGCCAGCTGCAGCCTATAATAATTTAGAACTTCGTGCTGGTGGGGAGACACAGTTGTATTTGAAAACAGACGGCAACGTCGGCATCGGGACGACGAACCCACAGGCGAAGTTGCAGGTGGCATCAACCTCACTCTCGTATTCTCCCACCGCGTTGAGTTACGCCACGCGCGGAACTATTCATCTTGGAGACGACACGACGAGTTCAGCAAACGACTATACCGGCATTTCATTCGAAGTTGGTCAAACACTTCGGGATACGGCTATGATTGCCCTCGTTGACACTGGAGGCGAATCGGCGATATCAGGAGGACTTGCGTTTTTGACTCGCGGTTCAGGTAATTTTCTGAGCGAACGGGTAAGGATAGACCAAGACGGCAACGTCGGCATCGGGACGACGAGCCCACAGTATAAGTTAGACCTGCAAACAGCTGGAGCGTTTGGGGCTACAGACTATGATATTTCTTGGCTTGGGAGGACTGGAGCAAGTGAGGCGGGGCTTGTCATTGGTTATCAGGGGGATGGGTCAAAGGCGCTTTATCCGAGAATTAGAGCGGGTGGTTCTGGCGTAACTGGCTTAGCATTAGGCGGAGGTTCTGCCAGCAAGGATTCGGTATTTATCAAAAACGACGGCAACGTCGGCATCGGGACGACGACGCCTGATTCAAAACTCACTGTGATTGGTAACGGATATTTTGACGGCAACATCTACGCGGGGTTTGGTCAGCAAGCGACAACCTCGATTTTCAAGAGTTTCTCGACCAGTCACGACGCAGGCAATGTTCCCTCCGAGCTTCGTATTGGCATGAGCGACGGATCGTTTGCTGGCGTAAAGATCGTAGATACTCGGGACGGTAGTTTAAATAGCCAATCTCTGTTTTTTGATACCCATCATGGCGGTATTAGTGCCGGCACTCGTATGGTCATCGACAAAGACGGCAACGTCGGGATAGGGACGGTGAGTCCGGCGACGAAGTTGCATGTGGCAGGTGATGGTGCAATTATGAGACTTAGTTCAGGTGATTATATTGTCGGGCAAATTGAGTCCCGAGGCACGGGCGTTAATTATGATAAAGGGCTTTTAAGATTGTTTGATACCGGAACCGCAAAAGTTAATTTGGATACTGCTGGTGACAGTTATTTTAATGGTGGCAACGTCGGCATCGGGACGACAAATCCAAACGGGAGATTGCATGTTGCTGACACTGGCACAACCATCCCAACAAGTGGATATGGTACTGGGTTAAATGTTGCTAGGGCAGATGGATTGATGGGGTTAGCTATAGGTGATTTGAATAGTGGCGCGGCTAGTTATCTGCAAGCAAAGAATTTTACCAATACTGACACGATGTCTCTATTGTTGAATCCAAACGGTGGCAACGTCGGCATCGGGGCGACGACGCCAAATGAACTTTTGGTTGTGAATGGTTTAACGGGTACTACACCTGGCATTAAAATAAGCGATGCTGGTCAAATAGTTGCACGATTAGGAGATGCTGGATCGGGTGCAAATATTGGATTAATGCAATTGTATGATAACTCTGGAGTTGAGGATGTTCGTTTATACGCTGGCACAGATAGCTGGTTTAAGACCGGCTCAGTCGGCATCGGGACGACGACGCCGAACTCAAAATTAGCTGTTGTTGGCTCAACGAATAGTTCTCTTGGTTCTTTTTCAGATGGTAGTAATGGCATTTTTTTGCAAACATTGGCAGGTCTAGCAGGAATTATTGGATATAATCAGCCAGCTGCAGCCTATAATAATTTAGAACTTCGTGCTGGTGGGGAGACACAGTTGTATTTGAAAACAGACGGCAACGTCGGCATCGGGACGACGACGCCGGGCTACCTACTACACACATATGGTAGCAACGGTTCAGCAGCTGTTCAGAGTACGGTAAATGGGGGGAATGCTAATTTATACTTTGTCGCAAAACAGAGCAATGGAACTGCACAAACATGGGGGGTTGGCCCTAATCAAGCATTAACAAATGCTGATTTTGAAATATATAACAACACTACGGGTTCAAATGTATTCACTATTCAAAAGACCGGCAACGTCGGCATCGGGACGACGACGCCAGCGCAGAAGTTACATGTCTCACAAACCGCAACAGGGGTTGTAGCAAGATTTACCAACGGCACTGGCTATTGCGATATCAACCCAACCACCACCGCGCTTGTTTGTACATCCGATGCTACACTCAAAAAGGATGTTTTCACGTTTGGTAATGCGTTGGATACGGTGAACGCTCTTCGTGGAGTCAACTTTAAATGGCTCCTTGAGGAGGGGAGCGTAACTTCTCACATTGGCTTTATTGCTCAAGAGGTGGAGCAGGTGGTTCCCGAGCTTGTTACTACTGATGAATTGAGTGGTAAAAAAGCTGTAAATTATATAGGGTTCGTTCCTATATTGGTTGAGGCAGTAAAGGAGCTTGCGAAGAGGGTAGAGGCGATCATTGCAAAAGTCGCTGGGTTTGCCGAGGTGTTTACAACTAAAAAACTGTGTGTCGGAAATACCTGCGTTAATGAAACACAACTACGAGCACTTTTGATAGGGGCGGGAACTTTTGGCACATCTTCTCCTTCGCCGTCAGCAGGGCTACCTACAGATACAACCCCAACAACGACTACTGAAACCGCGCCTGCTGACACCACCACCCCAGCTGACACGCAAGCATCCACGACAGCTGAAGCAACTGAGCCAACAGCGACAACGACTACTGAAACGGCGCCTGCCGATACCACTGGCGAC
>DMXP01000008.1:15875-16007 GCA_003483855.1 Candidatus Yonathbacteria bacterium
GGCGACACAAATGCCGACACAGGTGACACGACCACAACCGATGATACAAGCACCACGGATTCTGGCGCGACTGATACCACTGGCGACACAACAACGACTACTGAAACGACGCCTGCCGATACCACTGGCGAC
>DMXP01000008.1:16114-17797 GCA_003483855.1 Candidatus Yonathbacteria bacterium
GGCGACACAAATGCCGACACAGGCGACACGACCACAACCGATGATACAAGCACCACGGATTCTGGCGCGACTGATACCAGTGGCGACACAACAACGACTACTGAAACGACGCCTGCTGACCCCACCACCCCAGCTGACACGCAAGCATCCACGACTACCGAGTAAATATAAAAACTGTCCCTTTTTCTAGTTTTCACTTGGACGTCTTCACTTGGACGTCCGGTTTCCAAGTGATTTTTGTTTGTAGTAGCCACTCACTTGGACGTCGGGTTTCCAAGTGATTAATCAAAAATCTGTCGTATGTCGTATGGGGTATTTTGTGGTTCTTTAACAATTAGTGTGGACGATTTAGGAACAAAAACAACATGGTTGTTTTTTAAGCGCATTGCATCGTCTTTGTTAGTTATCCACAACACTAAGTGTTAAAGAACTTTTTTCTATTGCGCAAACCGTGTGGTCTTGATATAATAGTCTAACAAGTCCCAAATGGGAAAGAAGAGGTTCATGTTTTAGAAAAATCACGAATGAGTAAATAATAATATAAATTTCATATGGACATAAATACAAATAAAACATTTGAAAATGTTACACAAGGGGCAACAGCAAACACGCCAAAAAAGAAATTTGGGAAGTCCGCTGTTTTTTTGGCTGGTGGCATTTTTGGAGCTCTCTTTTTTTTGGGGATATTGTATTTTAATGTTCCGCAGATGCTTAGATCAAAGTTGCCACTCTCGGATCAAACAGAGCAAATGGATCCTAAACTTGTTGAGGCATTAGTAAAGGATCTCGGTGGAATAATGATTCTGCCCGCAAATGAAACTCCTGCAATTTTTGAAATCACGGATCCAAAGGCGATGATTGCAGAGCAACCGTTTTTTACAGGAGCTATAAAAGGAGACAAACTTCTCATATACAAGAGCATTGCCCGCGCTATTATTTATAGCCCAAGTCGTAATCTTATAGTGAATGTCGGTCCAGTGACCGAAGAGCAATCCGCTACAAAGCAAAGTTCTGCAATAGAAGAGACGTCAGTTGATACTACTTCTGTTCCTGCAACCAAACAGAGGTAATGGTATAGGTATGTTCAATGTCTTGGATTTCAGCTGGCGAGTGTGTTGCTCATTCTTTTGCGTAGTGTCTATAACTGGGTACAGTCGCCCAATGGTTTGCTCCCGAGCTGTCATTGCGAGTACTCGAAGCAATCTAGTGTTTTAGATTGCTTCGAGTACTCGCAATGACAAATATGTCAATTCCTTTTGTTTCGTGTATACTATTAATATGACAGATCAAAAGAAAATCATTCTTGTTGTGGAGGACGAGGAGCCGATGCAGTTGGTTCTTAGGGATGTTCTTAAAGTAGAAGGGTATGTAGTTTTTGAAGCAAAAAATGGTATTGAGGGGCTGGGACTCGCGTTAAAGGAGCACCCAGATTTGATTTTGCTTGATATCCTTATGCCAAAAATGGACGGGCTTGAGATGCTAAAAAATCTTCGCGCGGACGAATGGGGGAGAAAGGTCCCGGTAATTGTGCTCACAAACCTGAGCGACAACGAAGATATCGCAAAAGCGGTAGAAGAAGACGTGTTTGAATATTTCGTAAAAACAGATATTAGAATTGACGAAGTTATCGCGCGAATTCGGGAAAAAATCGGAAAGTAGTCAAAAAAGCCCCGGCCTTTTTAA
>DMXP01000008.1:17902-61085 GCA_003483855.1 Candidatus Yonathbacteria bacterium
TTAAAAAGGCCGGGGCTTTTTTGTGGCGGAGGTGGAGAGATTTGGTCACGAATCACTAAATATTTTGTATCGATTACTCACAAAATATAAAGTGTTCGCTACCCCTGCTCGTCGATTCACTCGCGGTACTCGTGTCGTCTGCGCCCTTCAAATCTTCCCCCCCCGTACACAAGACGCCAAACCCAGATGCCTATGGAAACGGCATCAGGGTTGGTCGTTGCGGAGGCGGAGAGATTTGAACTCTCGAACGGGTTACCCCGTTGCCACCTTTCCAAGGTGGTGCACTAGACCGCTATGCGACGCCTCCAGATTTTTTTCAAGAGCAAAGCGATTGTTTAAAAATCCCAGTGCCCTAGATTTATCGTGGCCTCCCTAGAACAAATTTAGCGTGTTTGTTCGGGCGAGCAATTTGTTAAGCAAATTACTTTAGCCTGTGAAGGTACTTTAGCAAAAATGAGCATAAACAGCAAAGCTTCCCATACTCTCTAGAGAGTATGGGAAGTTTTGCTGTTTATGCCGCCTTCCTTATTTGTTCGCTTATGTCGTTCGCTGCTTTTTGATCTCGCGCTATTCTTGCTATCGTATCCTCTCTAGTAATTGCTTTTTGATCCGCTGAACTTAGGTTTCGCCTTTCGCTGAAATCGTAACTTTCATTTATTTTTTCATTAGCAGCTTCTACTGCTCTTGCTTGAAGATTTCGCTCTCTTATTTTTTGAATTTCTGCTTCATCAGCTGCAATTTGCTCTGGAGTCATTTGAGGTGGAATTTCTATATTATTCATGATTGTTCTATTATATCAACCGTTATTATTTATTTCTAATGTTTTATGTATTATATCAAATTTATAGATTTTGTCAACTTTTGCAAAGGTCCAGTTCCCATAATCCTTTTTGGGAATCGCGCGCGCCTTTTTCCGCATTTTTGAATTCTGTCTGGTATTTGTATGGCCGGCGATATGTGTATTCGTGACCGTAGCCTTCGGAAATAATTTTTTGATTTACTAGTATGTCATCCGCAAGAAATACATAGCGAAGTAGTCGCCCATATCTATCACGGTCATCCTGCGAGGCGTCTGCCTCTAGGCGAACAAATTTGCTCTCAAGTAAGGATTTCGTAAACGTGCTCGCTTCTTCGCCGAAGCACTGCGCAGAACCGCGAGGATCAAAAATTTCTGGAGTATCAACTCCAATCAGGCGAACTTTTTCTTGTCCGCCATTTATTAAAACTACAATCGTGTCGCCATCTACAACGCGAACTACACGTGTTTCTGGTAGTACGGTAGGACGCGTTTTTGTGGCAATTATTAATGCGGATGATTTTTCGGGAACTGCAAAATCTTCTGCATTAGTATCAAAAAAACCATCTTGTACTGCAAGCGCTAAAAATATCACGATAAGCCCTGTAATTAGTCGCTTTTGCACCCCGTACGAAGTTTGATTGTTTAAATTCCACATGTCTTTCATAACCTATTGTTTGTCCATATTTTATCGAATAAAACAGAGAAACTTCTAACGGGGCGAGTCCCTTTATTAGCGACGTAGAGTGAGAGGAATAGGAAAGTAATCTTTTTCATTCCCGAGCACGACACGTAAGTCATTCTGCTGAATGAGGAGCTAATATATGGAGTACCATATATTCTGCACTCGCTCGGAATAATAAAAGATTACTTTTATTATTCGCTCACTCGTTTGAATATAGGTCAATACCGCGTGGTCTCAGCGTCCAAGAGTCTGCGGCCAAGCCGTGAATTTACTAATTCAGAATTTGCTAATTCAGCCACGCGTTTGTACGAATACTCCAAGAGTCATTCTGCTGAATGAGAAGCGAGTTCCAAGTATCTTTGGTTCAAGACCCGAATCTGCTGATTCGCCTGCGGTCTCTGCCGCAGGGGCCTATATTTAGTATACAGCCTATGGCCTCTTGCAAAAAGTTGGCTCATCTGGTAAAGTGCATCCATTATGAAGAAAGAAATCCACCCAGCGTATCATCAGGAATCAGCAGTTGCCTGCTCGTGTGGCGAGAAATTCGTTGTTGGTTCAACTATGCCAAAAATTGACGTTGAAATCTGTAGTTCATGCCACCCATTCTTTACAGGCGAGGAAAAAGTTCTTGATCAAGGCGGACGTGTAGAACGTTTCAAGAAGCGCGCGTCAGCAACAGCTCCAACAAAAAAGAAATAACGAAGTTAAAGCAACACAGAATTTTCTTCTGTGTTGCTTTTTCTTTTGCATCATTAAAGTCGTGCTAAACTAATCATCATGGACCTCGAAACATTCAAAAAAAATCACAAAACAAAATATCTCGCGGACGAATACGAGCGACTTTTGTCTGCCGAAGCAGAGGTGGACGCGATGATAGAAGCAGATCCGGAGTTTGCAGAAATGGGAGCAGGGGAGCTAGTGATGCTTCGCGCGCAGATTGAGGCGCTAGAAAAACAAATGACGGAAATTATTGATGGTGACAAGGAAGAGGAGGTAAAACCAAAAGAAATTATTTTGGAAGTGCGCGCAGGCGCGGGCGGGGAGGAAGCGGCGATTTTTGCGCAGGATCTAGCAATGATGTACGAACGTTTCGCGGAAAAGAAAGGATGGGAATTTAAAAAACTCGATGAGTCTCCGAGCGAGATGGGCGGATACAAAGAAGCGTCATTTGAAATCAAAAGCAAGGACGCATACGATATGCTCCGCTGGGAAACTGGCGTGCATCGTGTGCAACGTATTCCAGCAACGGAAAAATCTGGACGAATTCACACCTCCACAGCATCAGTCGTAGTACTTCCAATTTATCCAGTTACAACTTTTACAATCAATCCTGCAGATTTGGAAATGGAGTTTTCGCGCTCAGGTGGAGCTGGCGGGCAGAACGTGAACAAGGTTGAAACAGCGGTACGTATCATTCACAAGCCTACCGGCCTCGCGGTTCGTTGTACGAGCGAGCGAAGCCAAGTGAAAAATCGCGAGAAGGCGATGTCAATGCTTACGGCGCGCCTAGAGGATATTGACCGCGCAAAAAAAGAAAGTGATGTTTCAGCAGACCGCAAGGGGCAGATTGGCACAGGCGACCGCTCGGAAAAAATTCGCACCTATAACATTCTCCAGGACCGCATTACCGACCACCGTATCAAGCAGTCGTGGAGCAACCTAGAAAAGATTTTCCTCGGCAACATTGAGCCCATTCTGGAAGCCTGCGCAAAGGGGACAGTGGGGGAGGAGGAAGATGGGGAATAAAGGCTTGATTGCCTTGCTTTTTTGGTCATCGTTTGGTAGGATAATCACTTACAACAAGGAATAAGAAGATAAGGTCATGAGTGTCTTCTTGCGCTTTTTAAATAATAATAACCTGGCTAACCAATAATATATGACAAAAACAGTAGAGAACAAGGAGCTTATTACCGAAATGTTTGCCGCAGGGGCGCATTTCGGCTATTCACGTTCACGCCGTCACCCGTCAGCAAAGGCATTCATTTTCGGTACCAAAAACGGTATTGAAATTATGGACCTTGAGAAAACAAGCGTTGAGCTTGAGAATGCGAAGGCATTTGTAAAGACACTCGCAAAAGGCGGAAAGCAAATTCTTTTTGTAGGAACAAAGAGCGAATCAAAAAAGGTTGTTGAAGACGGAGCTTCGTCTATTGACATGCCATTCGTTGCGGAGCGTTGGGTAGGTGGTGTTCTCACAAACTTCCCTGAGATAAAGAAGCGCGTAGCCCTTCTTGAGGACCTTCGTTCAAAGAAGGAAAAAGGCGAGCTCGCTATGTACACAAAAAAGGAGCGTTCACTTATTGATAAAGACATAGAGCGTCTTGAAAGAAATTTTGCCGGCATCGTTTCAATGAAGGATACTCCTGCTGCAATGTTTGTTGTTGACCCTCGCAAAGAATCAATTGCTGTCAAGGAAGCGAAGCACCTCGGTATCCCCGTTGTTGCGCTCGCGAGCTCGGATTGCAATATTAAAGAAATTGATTTCCCAATCCCAGGAAACGACTCATCAGTTTCAAGCGTAAGCTTCTTTGTTTCTCAAATCGTTGTCGCCTTCAAAGAAGGTCGCAACGCGTAGTGTTTTGTATTTCTGAATCATTCTATATTCCACATTCAATATTCTATCCAATATGATTACCACAGAACAAATTAAGGAATTGCGCGAATTAACAGGAATTTCTGTTATGCAATGCAAGAAGGCTCTTGAGGAGGCAGAAGGAGACAAGGAAAAAGCTCTGCTAATTCTTAGGAAAAAAAGTAGCTCCATCGCAGAAAAGAAAGGCGATCGCGAGCTTGGCGCTGGAGTTGTTGAGGCCTACATTCACAGCAACAAAACTGTTGGCGCGATGATTGAGCTTTCCTGCGAGACAGATTTTGTTGCGCGCAATGAAGAGTTTGTTACAATGGCTCGCGATATTGCAATGCATATCACCGCAACGAACCCAGAGTACTTGGACGAGTCAGAGATTACAGAGGAAGTGCGCGCGAAAGTGATAGATATGTTCAAAAAAGAAGTTGAAGAGTCTGGCAAGCCCGCGGACATTCAGGCAAAGATGATGGAAGGCAAACTCGCTGGATATTTTGGCGAGCGCACGCTTCTTGCTCAGCCGTTTGTAAAGAATCCGGACATCACAATAAAGGGTCTTATAGACGGTGGTGTGCAGAAGTTTGGCGAAAAGCTTGCCGTGTCGCGTTTTTCTCGCTTTGCTGTGGCGAAGTAGAGCGCGAAGCGCTACAATTGACAAGTGACCCCGCCTACGCGGACAGGTGACTTGGGGAATTTTCGCGGAGCGAAAATTCCACGTCAAATGTCAGTGGTCAATTGTTAAATGTTCATACCATGATTGTCATCATTACATTATTTTACCTTTCTCTCGCAATCGTAATCGGAATGGTTTCGTGGAAGCTCATTACATTGCGAAATCTAAAGCTTTCGCTGGTAGAAGGCGTTGAAAAGGAACTTCACGGCAAGCTTTACGAAACAATTCATAACGCGTGGTATGTGTTTCGCGTAGTGGTGCTTGCTCGTATTCGCAAGTTTGCTCTCGCGCTATTTTACACAACAGCGCATGAGGTTCTGCGTTTTACAGAGCTAGTTGGACAGAAGCTCAAGGAACGACACGGCAAGTGGTTTGATATGGTGAAGGGTAAGGGTGTAATAAGAAAAAAGGGTTCGGTTTCCTTTTTTCTGCGAGATGTGGCAGAATACAAAAAGTCATTAGCAAGGGACAATTAACCTTTGACAATTGACCAAAAACAAAATACGATAGCATTCAGTTTGACTTCGGCAAACTGAATGCACCCGTCAATTGTCACATGTTAATGGTCAAATGTTCCGAATACGCCAGAATAGCTCAGTTGGTAGAGCAATTGTTTTGTAAACAATAGGTCGTCGGTTCGATCCCGACTTCTGGCTCCAAAATGCAATCATTGCGTCTTTCAAAAAAGAAGAAGGGAGATGTTGCGGAGCTCGCGGTTGCTGCACATTGTGTCAAAAATGGTTATCAGGTTTTATTTCCATATGGAGAAGATTCGCGATATGACTTTGTCATTGAAAGAGGCGGAATGTTTAAACGCATTCAAGTGAAATATGTGACACCAAAGGACGGCGCGCTTGAAGTAAGTTGCCGAAGTAGCAATAACTGGTCTGTGCGCGCTTATTCAATTGATGAGATTGATATTATAGGAGTCTATGATTCAGTCAGCGAGGAAGTTTATTTTATAGATGCTAAAATTATCGGTAAACGCAGTATTAAGTTGCGTTTGTCTAAATCAAAAAACAATCAACTAAAAGGTGTTCGTCTTGCTGAGGATTATTTGACTATCCCTTTTTAGTTTTAACGACGGTTTTTGTTTTTGGGATTTTCGTGTAAACTGAAGGAATTATGGAGGAAACCAAAGAGAATATAGGTCATATTCACCCACTCACGCGAACGATGGACGAAATAGTGCGTATCTTTGCGGAGCTTGGTTTTGAGATTGCTCTTGGGCCAGAGATAGAGACCGAGCACTACAACTTTGACGCTCTCAATGTGCCAAAGGATCATCCAGCGCGCGATATGCAGGATACTTTCTGGATTAAAGGTGTAAGGGAGACTGTGCTACGCACGCATACATCGCCAGTTCAGATTCGTTATATGGAAAATCATGAGCCACCGCTCCGTATTGTTGTGCCTGGAAAAGTGTTTCGCTATGAAGCAACCGACGCGACTCACGAGACTCAATTTCACCAAGTTGAAGGGCTGGTGGTTGGGGAGAATATTACGATGGCTGGACTCAAAGGAACACTTGAATCATTTTTCAAAAAACTTTTTGGGGATGATATTAAAATTCGTATGCGTCCAAGTTTCTTTCCATTTGTGGAGCCGGGCGTTGAAATTGATATTTCTTGTTTTCTTTGCAAAGGCGAAGGGTGTAATGTGTGCAAGCGTAGCGGATGGATAGAGGTGATGGGTGGAGGCATGGTACATCCAAATGTTTTACATGCAAGCGGTATTGACCCACGCAAGTACGGTGGCTTTGCTTTTGGCATGGGCGTAGATAGACTCGTTATGAGTAAGTATGGCATAGAAGATGTTCGTCTTTTGTACGCAGGGGACATTCGTCTCGTAAATCAATTTTAATATGAATATCCCAGTCTCGTACAAAACACTCACTCGTTATCTTGATGGCATCCCGAATCCTGAAAAAATTTCGGAGGTCTTTCTTGAACATATTTGCGAGGTTGAGGGCGTTGAAAATAAAGATGATGACACAATTTTTGAATTGAAAGTAACTCCAGACCGAGGGCACCTGCTCTCGTACATTGGACTCGCGCGCGAAGTCGCTGTGTTTAGCGATGCAAAACTAAAAACATTTTCCCTTAAAGTTTCTACGTCTGAGATTAAATCTAAATTAAATGTAGAGATACGTGAGCCCAAGGCGTGCTTGAGATATGTCGGCCGTGTAATAGAAGGTGTCGATAGCAGAGAGTCCCCGTCGTGGCTCAAGGAGGCTCTGGAGGCCGTAGGACAGCGAAGTATAAATACAATCGTGGATGTGACGAACTTTGTGATGCTTGAGCTCGGGCAACCAATGCACGCATTTGATGCCGATAAACTTTCGCGAGGAACAGATGGAGAATTAAAAATTATTGTTCGTAATGCGGACAAAGGAGAAAAAATAGAAACTCTTGATGGTAAAGATATTTCGCTTCCTGAAGGCGTTGCGGTAATTGCTGACACTGTCCGCGCGCTTGCTATTGCTGGTGTGAAGGGAGGCGCGCATGCGGGCGTTGGCGAAAAAGTAAACACTATCGTGCTAGAGTCCGCAACTTTTGGTTCGGCGCTCGTGCGCAAAGCGTCCGCTTCTGTAAACATCCGCACGGACTCATCTCGTCGTTTTGAGCATAACCGCGCGCCAGAGATTGCGCCCATCGCAATGGAGCGCGCCACAGAGGTTCTTTTAGAAATTTTTCCAAACGCGAAAGTTGGGGAGATTGTGGATGTGTACCCGCGACCGGCAAATCCGTATCGCGTGAGCATGTCTCCAAACGATATCGCTCGCACCCTTGGTATTTCATATTCAGAAAAGGATCTCGCGCGCGACCTTGAGCGGCTAGGCTTTGAATACGAGAAAATTGAAAATCCCGCAGAAAAAATCGCGCTTCGCGCAAAGGAATTAGTCGGCACGCCATATTTTTATGGCGCTAGCGTGCGTTTTGACGCGCCAAACAAATTTGATTGTTCTGGGTTCGCCACGTATCTATATCTGGAAGCAGGAATAAAAATCCCACGCATATCGGTGGATCAATATGTATTTGGAGAAGAAGTGTCGCTTGACGCGCTGCAGACTGGAGACCTTATTTTTTCGCGAGGCGCTCCAATCGACATTGCGCCACGTGATTTTGCAAAATCAGAAGGCAGAGAGATATATCACGAGAGCATTGAATGGATGAAGGGAACAAAAGTACCCGAGCAGGGGATAGACCACGTAGGCGTGTATATCGGCGACGGAATGATAGCGCACGCCTCACGCTACAACAAAAGCGTTGGCGAAGACGGCGGGGTGCTTATAGAAAACTTGGCTCTCAGCCCTCGTTTCAAAAATATCACAGGCTCGAGACGAATTTCCGAAATCAATGAAGAGCGATTTTCTGTAACTGCGCCAGCTGAGCGTTTTGATATTCGTATTCCAGCGGATATCGCAGAAGAGGTTGTGCGTCTGATGGGATATGAAAAAATCCCTGTCGCAAAACTCACCGACGATGGTTTTGTTCCAGTTTACAACGATGTCTATGATGCGATGCAACGCGCCCGCAACACTCTTGCGTCACTCGGGTTTTCTGAGATTTTTACCTATGCGTTTCGTAGGGAAGGGAAGGTTGAACTTGCAAATCCTATGGTGGAAGGAGTTAATTTTCTCCGTGATAATCTAACAGACGGAATGAGCGAGGCTCTCGTATTCAATGCCCGCAACGCCCCGCTTCTCGGTGTGGATATGGTTTTGATGTTTGAAATCGGCACTGTATTTTTTGCGCCAGAAAAGGAATCCATACACATTTCTGTTGGCGCAAATGTTACAAAAAATATGAAGCAGTCTGCAAAAGAGGAAATGGAGCGCAAAATTTTACATCAAGCGCGTAAAGCAGTTGAAGAAGCTCTCGGTACTGAAGTTTCTTGGGGCGAAGAGGGGAATGTGTGGGAATGCCAACTTCCTGTGTGCAAAACTGCCAACGGAAAATATGAACCGCTAATTTCATCATCAGCAGACGCCTCATACAAGAGAATTTCCGCATATCCGTTTGTGCTTCGCGATATCGCAATGTGGGCACCTGCAAATGTAACAAAAGATGAAATTGTTAAAATCATTAGAGAGGAGGGGACTGAGCTTCTCGTTCGCGACAGGCTCTTTGATGTGTTTACAAAAAACTCAAAAACTTCCTATGCATTTAATCTCGTGTTCCAGTCGCATGAACGCACTCTTTCAGACGCGGAAGTAAACGAAGTGATGTCGCGCATCACCACAAAACTTCTGGCAAAAGACCTAGAGGTACGATAGCCCATTCGTAACAATAGAACGCTATCGCGTTCTATTGTTACGAATTTAAAATATTATGAAAATAATGGTTCCATATTATTCCCAATATCTAGATGTTGCAGATGAATTGTGGCAACCTCGCGCGTGCGGAGTTGCATGTTTGAAGATGCTTCTTGAAGCGAAGGGTGAGCATGCGCCAACTCTGGATGAAATGATAGCGCAGGGGTGCGCCATAGGCGCTCATGGAGAGTATGGCTGGAAGCACGATGGCCTCATTGCACTCGCGCGTCAATACGGAGCGAAGCTATCGCGAAACGAATGGCGAAAATCTGAATCGAAAAGCCTTGAGGAGCTAAATGAAGAGGGGGTTAATTTTTTGATTTCTGAGCTTCGTTCTGGAAGACCTGTAATAGTGTCCGCAGTAAAAAATTTTGAAGAAGATGATAAATTTCATATGATCATACTTACTGGACTAGAAGAAAAGGACCTGCCTGCGCCGGATACTGCGCGGCAGGCAGATGGCACAGTGGTAGGTTTTTATTATCATGACTCCGATACGACCAAACGAGGAGACGGCAAAAATCTATTTATCCATATAGATATTTTCCGCGCAAAATGGCGCAAAATGGCGATTTTTTAACAAAAAAACCACTTTCTTTTCCTTTAGATTTTTGCTATAATTAACTTAAGTTACCGATGGCGGGAAACCGCTTCTCGGTCTATTTCATGGCCAAAAAAGACCCAAAAAACGACAAACAAGTAGATGGTTACGGAGCAGAGGACATAGTCGTCCTTGAGGGGCTTGAGCCTGTTCGTAAGCGCCCTGGGATGTATATTGGCTCCACAGGGCCAGAGGGCCTGCACCACCTCATTTGGGAGATTTTTGACAACTCGCGCGATGAAGCGATGGGTGGTTTCGCCGACCATATTGAGGTAGCGCTTCTTCCAGGAAACCGAGTTCGCGTAGTGGACAATGGCCGCGGTATTCCAACAGACATTCACGCAAAGACAAAAGTCTCCGCTCTTGAGACTATCATGACCACGCTTCACGCCGGTGGAAAGTTTGAGGGCACTAGTTATAAAGTTTCCGGCGGACTTCATGGTGTGGGCGCATCGGTGGTAAACGCGCTCTCTGTGTATACAAAAGTAGAGGTGCATCGCGACGGGGCAATTCATATGCAGGAGTACGAGCGTGGAAAAAGAAAGGCGGCTGTAAAAAAAGTTGGAACTACAAAATTTCGCGGGACAATAGTGACCTTTGAACCAGATGAGCTCATCTTTAAAGAAATGGGTTGGAACTGGAATCAAATCGTAAACCACCTTCGTCAGCAGGCGTACCTCGTAAAGGGTCTTCAGATTAATATCATTGATGCGCAAAAGTACGACGGGAAGCTTAAGCTGGACAACGAAGTTTTTCTTGCGGATTTTCAGCTTGAGGTTCCGTCAATGTCGTTTTACTTTGATGGCGGGCTTGTGTCGCTTGTGCGTTTCTATAATCAACACCAAAAGCCCGTGCACAAAAACATTTGCTATGTGGAAAAGGAAATGGACAGCGTGATGGTTGAGGTTGCTTTTCAGTATATTGACGACATTTCTTCTCGCGAACTTGCATTCGCAAACAATATTTACAATATGGAGGGAGGAACGCACGTGACTGGTTTTCGCACAGCACTCACGCGTCGCATCAACGACTACGCAAGGAAGAATAATTTCTTGAAAGATGCCGACGAAAACTTTACCGCGGACGATGTGCGCGAAGGTTTGACATGCGCTATCTCGGTAAAGATGCGCGAGATTCAGTTTGAGGGACAAACTAAAGGCAAGCTCGGCTCTGTGGAGGCTCGTGGCGCAGTAGAAAAAGTATTTGGTGAAGCGCTCGGAATGTTTCTTGAGGAAAATCCAGACGACGGTCGCGCTATTGTGAACAAAGTTATACTTGCGCTCCGCGCGCGCAAGGCCGCAAAGGCCGCAAAAGATAGCGTGCTCCGTAAGGGCGCCCTTGAAGGTCTCACTCTTCCTGGCAAACTTGCAGACTGCCAGTCCAACAAGGCAGAGGATTCTGAACTATTTATTGTAGAGGGAGACTCAGCGGGCGGTTCGTCAAAGCAAGGACGTGACAGAAAGACACAAGCGATCCTTCCGCTCAAGGGCAAGATTTTGAACGTGGAACGAGCGCGCTTGGACCGCATGCTTGAGTCCAATGAAATCAAGTCACTCGTGATTGCGCTCGGAGTTGGTATTGGTGATGTGTTTGATATGTCAAAGCTTCGCTATCATAAAATTATAATAGCGACTGATGCGGACGTGGACGGCGCGCATATTCGGGCGCTTTTGCTAACTCTTTTTTATCGTTACTTCAAGCAAGTTATTGAGGGCGGATATATTTATATTGCTCAACCTCCACTTTATAAAATAAAACGTGGAAAAGAGATTAGCTATGCATACAGCGAGGAGGAGAAGATTGCATTCCTTGGTAAAGATGTAAGCTTGCTTGAGGTTGTGGAGGAAGGTGAGGGTGAGGCGGTAAACGAAGGTACAGAAGAAGAACAGGCTGAGGCAGAGGAAAAGAACACCAAGCGAGCGCCAAAAATTTCTCTCCAGCGTTACAAGGGTCTCGGAGAAATGAACCCAGAGGAACTATGGGAAACTACAATGGATCCAAAATCTCGTATTTTGAAGCAGGTTACCATTGATGATGCGGTGGATGCAGACAAGGCGTTTGACGTCCTTATGGGTGAAGATGTCTCCGCGAGGAAGTCGTTTATCCAGTCCAATGCGAAGATGGCAAATATTGATGCCTAAGATCAGTCTGAAAGTCAAAAGTCAAAAGTCTTAAAGTAAATACAAAATACTATGATAAAAAAATACATTCTAGCAATTACAGCAATCGCATTAGCTGTGTACGTAGGATTTTTCTTTGGAAAAAAATCGGCTGTTGCGCCAGAAGTACCAGTAAATAATTCTGTTAGTGTTGCGCAATAGTCTCCGATAATGGTATTATTAACGAATTAATAGTTAATCATTATTTGTATGAGAATAATAGGTATAGCATTGGTGTGGGTTGGAGTGGTGAGTCTATTGAAAAATATCGGAATAATAGAGGTGATTAACTGGAGTATTGTTTGGCCAGTTCTCGTTATCATTCTTGGTTTTTCGTTAAGGCACAGCAAGTCAATGATGCATGGTATAACATGCAAAGGCGCAAATTGCGATGTGTGCGTGGGAGGCAAGTGCGGAGGAGAGGGTGTGTGCGAGGGCCCCAACTGCAAGCACTAATTTAAAGAAAGAAAAATCCCCGATAAATTTATCGTGGATTTTTCTAAGTCACTATAGCCGTATAATATACTATACTCAAACGAGTGAGAGAGATACAAACACGGAGTTTGTATCTCCGAGCGAGAGCAGAGTATATTGTACCCAGTTATATAGTATCAGATACGGCTATAGTGATTTTTTCTTTTAATTACCAGATTGTTTTTTTTGCGATGCCTCCCAGTGCGAATTTAATAAAGTCAGCGAGTGAATGCGTTTCCCCAGCATCCTTTCCGCGCATCTCTACAGTCACTGTTCCTGCTTCAACTTCCTTTTCGCCAAGGACTAGAATAAATGGAACCTTCTCTATTTTTGCGATACGGATACGCTTACCTAGGCTTTCTGCTGAGTCATCCATCTCTACACGAATACCCGCTTCTGAAATTTCTTTGTAAACTTTTCCAGCATACTCGGCAAACTTCTCACTAATAGGAAGAACCTTTACCTGCACTGGAGAGAGCCAAAGAGGGAAGGATCCTGCAAAGTGCTCTATCATAACACCCATAAAACGTTCTGTTGAACCAAGCACTGCGCGATGAATAACTACAGGGCGGATTTTTTCGTTTGATTCATCTATGTAGTGGAGGTCAAAACGCTCCGGCAAATTAAAGTCCAATTGAATAGTTGAAAGTTGCCACTGGCGTCCGATTGCATCCTTAAACATAAAATCTAGCTTTGGACCATAGAAAGCGGCTTCATCTTCAGCTTCCTCATATTTCCAACCAGTTTTTTTTACGATATCGCGCAAAGCGTTCTCAGCGGTGTTCCATACTTCGTCGTTCCCAATATATTTGTCCTTGTTCTTTGAATCACGAAGCGAGATGCGAACGTAGAAATCTGAAAGTCCAAATCCTGCGTATACCTCTTTTATCATATCTAGCATTAGATCAATTTCATTTTCAATTTGGTCTGGTCGCGCAAATACATGACAGTCGTCTTGAGTGAGAGATCGCACGCGCGTGAGCCCAGAAAGCTCTCCTGATTTTTCGTTTCGGTAATTGGTCGTTGTGCAAGTGTAGCGCACAGGAAGCTCCTTGTATGAATGTTGGAGCGTTTTATAGAGCATCATAAAATGTGGGCAGTTCATTGGCTTCACATAGTAGTCGTGCTCGTCAATTTTCATCGGCGTGTACATTGCGTCGTATTTATCTAGGTGCCCCGAGATTTCGTAGAGAGCCCCTTTTGTAATGTGAGGAATCCAGATGTCTTTGTAACCGCGCTTCTCCTGCTGTTCGCTTATAAAACCCTCAATAGTTTTGCGGAGGAGCGCCCCTTTTGGATAAAAGAGTGGAAGCCCTGCGCCAACCTCGTCAATAATAGTAAAAAGCTCCATCTCTTTTCCGAGTTTGCGATGGTCGCGTTTTTTTGCCTCCTCTATTTGTTTTAGGTATGCATCAAGAGCTTCACCGTTTTCAAATGCGAGTCCGTAAATGCGCGTAAGCATTGTGTTCTTTTCACTCCCTCGCCAATACGCGCCAGCGTTGTGCGTGATTGTAAATGCGTCAGCAGGAATTTCCTTTGTATTTTCCACGTGCCCGCCTTTGCATAAGTCTTCAAACTCTCCTGTTTTGTAAATAGTAAGATTTTTCCCCTCACTCTCAAATTCATTAATGAGGTCAAGTTTGTATGGTTGGCTAGCAAAAAGTTTTTTCGCATCTCCCACGGAAATTTCGCGCCCTTCAAAAGGGAGGCCCTTGTTTACCATTTTTCGCATCGCTTTTTCAAAACCTTTTAAATCCTCTAGAGTAGGAGTGTAGCCGTTTGAAAATTCAAAATCATAATAAAAACCGTTATCAATAACAGGGCCTATGCCGAGCTTCGCGCCGGGGTCCTTCTCTAGCACCGCAATAGCGAGCAAGTGCGCAAGCGAGTGGCGGATGTTGTGTAGGTTCTCGTTTGTTTCCATATCGGTTTATATTACCATTTTTTGCCCTATTTCAAAGTGGTTTCTATAGATTGACTACCTCGTAATAATATGGTTGTATTACCATAGAGTTTTTCGTATCTCGTGCGGTTCACGGGAAGTTATTTTTAGAGGAGAAGATGATGTCAGTTCCTATTGATTGTCCCAAGTGCGGCGCTCCTATCGGAGTAAAACCAGGTTATCCTTTTGGGGAGATACCAAATGACCTCGCTGGTCTTTCAGGCGAATGTAATCACCCAAAATCGAAAAAAACTGAAAAGGTTCAACTCCTTGGTTTAATTAAGGAAATCCTTGTGGAGTATCCAGAAACAGAAACTTGCGACGCGTGGGTAGAGTATATAGGGCCACCTAATAAGTTTGTCCTGTGGTTGGCGATTGTTTTTTGCGGTTACCACGGGGTTACAGTGAATAAGAAATGGGTTTGGTGGAATTTTGAAGTTGGCTTCTTTGGTCAAGGGATTGATGAACTTGTTAATCTCAAGCTAAACGCAACGTGAAATAAATAATACAAAACTGGTCGCTCCGAAAGGTCGACCAGTTTTTTTTACAACTCCTTCACCCCATTAGAGCTGGGCTCACGCTGCGAGCCCCCCGCCAGCCATCGCTTGAGGCTACTTATTGGTGCTCTGGCGAAAGCGGGCAGGTCGCGGTCTCTAACGGGGCAAGCCCTCTCCATTATATCTGCCAGTCATAGCACCCCAGTTGTTTGTTACCCGTATTTTTATAGTTCTTTCACTCGCTCCACAATCATTGTTTTCTCACCATTACGTTCCGAAATTTTGCCTTTAACCTTGATGCATCGGTCAGGATTTTCAAAAAATTCCTTATGCGTAAAGAACGCTTCTGGGAATAGGACGAGCTCGATAGTTCCTGTGGCATCGGTTAGTTTTACAAATGCCATCTTATCTCCTTTTTTTGTGAGGATAGGGCGGATGTCTTCAATGATACCACCAACCACAGCCATTGCTCCGTCCTTAAGTTTTTTAATACCTTCAACTGTACTTCCGATTTTTTCGAGCTTGTCGCGATGGTCATCGAGTGGGTGGCCAGAGACGTACAAACCCAAAAGCTCGCGCTCCCACGCAAGACAGGTAGATTGCGGTGCTTTTTCCGCAGACTTGAGACGGAGCGATGGGATACTAGACGTGTCAGTCATCATCCCGAAAAGAGATTCCTGTCCAAGCATTTCATTTTTTTGAGCCTTGTTATATTCAAGTGCCTCTTCTGTGTTTGCTATCATTTGCCCACGTTCGCCGAGTGCGTCCATTGCGCCAACTTTTACGAGTGCTTCAAATGATTTTTTATTTAGATTTTTGTGACGAATTCGCTCTAAAAAGTCAGCGATAGATTTGTATCTCCCATTTCCTTCGCGCTCTTCAATGATAGCGTTTGCAATATCTGTACCAAGGTTCTTGATAGTGTAAAGGCCAAATCGAATTTCCGAACCAGCTGGCGAATCAGCAGATTTCGTGTCGTCGGACACATGGCTTGGCCGTAAACTTTGCTGTACATCCACAATAGTAAAGTCCCCAAAGCTTGCATTCACATCAGGAGGCAATATGGGGAGCTTCATGCGCTTTGACTCGGTGATGATTTCGGCAATTTTTTCCGTATCACCCGACTCGGCAGTGAGAATTGCCGTCATGTACTCGATTGGATAATTTGCCTTCATGTAGGCAGTCTGATAAGCGAGCTGTCCGTAGCTCGCAGCGTGCGCTTTGTTAAACCCGTACGCGGCAAACGGCTCGATAAGCCCCCATAGCTCTTGCGCTTTCTTGTCTGTGAGTCCTCCAGCAACAAACCCCTTTAGCAGTTTTTCTTTTTGCGCCTGCATTTCAGCAGGGATTTTTTTACCCATCGCTTTACGTAGCTTGTCGGCGTCGAGCCATGAGTATCCTGCGAGTTTGATTGCAATCATCATAACGTCGTCTTGGTATGTAATCACTCCAAACGACATGGCGAGAATATCCTTCATTCTCGGGTCTAGATATGTCACAAGTGATGGCTTATGCTTGCGTGCAATATAATCTGGGATACACTCCATTGGTCCAGGACGATACAGGGCTACCATTGCATTGATGTCGTGAATGGTTGTCGGTTTGAGCTCCTTTAAATATCTTGTCATCCCTGATCCGTTGAGTTGAAAAAGTCCCATCGTTTCTCCTCGTGCGAGCATTGCAAAAGTTTTTTTATCATCGAGAGGGATGCGGTCAATATCTATTTTGATACCGTGTCGTTCTGCTACAAGACGTATCGCATCGCCGAGTATTGAGAGGTTGCGAATACCGAGAAAGTCGAACTTGAGAAGTCCGGCGTCTTCGACGGCGTGCATGTCGTACTGGGTGATTATTTTTCCACCCTTTGGGTCAAACTGTGTTGGAGTGAATTCATAGAGTGGTCGCGGGGCAATAACCACGCCAGCCGCGTGAACGGAAATATGCCTCACGCATCCTTCGAGACGTTTTGCAAGGTTTATTATTTTTTTGGTGTCAGCGTCATTCTTGTATAGGTCGGCAAGTTCAGGAGTCATTTTTAATGCTGTATCAATAGTCATAGGGAAGCCTTGCGAGCCTTCGGGGATGAGTCGCGATATCCTGTCGCCGATAGCGTAGGGGTGGCCAAGTGCGCGCGCAACATCGCGCACGGCACCGCGCGCCATCATTGTGCCAAATGTTCCAATCTGCGCCACGTGGTCCGCGCCGTATTTTTCACGCGCATAGTTAATCACCTCTTCTCGACGATTGTCGGCATAGTCCATATCAATATCAGGAGCCGATGGGCGTTCAGGGTTTAGGAAGCGCTCAAAAGGGAGCTTGTATTCGAGCGGGTTTACATTGGTGATATTGAGTAGGTAGGTAGTGATGGAGCCAGCGACAGATCCGCGGATGTTTGTAAGGATGCCATTTTCACGCGCAAAACGAAGGAGGTCGGCAACCACGAGAAAATAAGGGGCGTACCCTTTATCGCGAATGACTTTTAGCTCGTATTCAAGACGCTCAATGACAGCAGGATCGTTTTCCTTTAGCCCACGCATAGGGATACCCTCGTATGCGAGCCGGTGAATTTCACCATCATATGTCGTTCCGTCTGGAATTTTGAAATCAGGAAAGAGCCATTTACCTAGCTCAAGCTCGATATCGCACATGTCGGCAATTTTTTGCGTGTTCCATACTGCATCTGGAGTGTCTTTGAAATACTTGAGTGCAGTTTCGAGGTCAATAAAATTAAACAAATCACTCTTCATTGAAAAACGATTTTCGTCGTTCAAGTCTCCGTTTGTTTGGATGGCAAGTAGTGTCTCGTGCGCATCTTGGTCTTCTACGTGAAGGTAGTGCGAGTCTTGTGTTGCAACAAGTGGAATATTTAATTTTTTACTTAGGGCAATAATCTCTCCGCGTACCTCTTCGATGTTTTCGACGCCTGGGTGGTGCATTATCTCGAGAAAATAATTTTCTTTGCCAAAAATATCTTGATGCTCGCGGATAACTTTTTCCGCTTGTTCTAAGTCGCGATTGCGAAGTGCGCGCGAAAGCTCACCACCAAAGCATCCAGAGAGACATATGATACCTTCACTATACTTACGCAAGACCTCCTTATCCATGCGTGGCTTGTAGTAGTAGCCTTCGAGATTAGAAATGGTAACGAGGCGCATAAGATTTTTATAGCCTTGCGCGTTCTTTGCGAGGAGTGTGAGGTGGTAGCGCATGGTGTCGATACCAGGACGTTTATCATGAAGTGATCCAGGTGTTATATATGCTTCAACACCGATGATTGGCTTGATGCCAGCGCTTTTGCATTTTTTATAAAATTCAATCGCACCATACATATTACCGTGGTCGGTGAGCCCTATGGCATTCACCCCATGCTTTTTTGCGAGCGCGACCATTTCGTCAATTTTTGAAAGCCCATCTAGTAGGGAATAGTGGCTGTGCGTATGTAAATGTATAAATTTTGGATCTTTAGTTTCCATATTGGGCTAGTATACCAGATTTCAAAACGAGGGGAAAAATACGATTGACACAAGGAGAAAAAAATGATATTATTTCAAAGGTACGAAGTTTCCGGCACCTTAACTACATAAACAAAAGGAGTATAAAATGAGTAATCTTCAGATATTTCTCTGGGTTTTATTGCTTATTTGTTTTACCAGCTATGTTATTTGCGGGCTCCTTGTGATAAGCAATTACAAAATAATACAACGAGCCGATAGTGGTGGAATATATCCATCTGACACATATAAAAAAAAGGAATTCCTGCGCAGTATGCAGGCAAATTCAAGTGGTATGTTACGTTTACAGGGGTGGTTGCTGATTTGCGCAACTATCATCTTCGCGCTTTTTGATTCGCAATATTACGTGGTTGCTTCAATGTTTACGGTTTTATTAGCTATTGCGCATTTTGATTTTAGCGCAAGGATTATATAGCCATGTATTTTAAAAGGTCGTAACATACGGCCTTTTCTTTTTTTCAGATATACTGTATTGGATGAGGAGTCGCCATAAATACATAATTGGAGTGGACGAGGTTGGGCGAGGGCCACTCGCTGGCCCGGTGGCGGTCGGAGTCGTAAAGTTTAAAGCCGAAAGTCAAAAGGTAATAACAAAATGGGGAATTGGCTTTAAGGATTCTAAAAAACTTTCTGCGAATGGAAGGGAGGCGTGGCTGGTTAAAATTGATGAGGCAATGAGTGAAGGTTGGCTCGAGTATGCAGTTGCGTTCGTGTCGCCGAGCGTGATCGATAAAAAAGGGCTTTCGTATGCTATTCGTACAGCTATGGAGAAAGCGCTTAGTGAGATTGAGCATGATGTGAACAAAACAAAGGTACTTCTCGATGGCGCGCTTCACGCGCCATCGCATTACCCTCATCAGGAAACCATCATAAAGGGTGACGAGAAAGAACTTTCGATTGCACTCGCTTCTATTGTTGCAAAAGTTGCGCGGGATAAAAAGATGGTCGCCCTTGCAAAAAAGTTTCCAGAATATGGATTTGAAAAACACAAGGGCTATGGTACGCGCGCACATTATTTGGCAATTAAGAAGAATGGGCTAACCAAACATCACCGTAGAAGCTTCCTTAGATGTGTTGCGTAAAAGTGTGATAAATGGTACACTAAAATTTGGTTCATTTTTTAACGACAACAAAAAGGGGGAATTATGGCATCAGTGATGGCATTGATACAAAAACCAACAGCAAAAAGCCTCGATGAAAGCAACACAAGCATAACAATAAAAATCAAGGATGGCTCTCGCTTGTGTATTGAAAAAGACACTGGAAAACTTTTCAAGATGTATTGTTACGATGGGGATAATTCGCTTGGTGTGAAAAGGCTCAGTTATGTTGGCACTGTTCGCCTCGATGAGCTGAAGAGTTCGCTATCCATTCTGCATGGCTGTCTTGGCGGAGCCGTAATCAAAACAAAAATAGGTGACCTGCATGTTGCTGATTACAAACACGCTAGCCGTTTAAGAAAATGGCTAAAAACGTTCTAGTATGACAGAAACACAAGAAGGTGTAATGTAGTGTTCCTATATTACTAATAAAGGCGACCCAAGGTCGCCTTTTTTGTGCAAAATACGAGGTTCTAAAGTATAGCGAGATATTATTTATTATGGTAGAATTGAAAGGTTCGTGGGATTTTCCCATATTTGATAGAATTTTAACTTTGAATCAGCTGAGTCCGAATCACAAAATTTGTGTTTTGGATTAAAGCGAGGATATAAACACATTAAAACATATGAAAGAAGTAACAATTTACACAACCCCGACTTGCGGATATTGCAAAATGGCTAAAGAGTTTTTTAGTGAGAATGATGTGAATTACACTGAATACAATGTAGGCACAGACCTTGAAAAAAGAAAAGAAATGATTGAGAAAAGCGGACAGATGGGGGTACCAGTGATATTTGTTGGCGACGACATGACGGTTGGTTTTGACAAGCCACGTCTTTCAAGCCTTCTTGGTATCGCGTAGGCTATTTTAAAATCTTTTATTCTAGTATATTTAAAGGGGCATTACGCTCCTTTTTTATGCCCTTGTAGTTATTATGCTTAGCCCGATAATACAACCTGCTAGCATTCTACTATGCGGAGTAAGTTAAGAGTTTAGTAATTGCCCTTGTAGTTCAACGGATAGAACAGTTCCGTCCTAAGGAATAGATGTAAGTTCGATTCTTGCCAAGGGCACAGGCATGTGAGACAGACCGATGAGCCTTATTTCGCAGAAAGAAATCAAAATCCCCACGGTTGGTACTGTGGGGATTTTGATTTGAATAGGCATGAGTATTTTTTGTTATAATTATTCAAATGCCAACAAAAATTGATTATTTGACAGATTCTCCAAGCGGGCATCATTACGGACTTAATAGCACTAAAAGTAGGATGTTTGCCCATTCCGCAGCCCAATACTGGGATGTATTTTTGGAATTAACTGAAGAAGAAAATTTTGATTTGTGGAAGTTTATGTACGTTGGACTACCAGTAATGCACATGTCATTGGAACTTATTGTTAAGGCATTTGTGACTTTTTATGATGGTACGTATAATCCAAAAAGTGACAAACACAGGACATCAAAAATAATTATAGACTATGCTGATAAAATTAATGTATTAAAATTAATAAGGGATGATGCCCAAAAGATAGAATTAATTAAAACACTCGAGATTGCATGGGAAGGATTGAGGTATGCAGAGTGCAGTCTTCAGTACGATAGAAAAGATGAGGTTCATTTGAATGAGATGATGATGTTATTAATTGACGAATATAAAAAAATATCTGGGCTACGAACTCTTTAGGTCTTGCATAGAAATATGCTAATTGTGATTTAGTTAAATAATTTTAATTTGTTTTTCTGCCATCGTTATTTTACTTCTCAGGCAGGTGAGTAGTTCGCGTTTTTCTGCGATTGTTCCATCTCTCAAAATATACTTGGCGTAGTTTCGTATGTCGATGTCGGCTATTTTTACAGCGGTGCTCTTTACTCCAAGTAGACCTAATTCAAATTTCTTGTGACGTTCGATTTCTTCTTTTATCTTTTCTTTCATTCCGATCTCATCAAGATGGATTTCGTTCATTAGCTCTGCGAGTTGCTCTATTAAATCTTCTTCTCGCATATAGCCTGATTTACAGTTTTTGTCTCTGAACCGACAGCATCCGTAGTAAACATATCTATGCACGGTGCCATTTTGCTGTTTCTTAAATTTCTCATCGGCAGTTATCCCGGACCCACACAGTCCGCATGTCAGTAGTTTTGTGAAGGCGAATTCTTTGCTTGCGTTGTTTGTGGAGTACCCAACCAGACTCTCCTGCACTTTATCAAAAAGTTCTTTTGTTATGATTGGCGTATGTTTTCCTTGATACCATTGTCCACCTTTCTTCGGATATTCAAAAGTTCCGTAGTAGAAAGTATTTCTCAGTATCAAATAAATATTGCCTACGTTGAGAGGTTTACCAGTTCTTGTTTTGAATTTCATCTCGTCCTTTAACCATGAGTGTACTTTTCGCCCGCTGTACCCTTCGTATGCTATCTTCTCAAACATTTTCTTGATGATTGGCGCCCTATGAATATCGATATCAACATGGCAACTTTTCTCCGTATTCTTACTGTTCAAATACCCAGTAGGGGCAGTGCATGGCCATAGTCCCATCTCGCACCTTGCTCTCAACCCACGCTTCACGTTGACCACCTTGTTGTCGTTCTCGAGCTTCGCTTGCGACCCCAAAATCATCAGCAGAAATTTCTCATTTGGGTTATTGCTAAACTTTTGCCCATAGGTACGTATCTCATGAAGCTTTCCTGAGTCCATCAAGTCCACAATTCTGCCCAAGTCTCCTGCGTTTCTTGAGATACGGTCTGGTGCCCAAGTAAGGATACCGTTGAATTTTCCACTTTTGATTTCATCCACAATCTCATTGAAGACTGGTCGTTGACCCGCTTCTTTTGCAGAGTGCGACTCCTTCTTAATCTCAACAATCTCCAAACAGTCTCGTTCTGCCATCTGAATCATCTCCTTAATTTGGCTGTCTATGGATAATACCTGCTGTTCCTCACTTTCTGTGCTTTTCCTCGCGTACAGGCAATATTTGACCCTTATGGGGGCTTGAATGTCCCTCGCCATAGCCCCAACTGGCATTTCAATTTTGCTCATATACACAAGGGATGACACAACCCCGCTAGGTATCCTAGGCGGGGTTGTAGACAAGAAGTAGATAACTATTTACTTACCCTCAAAAAGGCGCTTCCTGATCCTATTATTCTTGGAGTACTCATTAATGTTTATTCCTTTTTTCACTGGTCGCTTTTTCACTGGAGCGCTTGGTTCTCCAGCGACTAGCGGACGAGAAAGAGGCGGAATTTTAAAAACAGTATCCTTCTTTTCTGGAGCAGATCCAATCACCTCATTTACCCGCCTCATGTGTCCCTCCTTTTCAAGTCGTTGTTTTTCGTGCCATTGTTCCGGGTTTATACCGTTATTCTTGAGAACATTTCCAAGCCCGATGTTCATCAGGGCCTTCACGATAGCCTTGCGATCCTCATCTACAAGCTCAAGCGAGTGTTCATGCTCATGTACTATGCGGTCATTGTATCCACCATGGTGATTCTTCAACCAGAAGATTATTGATGTTGTGTGTCCATTTTGAATATTCTGGATGAGGCGCGATTCCGCCATATCGTTGATGAAGAGCTCGCCACTTCTCATTGCAATATCTGCCAACTTCGCAAATTCTTTATCATCCTTTCGCCACGCATAGTACGTCGAACGACCCACGCCTGATTTTTCACAGGCGACTTGTACAATCGGATATTTCAGAAGTTGTTCGAGGAACGCCTGCTTCTGTGCTCTCGTCTTTACTGCTAATGTTTCCAATCGCTTCTCCGTTTTGTTCTTTGGTCTAGGAGAAGACATACGGGGTTAGTTAATCTTCTTCGCTTTCTTCCCAGTATGCTTCTCCCAGCGATTTTTAATCACTTCTGTGTACACAGGAGACTTTTCCATGATGCGACAATTACGCCCAAGCTTCAGTGAAGCAATGAGTGTGCTACCCGAGCCCCCGAATGGCTCAAGCACCAAGTCGCCACGCTTGGTTAGCACCTTGATATACGGAATGAGTAGTTCAAGAGGTTTCGTGCCAAAGATAATTCCTTGCCCTGAAGATTTTTCATCAGCCGCAATATGGTCAATAAAATCAGTTGGGCAAATCTTCTTGCCCTTTTCGTAACTCTCAAAGTGGGGTTTCCCAGAAGTTGCAAAGATTGCGTTCTCATATTCATTCTGGAAGAGCTCGTCACCCTCGGGCTCAAGATTAAGAGTTACATCTCCATCAGTGCCAACCAAAGCGATGTCACTCTTGTTAAAGAATTTATACTTCGCCGCAAAACCTTGCACACGATTCGGCACATGCCAAGTGATGGTGTTGCGGTACTTCCAATGTTTCTCAAGTTCATTCCAGATAGTGCGGAGATTTTTTGGATGCTCAAATATCATGATTGAGAAGTCGGGCTTCTGCACCTTTGCTACATTCGCCATCCAGAGTTCAGTGAAGTTGTCGGGCAGTACGTCTGTTTCAAGGTACTTACGATTCTTCTTCAACCCAAACCCTTCCGTCACTCCATCTTTCTGTTTTGTTTTGCCACGAAGGTAATCAAGAATATAGGGGGGATCAGTGCACACCATATCCACCTGTGCTCCTTCCATGAGTTTCATCATGTCTGCTTCGATGGTACTGTCGCCACACATTAAGATTGACCCATCAATTTCATAGCGGTCTCCTTTCTGTACTTTAATTTCGTGAATGTTGAGCTTCTCCAACTCCTTCTTCATGTCGAATACTTCTGGTGTCGGGTCAATTGCAAAAATGCTATCAAGCTCTTCTGTACTGAAACCCATTTCGCCGAGGAATGCCTCGCCGAAATCTTTCAGAAGTTCAAAATCAAACTCACCTAAATTTTTGTTTAAGCGTACATTCAACTCTTTTTCTTTCTCTACATCAGGAATATTCACATAGACCACGGGCATCTCAGTGTGTCCGAGGTCCTTAGCAACCTTGAGACGAAAGTGTCCGCCAATTACTGTGTTCATCCGTTCAGGCGCTGAATTGCAAATGACGGGGTCAACCATTCCAAACTTTGTAATTGATTCTTTGAGCGCATTAGTTTGCGCTTCGTTCCACTTGCGTGGGTTGTATATAGCAGGGTTGAGAGAACCAACAGCTACATACACTACTTTCATGTTGTTGTTCATAGTTGTATATATTAGTGTTCATAAATCCGTTAGCTCTCAATTAAAAAAGGCACCGCAAGCGCGTAATGAAAATCCACAAGATCGACCTTGGACTTACACCGCACTCACAGCACCATTAAGTTCCTCCATTAGTATCTTCGTTAGAAGTACCTTAATAATATTTCATTAAAATTATTACGCAAGCCACTTTTTTGATTTTTTCTGTCAAAGACGTCAAGGATGTAAATTGGTTGAGAAAAGCAAAAAATCACTCAAACTCCACGATGCTTTTTCGCGGGACAGTGTAAATTGAGTTATCCACAGACATTTTTTTCCGAAACCGAGCTACACAAATCTTCAGAAGTAAGCTTGAATGGAGGAGTAGCAGATTTTCTGCTACAATGCACTTACAACTTCATAGAAGTCGGCCTAACCCCTAAGGGTTCAAAAATCTTTAGGGTATGGCTACAAAACGCGACGAACATAAAGAACCCGTTATCAGGGCGTTCGTCGCGTTACCAGGGGAAACTCTGGTAGGGGTTGCCGTAAGGTGCCTTCCTGGTAGCGGGCTTTTTGTACCCAAAATCAGGGATAACAAAATTGCGACGAACAAATATGGACGACGACCATACTCATACTTCTCAAGAGGGTAATCTTGAGTTTCTACAACCATACAAAGTTGATGGCGAAATATTCTCGCTTCCTTCGGGTGAGCAAATTTCCATACAGAAATATTTTCTTACATTCACTCCATGGAAAGGAGCATCAGTACCAAATACTTATAACAACAAACCAGTCATCGATTGGAACGGCGAGCCTGTATTTGCAGAGCTCGCCGTTTTGCGTTTATTCCAATCGCATGGGTGGGAAGGCGTGTGGGTTGATTCGTACAGAAGAAACTACAGAGTTGGTCTTCCTGATGTAGTTGACACAATAGAGCTCCCGCAGAAACAAAGAGATTTGATTGACTCTATCCGCGCCAAGACAGGACGATCTGGTGGTTGTTGGGATGTGTTCGTTTGGAAAGGAGACACAATGTTGTTCATTGAGCTCAAGCGTCAGAAAAAAGACAGTATTCGGGAGACCCAACTACAGTGGCTCGAGAAATCTCTTGATTATGGCCTCACGACAAATGGTTTCGCGTTTGTGGAATGGAAATTTTAGAGAAGAATGGTTCACTGACACCATTTCTCGCAATGAATGACGCAACCCTCTACATGAGTCCGGGACAGGCTGTTTGTAACTAAATTCACAAAAGGTCATAAAAATAATGTACTTAGACATAGAATTCCTGTAAAATGATGTTAAATTTACCTCATATAAATAAGACTAGATATTTTATTTACGGAAAAGAATATGTCAAAACTTAAAGACACCCCAAAACTTGATAGGCCTCGTGAAAAAATGATGAAATATGGACCAGGTAAGTTGGGCGATGCTGAGTTGCTAGCAATCTTCCTTAGAACAGGCACTAAGGATTTAAATGTTTTAAAGCTATCGCAAAAAATTTTAAATAAATTTAAGAATAGTGAAATAATTAATGCAAGTATTGGCGAATTAAAAACTATACACGGACTTGGACCCGCCAAGGCTTGTGAAATAGTTGCATGCTTCGAGCTTGGGAAGAGAATGCTCAAAGACAAAAAATCATCAGTCTTGTTGTCCCCCAAGGATGTTTGGGAAAGAATGGAAGATATTAGGGGAAGCAAAAAGGAACATTTTGTAGTTTTTTACCTAGACAGTAGAAATCAAGAGACACAAAGGGAAATTATTTCAGTTGGCACTCTTAATGAGAGTTTGGTGCATCCTCGAGAAGTATTTGAAGGTGCAATTAAAAACAATGCCTCATCAATTATCCTCGCCCATAATCACCCATCAGGAGACTTGGGGCCGTCACAAGCCGATATTGAGATTACTAAAAAATTGATACACGCAGGAAAAATTTTAGATATTAGAATTATTAGCCATGTAATTGTGACCAAAGATACATGGAATGAACTAGAGAATAATGACTAAAACATATCAAACAAAAGAACAGGTTCTAGAAAAAGCAGAGACAATTCTATCAAAGTCTTTGCGTGGGGTTGTTTCAAGTGAAGTGGTTGGAGCTATCGAAAGCCAGATTGGAGTATACGGAATGAAACGCAAAGGTTTTTTAGGGGACCTAGTGGAAAAGTATTTCTTCGAGATTAATCCAGGGAATATTAGTGAGCCAGATTTCACAATCGCAGGTGTTGAGCTTAAAACTACTCCATTAAAAAAACATACGAAAAACAAGCTTGTCTCGAAGGAGAGGCTAGTTTTTTCGATGATTAATTATGACACTGTCACAAATGAGAAATGGGAAGCGAGCTCATTCTTGAAAAAGAATAAAACCTTGTTGTTAATGTTTTATTTATGGACTGAAAATCAAAGTATTCTTGATTATGAATTTAAATTTGTTCATTTGTTAAACCTGCTGGAAGATATTTCCAGTGAAGATGTGTTCCAGATTCAGAAAGACTGGGAATATATTGTTTCAAAAATTAAACGAGGGGAAGCGCATTTGTTGTCGGAGGGGGATACCTATTATCTCGGAGCTTGTACTAAGGCAGCAAATAGTCGTGTGGTGCGAGATCAACCAATGAATCGTACTCCAGCAAAACCACGCGCATTTTCTTTCAAGCAGCAATATATAAATTATCTTATTCAGACGAAGTTGCTTGGTGAAAAAACTAACACAGATTCAATTTTTAAGAAGCAACGACGCATAGAGACAATAGAGGATGCTATTAAGGGAAAGTTCGCACCTTTTATTGGGAAAACAGACAAAGAGATACTTATCAAGCTCGGTTCCACTCTTGGCAAAAAGTCCAAAAGTTATAAAAGATTAATTGTTAATCAAATTCTTGGTGTTAAATCAACTAACATAGAAGAGTTAGAAAAGGCGAATATAACACCCCGTGTTGTCACCTTAGAAAGCACTGGAACTTTAAAAGAATCTATTTCATTCCCAGCTTTTGATTATAAGGATTTAGTGAATCAAATTTGGTACGACGACGAGGGGGAAACAATGGCTGATTTCCACTTACAGCTTGAAACAAAAAAGTTTTTATTTGTTATTTTCCAAAAACAAAAAGATAGTAATGAAATCATATTGAGGAAAACAATGTTTTGGAATTTCCCAATGAAGGATATCGAGAAGGCTGAGAATGTTTGGCAAAAAACAATTGATTGTATCAATGAGGGTAGATACGATGATTTACCAAAAATCAAGGATAGCAGTGTGGCGCACGTTCGTCCTCACGGGAAGGACTCAACTGATACGATTGAAACACCCCAAAAAACACATGAAATGAAACGCTGTTTCTGGCTTAACGCTAAATATATACAACAGGCCATAGAAAACAAAAAAGATCAAGATTGATCATTTTATTCTAATTTGTTAAGATGGTTCTATGAAGAAAATTCGAGTGATTGAACTATTTGCTGGAGTCGGGGGTTTCCGCCTAGGGCTTGATGCCGCTAGTAAAAAAGATTTTGCATATGAGACTGTTTGGAGTAGTCAATGGGAGCCCGGCTCTGTAGCCCAACATGCTTCAGATATTTATGTTCAAAAGTTTGGAGCGGAGGGACACTCCTGCGAAGACATCCAAGAGGTTATAGAAAATGATTTTAAGCAAATCCCTAATCACGACCTCCTTGTTGGAGGATTTCCATGTCAGGATTATTCAGTAGCAAGAACCGCAAATCAGGCAAAAGGTATTTATGGTAAAAAGGGTGTCCTATGGTGGTCTATTTTTAATATTTTAAATAAGAAAGGTAAAAATGCCCCCAACTTTCTCATGTTAGAAAATGTGGACCGCCTGTTGAAGTCTCCATCAGCACAGAGGGGTAGAGACTTCGCCGTCATGTTGGCCTCCCTTTCAGATTTAGGGTATATCGTTGAGTGGAGGGTAGTTAATGCGGCTGATTATGGATTTCCTCAAAGGAGGAGAAGGGTTTTTATTGTGGGATACAAAAAAGGTACAAAAGCATTCAATTTGATTAAGAAGGAAAAAAGTATTAAAAATTGGATTTATAAAGAAGGCGTTATTGCCAAAGCATTTCCTGTAAAAAAAGAGGATGTTATCCCGCAGGATTTTAAAATTGAAGGCACTCTAGAGAAAGTTTCGGAAAACTTTTCTTCCCACAGCCCATCTAAAAGTCCTTTTGAAGTTTCAGGCGTTATGATTGATAGAAAAGTTTATACGGTAAAAACAATTCCTGACTATAAAGGAAAATCCACATTACTTAAAGATCTAATTATCCATGATGAGAAAAAAATCCCTGAAGAATTTTTTATAAAGGATTCAGACAAGAAGAGGTGGGAGTATCTAAAGGGTGGTAAGAAAGAAGAGAGAAAATCGAAAGACGGTTTTGAATATAATTATTCAGAAGGCCCGATGGTCTTTCCTGATTCTTTAGATAAACCATCTAGAACAATAGTGACCGGTGAAGGTGGAAGCTCGCCGTCACGTTTTAAACATGTTATTAAAACTAAATCAGGCAAGTTGCGTAGATTAATGCCTTTAGAGCTTGAGAGGCTTAATATGTTTCCAGACAATCACACAAAGTTCATGCAAAATGGGAAGTCTGCGCCAGATGTAAAAAGAGCATTTATTATGGGAAATGCGTTAGTGGTCGGAGTAATCGAGAAGTTAGGTAAATCCTTGTTGAATTTTGCCTAGCACTTAACAATCTACAGGATGGTAGCTTTTCTTCGTAATCTATTGTTTTTAGGTTACTATTGGAATATGGATAACATCAACATTCTAAGGAGGCTAGAGAGAGGGGTCTATGAAGCAGATAGCCTGACTGATGAAGAGTTGGGATAACTTCGAATTATAATAATATGAAAAAAGTAATATTAAAATATCAAGAAACAGTAAGCATTTAAAGTGAGTATTTACCTGTATAAAAACTGTAGTAAACTTTGGCGCCTTGCAGAACCGGTTAGGATCTCTGAACACAGAAGTTATGAACAAGATTGATTCTCAAATTTTAACTATCGATGAAAATATTCAACAGAATATTGAGAAATTTTCTCCCATAGAGAGAGGTTTATTGTCACAAAATATACTCTCGCAACTCAGGAACTTTGTTGAGCACATCTCGTTAAAAGCGTATTGCCAAGGCGGTGACATAGAAAATACATACGAGAACATTGTATCTGCAATTGAGTATGTGAAAACAAGAGGAGACTTAAGATTTCTAAGCAAATTTCACTACTTCATCCAAAAAATAGCTTCTCACTACACACTAGAACAAGACGCATCGGAGCGACTGATGCTTAAATACTACGAATATCTACTTAGGGTGAAATCTTATGCAAAGAACGCTCATAATCTTGATGTTCTCAAAAACATTGACCAGTTTCCACTAAATACTGACTCAACCCTCAGAGAGTATCATGAAAAAATAGCTGAAAAAATTAATCAACCAGAATCCGCAAGAGAGAAGGGGGACTACAGAGATAGGTATTACATACAAAAAATAAAACCATTTTTTGTAAAACACGAAATATATTACGAAGTAACGTTCACCATCGCCAACGATCGAGCGAGCAAATTCGATCGGATCATCGCGTTTACTAAATTCGATATTTCTGAAAACTATTCAGTTAGACTTTCTGTAAGCTGTGACACAATTGAAGTTTTGGGTAAGCACATGCCTATCCAAATCATTGATGGCTGGGAGGTTTCAATACGTCCGTGTGAAATTAACAACTTTGCTGACATTTTAGGTCCTCATTCAAAAATCAGTGGTGGAAATTTGGAGTATCGCAAGCTGATGGGCTTTTTAACCGAATCGGTTTTTTCGTTGTCGGAAATTGTAAGTTTCGAGGATGGCTTTTATAATGAAATTAAGACTCGACTGACCCAAGGTGCGAAAACATATCACTTCTTTGATATTTTGGATAAATGTCGTGAAGTAACAAAAGATAATAAACCTGGAAGTAATGTTATCAAGTATTTACTCCAAAGTCTAAATAACAAGATTATAAAACGGCAGTATTGTAGAGAGGCATGTGAGAGTTTGTCTAAGTTGTTTCTAGATTACGGATGTATCCCGTTCGACCAAATGCCATTTAACTCTTCGCTGAAAAATCATAATCCTAGAGTATCTGACTTATTTGATTGTATCGACTTTACGAATCGAGAACATGAGTTCCTTGCACGGCTTATTAAGAATAATACTGAGACCGGGGGTGCTTTGTATACTCCGAAAAAAGATATCACTGGTTTCGATAACATAGACCAACTGGTAAATGACTACAACAATAGGTTGTACTACAAACACGGCCATCGGAGATTAGAGAGTTTCAATGGTCACATTTATATACAAGGATACGAGCAGAATACTCTAGGTATTCTAAAGAGGTTAAATAACTTATCGTTAAAAAATGTTAAAAATTATTCGAACTCGGTAGTCTCGTGGTTAACGTCCTCTGCCTATCAAGTCGATTGTGAAGATAAGAAGAAAATACTTACCGATGTATTTGAAAATTCCAGAGTGGCTCTAATTTATGGAGCGGCAGGGACTGGCAAATCAACCCTGATAAACCACATCTCGAACTTCTTTAATGATAAAAGTAAGCTTTACCTAGCCAAGACCAATCCTGCTGTTGATAATCTTAAAAGAAAGGTTGATGCGTCTACTTGTACCTTTAAAACAATCGATAGATTTTTGTCTAGCAGAAATTCAGATACAGAATACGACCTACTGATTATTGATGAGTGCAGTACTGTCAGCAACTCTGATATGATAGATGTGTTAAATAAGGCCTCTTTCAAACTCCTTGTTCTGGTTGGGGATGTATTCCAGATCGAATCAATCATATTTGGAAATTGGTTTGGAGTAGCAAGAGATTTTGTCCCAGGTACTGCTGTATTTGAATTGACCAAGCCGTATCGAAGCACAAACGATAAATTGATTAACTTGTGGGATAAAGTTCGAAACATTGATGACGATATTTCAGAGCATATTGCAAGAAACAGCTACTCCACACCTTTGAGTGAGTCGATATTTGATACGTCTGAGGAAGACGAGATAATTTTGTGTTTAAACTACGATGGTCTCTATGGCATCAACAATATCAATAGATTTTTACAAAGTAGCAACAGTAATCTCGCCGTGCAATGGGGTATTCAAACCTACAAGGTTAACGACCCGATTTTGTTCAATGAAACGGATAGATTTACACCGTTGATATACAACAATCTAAAGGGAAGGATTGTCGGTATTGAGAAGTTTGTTGATAGGATACAGTTTGATATTGAAATCGATAAAGCACTTAACCAGCTCGATGCCGAAGGGTATGATTTTCAGTTAATGTCGAATGCTGAGAATGGCAATTCAGTAATCCGTTTTTTCGTTAATAAGTTTGAGAGTTCTGACGACGACGACGATTCCTCGGTAGATACAGTCGTTCCTTTCCAAGTTGCTTATGCTGTTTCAATACATAAAGCACAAGGACTTGAATATGATTCAGTCAAGGTCGTCATTACTGATGAGATTGAGGAGATGATAACGCATAACATTTTCTATACAGCAATAACCCGTGCCAAGGAAAGGCTGAAAATATATTGGAGCCCAGAAACTCAAAGCAAAGTACTTGCAAGTCTTGAAAAAAGAGATGGTAGAAAGGACGTGGTTCTTTTGTCACAGAAGCTCAATCTGTAGCCAATCGCTGTCTTTACAACGGCTAGGTTGTCAAAGGTGTAAATACCCTTAAGCGGTCTCGCGAGACACAACCCAAGCTCTTTTTATAGTGTCTATCGTGTCTATTGAGACCAGACCGAGCGGGGTAGATTTGGTACCCCGAAAACCTTCAAGGAACCCTTACGGGGTCTCACAACGCTAATTCCGAGACCGACATGGGGCACCAGAAAAATACCCACAAGGGTATTTTTTGTGCCATTGGTAAGAATCGAATGTGACATAGACGACTGTTGACTATTTTGGCGTTGGTGGTATACTTCTAGTGGCAATAAGTTCCTTGCCTTTTTTTGTTTTTTAAAAATCTTATAAAAGGGGAAGTAAAAATGGTTAATAAAGCCAAGCACGAAACACCAGGAGTCATCGAGGTTCAACTCCCACATGGTTTTGTGGGAATAAAAACAGTAGCCATGTTGCTTGACGTAATGAGGCTCAAAAAATCGATCACTCCGCGTATGGGCTCGTTGCGCAACACAATCGGGACTAACAAAGCGGAGAAACTCGCTGGTTTCTGTACGGAGTGTTTAATGTACGGAGAAACAACCATTGTGGCTGTTGTCGCAAAAAGGGAAAGCTCCGACCAAAAAGTGACACAGTTTTTGTGTTTATGCCCTTGCGCGGAAGTGCCAGAAGTATTCCAGATCAATGGCACATTTCTCAGACCGTTTGATTCGATGGAAGGGGTTGAGAGCAAGTTGGCATCTGTCGTTTTATCAACAGTAAGAAATGTTGAACGCGCGACATTGTAGCGCATAACACCCTACAAAAAGCTCGGACATGCTCCGAGCTTTTTTACAACATAAGGTGATTTTGATTTTTTAGCAAAATCTGGTACATTATTTTGTATGGAATTGGACACACGAAAGATAGATGAGCTTCTAGAAATTGCCCGCGAGAACAATAAGATTCTCAGGGGAATGCGACGCTCACAACACTGGAGTTCTTTGTTCAGATTAGTATATTGGGCGATAATTCTTGGATCGATTTTTGGAGTTTACTATTACTTTCAGCCAACGATTCAAAAGTATACTAAGACATTCCAGACTTCAATCGGCATTATTCAAAATTTTGAAAAAGCCGCTGGTTCGATTCCTACAGATGTCCAGGCAGTAAAAAATTTGATCCAGAAGTAGGATTTTCGACCCTTAGGTGAATTTACTAATTCAAAAGCGAAAATCCTCAGTCAAATGTTACTTGTCAGCTGTTAATTGTTTTTAAATTTTCAAAAATTTAAAACATGCCGAGGTAGCCGAACAAGCTTGTTCGTGTCTTGGACATAAACTTTGGTAGGCTCATAAGAGCTTGCATACCAGTTATTATAGTGGAGTAAGTTAGGGCTAAGATATATGCCGATGTTGCTGACATGGTAGTTAAAGATTTAACAGATGTAAAAAGTAAGATATAGGTTAAGGTGTGAACATGCCGAGGTAGCTGACATGGTAGTTAAAGATTTAACAGAGGTAAAAAGTAAGATATAGGTTAAGGTGTGAACATGCCGAGGTAGCTCAGTTGGTAGAGCATTCGCCTGAAGAGCGAGGGGTCACCAGTTCAACCCTGGTCCTCGGCACCAAATAAAGGAGCCGAACGCGAAAGCGTTCGGCGACTTTTATTTTGTAGCCGAGGACCAGGGTTGAAAAGCGGAAGCGGGCACCTAGTGTACCCACTAGGTCGCTGAGCTGGGGTCGAGAGTACTTAATAGATTTTGAACGAAGTGAAAAAATATATTTAGTAACTCGTGACCTACCCTGAAATAATTATCCTCGGCACCATAATAAAAAACCGCAGGGAGTTTTTTTATATTCAATATTCTAGATTCAAAATTCGATATTCAACCTCCTACAGTGACTTAATTTTAATCGTTTGTTTCCTGCCCTTGTCTATTTTTGGAAGCTTAATCGTGAGAAGCCCGTGTTTCTCTGTTGCTTCTACTTCTTCGGTTTCAACCTCAGACGGAAGTAGTATCACACGCGAAAATGCGCCCCAATAAAGCTCTTGATAGAAATAGTTTTCTGGAGAAATTCCTTTTGGTGCTTCACGCTTTCCCTTGATAGTGATCATTTCGCGTGTTACCGATACTGAAAGGTCCTCAGATGCCACACCCGCCACCATTGCTTGAATAATGATGGAATCATTTGTCTGGTAAACATCTACCGCAAGCTCACCCTCTGGTATAGCTTCTGCTTCCCATTGATTAAAAGCTCCTTGTGGAGATTGCTCAATTGTTACCTCTTCCTCAAAGTCTGAGGATCTATCCTTGAGTGAGATAGTTCCTGTAAGTCGTTCAAAAAATGATCGTTTCATATATAAATTAATTGATTGGTCTTTGTATGCGTTTTATTAGCGCAAGCAATACAATGATGCAAATGATAGCTACCCAAAATTGGGAAAATACCATAAGTGTCTTCATTGTTCCACCTGCGTCTATTATAGATAAATTAAAATATGCATGCAAGAGCGTTGCAACAATAATTCCGATGGTGGTGGCAACAAATTTAATGTATTTTGACGCGTAGAATGAAAATGCTATAGCAATGCCTACAAAAGCAGAAGAAACGATGTGAACAATAGTTGCTCCTATAAAGCGCATATTTCCATTCCCCAAAATATCCATAAATCCTCCATGAGCCATATCTTTGAAAATGTATAAGGCATTTTCCATTGCAGCAAATCCTAGCGCAGCTGTGATGAGGTAAATCACTGCGTCCATTGGCTCATCAAAGAACTTACTCTTAAAAGCAATGAGAAACACGGTGGCATACTTTGCAAATTCTTCTATAAAAGCCCAGAGAGTTATTCGTACTGTCTGTTCATCTATTGGTAGTGTGGTTAGTTTGGCCGAAACAATACCAACGATGCCCATAATTGTGTCAATGGATGCCAATACAAGTTTTTGTAATGGTAGTACAAAATATACGATCGCCATTCCTGCAAAAAACGAGAGAGCAATGAGCCCAGTCGGTTCAGGCGCGTGCCTATCCTGTCTAAGCCAAAACCAAAGCCACACAAGCGACGGGAGTATCCCACCTGCAATTGCAATTAATGCTGGTTTCCAAATTAAAATGGTTTCGGCCATGGCTCTACAATGAGAAGTTTCTTACCTTCTCTAGGTAGTATATCCCAAATTTCCTCGGTGATGAATGGTATAAACGGATGCAACATTTTAATATTTGTCGCAAGAATGTTTAAGAGAAGCCACTGCGCTCCATTTTTTGAAATTTCATCATCACTCGCAACTCTCGATTTCATTTCTTCAATAATCACATCCGCAAATGTATTCCAAAAATAATGATAGAGCTCCTCTCCCGCAAGATGGAAGCGGAAGTTTTCGTAGTGCGATGTGATGCTCTCAATTGCCTTATTAAACTCCGCAAGTATTTCTTCATCACGCGGAGTGAGCGCAGGTTTCGGCGTATCTAAAGTGGTGTCACCAATGTTTGTCAAAACAAAACGTGTTGCGTTCCAAATTTTATTGCAAAAATGTTTGTAGCCTTTTATTTTGTCTTCCGCGAGCGCGAGGTCGTTGCCCGGCGTGTTGCCGATAACGAGCCCAATACGAAGCGCGTCTGCGCCGTACTTGTCCGTGAGCTCAATAGGGGAGACTACGTTCCCCTTGCTTTTGGACATTTTTTTGCCGTGCTTGTCGTTCACCATTCCGTGCAGGTACACAGTGCGGAAAGGCACTTCCTTGGTGAGATAGAGCCCAAAAATGACCATACGCGGTACCCATTTGAAAATTAGGTCACGGCCGGTCTCCATTACATTCGTTGGATAGAAGCCCAAATCAGCCTTCTCGGGGTATCCTATGGCCAAAAGTGGCCACTGACCGGATGAAAACCATGTATCAAATGTGTCAGTCTCGGTGGTTAGAGGTTTTCCACAGGTAGGGCACGCGTCGCCATCTTTGTAGTCGGTGTCCAACGCGCCGGCGTTGCAATGCGCGCAAATGAGCGCTGGGATTTGAATACCCCACACAATCTGGCGCGAGATGTTCCAATCCATCGTGTTATCCATCCAGTACAAAAATATTTTTTCAAAATTGTCAGGAATGAATTTTATTTTTCCATCACGCACCGCGTCTCCCGCGAGTTTTGCGAGTGGCGCCATTTTCACAAACCACTGTGGCATCACGCGTGGCTCAATGGTTGTACCGCATTTGTAGCAAGTAGGTACTGCGTGAGTATAGTCTTCGATTTTTTCAATGAGTCCGAGCGCTTGTAAGTCCTCCACAACCTTCGCGCGCGCTTCAAGAATTTTCATACCCGCGTACTTGCCTGTTTTTTCATTGAGCTTTCCAAATTGGTCAATTACCTCCACACGTGGAAGCTTGTGAGTCTCTGACATCCTGAAGTCGTTGTGGTCGTGCGCGGGAGTAATCTTTAGAGCCCCAGTACCAAACTCTGGGTCAACTTCTTCGTCGCCAATAACAACGAGGGACAATTTATTTTCCGGATGCTGTACTTCAATAGTTTGTCCAATAAATTTTTTGTATCTCTCATCATTTGGGTTTACAGCAACAGCAACATCGCCAAAAATGGTTTCGGGGCGCACAGTGGCAACAGTAAAAGGTCCGTATTTTATGTAGTAAAGTTTGTCGCCCTTTTCCACATTTTCAGTTTCAACGTCCGAGAGGGAAGTCTGGTGCTTTGTACACCAGTTTACAGTGCGGTATCCGCGATATACGAGTCCGTCGCGATAGAGTTTGCGAAATGTCTCCTGCACTTCTGCGACGACACTCGGGTCAAGCGTAAATTTTTCGCGCGACCAGTCGCACGATGCACCGAGAGCCTTCACATCTGCCTCCATGTGTTTTTTGCTTTCAAGCGTAAACGCCATTATCTCATCATAGAGTTCTATGCGATCCATTTTGAAACGAGAGCGTCCTTCTTTCTCAAGTTTCTTTTCGTACACTACTTGTGTCTCAAACCCCGCATGGTCAGCACCCGGCACCCAGAGCGCCTTTTTGCCATTCATACGCTGGTAGCGCGTCATGATGTCCTCAAGTGTGATAGTAAGCCCGTGCCCAGCATGCAAACGACCATTTGCGTTTGGTGGAGGCATAATGATGGTGAAAGGCTCCTTGTGCCTTTCCGGCAAATTGTCTGGATTAAAGAACCCGCTCTCTTCCCAGAGCTTGTAGATGCGTGGCTCCGTCAAGGCCGGTTCATAAGGTTTGGTTAGTTTTTCTGGAAGTTCAGTCATAATAGACTGATTTTATCACAGATTTTAGAGCTAACCAAACTAAACGCACCACTTCAAAGTCTTTCTTTTTTTTTGTGGCAGGGTATACTTCCCTTATGTCCAACGAAGTTCAATTTGATATCGACCAAGTACAACACACAACTTTTAAGCCAAAAGAATCAGTACTCGTTCGTCTGATAATTAAATATTCTGGCGGTTTTGTTAAAGATGAGAAACAAGCAAATTATGTTTTGATTGGGTTTGTGGTTGTGGCGATTATTGTTTCATCGATTTTATTTTTTGATGGAGGTGATAAAACACAATTTCCTAATCCATTGACTGATTATAAATATCATCCTCCTCATCCATGACCTCCTTAGTAATAAAAATTTTTAAACCTGTAAAAAAAGGTAATAAAGGGTTTACTCTCATTGAGCTTCTCGTCGTTATTGCAATTATCAGCTTGCTTTCAAGTGTTACATTGGCGAGCTTAAACAATGCAAGAGCTAAAGCAAGAGACGCAAGAAGACAAGGAGACGCATACCAGTTGCGCACAGCACTTAGCGCATATTTTAATGATTATGGATATTTTCCGTTATGTGGTCCATACGAAGGAATTGCTCCAAATGGTGGATTTACAACACGCTCAATTGATATAAATTGGGACAGTTGTTTAGGCGCAAAACTTAAACCATATATTCCTGAGGTGCCAAGGGATCCTAGTGGTTCATCGTATTATTACTACTATTGTCCATCAACATCGGCTGTTTCTCTAACCTGTGGTGAAAATGGTGTTTACTTAAATATTTATTTTGAAACGAAAATACCTAATTTCCTTGCATTATATATTAAATAAATTTTGAAATTATCCATTTAAGATTGGCTAGTTAAGTAAAATAAACTTCTCACAAAAATGTTTGATACGGGCTTTGATGTCCAGATTAGTTGGCTTATGAGAAATTGGTTACTCTTTATTCCTCCTTAGTTCTGCGAGAGTTGGGCTTACTGATTTTGCGAGCTTGAGGGTGCCGTTGGCAATGATATGTTTTTTAGGTTTTGAGCGAAGGAGGCCAGCGACACCAATCATGAGGCCGTTGTCACCAGAGAGGAGAACGTTGGGAATAAAAAGTTTAGTATCTGGCATTTCCTGGGCAACTTTTTCCGCGAATACTTTGCGGATTTTTTTGTTGGCGGTGACACCTCCACCTAAAATAATTTCTTTAACATTATATTTTTTGCCAGCAGTTATTGTTTTTGTGACGAGAACTTCGGTCACAGAGTCTTCAAAATCTTTTGCGATGAGCTCCTTGTCGCGGTCAGTGAGCGTTTCAAATTTTTTGATTGCATAAAGTACGGAAGTTTTTAATCCTGAAAATGAGAAATCAAAGTCGCCAGACTTGAGCATAGGGCGTGGGAGCGGGGTGGAAAGTTTTCGAATCAGTAAATTCGCGTCTTTGACGTAAACTGCACTTTCCGCCTTCTCCGCAAGTTTGGAAATCTCTGGACCGCCTGGATATGCAAGCCCGAGCATACGCGCGACTTTATCAAATGCTTCACCGACTGCATCGTCGCGTGTTTGGCCAAGCATTTTGTACTTGCCTTTGCTCGGCATCAAAACGAGCTCCGTGTGTCCACCAGAAATGAGTAGCGCAAGCGCAGGAAATTGAGTAGACCGCAGGTCGTATACCGCTGACTTTACAGACTTTCGACTTCGAATCAGCTGATTCGTGGCTCGGCCATGAACACGTTGGACTAGCAACGCAGTTGCGATGTGGCCTTCCATATGGTTCACTGGAATTACAGGCACATTCCAGAGCGCGCCAAGCGCTTCTGCGGTGTTGATACCCACCCAAAGAGCAGGCTCAAGGCCAGGACCGGAAGTTACCGCGATTGCATCAATTGCAGGAACCTTAAGTGTAAGAAGCGTGTCTTTGAAGACTTCAAAAAGCTCTGGTTCTTTGTAGAAAATTTTTGTTAGTACAGAGTTTTCTTTTTTTGTGAGCACTCGCGAGCGCTTTAATTTTTTTGAGAGCTTGGCTTCTTTGAGTGCGTGCAGAATAAGGGGCACAATATTTTTCGCGTGCTCGCGACGCGCGATGGCAGGAAATACTCCGCCAAACTGCGCGTGGAGTTCGGCTTGTGAGATAAGTAGATTCGCGAGGACTTTGATGCTTTTTGTGGTGCCAGAGGCAAGACGCGCCTCCACGATGGCAACACCGGTCTCGTCGCAACTGGTCTCAATAGCTAGAATTCTCATATTTTATTGAGCATACCACGCCATACACAAAACCAAAACTACTATACACGTATACTATACTATCGGACAAATGCGTGTATAGTAGTTTTAGTTGTCTGTCGCGATGTCTTCCGCTACCTTAGGCTGTTTAGCGTTTTGTTCGTCTCCAACGCTTTTGTGTTCAACTGGTTTGAGACTGCTTTTGCTGCGTCAATATCGGAACGGAGGCGGTCGTATTGTGTCGTTGGCGTTACTCCTTGCGCGTTATTTGGCTGAAATTCTATCGTGGTTGGGCTTGATGTAAAATACATTTTCATAAACAAAAAAACCATACCAGCCGTTCCGAGTAGGATTAAAAGAATTCCTATGTAACCAGATTGTTTAGGCACGGCTTTCATTTGAATGGATTTTCTCCTTTGATGACGCGAATAAGAACCATAATGACTGCGACGATAATAAGCAGGTGGATGAGAAATCCCGCAATGTGAAATACAAAAAATCCTAAAATCCAGAGGATGAAAAGCAATAAAATAATTTCTGCAAAGTGTGGCATAAGATTATGAATTACTGTTGCTTTGAGCTCTCTTTATCATCATAATAACGCAAAGTCTTTGTGCTGTAGTACAACGTGACGAGGTAAATAACGGCAATCAACTGTCGGAAGAAAAATATAGGATCTGAAAAAGTTCCGTATTTAACAAATGCGTTGATTGCAAAATATTCAAAAATTAGAAACATTATTGCCGAAACAAACATATCTGTAAACATTATCCCGCGTTTTTGCGGGCTTGTGAGCCCAGCAAGGATAGTCAAACCAACGACACCAAATAGACCTACAACAAGATAAAAATTCCTGAGCTCTCTATCAATGAGCGCCGCGAGCAATATTACAAACGCAGCAAAAAAGAGTTGCTTCCTGACAAGAGTGCCGTAGTAGTGCGGATGAGAGGTTTTAGCCGACTGTGTTTCGTTACTTTTTTCCATAGATGTATTATACAGCAAAAACAAACCGAGCACCAGAATGGTGCTTGGTTTGTTTTCGCAGATTCCTACGCGACTAGTTTGTTGAGATACCTCCTTGCTCCTGTTCTGGAGCCTTAAAAACTGGCTTAAGTTTTTTGATAAAGTCCCAAACCATAATAATACCCGCGACACCAAATAGCACATCGCCAGGGATTCTCATCCACTGCCAAAGAACCGTGGTGTTATAAAACTCTATACTGCGAGCAAACGCATATCCGTGCTCGTACACCGCAGCAAGCTGAGGGAAGCCGATAGGGAGGAAGTGCAGAACCATCCATGAAAGGAGCCCGATGTTGTACATCCAGAATGCCCAGTACCCAGTTTTTTCCGTAAAAGGAGTGTGGTTGCCTGCCGCGTAACGCAGACAGTAGTAGATGAGTCCAAGAGCAAGCAAGCCAAACGCTCCAAATAGTGCCAAGTGAGCGTGGTTGAGTGTTAGGAATGTGCCGTGCTCGTAGTAGTTTACTAGCGGAGCATTGATAAGACCGCCACCAAATACTCCCGCTCCTACGAAGTTCCAGAAGGCAGCGCCGATAATATATAAGTACGCGAGGTTGTACTTGAATGTTCCGCCAGTCCCTTGAATGAGGCGATATTGCTGGATGGACTCAATAATAAGGAGTAGAAGTGGGATAACCTCAATAAATGAGAACATGCTTCCAATTGGAATCCACATACTGCCCGCGCCTACCCAGTATAGGTGGTGACCTGTGCCGAGAACTCCTCCCAAGAAAATAAGTATGAGCTCGAAGTATACAGCGCGCTCAGCAAGTGTTCGCGACACCAAACCTGTTTCCATAAGGAGGTACGCGCTCACTGCCACTGTAAAGAACTCAAACGATTGTTCTACCCATAAGTGTACAACCCACCATCTCCAGAAGTCTGCAATAGAGAATGAGCTTGCGATTCCTGTAAGTGGAACCATTCCTGCTGCGTATAGCAACGCGATGTTTAGTGTTGCTGCCCACAAAAGGTGCTCTAGGTAAATATTGCCAGTAATGAACTCGCGAGCCGCCTTAAAGAACTGCCCCTTTTCAGGCCATAATGCGCGGAATACAAGAACGCTCCATGTTAGGAGACCAACAAAGAAGCCAATCTGCCAGAAGCGACCAAGCTCAATGTACGACAATCCTTGGTTTCCAAACCAGAACCAGTTCTTATCAATTACGTTGATGTTACCCAAGTAGTTTCCAATAAGTCCGCCAGCAACAACAAAGAGTGTAACCCAGAACAAAAGATCAACTAGGAATCCTTGCCCCTTTGCCTCGCTCTTACTGATTGCTGGAGCAAGGAAGAGTGCAGCGCCGATCCACGACAAACCAATCCAAACGATAGGAGTCTGAATGTGCATTGCTCTAAGGAAATTGAATGGAAGATATTCTCCTATATCAAATCCGTAAAAACTTGTTCGCTCTGAATAATAGTGCGCCATGAGTACACCGACTGCGAGCTGAGTGAGGAATACTGCGCCGACAACGATGAAGTATTTTCCAACCTTGCGCTGGCTAGGCGTGAGTGGGCGAAAATCAATTAATTTATGTTCTCTAGGCGAAGTATCACGGTGATTTAGAAAGCGTTCATAAATATAAATCACAGCTCCAAAGAGTAGGAATGTGAAAGCGTAACTAATCCATGTCCAGTTGAACGCGCTCGTTGTTGGCGCGTTTCCAACCAAAGGCTCAAACGGCCAATTCTGTGTCCATGACGCGGATCCGTCGGGGCGCAAGGCAACTGTTGTAATAGATGAATAGATTAGGAAGTTTGCGGTAATGGCGGCAGTTTCATTGTTAAGAGCCTTCGCGCCATACCAACCTATTTCAGGATTTTCTGTTAGAAGGAATGTAACGATATCCTGGCGAACCGATTTTACAGCATCGGCGAGCGGAGTCGGGAGTATTACTTCGTTCTTTGTGAGATCAACGCCCTTAAGCATCCTTCTCATTTCTCGTTTTATTGATTCTTGGTTGTCCTCAGACAATGCGGAAAATGGCTGTCCATAACGCGACATTGCGATATTCTCGTCGGTCCTTAGGCCAAGTTGTTTCAAGTACTCTGCTGTATAGTCAATACCAAAGTACGAACCCATGCCGTAGAGACTGCCGTAGTCCATTAAGCCGGCCTTTTGGAAACCGCCCTTGCCGGCAACGATGTCCTCGCCAGTTATGAGCAACTCTCCGGATTCTGCAATAAACTTGTCAGGCTGAGGAGGTACAGTGCTATATGTAACTTTTGCAGCCCACCCTAGAATACAGAATGAGACTACAGCGACACCGAATAAAACCCATTTTAAAATACTGCTAACCTTATCTTTCTCGTAATTTTGACTATCCATTTTTGTAAATTATATTTCGCGAATAATTAATAAAACCTCACGTTCAACTTCCCGCACTGTTCACAATACTTTCATATTTTTTTGTAAAATATTGCGAACAGCGCGGACAGCCGGAAAAATCCTTCATATAAGTATAGTTGAAGCAAAAATATATAACAACCTTAACTCGTGGATAATTCTAAATACAAAACAAAAACCCGCCACTTGCAAGTGGCGGGTTTTT
>DMXP01000005.1:0-93479 GCA_003483855.1 Candidatus Yonathbacteria bacterium
GAGGTGACATTGGGGCGGACGGTCTGAGTGCCGACCAAAGTGCCTGAGCCGGATTCTGTGGCATCGGAAACAACATCTGTTGACGCGGCAATTTGAAAATTGACCGTGGCTCCACCAGTAGGGTATACCGCGCCGTTTGCAAGGTCGTAACGCGCGTAAATATACGCCGTTGCGCCATCACTTATAGCGAGAGTACCGCTCACAGTGGCTGTTTGGTCGCCTGCAAAGTTTGCAACTGTGCCAAACAAAGTTTCCGCGCCACCGTCTGACCAGTTGCCGTCGTAGTCATAATACAAATTGAGGTCGGAAAGCTCCGTGTTCGCAGTGACGCTCCCTGTTTCAGTAATTTTAATAGATGTCACATTCGTCGTCCCACCAGCAGACGCCAAAGTAAATGCCGAACAAGTGCCAGCTCCGGTGCAGGCAGTATCATGAGCGTACTGATTCACATCACCGCTGTTTTTCGTTGTTACTTTTGAACCAGCAGTTTGGCTGATGGTTAGAGTTGGTGCTGATGCTACCGTTTCAGCTACAATAAGTTTTTCACTGTTAGTTGTCGCGTTCATCGCGATACGCACACCCAAGGGGTCATCCCAAGAAAACTCAACGCCGAGTTTTGAACCAGCTGGAACGCCTGTTGCAGACAGACCAGCCAAACTGACTGTAAATTCTGTTCTGGTGGCTGTTAGCGCTTGTGTGGGTGGTGTACCGGTAAAATATACTTGAGCGCCTCCAGGTTCTGTATAAAATAATTTGAGCGTAAGTGTAGCGCTGGCAGATTGAGATTTAGCCCTGAAACCAATACTCACACCAGTGACATCCATAGTGGACGCATATCCAGCTCCATTGTAATAAAACGAGAATGTCGGAGCCGCGGAGCTCCATATGATATCCCTAGTAGCGCCGGGGATACATGTCGCGTCATCAACATCATCCAACAAGGATATCCCAGAAACTGTCCCAAGATTAGTATCTGACGCTACTGGGCAAACAGCATTTGTCGTAACAGCGGGAAGGGTCACTGCGGTTCCCGAGTTCAGATACCCGTAGTATGTTCTTGTGGGAACTGGCGTAAACGGCGACCCAGTCGGCACAACTCCTGTCGCAGAGTAGTTACCATTTGTGTCCTTTGCAAAAATTTTGTAATGATATGCGGTGCCATTGGTGAGTCCAGTGTCATTACAGGTTGCCGTTGGCGTTGCCACCACGCAAGCAACTATTGCGGTGCCGATAGTGTTACCTACAATATAGGTTGTCCCTTCCACTGGCACATCGGCGACTGCGACCGCTTCACGACGAAGCACAACCGTGCTGTGAAAATCCCCATCTGCTGGATTAGTCCAAGTAAGCGTCACTTGCCCATTGTCGGCACTCCCGCCAGTCCCCGTCACATTTCCGGGAGAAAGGTTGTCTATGGTAAGTGTTGAACTCCCCGAATCAGCGCCTGCTTGTGGATTGGTGCTTGTAAACGCGGTCACATTACCAGTTACCGCGTACGAACCGCCCGCCGGCACAGGCATTGAGGCGTGCGGAATTGCGGTAATCTTTATTTTCAATTGCGTATTTGTGGTCGTTACTGGGATACCACAGCTCGTCAGTGTCGCCGAGTCTCCCGATGGCGCGGCGCTACAGTATGTGACAGTGTCACCATCATTGGTAATGGCGACAGTGGCAACGCGCGCCCCTGTCCCTGCAGCAAGCATGACGGTCGCGCCAGTGACAGTGTCGACGCCTGTATTGGTCTTGAGTCCAAATGAATCAACATACCCAGCCGCGCCTGGAGCAACAATAGAGTTCCCCGGCTCTCCAGAAACAAAATTACTTATTGAGGTGGTGGGGGTAGGCGCATTGATAGTGATTACACCCGGCGAATAATCAGTCACTTGCGGGTTCACGCCGTCGTTGGTAATGCCGTACACATAGTAAGTCCCCGGCGTCATTCCGGTTGTATCCCAAGAACATGTGGCTCCCGCGCCTTCGGCGGCTGTGGCGCAAGCACCGGTGATTGCCGTGCCATTCAATCCGACTGCGTCAGTATCATAATACATAGCCGCTGTCACCACATTGTCTGAATCAGCCAAATCATAAGTAATATTATAAAGGTCGCCAACTGCCACTGTATCGCCTGTGCCGTCCGGCTGAGAGACCGTGAGCGTAGGTGGGGTGTTGACGGCAAACTGAACCGCCCATTCAATGGAATCATATTGCGCCGAGTTTCTGGATGAAGGCGCGCCACCCGCACCGACGATAACGATTCTAACCTCTACATTGTTCGGGTTCGTGATCACAGAACCGTCAAAAGTACCGCTGACTGTTTGGCCGCTGGTGGATGTAACAGAAGTCGCCCCGACAATTGACTGCACGAGCGATCCGTTTTCATAAAGATCAATCGCGAGCGTTGGATTGCCGGATTGGGATCCTTTGCGCGCGAGCACATTGATAGTTTGCGTTCCAGTGAGTGAGCCAGAAGGATCGTCCATGGCGTAGTCAGAAGTGCAACTTACGTTGGCGTTGGTGTCGCCAGCCCACGTGCCATTCGTTGTACTAAGGGCGTTGTTCGGATTAGTACACGTGCCGGAAAGATGCGAGCTTGCCCATTTGGTTTCCGTCGCTGCGTGTGCTTCGTTAATTTTCAGATTCTGCGCTAATTCGCTATTTTGCCAGCCTTGTGGCAACAGAGAAACAACACTTGAGAAAGTAAGGAAAAGCGCAAGCGAGAAAGCAAGGAAAAATGACTCTGATGACCTCAGTATTTTTTTTAATTTTTTCAATGTAAGGCGCATTGCATTAATATTATACCAAAGAAAATTTATAAACTAAAGGAAAAAGTGGGTTTATTACTGCAACTTCAATGTCCCACCAGCCGTGTCAATAGTCCCCTCGGGTGAAATGGTATCGTAGTTTGTGTCGGGACACGTTTTTACCGTGGTGCCGGAACCGCCAGTCGTCCATCCAGTTTGGTTGCAGACCTTGTTTCGCCAGCGAATAAAATAATCGCTTATTGTTACTGGGCTTCCGTTTCCCTGCCACGAAACAGTAACGGTAACTTTTTGTGTGGAGGGGTCAAACGCTCCCGTGCTTGTTGTGCAAGTGGTTGCTGTGCCGTCTGTGTCTGTGATACCTGTTACGTTGCGAACACCGGCTGTTGTGTCGCGACAAATATTTTGCACAACAACATATCGCGTGAAGCTTCCAGTGTTGAGAGGTATGAGCTCGCTTCCTGTGGATGTCGCCCATTTGCTGTTTGACTCCACAAAATGATACTGCGAGCCCCTCGTCAGGTCGTAGATATTTTGCCACTTTTCATCCGCGACAGCGCGCGCTTGCTCGAGAGCCTCGCCCGCGAGGCCCATTGCCGTGTCGCTCTCGCCAGAAGTTTTTCCGCTTTGCATACTCACATACACCGCCTGTGAGCCGATAGAAAGTATGACCGCGAGAATGGACGTGACAATAAGAAGCTCCAGAAGGAGCGCTCCGCGGGATGGGTGCGAAACATAGAAAGTAGACTGGGGAATGGGGAATTTCATATACTCTATTATAAATCGTTTGCCATATTTATAAAAGCGTATGTAGTGAACTAATACAGAAAGTTGCATAAAATAACACAATCGTGTACTATATATGTATTGAGAGGTTGCCTCTCTTGCTCGCAAGAGCCAATAGCCCCCGCAAGGGGGCTATTATATTTTGTAGAGCTTCTTGAAATACTTTTCTATTTTTGAATATTCCTCATTTGAAAGTACACACATTCTATCCGTAAGCCTTCTCTTGTCAAAACCTCGTATTTGGTAAACTAAGGCAGTATGCAATGTATCGTCATCAGTTTTTATAATACAAGAATATTTTTTTTTTTACATTTGAAGTAAGCGGAATACCGATAAAACATTCACTTCCTTCCGCATTTATCACAAGTACTGGTCTTGTGTAGCCACTCCCTTTGCCGTACACCTCACTGCCAATATTCACACCAATACTGCACCACCATATTTCTTTTTCCTTAGGGTGGTTATAGGTTATATTTTCGTTAATCTTAATTTTCTTTTTATTCCAGTCGTGAAAATCTTTCATATCGTTACATTGATAGACTGGTGGGGCAACGGACGAAACCGCGTAGCGAATTACACACCGCTGATATCTTCTACTCACACACCAAATTTTTTTGGAAGATACGGCTGTAACACACCAAGAGAGAGATACGGTGTTGATACTCTCACCCGCCCCCATCAATCAACCAGCTGACATTAGTATAACAAATTTAGTTATTAGAAAAAACTGTTTCTCCATTCCCCCTTCCCCATTCAATATCCAATATTCAAATTCTACATTCTCCATTCCGCCCTAATATATCGTCCCTATTGTGGATATCGTTGTCGTGGCGGTGGTGCCTTCTAGTGTAACGCTTGTTGTCGTTGCTGTTGGTACCGTGCCGGTGATTTTGTTAAAAATAACTTCCTTGTATCCTGATGATGGGTCAGAAAATGTAACACCTGAAGAAAGTGTGGTTGTGGCTGTGGTGGTGGAGTTTGTGCCGTCTGTGGAAAAAGTAATGTAATAGTCCCCGCCCGCGTCTTTTACAAAACGCACTCCCCACTTGTATCCGCTCTCCCCTGCCATTGATTTCGCGCGCATCTGTCGCAAATCGCTCGCAATCATTTTTGAAGATGACTGTAGCTCAACATTTTTTGCAAAACCTCTGTAAAACCCAGCGCCAACGGCCGCAAGGATTGCCAAAATGGCGATTACGATAAGCAGTTCCAAGAGGGAGAAACCCTTTTGGAGACATTTGACCTTTGACATGTGACAACTGACAGCAGATCTTCGCTTCGCGAAAATCTGCTTGTCAATTGTTAAATGTCCGCAAAGCGGTGTCAATTGTTCTCCTTGTATTTTGCTAATTGTAAATTGTTTTTCTTGCATTCTCGTCAATGGTCAAAGGTTAATCGTCAAATGTTCTTCCTAGGTGAAATGCCCGACGAGCTGATAAATTGGCAAAATAATAGAGAACGCGATAGAACCGACAAGAAGCCCCATTATCAAAAGCAATATAGGTTCTAGGACAGCTGTGAGACCTTTGAGTTTGTTATCAACGTCTTCCTCGTAAAAGTCTGAAAATGTAATCAAAATTTCTGACAATGAGCCAGTTCGCTCGCCAACAATCACAAGGCTCACGAGAAGCCTTGGGAACAAATCCGGAAACTTTGTGATGGCGTCCGAAATAGTCATTCCGTTTTTCACGTCATCAACAATCGCCTTTATTGCAACTTCGTATTTCTGGTTTCCAATGGACTGCGCGGCAGACTCTAGGGAGCCAACGGCCGAAAGCCCGCTCGCCATCAGGTTGCCTAGAGTGCGTGTAAAACGCACAAGCGCTACTTTTTTTATGAGCTCGTTCGCGACGGGAATATGAGAGATGAGGATGAAAAAGAATTTTCTACCAATCTTCGTTTTGCGAAAATACAGAAAAAACCAGGTTGCAAAAAATATGACAGCTATGTCAAGAGTAAAACTATAGGTGAGCATACTAGATAGCCCAAGGAAGAATTTTGTGACCCACGGAAGCTCAACACCACTAGAAGCAAAAGCTTTTGTGAGACGAGGGAGAACAAAGATAAGCAAAAGCGACACAACGCCAATAGATGCGACAAGAAGAATTATCGGGTATGTGAGCGCGCTCTTTACTTTTGCGCGAAGGGCATACTCTTTTGAAAGATACTGACCAAGCTCGGTGAGCGTGCGTTCAAGCTGACCAGATGCTTCGCCAGCGCGGAGCATCCCGAGGAACACTGGCGGAAATTGGTTTGCGAAGTTTGCAAATCCAGCCGAAAGCGGTTGACCATTTTTTACCAACGCCTGCACCTCACGAAGAATATTTTTCATCATCTTCTTTTCGGTGTCTGCAATTAAAATATCCAACGCTTCCACAATAGAAAGCCCAGCCTTTACGGTCGCTGACAAGTTGCGCACCAAGAACAAAATATCAACAGGTTTTATTTTTTCAAAGAGGGAGATTGATAAATCCAAACCTGCCTTGCTTCCGCGAATAGCCTCCACTGAAATAGGAGTTAGGTCGCGTCTAAGCAAGTACTGCACGACCTCTTCGCGCGACCCCGCCTCGTACTCGCCTCGTACTGTCGCTCCATCCTTGTTGTATACTTCGTAAATAAAAATCATAGTGAAAAGACAATTAACAATTGACAATTAACATTTGACGGGGATTTTGTAATCATTTTATTGGTGACTTTAACAAACTCCTACGAAAGGCGGTGAGTTGATTCGCCAATATCTCTGCACCACTCAAACAATCATTGTGTTCCTCGACTGTAAAATACTTGCTATCTGACGCTATGTCGCAACACGCAACGACCTCATTAAGAGAAGTATGCGACATATTCAAAAAATGTGCAAAGTCTTTGTCGGTCATACGATCTGCGCCCTCAGCGATATTCAAAATAATTGAGTCAAGTGCGCGAAACATTTGAGCTGTTAACGAAAACTGCTCTGTATGCGGAAATTTCTTCTTAATTAATACCTTTACATTACGTACAAAAATACGAGCATCACCATATACAGCAAATTGTCTAAATCTAAATTTTTTGTTCTGTGTGTGCATTTGTATTTCGTCAATTGTCAAAAGTCACATGTCAATTGTCAGAGTTCCTTACTCATTAACCACTCTCAAAATTTCCTCTATCGTGGTGACTCCTCTTTCCACTTTGTCCAAACCGTCTTCAAACATTGTTGTCATTCCGTCCTCTACCGCCTTTTTGCGAATCTCTCCCACGGTCGCCTCGCGAAGGATAAGCTCGCGAATGGCGTCCGTGACTCTGAACAATTCAAAAATACCAATCTGCCCTTGGAACCCAGAGTTCCCGCACACCTTGCACCCTCGGCCTCGGTAGAGAGTGCTTGGAATAGCTGCTTCCTTGTTTCCAGAAAGCGCCATCTGCGCCTGAATAAGACGCACGATTTCAGGACTTGCAGGATACGACTCTGTGCACGATGCGCAAATGCGACGCACTAAACGCTGTGCTATTACGATATTTACTGTAGAGGAAAGCAAAAACGCTGGCGCTCCCATATCCAAAAGTCTAGGCAATGCCGAAGTTGCGTCGTTGGTGTGAAGCGACGAAAGCACGAGGTGTCCGGTAAGCGCCGCATGAATAGCAATCTCCACTGTTTCATTGTCGCGGATTTCACCGATCATAATGATATCCGGATTTTGTCGCAACAACGCGCGAAGCCCATTCGCAAAAGTAATCCCCGCTTTAGGATTGACCTGTGTTTGGTTTACACGCGGAAACTCGTACTCAACTGGGTCTTCAATGGTTGTGATATTTACAGACGGTGTATTGAGAATTTGAAGTATCGCGTACAGCGAAGTCGTTTTCCCGTGACCAGTGGGGCCTGTAACAAGGATCATTCCGTGCGGTTTTTTAATTTCGTTGTGAAGCACTGCAATACCCTCGTCCGAAACTCCAAGGTCTTTTAGTGTAAGCGGGCGAGCCGCGCCCTTCAAAATACGCATTTCAACCTTTTCGCCGTGAAAGACCGGCATAATGTTCACACGCACGTCTATGGACCCGCCATCGTCCATATCAAAACGAAAACGACCGTCCTGCGGAACGCGGTGCTCGTCTATTTGCATTCCTGCAAGAATTTTTACGCGGGCAACGAGCACAGGGGCAATAGTTTGAGGTAGGCTCACAATCTCCTGCATAATACCGTCAATTCTAAAACGCACGAGGAGCTCCTTGTCCAGCGGTTCAAAGTGAATGTCTGATGAATTCAAACTCACCGCATGGTCAATAACATTATCTAGGATGCTTACGATAGGCACCGCCGCCGCGAGTTTTGCGACATCCGCGTCCCCGCTTGTCGCTAGCGACTGCTCCACATTTTCAGAAATGATTTGGTCAAAATTGATGCCGACTTTTTTCTTGTATTGCTTGAGGCCGTATCGCAAGCTCGGAACTGTGGTAAGGAACACATCCACCCACGCTCCCAGCTTTGCGCGCACATATTCAATAGTGTCATAATCAAAAGGATCAAGCATTGCGACTTTTGCTCTTCCCTGCTTTTTATCGTACTCAAACAAAACAATATTTTTTGCCTTTGCATACGCCTCTGGAATAAGCTCAAGAACTTCTGGGTTTATTGTTTCCGACTCATACTTCTTGAGATTTACAATCGGCACTCCATAGTACGGGCTCAGAAGCTCGACAAAATAATCCTCAGGAATTTTCCCTCTGCCGATGAGAATATTTTGTATAGACTGCCCAGTGCGACGCGACTCCTCCACAGCAACAGAAAAGTCCTCATCAGTCACGAGGCCAGATTCAAGAACTATGGATTTCAATTTTTCTTGCGTAATGTGCATGATATGGAAACAATTGACATTTAACCTTTAACAGTTGACGACAGATTTTCGCGTAGCGAAAATCTGTGAGTCACATGTCAATGGTCACACGTCACATGTTTGTCCTTTTAGTATATCACAGCTCCATTCATCTGTGTGCTATTTTGCTGTGTATAAGTAAATGTAATTCAAAAACTAAAGCTTGAGGAGTGGATAAAGATTGAGGGAGGAGAGGATAGGCACTGCGTAAATGAGGGCGATAGGCGCTGCGAGGAGAAAGGCAGGCGAAAGTGGAATACGCTCTATCTTATAAAAAATACGAGCGCCGATAGAAAGTACGATTGCCGAAACAAGCCCTATCGGCAAAAGAACAACGACTCCCGGCCAACCAGAAATGAGCATAGCAAGAACAATAAGCATAATGTCCCCTTCCCTAAAGTTTATTGGATGTGTGCGAGAACGCGCTAGAAGGAACAGTAAAAAAAGTCCGACTACAATAAGGAGAGCGATTGTGCTCAAAAAGAAGTGCTGAAATGAATAGAATGCAAAGTATCCGTTTGAGCCTTCAAACAAAGGACGAAGGAAACCCAGATATGCTTGGAACGCAACTTCCTCTGTAAGCGGAGATGAAAGAAATACTTTTGTAAATTCGCTCTTACCCCAAACAACATACTGACCCCAAGTTGCAAAAATGCCATACAAGAGATGAATCGCAACAGCGCCGGCGACAAGCCATCCGTATGAAATATTTTTTACCCAAAGATGGCGAAGGTAGCGAACAACAACGACAAAAAAGAATGCTGTCCAAACAGCGACTTCAATTACATTTAAGTTTGTGAATATAAAATCTAGTGACATATGGTATTGGGGTAGAATATTGAATTAGCGTCCAAGACGTGAATTTGTTAATTCAAGAATGTTGAATAGGGAATGCTGAATGGGGAAACTGTCATTGCGAGTACCCGAAGCAATCTATGATACTGGATTGCTTCGGGTACTCGCAATGACGAATCCAATCTAATCCAATATTGAATATTGAATGCGGGATTTGAATATATTAACAGGAATCCAATCAAACACAAACCCACCCACCCCCACTCACTCCACATTCCTGCACAATTCATAACAATAGAACGCGATAGCGTTCTATTGTTATGAATTGTTACATAGATTACATAGGAATTGCCTATGGGAATTGGTGTTGCGGACTACATAGGCCTCGCCTCTGGGAAGAGGTGTGGGGGGCTGGCGGGGTTGCGGAAAAACAAAAACACCCGACTTTTTGATGGCTGGGTGTTTTTGGGGAAATTAATTTGGCTAGAAGTTACTTGTTGTTGGAAGGAGGTTCAGGCTGTTCCCTGATTCGTAAAAACTAACATTGTCTCCACCATCATTTGCCATTTTATTGTCTTCAACTGTATAGGCGTTACTCTCAAGACGCGCGTCAATCTCAAAGATGTATGATGGTTTTGTTGTCGAGAGATTCTGACATCCATAACGATAAACTAGGTCTGTTGATGTTGCTGCAGCTGTAACCGTGTTTATCGGATCTACAGGGAAACTAGAGATTGGTGTGCCTCCTGTCAAAGCCTTAAGGTTTACTGGAATCCACCCAGCGCCATCAACTTTACCAGCGTCTGTAGAAGCAACAGTATACCCGCCTGTTGTAAACGCTCCATCAATATCTAATCCTCCAGCAGTGGCGTTAGAAGTAACAGCAGTGGAAGCGCTATATGCAATCCTTCTGCTTGCTCCCTGAGAAGCTCCCACTGTATCTGTTGTACAAATTCCTCCAGTAGTAGAGTCGAGTCTTGGTGTTGAGCTTGCTGTAAGCATAATGCCAAGTGCGGTCTTTACAGACTTTAGGTCAGAGATGCGCTGAGCGTCGCGGGCTTTTTTCAAGGTTTCCGCAGGGTTTAGCATGAACACAAGGGCGATTGAGAGAATTGCGATGATAGCGATAACGATAAGGAGTTCCAATAGTGTAAATCCTGAGTCTCTCTTCTTCATATTTGTAAGTAAATTCATAATGATAATGTTAATTTATAGTGGCTAGAAACTTGCTCCTGTTGGCAAAATTTTAAGACTGTTGCCAATTTCATAATATGAGTCATTGTCGCCTCCGTCATTTTCCCTCTTATCGTCGTCAACGGTGTATGCGCTACTTTCAAGCTGGGCATTAATCTCAAAAGTGTAAGCTGGCTTACCTGAAATATTTGTAACATTCTGGCAAGCATAACGGTACACGAGGTCTGTTGAGGTAGCTGCTAGGCCGTTAACAACAGTATTCACTGGATCGACAGGATAATTTGAAATTGGTGAACCGCCAGTAATACCACTGAGAACAGCTGGGATCCATCCTCCACCACTAATATCACCAGCTTTAGTAAATCCAGTAATTACGCTTGGTGAAGTAAAGTTAGAGACTGCTGCGTCTACACCAACATCAGTACTAATGTATGTATTCGCAAGCCCTGTACTATAGCGAATCCTTGCAGTTGTGTTCACTCCAGAGGCATAACACACCGCGTTGCTTGAATTATCCAAGCTTGGGGTAGAGGTACCGACGAGCATGGTGCCGAGAGCGGCCTTTATGGTGCTCAGGTCAGAGATACGCTGTACATCGCGAGACTTCTTAATTGCTTCTGCGGGGTTCAACATATACATGAGGGCTACCGACAAAATAGCTATGATTGAAACGATGATTAAAAGTTCGAGGAGGGTGAAACCAGAAGCACGTTGGCTCTGGATTGCTTCTGAACTAGCGAGTTCACGTCTTGGACGCAATCGCTCGCAAAGACGGGAGGCAGGGTTCGATACGGACTTTTTCAAATTTGTAAGTGAAATCATAGTGATAAGGTTAGTTGATAATATTAGTAATCATTTGTTGCTCCAAGAATCTTCAAGTTAGTGCCCACCTCATAGAAGTAGTCGCTATTGCCACCATCTTTTGTTAGTTTACCATCAGAACCGGTAGTGTATGTTTCGCTTTCAAGTACCGCCCCAAGTTCATAAGCAAGAGGGGTTATCATGCAAGCATACCTGTAAGCAAGAGTTGTATTTGTTATGCTACCATCACCTGCGCTCCCAATAGTATTAACTGGATCTACTGGAAGATTTGAGATTGGGGAACCACCAATCAAGGAATCAAAGTTTACTGGGATCCATCCAGTACCGTCTGTGAGAGTATAGTTTGCTGAAGCCGTGGTAGAAGCAGTACTGCCACTGCCAGCACCATCAAGAGATGTATCTGAAATAGCACTTGGGATAGAGTAAAATACATAGGTCGTTACTGCTCCGATATTTGCCTGACATCTAGTATTTGAGTTAGAAACACCAAGGTATGGTGTCGTTGTACTCGTCGTGTAGAGTCCGATTGCTGTCTTCAATGTACTCAAATCTGACATACGCTGTGCGTCGCGAGACTTACGCAATGTTTCTGCTGGGTCCAAAACAAGCACGAGGGCTACTGATAAAATTGCGATGATGGAAACTACGATGAGGAGCTCTAGCAAGGTAAACCCTGCATCGCGCTTCTCTTTTATATTCATTAAATTCATATTCAAAATTATTATTTAAAATTACTATGCCTTTTATTATATCAGATAATATCTAAACAATACAATAGGGTGTGGATAACTCAAGACTAGTCGCAAGTCCAAAGTCTTTAAGTCAAAAGAAAATGCGGGGTCAATACATACACAAAGGTCGGACCTTGGGCTCGGATTCTTAAGGACCGACCTTGGGGCCCGAGCCCATTCCCCATTCTCCATTCTCCATTCAACATTCAACATTCAACATTCAAAATTCAACATTCTACCCCAAGTATTTCTTCACCCTATTCACCACTTCTTGAATCGGGTAGTCCACCTTTACCAAATATTCATTTGCGCCGAGGCCAAGCGCGCGGTCTTGATCGGCTTGTTGTCCCAAGTTTGAAAGCACGATGACAGGGATACTAGCAAGCTCGGGAACTTTCTTGATATCCTCAAGCACTCCGAAACCGTCTTTTTTGGGAATCATTAGGTCAAGCAAAATCATGTCTGGTTTTTCGGAAGTGATTTTTGCCACAGCATCATCGCCATCAACAGCAAGCGAAGTGACGAACCCCTCTTTTGCAAGCTTAATCTCGTACACCTTTGAGATGTGCTCGTCGTCCTCTACTATCATTACCTTTTTCTTGTTTGTATCCATAATAAAATTATGCGTAACTCAAAACCTTTTCAGTAAGCGTTTCAAGTTCGTAATCGCTTTTGACCAAATAATCAGAGACACCAATTTCTCGCGCAATGACTTTTGATTCCTCGCGACCGGATACGGAGCATATGACGACTTTTATGTCTTTGTAGTCTGGGTTTTTGCGAACCTCGGCAAGAAACTCCATACCGTTCATTCCCGGAAGAAGCAGGTCTAGCCAAACGACATCAATACTTGGGTGCTGAAGTTTTAACACTTCTAAAGCGTCCTCGGCGCGCAAGGTTGATATGACATGATGCCCCTTTTGCTCAAGCTTGAGCACAATGGCGCGATTGAGAGCAACATCATCTTCAAGGAGGAGGATTGTTTTTGGGGTAGTTTTCGCTTCCATAATCTTTATTCTCCTATTGTAACATGGAGAGAATAATTAACAAGAATAGCGGACGCCCAGAAATGCAAATGTTGCGATGCGGGAGCTCCCGCTTCGCAACATTTGCATTTCTGGGCTAGTCAAAAGTCTTAAAGTTAAAAGGAAATGCGGGATACTGGATTGCTTCGGGTACTCGCAATGACATGTTCCCCATTCTCCCGTCCCCATTCTCCATTCCCTATTCTACATTCAACCCTCTACCCGTGTCGTGAGTGGAATCGTAAAGAAGAATGTCGCGCCTTGGCCTTCGGCGGTGTCAAACCAAATTTTCCCGCCCCAAGACTCCACCAGCTCCTTCACGAGAGCGAGCCCAAGCCCCGAGCCGTCTGGAACCTGCGAACGCGCGTTCTCGGCGCGGAAAAACTTTGAGAAAATGCGTGAACGTTCTTTTTCTGGGATACCAATGCCGTTGTCGTGCACCATATACACGACCTCCCTGCCCTCGTCGCCCATCCACCATTTTATTTCAATGAGACCTCGGTCGTTTGTGTAGCGAATAGCATTTGAGATAAGGTTAATGATAACCTGACGCAGTGTGAGCGAATCCAGCCACACAATCACTGGCTCGCTGTCTGGCGGAACCACAGAAAGCGACAGATTTTTCATATCAATCTGCGACCCAAGCTCCTTTGTTATTTCTCCGGTAAACACGCCCACATCTATTGGCGTTCTATCCATTTTTAGCTTCCCGCTTTCCACGCGAGAAATGCCGAGCAAAAGATCCACTGTTTGATACAAACGCTCCGCCCCTCCGTGAATTTCGTTCATAAAATCTTTTTGTGAATCGTTGAGAGGGCCGGCATCCTGTGACAAAAGCATCTCCGAGTACCAGCGAATAGACGTGAGCGGTGTACGGAGCTGGTGCGATGCCACAGAGATGAAGCCAGACTTTGCCTCGTCTAGCTCGCGGTCGTGCGACGCGTCGCGGAAAATAATAACCACACCAGCGTGCCCCCCACCCAAAGGCGCGAGCGAAAAGACTATCGGGATTTTATCAGGGTGTTTTTCCGTAGAGACAGAGAGATTGTCCTCAAGCGTTCCAGTGATAACTTTTCCTGTCAAAAATACTTCTTCAATAGGCCACGAACTTGGAGGGATAACATCTTTTCCTTTTCTCCACAGCGTGATGATGGAACGCAAATCCTGCCCAAGGAGCTCCTCCTCTGCCATTCCAAACATACGCGATGCGGATGGATTGACAAGCGCCATGCGGTACGAACCATCTATAAGTACGAGCCCGTCTCCGATAGATGAAAGAATGGTTTGCAGTTTATTGCCCTCTACGACTAGAGCCTCCTTTGCTTTCCACGAATCCTCAAGCAAGTTTAGTGTCGCCCTTTTGGACTCCTCCAAAAATTGTTCCTGCTTCTTGTGCTCCTCTACATCTTTCTCCAACATTAACGCCTTTTCCTCTAGCGCGAGTTTTGACTCTTTCAATTCCTTTTGGCTCACGCGAATTGACTCAACCATCGTGTTAAACATAAGCGCAAGGCGTCCTGTCTCGTCTTTTGATAGCACAGGCGCTTGAGACGCAAAATCCCCTTTCATCACACGTTCAAGCGCTAAAATAACCTCGTCAATACGCCTAAGAGGCATACGTGTGAATGATATCGCGACAAAAATACCGAATATGGCTAAAATAATTCCACCTGCCACAGTAGAACGTGTAATCGTATCAAGGGGCGCAAAAATCTCGTCTTTTTGAATCTCTACAATAAGCACGATTCCGTCGTCCTTGAAACACATTGACGCGCCTAGGACGCTACTGCCCTGAAAGTTTTCGTATTCCGCGCTTATTTCTTTCTTATTATCCATACACTCGCGAACGGGAAGAGTATCCACTTTTTGACGCAGTGCCACATTTTTCATATAGCGCGACGGCGTTACAAGGAGGCCGTTGCGATCCACCAAATAAATATCTGATGTTTTGTAGCTCTCTAAAAGCGCCATTCTTGTAACCCTACCCTCTGTAGGAACCACATCACTCTCCTTCACGTCCACACCGAGAGCATGCGCGAGATTTTTTGTGTTTGCAAAATGCACAAGTAGCACAGCATCAATAGGCTTCGCTACTCCATCGGCTCCGATATCAAATATTCTCGTTGTCACATGAGTCATCGGCTCATCTGTTTCGTCTTCCTCAAAAACAAAACTTTTTACATATGCCTCACCGAACGACGAAACTATCGCTTTGCTAAAATAATGCGCGCCAAGCTCCAACTCCTCTTTTAATTCATCTGTGCCGATTCGTTCTGCGCGTGTGGATGCCACCACGATGCCGTTTTTGTCCAAAATATCAGCGAGAAAAATAGTCTCATCAAAAGGCATTTTTGACTTGCTCACATATGTCGCGAATTCTCGCGCAAGTCGCTCGCGCTCGCTTGCCCCAGCTCCAGCACCGACTATTTCTTTTGCGTAACCAACAATCCTTGCATCAGAACTCCAGTCTATGGCGCGCGTCTTTATCCCGTCCAAAAATGCAAAGTAGGTTCCTTCGCTTTGTTCCGCGATAATAAAAAAGTCATTGGCAATTTGCTTTTTGAACGCGACGCCGACAACATTTTCAATATAAATAACAACTGATGCTGCCGCCGCAATAAATAGTGTTGCAAAAAATATTATTGTTTTTGTGCGAAGTTTCATGGGGAGGGGGAAGAATGGAGAACAGAGAATGGGGAATGAGGAATGGGGAATTTTATTCGCCATTCCCAATTCTTTTTTCTCCATTCTATTTTATATTGTAGCATGTAGATAAATAACTTGGTATACTGGAGGGGCAGGTGTTAGTTTGTAGGTGTTAGGTGTTAGTAAATACATTTTGTATTTTCTATAAACTAATAACTACCAACTACAAACTCCTCAATATGAACCTCCTGAACCTTCTTACAAAAGAAAAGCGCGTAGCGGGAATTGAAATCAGCGACTCTGTTGTTCGTATTGCTTTTTTCCGCGCAAACAAAAAGAAAAAAAGTCGAGCAGGTATTCATCTTGTAGTGTTGGACAAAACACAAACCGAAACCGCGAATATTCCACCAGCAAATGAACCCGACGACGAACTCATTCTAATAGAGGAGACAATTGCTCCAAATATTATCGCAGACGGTGTAGTAGTTGACATTGACCTCCTTGCAGGTGCGCTCAAAGAAATATGGGGGAAAGCAAAGCTCGGCACCGACTACGCTATTGTTGCTATTCCCGATGACAAAATCTACTCACGAGTCTTTTCATTTCCAAAATCAGTCACCGAGGAGCGTCTCACAGAGGCAATGCGTCTCGCTATCACCTTTCAACTCCCAATCAAAACCGAAGACGCGTATCTGGACTGGGAGCGCACACCTGGCACAACAACGACCAATGAAATCCTTCTTTCAACAATCCCACGCGATGTCGCGGATGGATATGTGCAAGCTCTTGAAAAAGCTGGCGTCAAGACTCTCGCTCTTGAAAGCCACCTCGCGGGAATCGCGCGCGCGGTGAAACATTCTCCTGGAGAAACAACGATTTTTTCAAAGTTAACTCCTGACGGAGCGACTATTTTTGCCCTTAGAGACGGCATTCTGCGTTTTTCACGCACATTTCCTGTTCATTTCGTTCCAGAGGCAGAGCTTCATAACGAAGTTATCAGGGTTAAGGAGGCTATCGCGTCCGAGACAAAAGGCGAGGTAACAGAACATGAACTCACGAAAGCAACTGTGTGTGACGAATACTCAAATCGTGAAGAAATCACCGAGCCCAAATCAAAATGGCTTGTCGCTCTTGGCACAGCTATCCGCGGTAGAATTCCAGAAGGCGAGGACAACTTGGTTTCCCTTCTTCCTGTTGGCACAGAAGAAGCGTACTCATACCAGCGAGCGACTACATTTATTGTTCTGATGAGAAACCTTGTCATAAGTATTTCCATATTTTTTGTGTCTGCATACCTTGTAACATACATTTCTATGCTCTCAATGTTGCAAAAAGGCACAGAGCAAGTAACAACTCTTTCATCCTCCGTTGTTTCACCCGAACTTGTAGAAAAAGAAAAGTTGATCGGCGAGGTAAATGCCATTACTGAAACAGGCGCAAAGTTTCTAGCACAAGTTCCAAGATGGAGCGTTGTGATCACAGAGCTTGTTTTGCGCACACCGGACGGAATCACAATTTCAAAATTTTCAGCACCGAATTTCACCGACAGATTCTCGCTCGTTGGCAACGCAAGAAACCGCGCGACACTTAATAATTACAAAAAAACTCTGCAAGAATCAGCAATGCTTTCCGAAGTTGAGCTTCCTTTGACCAACCTCGATAAAGAAGAGAGCATACCTTTCAGCATATCGTTTCGCTTGAAAGACCCAAGTGCGTTATACTTTAAGTAAGACAACGAGCGAAGCGACATTGGATTACTTACCCAGTTAAATGATTTCAAATTAATATCAACAAATTACAATATATGATAAAATTATACTGTAACAATAGAAAATTTTCAGTTCGCTCAATAGGGAATTTGAAATCACGATTTGTGCACCCGCACAAATCGTATTTAACCGGGTGGCGATTTTAATATTCGCTACACTCATTTAAAATCGCCATGTTCACCACAAAAAATCTTTTCACGCATTTTGGAAAACATATCCTCATCGCTCTGGCTGTAGTGATTATTTCTTTTGGCGTTATTTTGTTTGTCTCTGGAAAAATTACAAAGATGGCCACAGAGACAGCGTCCAACCGACATCTAGCCGCAACATTGAGCGAGCGCACATCCCTTCTCTCTGGTCTCAAGCACGAGACAGACGCCATTGGCCCGAATGAAGAAATCCTAAAGCAAGCTTTTGTCCCATCCAACAACATTCTTCCGTTTGTTGCCATCCTAAAAAGTCTTGCTCTCAAAAATGGCATAACTCAGTCCCTCAATTTTTCGTCACCAACGCCTGCGTCGCTCGGCACAACATTCCCCCTTGCAACGATCTCCTACCAAAACACAATCTCCTCGGCAAATGTTTCAATCTTCATCAATTACCTCAAAGATTTTGAAAAACTTCCATACTTCACAAAAATTAATTCTCTGAATATCTCATCGGGGAGCGCGGACTGGAGAAGCGCTTCAAGCATATCGTACAGCGCCACAGTTGCCGTACAAACAGTAGAATAAAAATATGTCACCATTTATTAAAAAAATCCACGATTCAGTTTCTGGTGTAAAACCAAAAGATTTAATTTATCCTGGGATTGTCCTTTTGTTTACTATTATCATAAGTGTTATTTTTATACTTGCAACAAAGTTCATTGCAAAAAGCATAGACACAGCATTTTCTGGAGACATAGGAGAGGGGTCAAGCTCACTTAATATGGAAAACTACACTCTCGTTGCAAAGAAACTCGGCATTAGCACAGAAATAAGGAAAGAAGCGACAAATATCCCAGTGGAAACATCTATTCCGTCCACTCCGATAGCAACAACCACAGTAGAGGTTTTGGACAAAAAAGCTTTTACACTCAACATCCTAAACAGCACAGCAAAAAGCGGACTCGCTGGCTCTCTTGCAACGTCGCTTGAGATTGCTGGGTTTGCAAAAGCAAAAACTGGTAATGAAAAAACCTTGTACGCAACCACCACTATCGCTGTTAAGGAAAGCAAATCGGCCATCGGTGAAGCGTTGCTAAGCACCGTGAGAAAAACCTACCCCGACGCAGTATCCACCACCTCTCCAGAAACAGCCTTGTTTGACGTGATTATTATAATTGGAAATAGGTAACAATCACTATGGAAACAAATATTAAAATTGCGGGCGAGATTCGCGATGTTGGGTTTGAAGGAGAAATTTTAACTGATGAAAAAAGTCTTGCTCCTTACGAGAACGACACCAGCTTGTTTGAGCTCCGCCCAGCGCTCGCTGTAAGACCGAAATCCGCAGAGGATATAAAAAAACTTGTTGCATTGGTTTCAATCAAAAAAAGTGACAACCCAGCTATTTCTATCACGGCGCGCGCGGCTGGCACAGGTATGGCAGGAGGCGCTCTCAACGACTCTATCATTATAGATGTGGCAAACCTAAATCATATCAGGAGCGTTAGCGCACAGCGCGCAGTCGTAGAGCCAGGAGTTTTTTATCGCGATATGGATGCGGAAACGCGAAAGCAGGGCGTCATTATGCCATCCTTCCCTGCCTCGCGAAATCTTTGCGCAGTGGGCGGAATGGTCGGCACAAACGCGTCTGGCGAAATGACTCTCACATACGGAAGCACGGAAAACTGGGTAAAGCGACTAAAGGTCATCCTCTCCGATGGCAACGAATATGAGTTCGGCGCGCTCACGGCAGATGAACTTGAAAAAAAGAAAAAAATAAAAGGTTTTGAGGGAGAAATTTACCGCCGTATGTTTGATCTTCTCGAAAAAGATTACGATATCATAAAACGCGCAAAACCAAAGGTCGCAAAAAATTCCACAGGCTACGCGCTGTGGAATGTTTGGGACAGGAAAACTTTTGACCTCACCAAGCTCTTTACTGGCTCGGAGGGTACTCTAGGCATTTTTACAGAGATAGAATTCGCCCTCATTAAACCAAATGAACATCGCAAACTTGTGGTTATTTTTTTGCGAGACTTTAGCAAACTTTCAGAAGTCGTCGCAAAAGTTCTAACACACAAGCCTGAGACATTTGAGTCATACGATGACCACACATTCCAGTTTGCTATTAGGTTCTTCCCAGATATCGTAAAGTCATTGAAAACAGGGGTAGTGAAGCTTGGGCTTTCATTTATTCCTGAAGCATTTATGGTGCTACGCGGAGGTTTCCCAAAACTTGTTCTCCTTGCGGAGTTTACCGGCGCCACGGAGGAAGAGGCAATGACGAAAGCGCAAACCGCGTACGACGACCTTAAACAATTCCGCGCGCAGATTGAAATAATGAAAACACAAAAGGATGCTGAAAAATTTTGGACAATCCGCCACGAGAGTTTCAACCTTCTCAGGAAACACGGCGGAACCGACAAAACAGCGCCTTTTATTGACGATATAATAGTAGCTCCTGAAAAGCTTCCAATGTTCCTGCCTAGGCTTGCAGAAGTGATGAAGGAATACAAACTCACGTACACAATAGCGGGGCATATTGGCGATGGCAACCTGCATATTATTCCTCTGATGAATCTGCGAAACGCGCGCGACCGCGATATTGTAATGGAACTTTCACAAAAAGTATTTGATCTTGTATTTGAATTTGGAGGCTCAATGTCGGCGGAACACAACGACGGACTCGTTCGCACCGCGTACCTAAGACAAATGTATGGCGAAAAAATCTATCATCTATTTGAGGAGACAAAAAACATATTTGACCCGCAAAACATTTTTAACCCCGGCAAAAAAGTCTACGGCCACGACCTTGAATACATAAAAGGCCATATTGATAAGGTGTATTAGAGAGGAACATTTGACAATTGACATGTGACGTTTGACTGAGATGCATTAAAAGGGGTTCGCGCAAAGCACGAACCCCTTTTTTCGTCAATTGCCATTGGTCAAACGTCAATCGTTCTTCCATTCCTAGTGTCCCATTTTTGCAGTATCTGCTGGTGTTGGGAATACTCCATCATAGATTTCCTTGTTATCATTGCCAGTCACTTCAATAATACCCCACGCGCCACGGTCTAAACGAGCTAGAGCATGATCAACTAAAATGTAATTGCCCGGGACATCAAATTTCATATCAACGATAGCTGCTCCGCCTGCTGGCACAATAGTAGTCTGAACATTTTTGAAAATAGCAGAATCCTTACCAATAGCGCCTTCAGGATAAACGGTATCAAAAATCTCGCCAATCACATGGAACGATGAAATAAGATTTACACCACCGTTGCCAACATAAATACGCGCAGTATCTCCAACTTCTGCCTTCATATTGCCAACTGTCCCCTTTACGCGACCATTAAAGACGATATATTCAGGTTGCCCATCTATGAGTTTCTTTGCATCCATTATTTGTAACCCTTTTGTGCCGAGTGAACCGCTTGGATAAAACTCACCCTGAACGACATAAAACTCTTTGTCTACTTTTGGAAGTCCTTCTTTTGGCTCAACCAAAATCAATCCGTACATACCGTGGGCCATATGGTTTGCCACGTTAGCATGAGCGCAATGATAAATATATAATCCAGGATTGAGCGTCTTGAAACTTGCTTTCTTTGTTTCACCTGGAGCAATGTTTGTTACAACCGCGCCACCGCCAGGGCCTGTCACTGCATGAAAATCTATATTGTGTGGGGCGACACTAGTGAGGTCGTTTGTAATAGTGAGATCTATTGTGTCTCCCTCGCGAACACGAACCATCGGGCCTGGAACTGTTCCGTTGAATGTCCAGTAATCCACAAAAACTCCTGGCGCTATCTCGGAAATAATATCTTTTGTAACCAGATCTAGTTTTACACGCGCAGGCTCCTTGCGAGTGATTGGCGGAGGAACATCATTTGGGTCGCGAGCGATATCTGATGCTCTCTCAATTGTTTTGAGCTTCCTAAAGAAATCTGTAATATTGGCAAGTGGTAGCGAAGGATTTATACCAGGTCCGTATGTCGTCATTCCAAACGGATACTCAAGAGCTGTGGGAAATGCGCGAGGAACAAAAACAAAAATCACCATTCCAAAAAACACAAATGAAAGAAGGATGGCAGTTTTAAGCGAATGTATCTTGCGAAGTACTATAAAAATAAATATTCCACCTGCTATAAGAGCAATTAAGAAACCGAATGTCTGGAAAATAATAAACTTTGTAAAATAAAATATTTCGAGCATATAAAAATGTTAAATCCGGTAATATAGAACTCAGTATCAATGCATTTTATAATACCATACATTTTCATTTACGAGCCGTAGTAAGACTTAACAAAAAAATCACAATCGCCACAACGACTATCGCCCCTCCTGAGGCAAGGTTGTAATAATAAGAAGCGAACAATCCAAGTATCACAGAAACGAGCGAAAATATAACTGACAAAATCAGTGTGAAGCGGAAACCGCGACCATATTGCATAGCGGAGATAACTGGAATAACCATAAGCGCGCCGATTAGAAGTACGCCTACTATTCGAATAGAGATAGCGACAGCTACTGCCGCGAGAGTAATCATTGTAAGATTAATCATTCTTACTGGGAGTCCGCTCGCCTCGGCAAGCTCGGTGTCAAATGATGTAAAGAAGAGTTCTTTGTAAAGAAAGACGACATCCAAAAAAACAATTGTTGCGAGTGTGATAATTACAACAAGATCTGTTGTTGTAACAGTTGAGATGCTCCCAAACAAATAGCTGAACAAATTCGCATTGAATCCTTTTGCGAGGGAAAGAATGATGACCGCTATTGCGAGTGAGCCAGACAGGAAAATCGCAAGAACTGACTCTCCAAATATACGGCGAGAGTTTCGTAAATACTCAATGCCAAATCCTGCGATTACAGAAAGTCCAATTGCGGAAAAAATTGGATTTATTTTTAAAAGAAGTCCTACAGCTACCCCAGCAAAGGATACGTGCGCAAGTGTGTCCGCCATAAGCGAGTACCTTCTTACCACAAGAAACATACCTATAAGAGGCGCGACTATGCCTATTGCTATTCCTGCCTCAAAGGCTCGTATCATAAAATCATATTGAAATATTTCTAGCATATTATTCTTTTTTGTTAGGTTCGTGTGGAACACGCTTTGAATGTTTGCCGTACAAACGCTCCAAAATATGTTCGTTTAAAAGCTCCTGCGGGAGCCCGTGACATACGAGGTTGTGATTTAAACAAAGCACAGTTTTTGTCTCTTGAGAGACAGCGTCCACATCGTGCGAGATGAAGATAATAGTAAGTTTTTGATCGCGGTTGAGCGATGACAAAAAATCGTAAAATGTTTTTTGCGCGCCAATATCCACGCCAACTGTTGGCTCGTCCAATATTAGAACATCTGGTTCGCTCGCAAGGGCGCGCGCAATGAACACGCGCTGGCGCTCACCGCCAGAGAGATTGCCCACAAGCGTATCGCGATACTTTGAAATGCCGGAAATCTCCATAGCTTTCTCGACGGCTAAAATATCCTCTTTTTTAAATCTTTCAAAGAACCCAAGACGCGCAATACGACCCGTACGCACCACTTCAAACACTGTTGCTGGGAAATTTTTATCTGCTTGAGTTATGCGTTGTGGAACATACCCAATACGATATTTTTCCTTAAAATCGTGCCTATCCTTTCCAAAAAGCATGACAGCTCCTTCTGTGGGATTAAGGAGACCTAGGATTACCTTGATAAGAGTTGTCTTACCTCCTCCGTTTGGCCCGATGATTCCCAGGTACTCGCCCTTACGCACAGTAAAAGTTAGGTTCTCTATAACCGGAGTGTGGTCGTATGAAAAACTAACATTGTTAATCTCAATATATGGTTCTTCTAGTGTCATGTTTATAATCTTAAACTAATCAATTGCATTGCATTGCTATTCGCAGATTGTTTAAGTTGTTTTCCATAATGGAAATGTAGTCTTGCCCTGATTGTACCTCATCTGGAGTTAAACTTTCAATAGGATTGAGTACAAGCACAGTTGCGCCAACCTCTCGCGCAACTAATTCTGAAAATTTTGGGCTTGCGACTGTTTCCGCAAATATGTGTTGAATCCCTTTTGCGCGCACAAGACTTATGATGCGCGCTAGTTCTTTCATAGACGGCTCTTCATCTGGAGAAATGCCTGAAATTGAGGTTGCTGTGAAATTATATTGACGAGCAAGATAATTATAAGCTTCATGCAAAACAACCACTTCACTTAAATCGCATGAAGATAGCCCGACGCGAAAACGCTCGTCCAGCAATGACAACGTACCAATATAACGATTTGCATTATCCGTAAATAAATCTCTATGTAAAGGATCAATCTTTATAAACATATCTCTGACAATTTCGGTCTCCTTTTTCATTATAATTGGATCAAGCCAAAAGTGTGGGTCAACAACTCCGTCGCGAGTTATAAGCATTGTTTCATTGCTTATAAGCGATTCAGTCATATTAATTTTTTGTTTTGGACGTGGCGAGTTTCCCTTTTCCCACTTATTGACCCATGACTCAAACACTCCACCGTTGTAAAGAATGGCGTCGGCATTTCCTATTTCCACAAGGTCGCGAGAAGATGGCTCAAAGTCATGCGGCTCCACCCCTGCTGGCACTAAATTTCGCACATCCACAAGGTTGCCTCCAATACCCTTTACTATATGCGAAAGGGGATAAAAACTTGTAACAATTTGAATTCTTTTACTCTGCGCGCCTCTTTGTGGAACGCGTGATGAAAGCAGAAAAACAGCAACAAAAACTACCGAAAGAATTACTGTCACAAGAATTAATTTGCGATTTATCATTATTTTATTTTTCTCATTTAATAGCCCTAGCGATTGTGCCTAATAATTCCTCTCTACCTTTATGCGTACGCGCTGAGTACGGCAGAGCAACAGCTCCCAATTGCGACTCTATTGCTTTCAGATTGTGAGAACGCTCGGTTTGATTCAATCTGTCAATTTTGTTTGCAACGACCACAAATGGAATGTTTTCTGCTCGGAGAATGTCTGCCATCTCTTTATCATACGGCATTGGCTTTACTACAGAATCAACGATTAGAACCACAAAACTTACGACAGCTTCCCTGCTCCCAAGATACCACAAAATAAGTTTGCGGATTTTTTCTGCTCCTTTTGCGCCCATGCGCGCAAAACCATAACCAGGAAGATCCACGAAGTAAAACTTTTTGTTTATTAAAAAGAAGTTGATTTCTCTAGTTTTACCAGGCATAGAGCTAGACTTTACTAAATCTTTTCTCATTACAATGGAGTTGATAACACTGGACTTTCCAACATTTGAACGCCCAACAAAGGCTATTTGAGCGTGTTTTTCCTTCAAAATTGGATCGGTGCCGATGATACCTTTTACAAATTCTGCACTAGCAATGTTCATCTATTCATTTAACCACACAACTATTGAAATACCAAAGTTGCAAATTATGGAATTGTGATATACTTGAACAACTTACTAGGAATTATATAAATTAAATATGGAAGAAACAAACACAACAACACAGGTTCCAGCGTCTCAAAATTACGCAATTCCTTTTGCAATAGTTATTGCAGGGCTTGCTATAGCGGGAGCGATTTATTTTGGTGGCAACAATGCGAATCCTGTAGCCGCGGCGCAACCAGCTGGAGCTATTGACCCAGTGACGTCAGCAGACCACATCATCGGCAACCCAAACGCAAAGTTGTTTGTCGTGGAATATTCAGATACCGAATGCCCTTACTGCAAGACGTTCCACGCAACTATGAACCGCATCATGAATGAATACGGCAAGGACGGTAACGTGGCGTGGGTATACAGACAATTTCCGATAGAGTCGCTTCATCCTGCAAAGGCACAGAATGAAGCCGAGGCCACCGAATGCGCAAACAAGCTAGGTGGCAATACAAAGTTTTGGGAGTATATAAATAAGGTTTTTGAAATAACTCCATCAAACAACCGACTTGACCAAGCAGAACTCCCAATAATCGCGAAGGCAATCGGACTGGATGTGACAGAATTCAACAAATGTCTTGAGAACGATGAAATGAAAACTGTTGTGGACGCGCAAATTGCTAGCGGCGCTAAAGCAGGCGTAAGCGGTACTCCTTATTCAATAATCCTAGTAAACAAAAAGGCGGTAAGCGGTATAAACGGCGCTCAACCATACGAGGTTGTAAAGGCGCAGATTGAAGAGTTGCTCAAATAACAGGGAGAACAAAAAAGGGCGACACGCTTTGCGTGTCGCCCTTTTTCACTTCCTCGTAAGGATATTACTATTTTAGCGAACCTCGTTGAGCGTAGGCGGTTTTGAGACCTTGCGCAGGAGCTCGGCGACGAGCAGAGCAAATTTTCACCAGAAAATTATGCGTGTCCTCAAAACCGCCTACCGAGGAAGAGGTTCTACACTCTAAACTAGTAGTTCCGCAATTTATCTACCTTGTCATGCGCGCGAATCTTCTCAATCGCTTTTGCCTCAATCTGCCTAATACGTTCACGAGTCACCTGAAACTCTCGGCCCACTTCCTCAAGTGTGTGTACCACTCCATCTACTAGACCGTGTCTAAGTTCAAGAATCTTTCGCTCCTTTTCAGAAAGGTCATTCAAAATTTCTTTTACTTGGTCAGAAAGAATTCTCTGAGCTGAGTCTTGAGCAGGAGAAAGAATTTTATCATCGGCAATGAACTCGCCAAGAGTTGATTTATCATCATCGTCGCCAATCGGTTTCTCAAGCGAAACAGTATCTTGGTCAATTTTCTTAATATTGTAAATCTTCTCAACATCAAGACCCATCTCTGTTGCTACTTCGTCTGGAAGTGGCTCACGCCCGAGGTCCTGTGACAATCGACGCACCACTTGCTTGTACTTTGAAATAGTTTCCACCATGTGCACTGGAATACGAATCGTACGCGACTGGTCCGCGAGGGCGCGAGTAATAGCTTGGCGAATCCACCATGTTGCGTATGTAGAAAACTTGTAACCTTTTTCCCAATCAAACTTTTCAACTGCTTTGAAAAGACCAATGTTCCCTTCCTGAATTAGATCAAGGAGCGTGAGGTCAGCACTTCGTCCAACATATTTTTTTGCGATGGAAACCACAAGTCGTAGGTTTGCGCGCGCGAGGAGATTTTTACCTTCTTCATCCCCCATCTGAATACGCTGAGCAAGATCACGCTCTTCTGCAGCTAAAAGGAGCGGGTACTGTCCAATTTCCTTCAAATACATCTGAATAGAGTCGTATGATGAATCACCGCTTTTGTATGTGTATTTTTTGTGCGTTAAAACTTCTTCAGGCTCAGTTTCTAGAAGTCCACCACTTTCAAGAACATCCACGCCAGCATCGTTAAGTTTTTCATAAAGAGCGTCTAGAAAAATAACATCTTGTTCAACCTGAGGGAACTCCTTCAAAATTTCATTATATGTAATAAACCCACGACCGCGACCCTTGAGAATAAGTATCTGAGCTTTTTGCTCCCAGCCTTCGGTGGATTTCTTTTTTGAAACCGCTTTCTTTGTTCCCTTTTCTTTCTTTGTTCCCTTTTTAGGAACAACTTTTTTAGCAACATTCTTCACCGCAACTTTTTTTGCTGGCGCTTTTTTTGCAACCTTCTTAGTGTCAGCAGAGCCTCGTCCTGGACGCACAGTTTTCTTTACTACTGGTTTCGTGGTCTTCTTTGTAGTTGTTTTTTTCGGCATGATTTATGAAATATTTTTTGTTAGCGTGTGTAACTCTTTTGAAATTGACTGACATTCGGTGAGAAGTTTTTCCGCAAGCGGGACATCTCCCTTGTTTTCTGCTTCTTTCAACTCTGCCATCTTTGCCGTAAACTTTTCCTGAAGTATTTCTTCATTCATTGTTCTTAAAAGATCATTCAATTCCTCTTCTATACGTTCGCTTCCGTGAAGTCGCGCCTCTGCCTCAAAAATAATGGCGTCTCCCAAAACCACATCAATAGGCGGTGAGCCCTCTAGGAGTTTCGCAAAGCGAGCGCGATAATCTCCAATATTATTGATGGCGTTTTCTTTCAATCCTTCTTGCCATCGTAACACGCCTTCTATAGTACGAGCAATGCGTACAAGGCGTGATGGCTGAGTAACCTTATATTCTATTTTTTCCGCGTAAGTCCGTGTTTGTTCCGCGTTTTTCCGCTTCTTCACTTCATCCCACACAGGGTCTTCTTTTATCCCAAGAACTTTTGCAATTTCCCCCACATAGTGCCCCTGATCAATCGGGCTTTTTAATAGCGCAACAAACGGAACAATGACTTCTGTAACTTTTGCGCGGAGTTCCGACTTCTCCTTGTGAAGCGACGGCAAAAGTTCTAAATATAAATCAATCACCTGCTTTGCGTTTTTTACCGCGCTCACCCACTGTGAAGGATCTTTGCGCGCAACGTCCGCGGGATCCATCCCTTTTGGCAAGCGCGCGATTCGCACTGACATATCTTGCGAGAGCGAAAGCTCCACCGCGCGATGTGCCGCAGAAATCCCAGCATCGTCCGCATCAAACGCGAGCACAATATTTTTCGTGAAGCGTTTGATCATCTCTAGATGCTCGGATGTGAGGGCTGTTCCAGATGAAGCAACGGCATTTTTTACTCCCGCTTGGTGCGAAAGGATGAGATCCATTTGCCCCTCCACGAGAACACAACTATCCTCGCTACGAATAGTGTCTCGCGCTTGCGAAAAACCAAATAGCGCGCGCGACTTGTGGAAGACCTCTGTCTCTGGGCTGTTTACATACTTGGCGCTTGCTGACGCGCCGAGAGTCTTCCCTGCTTCTTCTTTTAGAATTCGTCCCGAAAACGCGATGACGCGCCCCGAACTATCTGTGATTGGAAACATCACGCGCCCGCGAAATCTGTCGTAGAAACCTTTTGGCGACCTGACAATGAGTCCAGCCTTTTCCATTACATTTTCTGAAACTCCCTTTTTTGAAAGGAAGTCCCCGATCGAGCGCCATTCGTCTGGAGCAAAACCGACACGAAAACTTTTTACAGTTTCCTCTGTTAGCCCGCGACCCGTGAGATACGACACCGCCTCTGGAAACTTTGGCAACACGGCCTCGTAAAACTTTGTCGTAAGTTCAAGCGCGGAAAATATCGCGTCTCGCTCGTCCTTTGCGCCTGCTCTTTCGCGAGTGAGTGTCACTCCGGCTCTGTCCGCGAGAAGTTTCAACGCTCCTTGAAAATCAAGACCTTCTATTTCCTCAACAAAGGAGATAACATCTCCTCCTTTGTTGCATCCAAAACAATGATATGTTTGTCGTGAAGGCGAAATGAAAAATGATGGTGTGCGTTCATTGTGAAAAGGACAGCACGCCTTAAAATTCCCCCCAGCTTTTTCAAGTTTGAGGTATCCACCTGCGACATCCACGATGTTTAATCGTGATTTTATATCTTCGATGACTGAAGTCATGGGTTACATTTGACAATTAACATTTGACAATTGACACATACTGCATGCGGACTCCGTCAAATGTCCGCGTAGCGGTGTCAATTGTCAAACGTAGGAATTATCCGCTACGCGGATAATTCCTCTGCGACCTCTCCCGGAAGCTCCTTCACACCACCGTTTTTACCGAATCCTGTTCCTGCTGGTATAAGGTGACCGATTATAACATTCTCTTTTAGTCCACGAAGAGTGTCCACGCCTCCCTGGATTGCAGTGTCAATAAGAACACGAGTTGTATTCTCAAATGACGCAGCTGACATCCAGCTCTTTGTAGTAAGGGCAACAACAGAAATACCAAGCACCACTGTTTCCCCTTTTGCTTTTTCTCCACCCATCTTCTCAATTCGCTCGTTTTCATGAGCGAGTTCTCCCTGTTCAACCACATCACCAAGATTGAAAATCGTATCTCCAGCATCCTTAATCTTTCTTCGCGAGAACATTTGGCGAATAATTACCTCAATGTGCTTGCGTGAGATAGACGCGCCCTGAAGTTCGTAAATCTTGAGGACTTCAGTAATAATGTAATTTTCTGCTACATCCTTTCCTGCGTACTGGAACACCTCTGCTATGTCTGCTGAACCGTCTGACAAAAGTTGTCCTTTTGACACAGCGTCGCCCACCTTTACAAACGGCGTACGCTTTGCTGATGTTTCGTACTCTATTGCTTCACCCTTTTTCTTGCCTTCACCCTCAGCAGGGAGAACCTTGATAACCAGCTCCTTTTCGTCACGAATTACTTCTGTAATCACGCCGTTTGTGTGAGAAATAATTGCGAGACTCTTTGGCTCACGCTTTTCAAAGATTTCTTCAACACGCGGAAGACCCATAGTAATGTCACCGCCTGCCGATGCAATACCTCCAGAGTGGAAAGTACGCATTGTAAGTTGTGTACCTGGTTCGCCGATAGCTTGAGCAGCGATAATACCCACAGCCTCGCCAATCTCTACAAGCTCATTTCTACCGATGTCCAGACCATAACACTTGCGACAAATGCCATGTGAAGTCTTGCACGAAAGAGGAGAGCGGACAACGGCTTCGGTGATACCCTTCGCCTCCGCGTCCTTTGCATCTGCTTTTGACATAAGTTGACCCTTCTTGAAAATCACCGTGCCATCCGCGAGCGCAAGGTCCTTGGCAAGCACGCGACCTTTTAGATTGCGTGAAAGAAGGATGTCAAACCCAACAAGGTTTTCCTTGCGAATAGTCTTGCCTTCTTTGTCTCCACAGTCTTCCTCGGTGATGATGGCGTCCTGCGCTACATCAACAATACGACGAGTAAGGTACCCTGCCTTTGCAGTCTGAAGAGCTGTGTCGGCGAGACCTTTACGTGAACCGTGAGTCGTAATGAAGTACTCAACCGGAGACAAACCTTCCTTGCTTGATGGAATAATCGGGAAGTCAATAGTGCGTCCCGCCGTGTTGATGATGAGTCCCATCATACCTCCCATCTGGAGAATCTGAGCAATAGAACCGCGAGCGCCTGACTTCAACATGTCTTCCACAGAACCATTTTTGTCTAGAGTTCCTGGCATAAATTTTTCTATCTCGCCACGAGCTCCCTGCCAACACTCAATGGTGCGACGATAACGCTCGTCCTCGGAAAGAAGTCCGGCATTAAATTCTGAACGAATTTCGTCAGCTTCAATTTTTGCTTTTGCAATAATGCCTTTTTTCTCAGCAGGAATCTTGATCTCATCAATACCCCACGTAATACCAGCCTTGGTTACATACTTGAAACCAAAGTCCTTGATTTTGTCCAAAATCGGAGGTGTCGCGTCAATGCCGTACTTGTTTACAATCTCGTCAATAATAGACTCAAGCTCCTTTTGTGTAATCTCCTTGTTTACATATGCGAAGTCTGAAGGAAGCACGCTGTTAAAAAGTAGACGACCGACAGTAGTCTCAAAAACCTGACCGCCGAAAATGGCGTATTTTTGAGAGTCGGTACCCATCACCTTTATCTTTGCGCGATAGCTCACTGCGTCAAAATCGTGCGCTGTAATAGCGCTGTTTGGCGTAGGAAAAATCTTTCCTTCACCCTTTGCGCCTTCAATAATCTTTGTCATTGAATAACAACCTAGAGGAATATCAAGTTTTGGTTTTACAATTGGATCGCCGTTACCTGGCCCGAGGAGGTTCTTGTTTGCGGCCATAAGCTCGCCAGCTTCTTTTTGCGCAGCGTGCGAAAGTGGCACATGTACAGCCATTTGGTCTCCGTCGAAGTCCGCGTTGAAAGCGGCACAAACGAGAGGATGAACCTGGATAGCGTTGCCTTCGATTAGTACAGGATGGAAAGCCTGAATACCAAGACGGTGAAGAGTAGGCGCGCGGTTCAAAAGAACGTACTTGCCCTTAATCACTTCTTCAAGAATTGCCCACACTTCAGCAACACTGTCGTCTATGAGCTTGTTTGCTCCGCGAATATTGTACGCTAGCTCGCGCTCAATAATTTTTGAAACGATAAACGGACGGAAAAGCTCAAGAGCCATATGCTTTGGCAAACCGCACTGATCTAGATGAAGTTTTGGCCCAACGACAATAACCGAACGACCGGAATAGTCCACACGCTTTCCGAGGAGGTTCTGACGAAAGAGTCCCTGCTTGCCTTTGAGAGTATCAGCGAGTGACTTCAAAGTACGCTTTTGAGCAGCATTCATTGCCACAGACTGCACACGACGAATAGAGTTATCAATAAGCGAATCCACCGCCTCCTGAAGGATACGCTTCTCGTTGCGGAGGATAACATCCGGAGCGCCGATAGCCATGAGTTTCTTCAAGCGATTGTTGCGGTTGATAACGCGACGATACAAGTCGTTAAGGTCAGACGTAGCATGACGTCCACCCTCAAGGGCGACCATCGGACGAAGCGCTGGTGGAATAATAGGAATAACTTTAATGAACATCCACTCTGGACGAACTCCAGAATTGATGAGAGACTTCACGATTCCCAAACGCTTGTGGAGCTTCGCGCGCTCCACCGCGCCTGCTTTTTCTAGCTCACCCTGAAGCTTCTCGCGGAATTTTACCAAATCAATCTTTTTGAAGATGTTGTAAATCGCTTCTGCTCCAATACCTGCTTCAAATGCGGTGCTGTATTTGAGCGCAAACTTGTGATAGGTCATCTCATCAAGCACCTTGCCTTCAACAAGCGATTCAATTTCTTTTTTTGCTGTCAAAAGAAGCTCCTTCAATTTTTCTTTCCCTTTTTCGTCGGTAAGTGTCTTTGATTTGTTTTTATATTCCTGATCAAGCTCCTTCAAGAAGTTGTCACGCTCTGTGGTGTTTACAGAAGTGATGATGTACCCCGCAAAGTAAATAACTTTCTCAAGATCCACAATAGGAAGATTGAGTAGAAGGCCCATGCGTGAAGGAATGGAACGAAGGAACCAAATGTGCGCAACCGGTGAAGCAAGCTCAATATGCCCCATTCGCTCGCGACGAACGATAGAGCGAGTAACCTCAACTCCACATTTCTCACAAATAATATTCTTGTAACGAATGCGTTTATACTTTCCGCAGTAACATTCGTAGTCCTTTTCAGGCCCGAAGATTCGCTCGTCAAAGAGACCTCCGCGTTCACTCCTTTGTGTGCGATAGTTGATAGTCTCCGGCTTTGTAACCTCGCCGTATGACCACTCCTTGATGCGTTCAGGAGATGCAAGCTTGAGAACTATTTCGTCGAAATTCTGTAATTCGCGTAGTGTTTTCATATTATTTTTTCTTATTGAGCGAAATGTCGAGTGAGAGCCCGCGTAGATAATTTAGAAGCACATTGAACGACTCGGGGATATTTGTGCTTGTGATGTCGTTGCCTTTCACAATAGCGTCAAATGCTTCCGAACGACCTGAAATATCGTCTGATTTAATAGTGAGCATTTCACGAAGGACATGCGATGCGCCGTAACCTTCCAGAGCCCACACTTCCATTTCTCCAAAACGCTGACCTCCACCTTGCGCCTTTCCGCCAAGTGGCTGTTGCGTGATGAGAGAGTACGGCCCGATTGAACGCATGTGGATCTTGTCTTCCACCATGTGGTTTAGTTTCAAGATGTACATATAACCAACCGCAATATCCTGATCAAACGAGTCTCCAGTGCGTCCGTCAAAGAGTGGCATCTTGCCGTCCTCGCGGTAGCCTGCCTTCACGAGCTCGCCCTTAATTTCCTCAACTGTTGCTCCCATAAACGGAGGTACGATTGCCTGATAGTTGAGCGTGTGCGCGGCTAGACCCAAGTGAAGCTCAAGAATTTGTCCCAAGTTCATACGAGAAGGCACGCCGAGCGGAGTAAGCACAACATCAATAGGTGTACCGTCTGCCATGTATGGCATATCCTCCTCAGGAAGGATTACAGAAATAACACCCTTGTTACCGTGACGTCCCGCAAGCTTGTCGCCCACAGAAATGTTACGCACCTGAGCAACTTCAATGTGAATTTTCTTGATGATACCGCTGTCTAGCGCATCGCCCTTTTCGCGCGAGAATACTTTCACACCAATCACGCGTCCACGCTTGCCGTGATCCATGCGAAGCGAAGTGTCTTTCACGTCGCGAGCCTTGTCTCCGAAAATACTGCGAAGGAGTCGCTCCTCAGGGGTCAATTCTGTCTCACCCTTTGGCGTAATCTTTCCAACCAAAATATCTCCTGGGTGCACCTCTGCGCCAATACGAATGATGCCGTCTTCGTCCAAGTCTTTGAGCTTGAGCTCACCAACGTTTGGAATATCGTGAGTTGTAACCTCGGGCCCGAGCTTTGTGTCACGCACATTCACAACAAACTCGTCCATGTGAATAGAAGTAAACTTGCTGTCCTTTACGAGACGCTCCGAAAGAATGATCGCGTCTTCGTAGTTGGAACCTGCCCATGACATAAACGCAACGAGCGCGTTTTGCCCGATAGCAATCTGACCATTGTCTGAAGACGAAGTGTCAGCAAGTACAGCTCCCTTCTTCACCTTGTCGCCCACGTTTACAATAGGACGCTGATGGAATGCTGTGAATCCGTTTGTTCGTGAGAATGTTACAAGCTTGTATGAATGTTCCTTCCCATCTCCACCCTTCAAAACAATTTTTCTTGAATCCGAATGAGTGACAGTGCCATCCACATCCGCAATAACGAGACGACCTGTGTCGCGAGCAGCCATTCCCTCCATACCTGTTGCAACCAGCGGAGCCTCTGGCACAACTACTGGGATTGCCTGCTTCTGCATGTTTGAACCCATGAGCGCGCGGTTTGCGTTGTCGTGTTCCAAAAATGGAATCATGGATGTAGCTACCGAGTATGCTTGGTTTGCTGCGATGTCCATGTAGTGCACATCCGCGCGGTCTACAAGCTCTGGGTGTCCAGCGCGACGAACCTCAACCTTCTCTTCAACAATGCTGTCACCATCCATTTTCAAAGACGCATGCGCGATGTTGTATTGCTCTTCTTCTAACGCATCCATGTACACGATTTCTTTTGTGGTCTTGCCGTTCTTCACCTTTACATAAGGCGTTTCAATCATTCCAAAGTCATTGATGCGCGCATAGCAAGAGAGACGGAGAATAAGACCGATGTTTGGACCTTCTGGAGTGTGGATAGGGCAAAGGCGTCCGTAGTGCGATGTGTGCACGTCGCGAACTTCAATACCAGCGCGTTCGCGAGTGAGGCCACCTGGCCCAAGCGCTGAAAATGTGCGGAGAAGCTCAATTTCAGAAAGCACGTTGTACTGACTCATAAACTGAGAGAGCTGGTTTGTCGCAAAGAATTCCTTTAGTCGCGCCTGAAGCGGGCGAGGAGAAATAAATTGCACAGGCATTGTGGCGTCGGTATCAATTGTGGACATTCTGTCCTGAATATTACGCTTCATCTGTGTCATACCCACGCGAATCTTTTGCTGGAGCATTTCACCTACAGAGCGAATGCGACGGCTTCCGAGGTGGTCAATATCGTCTGGAAGAGCGCGAGGGTCTGCGTTTAGCTTTACGATGTGCGAAACGATTGTTGCAACATCACTTGCATCAATAGTGCGTCTTGCAATATCATCTTTATCAAGTCCTTTTCCAAAACGCTTGTTAAACTTAAAGCGTCCTACTTCTGATAGGTCATACTTCTCCTTTGCAAAAATAGAGTTCACGAAACCGCGAGCATTTTCTGCTGTTGCAAGGTCGCCATCGCGAAGCTTCTTGTGAATTTCAATAAATGATTCGTCAGGAGTAAGAGCGAGGTCTTTTGCGAGAGTTGCTTCAATCACCTTCTTTACCGCTTCGTCTTTCTTTGCAAATGCTTTTAGAATTGCTTCATTGTTTTCCAAACCAAGAGCGCGAAGAAGCACGGTTACAGGGAACTTGCGCTTTTTATCAATACGCACGTACACCGCTCCGTCTGGATCGGACTCCACCTCTACCCATGCGCCACGGCCTGGGATAATTTTTGCGCCGAAGTAACGCTTGCCCTTGAGCTCGTCTACGGTGAATGACACACCGAATGAACGAGAAATCTGTGGCACAACCACGCGTTCAACCCCGTTCACGATAAATGTACCGTGCGAGGTCATCATAGGAAAATCCGCCATAAAGATTTCCTGCTCTTTCTCACTCTTAAACGTTTTGTTTATAAGTTTTACGCGCGCTTTGAGAGGCGCTTCGTAAGAGAGGTTGTTTTCTTTTGCAAAATACTCGTCATACTTTGGCGCCGAGAGTTCAATGCCAACGAATTCAAGTTCAAACTTTTTTTCCGAGTAATCTTTAATCGGAGAAAATTCTTTAAATGCTTCCTTGAGTCCTACTTCGAGAAGCCATTTGTATGACTTCAAGTGTGTCTCTACGAGGTTCGGGAGTTCGATTTGCGGTTTCTTGTACCGCGCAAAATATTTCTGTTCTCGCATATGGTGATGTAACGCGTTAATTACAAAATGCCTCTTAACCCATTATTGGTTGCCCGTAAACAGCAAAAATCAAAAAGGCACGGAATATCCACCTTTCTGATTAAACAAGGGTATAAAAGACACTTAATACCTATTAAAATTGTACCTCCTCTCTATCGTACGGCGCCAAGTACGCAATCAAATTACCGTTAAAAAGCAGTATACCAGACTGTAAATTGGTGTCAATGCGTAAATTATCCTTACACAGCAAGGATAATTCTGAATTTCTACTGCCAGGCTTCATGAAGATGCTCCGCAAGCTTACGCTTCAAGAGACCTCCGTCAATCAATTCCACTGAGTTTGACTTCGCCAAAGCTATCGCTCCTTGTGTAAAATATGAAGTCGTTATTACAACTGCTCTTGTACACCCATAATGTACTCGCCCCGCCACCGCTTGCTGAACTGCTTTGTTATCGACAGGATCCTGATAACACTTCGCTTGAATAAGTATGCTCTCACCATTTTTATTCGCAATAACATCTGCGCCTTGATCACCAGAGCCACCTACTCTTTTACTTGCGTAACCCATCGCGCTATAAAGTCGGGCGACAAGATTTTCAAATTCAATTCCACTTTTGCTCAACTCGCTCATGTTGTGCACTGCTTTTGTTCCAATACTTTCATTTAAATATCTATTCTCTTTTTTATCAATAAAATGTCTCAAGATTACAGAAAGTTCACCATAATCTTTTGTTGATATGGTGATATTTTTTTTATTAGCATTATCACGAAAGTCATCGAGACGCTTCCACTCAAACTTGTACCCCCGATATTCCCAAGGTTTAATTTTGCCCTCCTTTCCAAACTGGTCAATGAAGCTGTTTACACTACTCTCAAAACCAGTATTTGCTATCTGCTCAAGGATACTATCAAGATGACGTTTCGTATTTTCCCTTCTTTTAAATATGTAAAACATATAGGCACCGACAGCTAGGACAAGTACCGCAAGTGCAGGAAAAACGTAATGATTCATCTCAAACCAAAAACGATTAGTATCCACGTAGTATACGAATATGAGGTACGCGATACCAAACACAAATAGACCTGCAACCCCTCTCAAAAAACCATCTTCTTCATTTTCTTTTCTTCTGTAGCGTCTTTTATACATATTAGAAACAGTATACCAAATTCAAAACAATAATTCCTAGTTCACATAGGCGAGCCCTATGTAAACTACTTCAACTTCCCCTTTCGCCACTTCTCAATCTTTTTGATACCGAGCTTTTTTCCGAGGCAATTAACCCATGCCTCGTCAGTCCCCCGAGACGCATAGTGTCTAATGTTGACAACCTTACCGCACCTAATTCTATCCCTAAAGTGCTCATTAAAACATCTCCACAAAAAAGATGTGTCTGCACCTAAGGTAATAAATACTGTATCCTTGCCGATTTTAACATCCATCATTTCTTTTTCAAATAAATCTGCGTGTTTTTTAATCTTTTCAGGATGCTTATGAAAATAAGATTCTACTTCTCGTGCATTTGCATTCGCATGATACTTAAAAATATCAGTCAGGTAGGAGCCCCTTAGTTTAGTATCATTATTGCACGCATACATTAACTTCCTATCATGTTGCCCACCGTGGAAATTTGACCATGATGGTTTCTTCAAGTCTTTTGATATATTTAAACCAACAAACACATATCTCGTATTCAGTTGAGCAACACTTTCATCAATAACAGATGTATCATTCTGGTCATTTTCATCCCAAATCGCCCAACTGGAACATGGGCCGTATTCCATGCTTAATTTTTCATATTCATTAGTGGTATACATTTAATCAATAACATACCCATCTACTTTTTGAGAGTGGAACAGTGTTGTATTTGAAACAACAGTGACTCCATTATCCCACGCCTCAACACTATAGCCATGGGTGAACGGGGTAAGCAAGACATCATCTGGGATATCCACGAAATGCTCTGTTGAGTAACCAGAAGACGAGGGGAAGAAAGTGACTGAATTAGGACCATAAGTATACAAAACTAGCCGTGAATTAGCTGGAATATTTGTTCTCCATGAGAAACGACCTGAGTTATTAATATTAGTTATACCTCTCAGTAAAATTGACAGTGCAGGGACATCCTCTTGAGATATCTGAGTTTGTACAGGTTGAACTAAAACGGATGGGATAATTACTGCTTCCTTTATCCATCGAACAACATTTCCTCTTGCATCAATCTCGGCAACAGCACCATTTTGAAATGTTACGATACTAGTCTTTGACTCGTCCTGTTTTTGTGCTACCTGTGGTTCGGGTGTAACTTGCTTTTTAGGTGATACAACCACAGAGTTTTTACTTTTTTTTGTAGCTACTTCTTTTTGTTGAGAAACTTCCCCCGAACTTGTTGCAGTTGTTGTCGCTTTTTTATTTTCAAAATTTACATCATGAGTTTGCTCAACTCTCACTTCTGCTGGTCTACTAAAAATCTTCCAAGAAAACGGATTCCACCATGAAGCCAGCGCAATCTGTGGCACAATAAGCGTAGCTACAGCCAAAGAGATCAAGATTTTTTTCATACCAATATGGTACTCCTCTTCCCTCAGATAAGCAACATTTATTCCTCTGACTTCTTCACTTCTCTTTCCTTACTTCGTGTAGTTGAACCATACATAAAAACTCCTACAAGTGATGCAAGAGTACCCACGCCGATTATACCGCCAGCAATGGCATTCCCATAGATAGAGATGATTGCGGAAACAACAAGCCCAGCAACAGCAATAACAAAACCAAGAATTTGACCCCATTTTGAACGAGCAATGTCGGAACTAATTACCTTTTGCTCAAGATCTTTTCTGTGCGCAGATTGGTCTTCTGCCATCTTGATTATTCTTTCAGCCGAACCAGGAACTACTTCTTCAAACTTGCGCAGAATGTCTGGATGAGGAAGCGGTCCAGAAAACGACTGCACAGAGTGCTGTTGAACTACTACACCATTCTGATTATGCTGTCTTTGTAAGCCCTTGCTCATAATTTTTTATAGAAAACTTTAAGTCCTCGCCAACTGCACCCCAATCACTCTTTAACGCTTTTATATCAGCCTCCTGTTCTGTTTCTGAAATATTGTAATCCTGTAGTGTCGCTCCTAAATCAAGAATGCGCGACATACCCTCAAGAAATGATGGTTCTGCAAAAAGCCTGCTAGAAGAATAGATATTTTTCATATTGAAAGTATAACAAATCGAGTTTATATATACAAATGCAGAAACCGCAACACGGGGTTGCGGTTTCGCGTCCTGCCACCGAAGCGACAAGAGGTATGAATTAAAGATACCTTACCTCTATGCAAATTGCAAGCAGTTATCCACAGCCTCAAAACCTACCTCATCTTCCCTCTCCTCCACTCTTGAATTAGCAAATTCACTTACGTGTCATATCTTCTTATGGTCGCCCGACGAAATTTCCTTTTAGAAATTTTTTCGGGTAAACCACCCGAGGACTACCTTAGTTTACCTTCTCTCCATTTTTCTATCGCAGAATGGTCGCCGGACAGTAATACCTTTGGGACTCGGTACTTTTTGCCTTTCCATTCTAGGACTTCGGGGCGAGTGTACATCTCGGGGGAAGCAGTGCGTTCCTCCTCTAGCGATTCCATTTTCCCGAGCACGCCTTCAATCTGGCGCGCACAAGCGTCTACGACAACCATTGCAGGCACTTCCCCGCCTGTGAGCACAAATGGCCCCACGGAAACCTCCTCCGCTTTGAAAATCTTTTTCACTCGCGCGTCAATACCTTCGTAGCGACCTGCTATCAAAATAATGTCTGTATATTTGGTAACAAGAGCTTTTGCGTACACGTTTGTAAATTGCTTGCCTCCTGGCGCAAACAAAATTACCTTCACTTTAGTATTCTTTTTGCGCGCAATACCTCTTGCAATCTTTTCAAGTGTGCGAAGCATCGGCTCTGCTGTCATTACCATCCCAGGACCTCCCGCGTATGGGCGGTCATCCACCTTTCCCCATTTGTTACCGGCAAGCTCACGTGGGTCATAATACGAAACAGAGATGAGCTTCCCTTCCTGTGCACGACCAAGAATAGACGCGTCCATATATGGACGTACAGCCTCTGGGAAAATAGTGACAATATGAAAACGAATCATGAGGGGGTAGAATATCGAATATTGAATGTCGAAGTTGGAATGGGCCCAACTCATTACATTCGTTCAATACTTAATACTATACACCAAAAACAAAAGAGCACCATTTTGGCACTCTTTTGTTTAATGCGAATCCTTGTATTATTCAATATTCGATATTCTATTTCTCCTACCCCTTTAGTCCTTCAATCACCTCATCCACTGTCTTTGAAGCGCTGGGGCCTTTGCCTCCTGCTGGCTCGCTGATCTTTAAATTCACACGCGCGTTGTTTTTCATTCCAACTACGCGAAGAAGTGTGCGGATTGCTTTTGCGGTGTTGCCATCGCGTCCGATAATTTTTCCCATATCTCCGGGATTTACATCAAGCGTGATGAGCACGCCCATTTCGTCCACCACACGTGTTACTTTTACATCGCTTGGATGTTCTACGAGCGCTTTTACTACATATTCTAGAAATGTTACATCTGGTTCCTGTGTTGTCATATGATCGTGTTGTCTTATCGGTTAGCTACTAACATTTCAGCCTACTAGCTGATTGGGATATCGTACTACAAATGTGCCTACTATTCAAGAACGACCACGCCTTGTTTTAGAATTGCTTTGAGTACGAGGCGTGGGAGGTTTTTGTGACTAAAATGTACAATTTGTACTTTGCAGAAACAAAAACATCCCACAACGAAGTAGGCGAAGTGATTTTAAGACAAGGTTGCCTTTATACGGCGAACGCCAGCTGACGACGCCTCCTCTTTCACAATTTTAAACTTCCCCATTCCTTCTGTTTTTTCTACGTGAGGTCCACCACAAAGCTCTGCGGAGTATTGTGTGCCGTCTGGTGAAGCAACAGAGTACACATTAACCACATCTGGATACTTCTCCCAGAAACTTCCTTCCGCCCCACGCGCTTTCGCTTCTTCTTTTTTCATCTGCTCAATTTTTACCGCGCATCCTTTCGCAATCGCCTCATTTACATACGCTTCCACCTTGTCTAAAACGTCCCGCTCTACTTTTTGCGGATATGTGAAATCAAAACGGGTTCTTTCTTCTGTAATATTTGAACCTGCCTGATGCACATCGTTTCCTAAATATTTGCGAAGGCCCGCGAGCATTAGGTGGGTCGCTGTATGAAGCGCGGTTGTCTTTATGCTCGCATCCGCGAGCCCACCTTTAAACTTCCCCTCTGCGCCTGCGCGCGAAAGCTCCTGATGTTTTTTGAAATCCTCGTCGTACCCCGCTCTGTCCACAGAAACATGATGCTCCTCCGCGAGCTCCTCTGTCATCTCTATTGGGAAACCGTATGTTGAAAACAACTTAAACGCGTCGTCCCCAGAAATTGTTTTATTTTCAAAAAGTCGAGCAATCTCTTTTGTTCCACGCTCAAGTGTTTTTCTAAACCTGTCTTCCTCCTCCCAAATTTCTTTTACAATAATATCGGTTTGTTCAAAAACATTGTCGTACACTCCGCGATATTTTTCTGCAATCACAGGAACAAGTTCAGAAAGCATATTGTGCCCTATGCCAAGTATGTCTGAATAACGAACAGCGCGACGAAGAAGTCTGCGCAAAATGTATCCTTGGTCGGTGTTTGACGGTCGCACTCCATCCGCAATAATCATCACAGCGGTACGCACGTGGTCTGCCACGATACGCGATGCGCGAATGTGTTTAACATCAACAGGAATATCTCCGCCAGCCAAATCTGCAATCTTTTGCATTATCGGCGCAAACAAATCCGTCTCAAACACATTGTCTTTCCCTTGTATCGCCATAACCACACGCTCTAGCCCTGAGCCTGTGTCAACATTTTTCTGCGCTAGTCTTCCAATCACCTTGCCGTCTTTTTTCTCGTACTCCATAAACACGTCGTTCCAAACCTCCACGATATCCTGCCTATCATCTGCCGTTAGATATTCCTCCTTTGTCATCTCGCCTAGCCCATTTTCGGTAATATCGTAAAACATTTCTGTGTCGGGACCGCATGGGCCGTTGTCTCCTGGGCTCCACCAGTTGGACTTTGCAGACATAAAATAAATATGACTGTCCGGCATATAGTTTCGCCAAATATCAAGCGCTTCGTTGTCGCGCGGAGCATCATCATTGCCTTCAAAAACAGTTACATACAAACGCGACGGATCCAAACCAAGCCCCTCGTCTTTTGATGTCAAAAATTCAAAACTCCACTGAATAGCTTCTTCTTTGAAATAATCTCCAAGCGACCAGTTGCCAAGCATTTCAAAAAAAGTGTCATGAGTTTTGTCACCCACTTCCTCAATGTCCTGCGTGCGAACACACTTCTGGCTGTTCACGAGTCGCTTCCCGCTTGGATGCGGTGTGCCCATTAGGTACGGCGCGAGCGGTTGCATTCCAGCAGTATTAAAAAGCACCGAGGGGTCATTCTCGGGAACAAGTGGCGCCGAGGGAATAATCGTATGCCCGCGCTTCTCAAAAAACTTTAAAAATCTGTCGCGAATTTCTCGGGAGTCCATCCCAATAGAAGTTTTGTCCATAAAAATACTTAAAATATTACCGAGCCCCCAATGCGTTTTCCTATAATTCTGTGAATATTTCAGAGAAACTTCTAACGGGACAAGTATTCGCCTATCTTATACCAAAATGCTCCATTTAGACAACTTTTCTAATCCTCAGGAGAAAAATGCGCGAGAGCTTTGACCTTGTTTTCTATGTACCAGAGACCGGTAAAAATAAACAACGCGAATACTGTCGCAATGACCGCCAAAACATAATATCCATACCCTATTGCCACGCCCACGCCGGCGGCAACCCAAATGCCTGCCGCAGTTGTAACCCCGCTAACTTTTGAGCCCTTGAAAATAATGAGGCCAGCGCCGATGAAACCGATTCCCTGAATAATAGCAGCGGTAACGCGCGCTGATGAATCTGTAAACATTGTGGCGTTGGAACCGTAACCGCCCGATGCAAGCACTCCGACAATTACAAAGAGAGCCGAGCCCATAGTCACGAAACCGTATGTGCGCATACCGGCAGTCTTGCCAGCAAGCGCGCGCTCAATGCCAAGCGACATTCCTAAAAACATCGCTGTGAACAACTTGAGAATAATTTCCAAATCTTGACTGCTTAAAAGTGTTGTGATGTCCATTTGTTTATTGTAACAAATTATTAAAATTCCTGACAGACTTGATCAACTTCTTCTACTACTCTTCCAATCTGTTCATCCGTAAAGCCAATTGATTTCAATGGAGCTGGATTATTCTTTAAATCGCGACACATCACAATTCCTTGTTCAAGTAAATTATTTTTGTCACTCTGACTAAGTGTAGAAAGAAATGTAAGCGGATGCACTCCCGTTTCCAAGATTAAATCCTGCAAATTGCCTTTTTCAGGATAGTCCCAGCCAATCACAGTGAGCCCAGAGCAATTCGCATATTGAATTGCATCACTCGTGAGCTTAGTGTTTGTAATGAGCCACCCCTCGTGAACTTTCTTTACCTCTCCTTCGTGTCTTTTATGCGCTTCATCGTGAGCTTTCTGCAAATCCATAAATCGCGCACGGACATAAAGCGCGACCTTCACGTCTGTTTTTATACCTTGCTGATTGTGGAACTTGCACTCTGCAAAAATATGCCTGTCGCCTTTTTCCATAAGCACGTCCACCTCGTGATCAACACAAAATCCCTGTAGAATTACACCTGTCTCTGCAGTGTAACCCTTTCCACGCAAAACTTCCGCGACAAATTTTTCAAATGGAAATCCGCTAGGCCCGAGCTCTAGCACTGCTTTCCTTAGCGAATAACGAATAGCGGCAGGATATTTTTTTTTCTTGAGAATAGAGTACGCGTGCTTGTAAATCTGCGAAGTCTTCATCCCCTCGTGAAGCTCTGGGAGAATGTGCTCAACTATACGCTCTATAGTTTCATCGTCTGCACCAGAACGCGTAAGCGAACGACGAAGTTTATTAAGAGAAAATCGCTCACGCTCGCCAGTGCTTTTTATGACCCACACGTCATCTTGCTCTTTGTTCATATTCCTTAGTTTAACACAATGAATAGGCAAAAGAAAAAGGTCGAGCTAAGATACTAGCTCGACCTTGCTAAGATACTTTGGGGGATCGCAAACTCTCCAAAGGGTTGCTGTCGTGGGATGCCGTATGCAACCGTGCCTCTTTAATTCAACCCCAAGTGAAGACATAAATACCTCAGAGATTCACTGTGCACAAATAAACACTATCACAAGAATGCAATTTTGTCTATATTTTTTTATTTATTGTAATGTCGTGCACCAGTCTTTGCGAGCAGAGCGAAGCAAGCCAGGATTATGTGCGACAAGCTCTGGATTGCTTCGTTGTACCTCCTCGCAAAGACAATGCCGAGAGACATCGCTACAAACCATCAACTAACGACTATTGGCTATCCCACTATTCCGCCACCAATACACTCTTTCCCATCATACAAAACTACTGATTGCCCTGCGTCAAAAACTGCTGGCTTTTCGAGGCGCAATGAAAAAGAATTTTCATTAACACTAGCAATCTTGCATTTGTACTGCTCGCCGTGGTAGCGCACCTGCGCGGTATATTTCCTTGCAGTATCAGGAATCGTTCCACTACAAAAACTCGCCTGCTCGGCTCGTAGCTCCTGCGAGGCGCACCCCAGTGCCTTTTTTGTATGAGGTGCAACCGTAATTGTATTTTTTTCAAAATCTTTTGCCACAACATAGAGTGGCGCATCGTCAGTACCTTTCTTCGTAACCATAAATCCATGACGTTCGCCAAGCGTAAAAAAGTATGTGCCACGATGCGTACCGATTATCTCGCCTTTTCCATTCAGCACACTTCCCTCTTTCTCCTCAATATAGTTCGCGAGAAAATCCTTCATATCAAGCTTGCCCACAAAACACAGTCCTTGCGAATCTTTTTTCTCCGCAACTGGCAAACCAAACTTTTTCGCAAGAGCGCGCACTTGCGACTTTTTGTAACCGCCAATCGGGAAAAATGTTTTGCTCAGCTGTTCCTTTCCTAGTGTCCACAAAAAATACGATTGATCCTTGGTATCATCAACTCCCTTTAGCATTCTGTGTTTGCATTCACTTTTGACTTTTGACTTTTGACTTCGAATCAGCTGATTCGCGTCTTGGACGCAGACTACCTTTGCGTAGTGTCCTGTCGCCACAAAGTCCGCTCCCTCTTTCATGGCTCGTCTAAAAAATGCGCCAAACTTTACCTCGCGGTTGCACATTACATCGGGGTTCGGCGTGCGACCCTGCCTGTACTCCGCAATCATATAATCCGCCACGCCTTCTTTGTATTCCTTTTCAAAATCCCACGTGAGGAGGGGGATGCCAAGGGGCGCAGAAACGCGCATTGCGTCCAAACGCTCCTCACGCCACGTGCATGGCAAAAAATCCGGTTGCCATACCTTCATAAAAACACCCGTAACATCGTACCCTGCTTTTTGTAAAAGCGCTGCAGAAACTGACGAATCCACTCCGCCTGACATTCCAACATATACTTTACCCTTCGACTTTCTATTCATTTGTTTACCCTACTTGAATACCATCAAAATCGCAACTCTAACAAACAATCAAGTTTTGCATTTCGCGCCCATTCCATGTTCTACATTCCAAATTCGACATTCTATCTTAGATACTTCCCCTTGTTTACCACATGCTCATCAAATGTTTTTGCGTAATGCATCGCGCCTTCTTTATCTGAAAGATAATACATAAAAGATGTTGCCGTTGGACTAATAGCCGCGCGAATAGCAACAATGCCTGGGTTTCCAATAGGACCAGCAGGGAGACCTTTGTTTGTATATGTATTGTACGCTGATTTTATTTTTAGATCTGCAGTTGTAAGCTCGCTTGATTTCTTGCCCAGTAGATACATAAATGTTGCGTCTACTTGAAGAGGCATTCCTTTTGAAATACGATTCCAAAGCACGCCTGACACTAGAGCCATATCCTCGGGATTAGAGGCTTCTCGTTCAAGTATAGATGCCATAATAATTATATCGCGCAATGAATGCTTTGATGTTTCAATCGCGCCAGACCATGGCTCTATTTTTTTATTAAAATTGTTAATCATTATTTGTTCTGCTTCCAATGCTGTAACATTTTCAGGGAAAAAATATGTGTCGGGAAAAAGGTATCCTTCCTGCGGACGCGCATGTTCTAGAAAAAACACAGTATCAAAATTTGAAATATTTTTTTCTAAAACTACTGCTACTTCCTTGTTAGACATTCCCTCCGGGATAGTTACGCGTACCGCAGGAATTCCTGAGATGCTTCGCGCAATGCGTATTGCAATACGACAGGCAGAAATCGGTTCTTTAAAAAGATACTGCCCTGCGGACACAGGCTTTGCGCCTCCGACGAGCTTCGCGCAAGATTCAAAAAGACTCTGTGAGCGGATAAGATTTTCTTTTTCAAGGAGTGCGGAAACTTCTGTAAGTGAAGCGCCCTTCTTTACTGTAATCATTTTATTTTCTGGAAAACTAAATGGGGGCATTACACGAAAGGAGATGTACGCTGAAAAAAGGACAATTATAATAACAATAACAATCAAAACTTTTGCTCCTCGCTCTTCTATGCCGAGCGAAGACAGAAACCTTGAAAAACGTCCTGCTTCTTCTTGTGTTACTTTTTCTTCTGGTGTTTTGTCCATGATGATTAAATTGGCAAATTGACTGGCGCTTCTGACTTGCGTGAGGGAATACGACCGAATGTAGGTGTCTGCGCAACACCTCCTGGGAAGTGATAAATAGTGGCGAGCTCCTCTGTGGTAAGCACAAACGGTTTCAACTTGCGTGGCAAGTGGAACCACGAGCGTTGCTTGTAAGCTTCAAACATATCTACCTTTTTCCAAGTAAGACGCGTCTTGTCATAATCCTCCCACGGGAAATCCCATCCGTATGTTTGCTCACCACCTTTGAATGAGTTTAGATTGTTTGAAGTAAACGGGCGCAATAGACCACCTAGCGCTTTTATATGACCAAAATCTGCTTTGTCCTTCTTCCCAAGATATATCGCGCGAATACCGCAATCAAAACCGAGCTTGTTTATACTACGCTCAATAGCAGCAACGGCGTCTTGTTCGCCCTTGGTGGTCATAAAAAGTTTAGCAAAGCCTTCATCAGTTTTCTGGTCACGCTTCATTATCCTTTCGATTAGCGCTTTCCCTTCATCTTGCCATGTACCAATACTGCTATCGGCTTTTTTATATCGCTTGCTTGCCGACTGAACAAGTATCTGAATCCAAATCTGCTCATCCTTCCCAATTGACCCTAAGTACTCAATAATAGAAGTGATTGGATCAATTTTGAACTCCTCTTTCACACCCTCTTTGTCCATACCGTAGTCAACATAAGTTTTTATTGGATACGCGTCTTCTTTTGAGAGAGTGTATTCGGAGCTAATCATTTCCCATTCGCCCTTTTTGCCCCTGTAGTCCACATAGCGTGTGTAGTCTGGGACCTCGTGTATTTCTATATCAGGATACTGCGCGTAAAGTTGCGCCTCTATAACATTTTTATAAAATGCGCCTGTGCGAATAAAAAAGTGGACATTTCCATCTAGAGAAACCATCTCTAGAGAAAACCAATCCTTTACTTTTCCTTTCCAGTATTTGTCCCACCAAACAATCTTGCCGGATGACTGATAAAGCGCGTTTAACATAATCTCCATCGCAAGCGGAGTTTTGTGAATCTCCTTTGGAATCTTGACCTCGAGCATTATCCAATTGATGCGTGAGATATATCGCCCCTGCACATAATGCATCCATTGATGCAAAAATAAATAACCTAGAAAAATCGGGCCCCAATAAGGGAACCATGCAAAAAAAGTTGATAGAAGAGAAACAACCTGCGCGTATAACTCGCTAAATCCGAGAGACTGAATTAAATCCATATTTCCTATGATAACACACGGGGAACAATTGACAATTGACATGTAACCAAAAAAGCGCGTTTCCGCGTAGCGGAAACGCGCTTTAGTCAATTGTTAATGGTCACATGTCAAATGTTCCCCCTCTTACGCCAACGCGTATTTCCCGTCCTTTGTTCTCTTGAACATCTTTGGGTCCTGAAGATTTACAAAGACTGTATTTTCTTTTACATAACGCTCTTTGAGTACACGGTCAATGATATCTTTTTTTGCAAGTGGTCCTTCCTTTTTGAGAACCTTTGCGATTACATCCTTCACAACACCTTTTTCGTAACCCCATGACGATAGAGCATACAGACCGCGACCGACTAGCACAAAACGTTTGTCTTTTATAAGCTCATTGTGACATGTTGCTACGTGCGCTTTTTTGCCAAAAATCTGAGTGATTGACTTTGCAACCTCTGTAAAGTGCATAGGTGAACCGTGCTTGCGAATAATAAGGTACGCATAATCGCGCATTCCGCGGGCATTTACATTGTGTGACTCTGTAACACCCCACTCGCCAAGAGGGTTTCTTGCAATTGTTTTCGAAAGCGCCAACCAACGCTTTGTGATTTCCTCGTTTTTATACTCTTCAGAAACATCCTTGAGGTGACTCAAAAATGCTGCGATGATTTCACTTTCAGGAACCAAATCCTCATGAGTAAGTGTTTTGTAAAGGTCGCGAATAGCATCATGGACCTTCATAGAAACTTTGTCGTCAACGATCCAGCGATGGCGAAAATTCTCATCCTCTTTTTCACGTTTAAACTGGTCACCGAGAACAAGCAAAAAATACAGGTGGTTCTGCGTACCTTCGTCCTTAGATATATGCATCAAAAAATCTTCCTCGCACACGACTCCGCCCAATGACACTACTAGCTTATTCAATTCTTCAAATACGTCCGCTTCCTTTTTGAACGCGTCGGATTTCTTGATGGCGCCCAAAGCAAAGTTTTCAATCTGGCGAACGCGCTCGCGTGTTATACCATATGATTTGCCTATACCCTCAAGTGTCATACGATCGGTACTTTCACCCAAACCGTAGCGCCTTATCATCATATCAAGGGCGCGAGGCGAAAGAGAAGCGAGTAATCGTTTTACGACTTGTTTTGGCTTAAATGTTATGGCTGACATATGTAATGACTATTAAAATATCTTGTTAATTAATTTTCTCGCACAAAGTAAACCCTTTATATCATCAAAGGGGTTATGAGTCAACCCCTAGTCGCCAACCACAATATTGATAAGTCTTCCTTTTACATAAATAATCTTTCTTATAGTATTGCCACCCACCCATTTAACGATTGCTGGACGCGCAAGAGCAAACTCTTTTACACCCTCCTCTGATGCATTCACAGACACAACTATAGTGTCGCGGAGCTTTCCACCGACCTGAATGGCAATAGTAACCTCATTCGCCACGCATTTAGACGCGTCAAAAACAGGCCATTTTGCTAGGTGGATTGACTCCTTGTTCCCCACTTCATGCCATAGCTCCTCTGTGATGTGCGGAGCAAATGGAGCAAGGAGCAGAAGAAGATTCTCATACACACTCTTTGGAATCGCTTCAAGCTTCTCTATTTCATTTACCAAAATCATCATCGCAGAAATGACTGTATTGAAACTAAACTCTTCAATATCCTCCCCGACTTTTTGAATTGTTTTGTGAACAATCGCTTCGTCTTTTAGTTCTGCATTGTTTGAAACCTTTTCCTTCAATTTCCACACCCGTTCCAAAAAACGTCGCGGACCTATGATTGTTGCTGAATTCCACGCCTTCATATCCTCAAGAGGTCCTAGAAACATTTCATGGAGACGTAGTGTGTCCGCTCCGTATTCAAAAACTATGTCGTTCGGGTTAATCACATTCCCAAGCGACTTTGACATTTTTCGCCCATCCTCTGCGAGAATCATTCCTTGGTGGCGAAGCTTCATAAATGGCTCATCAAAATTAATATAGCCAAGTTTTTTTAGAACTTTTGTAAAAAATCTTGCATACATAAGGTGAAGCACGGTGTGCTCTGCTCCCCCCATATACATATCTACAGGAAGCCACTTTTCAATTGCTTCGTGTGAAGCGAATTCTATATTATTTTTTGGGTCGGCGAAACGTAAATAGTACCAACTTGAACAAACAAAAGTGTCCATAGTGTCTGCTTCACGTCGCGCAGGTTTTTTACACTTTGGGCAAGCAACATCATTAAATGTCTTTGAGTATTTGAGTGGGGATTCTCCTGTTGGACGAAAATCAACATCCGTAGGAAGGAGCACTGGGAGGTCTTCTTCGGGCACTGACACTTCGCCGCATTCGTCGCAATAAATAATCGGTATTGGCGCGCCCCAATAGCGCTGTCTCGACACAAGCCAATCACGCAAACGATAATTTACTTTTTTAAAACCCAACTTTTTTGATTCGAGCCACTCAGACATTTTCGCGCGGGCTTCCTCGGATAAGAGTCCGTCAAATTCCCCAGAATTGATGAGTATGCCATCCTTTATGTATGCTTCTACTCCGCCAAAACCATCAATCGACGGCAAGATTGACAGGTTGTATTTTTTAGCAAACTCAAAATCGCGTTCATCGTGTGCTGGGACTGCCATCACTGCTCCTGTGCCGTAGTTACTAAGCACATAATCAGCAATAAACACTGGCACAGGTTCATTAGTAAATGGGTTAACCGCAGAAATCCCCTCAAACTTTACTCCTGTTTTTTCTTTCGCGAGTTCTGTGCGCTCAAGTTCAGTCTTTTTACTGGTTTCTTTAATATACGCATCAATTTCATCGTTATTTTTAGTAGTTGCGCGGAGTTTTTGGATAAGCGGGTGTTCTGGCGCCAGAACCACATACGTCATTCCAAACACAGTGTCGATGCGAGTCGTGTATACAGCAATTGATTCATTTACATCTGAAATTTCCATCTTGAACTCTACACCCTCGCTTCTGCCAATCCAGTTTCGCTGAGCAGAGATTGTAGACGAAGGCCAATCAACTTTACTGAGATCATCAATGAGCTCATCTGCATAATCTGTAATTTTAAAAAACCACTGCTCCAAATCTTTTTGTATAACTTCATTTTTACATCTTTCACAAATACCGTTCTCGGCCTGCTCGTTTGCAAGAACAGTTTTACATGATTCGCACCAATTTACCTTCGCCTTCTTTTTGTATGCAAGACCATTTTTGTAAAGAAGCAAGAAAAACCACTGTGTCCATCGATAATACTCAGGCGATGACGTATCAATCTCGCGCGACCAGTCAGATGAAAAACCGAGACTCTTCATCTGACCAATAAAGTTTTTGATATTCTTATGTGTACTTATGTCAGGATGAATACCTGTTTTGATAGCATAATTTTCCGCAGGCAAACCAAAAGCATCCCAGCCAATCGTGTGCATCACATTAAACCCCTTCATCCGCAAATAACGCGAATAGATGCATGTTGCAGTGTAGTTTTCTACATGCCCAAGGTGCAACCCATCTCCCGATGGATACGGAAACATATCCAGCACGTATTTTTTGGGCTTGTTGGAGTTATTGTCAGCCTGATACATCCCAGCCGACTCCCATTCAGCCTGCCACTTTTTCTCTATTTTAATATGGTCGTACTTTTCAGACATTAGACCCATTGTAGCAAAACACGCGCCGAGCACCAATATTGGTGCTCGGCGGGGGTTTGAAGTACATTATCTGACAGGAGCAGGTTTTACTATAGTGTTGATCATCGGATATAGCTCTGGATCAAGAGTGCGGTCGAAACAGACTCTCCCTGCTTCGTGTTGCCAGTTTTCATTTGTTGAAGTTTTATACACAGAAACAGGGCGGGCAAAATTCTCTACGGCCATACCTTCTGGGGTTTCCTTGCTAAATGTTGCGCATAGTTGGAATGAATACTTTCCCTTAACAAGGTACTCATATTGCGCTTTTGTGGTTGGGTCAATCGGCATTACAAAACCGCTCAATGGATCCTTGATGTCATCCAACACTGCTGGAAGTTTTTGTTTCGCCTGCCAATAATAAATTATTTGATTTTGAATTGTTTGCAAACCATCCAGCCTGCTAGCGTCAAAACGCTTTTCCTTTTGCGCATAAGGCGAACCCATCACAAAAAATCCTACTACTACGGCAAGTATTACAAACACGCCCGACCCATAGGCAAAACGTTGACGCATACCAGCGCTTTCAGAAGACAAATGACGCATATCATAAAAGTAGTACCCGAACACTGATGAAAGCACGAGAATTATAGAAATTACTTTGAGAGCAAAAGCGATCGTGATTTCCTGACCGGCAAAAAACGTTTGCAAAAGAACAATGAGATCTACCGCTATCATCGCGCCAGCAATAAAAAGTGTGAGGTACACAAGCCATTTGCGCACCGACAACTCCCGTTTCTCTGGAAACTCGGATTCCGCGCGCGACGTGATTCGCATAAAAAGAATGTGGAGCGGGAACGCAACGATGAGCATCGCTATAGCCAAAGACACACCGCCAGCGTATGGATCAACATACTCAAAAGGTTTTGGATAAAGCTGGTTAATAACTTCAAATAAAAGTGTCAGAATGCTGGCAACACTGATATATAGTGTTACGATTGCGCCGAAATAGAGAAAGAAGTCCTTTGGCGAGGTTCTAGGTTTTTGCGTGTTTTCCATACAAGTAATTGTACCTCGGCGATGGACAATTGACAATTGTTATTAGTTGGTCTTTTTGTGATAGAATGAATATCAATGGAAGCGCGGAAAAAGAAGATTCTACTAATAGACGATAACGAAATTGTTCGTTTGATGTTTTCAAATGTTTTTTGGCTTCACGGACTAGACGACAAATACGAGTTAAACACTGTCGGGACCATAGACGAGGCGTTTGTTTTCATAGACAACCCATCTACTCGCCCAGACATTATCTTTACAGGACTTGTTATGCCATTTATAAAGGACGGCAAAAAAGAAACGAGCGCTGAGGCAGGATTTTCACTTCTTAATCGCGTAAAAAATAATCCTGAGACTCAGGCAATTCGTGTCGTAGTTTTTTCTGGATACAACGAGGAAGAATACCGCGCGCAAGCGATGTCCCTTGGCGCAGAGATGTACCTACAAAAAGGTGAGAATATGCCACAGGATCTTATTGGGATTATCAAGTCATTTGACACACCGTAATCATGAGCGCGCCACTTGTAAAACTTGAAGGTATAAACTTCTACTACAATCGTGGGAAGCCTTCTGAAGTGCACGCATTGAAGGACATCAATCTTGAAATTGAACGCGGAGGATATGTAGCTTTTTTTGGGCCATCTGGATGCGGAAAAACTACACTCACCTATTTGATTGGCGGTATAGAAACAGAAAACACGGACGAGGGACACATTCTCATAAACGGACGCGACCTTCGTGGACTTTCTAAAAAAGAGCTCGCTGTTTACCGTCAAGTCGGTGTTGGTATTATTTTTCAACAATTCAACCTTCTCCCTTCTCTGACAGTTTTAGACAATGTAGCACTTCCCATGGCATTCCTTGGCATTAGTGTTGATCGTCGTAGAAAAGAGGCGATGAAACTACTGGATAGATTCTCTATGACAAGCAAAGCAGACCGTTTTCCATCGGAGCTTTCAGGCGGGCAACAGCAACGCGTAAGTATCGCGCGCGCGCTCGCAAACAACCCCCCTCTAATTATCGCGGACGAACCTCTCGGTAATTTGGACTCTGAAAACGCAAACAAGGCACTTGAATTTTTAAAAGAGCTTAATGAAAAAGATGGACGCACCATTATCATGGTTACACACGAATCATGGAGCTTACGTGATGCAAAAACAATTTTCTACCTAAAGGATGGCGAATTGATCAGAAAAGAACAGCCAGAAAAAAAGAAAGAGGCTCAAAAGAAACTTTCAGAACATTTGTATCACAACCTTTTCCCCGATGTAACGCCTGAGAGGCTAATGGCGCGTTCACTTTCGTATATGCTTATGCGCGGGTTCTCGGGAGACGAGATTAAACGCTTTGAGATGTTCCTCGCAAAAAGACTTGCGGGAGAGATAGACACACCAACATTTATTGATTTTCTCGATAGCCCATACAAAGAAGGAGGGGTTGGCCTATGGAAGCAACGCGCAATCGCAATCGCAAAAACAGTGGAGGACATTGTAGAAAAAAGGAAGACAGTTGAGGATGTTTACACGGACCTACAAAAAGATCCTGAGACACCTCTCTATGAAGCAGTTTCAAAAATGCGTTCATGGCTATTAGAAGACTACAAGGGCATACTTTCAGACATTCAAATCGTGCGATTTGATGAGGCAGTTGAGGACCGCTTCAGAAACATCATCAGTCCGGAAAACTTCCGCCAGGTGCTAGAGCTTCCACGAGTAGACTTTGGAGTTGGTCTCGCGCCAGGAACAGTGAGAACAATTTCAGAAAAGCTTGAAACAATTCTCACCGGCAAGAACCTGCAAGTATTTCATTAAAATATATGGATCAATTCACTGAAAAAACAGAAGTGCAACAGAAGGTAGCGTCAAAACTTGAAGTAAAGACAGACCACAGTCTTTCTGCTTGGGACCTGCTCAAACTCTCCCTTCGAGTTTTTCGCACAAAACCAACACGTACTATTTTAACAGTACTTGGTATGTCCGTTGGTATCGGTACTGTCGTTTTTCTTGTGTCTCTTGGTTATGGGCTTCAATACATTTTAATTGGTAACCTAATTACTAGCGAGGACTCCCTTATGACACTAGAAGCAGCATACCCAAGCGAAGCTGGAAAAAGTATTGACCTTGAGAAAATGGATGAAATAAAAACAATGGAGGAAGTGGACGCAATAAGCCCTGTCACAGAATTCTCTGGCGAACTTTCTATTGCTGGTGGAGCTCCAGGCCTTATCCCTGTGACTCGTGTCGTTCGTTCATCATATTTTAGATATGCAGGAGTTTACCCAGATATTGGAGATGTATTTAGCGAGGATAACCCTGGAGCTGTTTTATCAATACAAGCATTGAAACTTCTAGGCCTCAATGTAGATGAATCGATTATTGGGAAAGAGGTTTCTGGAAAAGTTTATTACCCAAAACAAGACGGAAGCACAGAAGAGGTAATTATTTCTAAACTGCAAATTCGTGGAGTTATTACTGACGAAAATGAACCGCCTCTTGCGTACATTCCCTACTATTCAGTCTCGAAAGAGCCAACTGCTCTCAAGAGTTTACTCATCAAAGCGCGTAATGTTGACCTTGTTGAACAACTGCGAGATAAATTAGATAAAGAAGGTTTCCTCGTGAGCGCGAAAATTGACCTAGTGAATCAAGCGCGAAAAATCACAAACGCTATAACAGTAGTCCTTATGGTTTTTGGCACAGCCGCTCTTATCGTGTCCGCTATTGGAATGTTCAACACTATGATAGTCGGCTTTCTTGAACGTATTTACGAAGTGGGGGTTATGAAATCCCTCGGCGCGACAGACGGCGACGTGCAAAACCTGTTCCTTATGGAATCCTTCATCATCGGATTCTTGGGAGGGCTCTCTGGAGTCGCTATCGGTATGGGGGGAGGATCAGCCATAAACTTTGTGATGAGTACTCTTTCTCAAAACCTAGGAAGCAAGGCACTTACACTTTTCATCACACCAGCGTGGTTTGCAATTTCAACTATTATTCTTTCCTCGTGTATAGGAATTATTTCCGGCGCTTTGCCTGCAAGAAACGCATCCAAGCTCTCACCGAGAGAAGCATTCGTGAGAAAATAAAATCCGCTCACCATTTCCTTTTCTGTTGCACGCATAATTTTTTGCTAAAAATTTGACTCCAAGAGCGAACCAGCTGATTCGTCTGCTCGCCTCGCCAGGCTGTGCAAGGCACCAGAAAACGAAACGGCTCGCTCTGAGAAAAATCATGCGGTCGTCTTTTATGCAAAAAACAACCGCATCTGTTTAGGGTCTAAATTGCTCAAGGTGCGAGGCGTGGAATATTTTTACGCCCAAGACGTACACTCGTACGACGTGGGAGAAAAAATATTCCGCAACAAAGCAGATTGAGATAACTTAGACTCTAAACTCGATGACGTCGCCGTCGCTGACTATATACTCCTTCCCTTCAATCCTCAGCAACCCCTTCTCCTTTGCATTCGCAAATGATCCCGCATCCAATAAATCCTTCCAATAAATAACCTCCGCGCGAATAAACTTGTCTTTAAAATCGGTATGGATTGCCATTCCTGCCACTGGCGCTGTGCTCCCCTTTTTAATAGTCCATGCGCGGGTCTCTTTTTCTCCAGTTGTAAAATATGTTTCAAGCCCGAGCATTTCGTAACCTTTTGTAATGAGGTCATTGATGCCGTCATTTTTTGAGCCAAGTTCTGCGCGGAACATTTCTTTTTCTTCACCTTCAAATACTGAGAGCTCGTGTTCCACTCCTGCATCCACTACCACATAGTGCGCGCCGAGCGTCTTCAAGTATGCGAGAAGTTTTTCAAAACGTTCACCTTTCACTTCATCCAAATTCTTACCGCCAGCTTTTTTGTTAAGCACATATAAAATAGGTTTCATTGTAAGCAGGTGCATTGCGCGCGCAATGAGCACCTCCTCGTCTGTAAGCGATACCGTACGCGCGAGTTTCCCTTGCACTAACGCATTTGAAATTTTTTGCAAAATATCTTTTTCTCTTATTGCATCCTTGTCGCCACGCTTCACATCCTTCTCAATATTCGCGAGACGTTTGGTCACTGTTTGTTCGTCGGCAATAATAAGCTCAAGGTTTATTGTTTCAATATCTGACACAGGGTCAACCTTGCCGTGCACATGTATCACGTTGTCGTCCTCAAAAATGCGCACTACTTCTGCAATGGCATCCGTCTCGCGAATATTTGAAAGAAACTGATTTCCCAAACCTTCACCTTCACTAGCTCCTTTCACGAGCCCAGCAATATCCACAAACTCCACCGCTGCAGGAATTGTCTTTTGTGTTTTTGAAAACTCCGCGAGTTTATGCAGGCGCTCGTCAGGCACAGCAACAACACCCACTGATGGGTCTATTGTGCAAAAAGGATAATTCTCCGCTGGAACAGATTTTTTCGTTAATGCGTTAAAAAGAGTGGACTTGCCGACATTTGGAAGTCCGACGATACCTATTGCGAGTGCCATATTACTTTTGTAGTACTTTCTGGAGCTCCCCCTGATGAGCCCTCATCACTTCCATTGAGGCGGCTTGCTCTGAACGGCCAGCCTTCACCTTGGCCTTTATTTCGTCACCAATCTTTTTAAAAAGCTCTGTGTTCTTTTCTACAAGCCCGATAATGCGGTCAATTTCTGCCTCTGGAACACCTTTGAGTTGGCGTTTTATAACTTGTTTAAGTAAAAATTCTTTTATCATATCTGACGATATTAGCAGAAAAAAACCGGTTTTACAAACAAAAACTAACAAGAAAAAATCTCAACCCATACTATACACGCATTTGTCCGATAGTATATTATACGTGTATAGTAGAAAACAGGAGAAAAACTAATGCCCGCTGACTGCGCTGATGCATGCGTTGAACGCCTGCACGCCCGCATTGTATGTTGCAACTGCAACTCTGTTTGCCTCTACGAGCGAGTTATATTGTGGCACCAGCGCGTTGTATTCATTTATATATGTATTGTAATTTGGATCATGTTGCGAAGTCGCATCAAGCAAGGCCTTTTTTGCGTCAAGCTTGGAACGCATGTCCGCTATCGTTGCGCTGGTTGAATCAATCTGAGCTTTGAGTGTTTGATCTGTTGCTGGACACGCTGACAATGGAAGCCCAAAACTTTGCACGGCGAGCCATGTCATATGACCATCATACATTCCTTTACCAACAGCAACGCCGATCTCCCTATAATGCGTATTCAAAATATTCGCGCGATGACCGGGGCTGTTCATCCACGCGGTAACCACTCCAGCGTCGCCCGCAAAATCTCCTAGAGCGAGGTTTTCCCCTACTGTCACATATGCGTACCCGACAGCCTGAGCCAAGTCCGAAGGACCCACACCAGTTGGCGACACGTGTTCAAAGTATTGTTTTGCAAACATGTCATCAACCTTCATCTGCGCATCACGATTTAGAAGAGTATTTTCAGTAAGCGCAGGCAGTGCTCCATTTTGCGCTCGTTCTATGTTTGTGCGTTCTATTATTCCTCGCGCAGTAAGGTCTGTCGCGCTTGTAGTCTGTGTAATTGCCCGAAGTGGACCAGGAGTAACAACAGACTTCTCTACCACTGCCGTTTTTGGTACAAGACTGCCGTTTGTCGCAGTTGCGGTTGTCGTTTTTGGTACGACCTTTTTTACTGTTGCTTGCGTGGATGTAGAAACAACTGTTTCTCGGCTTGGCCGTGGACTTAATTGCTCCTTTTTCGCAACAACTGGCATTTCTTGCGCTATTTCTCTCGGCGCAAAAGTCTCCCCGAGGTACGTGTACGAAAGCGCTCCCGCTCCTATGAGCGCCAAAATTCCCGCGAGAATTTTTATTATTGATGCCAGCATTGTTTTATTTCCTTAACACCTCAAGAAAGAGAAACATTGGTATCTCTTTTCTCGCTCTATCCTCTGCTTTCTTTCTTGGACCAGCCTCGCTTTCTCTGTGAGAGAGCCATTCTTCTAATCGCGCAACCACAAACCCGCTGTTCGCGAGTGTTTTGAAATAGTACTGGAGCGGACGGTGGAAAGAAACGGTCGTTGGCCCGCCACGCTTACTTGGATTCATTTCAATCTCCACTTTTGACTCTGACATATAGCTGTCTATGCGACGATACTGTGTTTTTGATTCCTCGTCATAACCCCATGCGCTTGCTTTTGGAACACGAAATGCTGGATGGTTGAGGACGATAAAAAGCTTTCCGTGAGGTTTAAGCACGCGCGCGCACTCTTTAAAAACTTTGTGTGGAGCTTCTATATTTTGTATCGCAAGCACAATCGCAATTTTATCAAATGAGCTGTCTTCAAAAAGCGAGAGGTCCTCGGCAGAGTGTGGGAAGTATTTGATCTCTTTTGAGGACTCTTTTTTTGCGATGAGGATGAGTTGTTTCCCGAGGTCCACTCCAGTAGTATCCGCGCCTTCTTGAAAAAATGCTTGCGTAAAAAAGCCCTGCCCACACGCGAGGTCAAGCACACGCTCCCCCTTCATAATAGCCATAGCGCGGAGAATATTTGGTAAAATCACGCGCGCTTGATATGTATCATCCCCAGCGAGAAGCGTATCGTACCAATGCGCCACCCCTCCCCACGAGGTGGTCTTCTTTTTCGCTATCGGATGTTTTTTAGGTTGTTCGGTCATATTGTCATTGATTCTAGCATAAAATTGTAGTATTGTGACCCAATGAAATGGATTCTATTCACGGGGACATGGAAGCTCACGAACGACGAAGTTGAGCACGATGTGCGTCAGGCTGCGCGTGAAGTTATAGCGCGTGGGGACCGGCGTACTCACTGGTGGTGCGACTGGAGTAGACTACTTCGCAATGGATGAAGTGTTGAAGCACAATCCTACAGCATCTCACCTCCGCGTTATCATCCCCGCTCGGCTAGAAAGCTATATTGAGGACTACTTTACGAACTGGTGTCACGAACCAATCACGCAAAAAGACATCGACAACCTTGCGACAATTTTAAAACATATCAAGAAAATAAACCCTGCAGGTCTTTTGGAAATGCCATACAAGAAAATCACGCAGGAACACTACAACCTACGCCATGACCAAGAGGTTATGTACTCAGACGAAGTACACGCATTCCAAGTAAATGAGAGTGCTGGCACACAAGATACAATAGATAAATCAGCAAAAGCTGGACTTAAAACCACTCATCACAAAAAGTATCAGATTTAATTATGTGCTAAAATCGGCCTATGAATAAGTCTGATGAGCTAAAAGCGCTCCATGAAAAATGGCTTCAGGAATGCGCCTGTGAATTACGAAAAAACGCGATACAGTGTGTTCCTGGTGACGGCAAGGCAAGCGCGCAAATCGTATTCATCGGCGAAGCGCCAGGAGCAAAGGAGGACAAAGATGGTCGCCCATTCGTCGGCTCCGCGGGGAAATTTCTAGCGGAGATGCTTGAGAGTATAAAAATGAAACGCGAGGATGTGTACATTACCAACATCGTGAAATATCGCCCGCCAGAAAATCGCGACCCGACATCTAAAGAGATTGCCGACTGTGCAAAGTGGCTTGAAGAAGAAATCAAACTCATAGACCCAGCGCTTATTGTTTTTCTCGGTCGCCACTCAATGAACCATTTCTTTCCGAACGAAAAAATTTCTGAGGCGCACGGTATTCTAATCACAGGAGAGCACTTCGGCAAGGTTCGTAACTTTCTCCCTCTCTATCATCCTGCCGCTGCTCTCTACAACGGCTCTTTGCGCGAAGTTCTGAAAGAGGATTTTAAAAAAATTCCTAGAGCAATGAAAATGTAGAAAACTAAAAAATTGTTTTAGATACGAGGAGCCTAGAAATTTTTTGAGGATGATGTACAGGCAGTACTTCGACGAGAAAAATTTCGTAGTGACAAAGTAGATGAAATAATTTTTTAGTTTTCTACAAAATGACTGTCGCCTCATTATGAGCCACTTCCAATATCCCACTCTCCACAGGAATTACAATTTCCTTGCCTTCGCTGTCAACAATTTTTAGAACACCATTTTTGATAGGTGTCGCAAGAGGCGCATGGTGAGGAAGAATGGTAAGGTCACCTATACTACCAGTGCATGACAAACTCTCTGCTTCTCCTTTAAAAAGCACTTCGTCCACTTTTGCGATGGTTAGCTTCATTGACATATTATTTCACTTCATCAATAGTCCCCTTCATATAGAACGCCGATTCATTCACATCATCAAACTTGCCGAGAAGAATCTGTTCAAAGCCGTCAAGCGTGTCCTCAAGTTTTACATACTTGCCTGGTGTTCCTGTAAACACCTCACCAACGAAAAATGGCTGGGAAAGGAAACGCTGAATCTTTCGCGCGCGATTCACCGCGAGCTTGTCATCATCTGAAAGTTCCTCAATACCGAGAATTGCAATGATATCCTGAAGGTCCTTGTAACGCTGAAGCACCTTGCGTGTCTCCATTGCCACTTTGTAATGACGCTCTCCGACTATCTGCGGATCAAGCGCGCCAGAGGTAGAGTCAAGTGGGTCAATAGCCGGGTAAATACCGAGAGATGCGAGCGCGCGAGAAAGCACGACCGTAGAGTCCAAGTGCGAGAAGGTTGTTGCCGGCGCAGGGTCGGTGAGGTCGTCTGCAGGCACGTACACAGCTTGAACAGAAGTGATAGAACCTTTTGTGGTGGAAGCGATTCTTTCCTGAAGCTTACCCATTTCCTCGGCAAGCGTCGGTTGATAACCCACAGCAGATGGCACACGTCCAAGCAGAGCGGAAACTTCTGCACCTGCCTGAATGAAGCGGAAAATATTATCCATAAAAAGAAGCGTGTCCTTACCACCCGCATCGCGAAAATGCTCTGCCATTGTGAGCCCTGAAAGCGCCACGCGAGCGCGAGCGCCCGGAACTTCGTTCATTTGCCCAAACACGAGCGCAGTCTTTGCGAGAACGCCAGATTCTTTCATTTCGTGATAAAGGTCGTTACCCTCGCGCACACGCTCGCCGACACCGGCAAACACAGAATATCCGCCGTGCTCTGTCGCCACGTTGCGGATAAGCTCCTGAATGATAACTGTCTTTCCCACTCCCGCGCCACCAAAGAGACCTACCTTTCCTCCCTTTACGAACGGAGCCATGAGGTCAATAGCCTTGATGCCAGTTTCAAAAATTTCAGTCTTTGTTTTTTGCTCCTTAAATGCAGGCGGTTTGCGGTGAATAGATTTACGCTCTGTTTTTGGAGGTAAGGATGCTCCGCCGTCAATGGTTTCGCCAAGCACATTAAAAAGTCGACCGAGCACCGCCTCGCCCACAGGAACAGAAACAGGAGCGCCAGTGTTTTTCACCTCCACATCGCGACGAAGACCTTCAGTAGAATCCAAAGCGATAGCGCGCACGCGTCCAAGCCCAAGGTGTTGCGCAACCTCTAGCGTAATCATTCGCTTCTCTTTGTTCTCGCCCACCCACTCTACAGTGAGCGCGTGTTCTACCTCTGGAATGTTGTGCTCAAAATACACATCTACGACCGGTCCGACGATTTGTTTAATTGTTCCTGTGTTCATACTATCTATAATAAATTCCTAATAAATCTTCCTCAATTAGTCTGAACTCTATCATTTTTTACCCAAAAAACCAAGCCAAAAAAAGGAGAATTTGGGATGTGGATAACTCAACCTATAAAAGTTGCCGTTTATTCGCAGATAGTATATATTATAGGTATTAGGGCTTCGGCCTCCGAGATACCCGTCACCGCAAGGTGGCGGGTATCGATGTTTACGGACGAGCCCTTAGGTATATATTCGGAAGGCTTCAACTACTCTATCAAATTCACTTTGATTAACAGTGTCCACCTTACGCAATAACCTATTATTACTAATCACGCGTGCTTGAGTAAGTTTAATCCAGACAGGCTTCGTATATTCCTCTTCCGTTTTACTATTTTTAGCTTGTATCTGAATCTCATAATGAAAGCCATCTAGTTTCTCTTTGCTCGTTATCGGTAGCACGAGCATGGTTTCTTTATTATACACTCGCACAACCAAAACTGGCCGTTCAAAATTTTCATTTTTGCCATCAACTTCTGCTCCGACATTTACACCAAGAGCGCACCACCATACTTCACGAGGATACGCATACGCTTTCTTTCCCGAATCACCTAAATTCTTTTTCTGTGAATTCCAAGCATCAAACTCTTTTTTCATATAGGCTCAATTATATCACGATTAATTATAGATAATTAAAGGTACCTGACACCTTTCCCCTCCTTTTCTTCATATAGACATAACAAACTCCCAGCAATTGCTGAGAGTTTGTTATTAAATACACAGACCCCTTTACTTATTTAACGACCGCAGCATCCAACACAGCCTGCGCCTCCACATTCCCATTCTTTGAGGAGAGGGTTACCTCTGTAGGGGTAACAACGCCTCCAGAAGGAGGTAACACTGCTACTGATTTTATTTCATTCTCTATATCAGAAACAAAGCGACTTCCACTAAACATTTTGTGTAAATGCGCCAACTCTTCATCCCCTACGCCAATTTCTCCATTAACACTTACGGTGTATTTCCCTTGCGTCCAACCATTTACCGTAAACGCACCCAAGGAATCTCTTGTTAGGAAAACGAGGACACGATCGCCAGCCTTAAACGAAGGAGACCCTTCGACAATCATTTTTGTACCGCTTACCGAACCACCAAGAGTTTGAACAGCTAGCGTTTGAGAGGTGATGTTTTCTGGGTTATAAAGATACTTTTCAACCTCCAAAGTTACTGTAGAAACTATATCTTCTTCTCCTTCTCTAATTTTTGATGGATACTTACCACTTCGCACACTGCTTACCCTTGCAATAAGAGCCACTGTAGAACTTCTAATAAGCTCTTCTTTACTAATTTCAGCCAAAACTGCGTGCCCAACCACCGATGTCGTTTGGCTTGCTCTGGGTAAAAAAACATACACTCCCATACTTGCACCAATCACTACTAGCGAAATAATAACGGGCGAGATATTTCTTTTCATAAGTTGCGAGATAAATTAATTATTAATTAAAGACAAAAATTAAGGGTACACGGCGTTTATTCCACTCAAGTCATCCGCAACGAGAGTACGCTTTTTAGTTTCACCAGTTCCGACATAGCCATACATCGTTTTTTCTGTATCTCCGCCACCATATAAGTCATTCAACATAAGAAAATGCCCGAATTCATGCGTTGCGACATTCTGCACATCATACAATCCAGGAGCCCCAGAAGTTGACCATGAGTAATAACTATTAAACACTAGATCGGTGTCTGTTATTGTAGACCCAGAAGAAGTAACTGTTGTTAGGGCAAGTGCTCCTGCGCCAAAATTTGAAACAGTGATATCGTTGTTTGATGTTCCAGCAGAAAAAGTAAACGGCGACGATGCCCCATTCCAAGGAGTCATCCCTTGTGCAATCGGTGTAATCCACGAACTTGGTATACTTGGACTTCCAAAATCAGCAGTGGTTCCATTTGTTGACCACTTTACGCCAGCATATGAATATGCAGAAACGAATGACGGGATCATTAAAACCAGCAACATCGTACCAAAACCAAAACTGAACATTTTTTTGAGAATTAACGTATTTCGAAGCATAATTGAATTATTTATTAATTTTACATTGATAGTATCTGCGCATCGACCATTACACTACAGTGTAGTAAAAAAAACTGGGTTTAGTAAATCCGCAACTGTGGACAACCTAAAAACCATTGAATAACCACGGAACCGAAGCTAGTCACAGATAGGAAACGGGTACGGTTCACTGTCTCATTATATTTTACCACTCCCCACTCCTCGTGCGAGGGATGCCTCTTGTGTGGGGACTTGCGAGCGTGAACCCAGGGTCATTCTGCTGAATGAGACGCTCACACGAGGACGATTTAGTAAAATCGCTCTTGGAGCTTTTCTAGCAAGAAAATATCCGTACCCCGCACAAGACGGCTCCCGAGCTATTTCATCGCTTCAATCCCCCCGATAATCTCACTCATCTCTCTTGTAATCGCGCCTTGTCGGGCTTTGTTGTACTGACGCGTGAGTGAGAATGTAACTTCCTCGGCCTTGTCAGAAGCATTTCGCATCGCGACCATTCGCGCCGAATGCTCGGACGCCTTTGCTTCCAGAAAAGCATGGTGGAGTTCAATAGCGAGAAGTCGCGGAATGAGTGTCTCAAACACCGCCTCTGGCGATGGCTCAAACAAATAGTCAGCCGGCGCCGATTCCTTTTCAATATCAACATTTGTTTCGGCAAACGCGCCCTTCTCTGGCACGATGCCCTTTATCATTGTTGTGAGTCCCTCCACAGAGAGGGGGAGCAACGAGCGCGAAACTGGTTCCTGTTCAAATGTTGAGCGAAAGTTTGTGTACACTAGCATACACTCGTCGTACTTCCCATTTGTAAACAAGTCAGTAATGAGCGACACGACCCCAGAAAAATCACCGATGGCGCTTTCGTCTTTCATTGTTTCAATATGCTTTTCCATAATATACCCTCGGCGCGCAAAAAATTCTTCCCCTTTGCGACCGATAGCAATAACACCTGTGTTCTCGCGAGAAATGTATCTGTCCGAGAGAGAAGACAGGGCGCACTTTGTAGCCCCACTGTTCAGTCCTCCAGCAAGCCCTTTGTCGCTCGTCACAATAACAAGGAGAATGCGACTCACTGGACGCACAGCTACGAGTGGGTGACGAGCAATATCAACTGAGTGCGAGATGCGAGAAAGAATACGAAATGCCGCCATAGCATATGGACGCGCTGTAAGCGCGGACAACTGCGCCTTGCGCATTTTTACACCAGAAACAGCCTCCATAGCTTTTGTGACTTGGTGCGTCTTTTGCACAGAGCGTATTTTTCCTTTTATCGCGCGGAGGGATGACATTTGGGTAGGTGTTAGTTTGTAGGTTTTAGTTTTTAGAAAATGCTACTAGTGAACGATAAAAAGTTCTGGGTGCGATGTTACAAAATCCGCAAGAGCGAGTTTCAAATTTGCCTCAGTTTGCTCTGAAATCGCGTGCTCCTTTTTGATTGCATCCACAATGCCCTTTGCATGATGATCAAAGTATTCTGAAAGTTTGTCCTCAAAAAGACGCATGTCCTCAACCTTGACCTTGTCAATAATTCCGGAGATGCCAGCAAAAATAACGATGACTTCTTTTTCAAATGAAAGCGGTTTCCCGTTTGTCTGCTTCAATAGCTCCGAAAGACGTCGGCCTTTTTCAATACGATCTTTTGTTTCCTTGTCCAGGTCAGACGCAAACTGCATAAAAGCTTCAAGTTCGCGAAATTGCGCAAGCTCCAAACGAATCTTCCCAGCAACTTTCTTCATCGCTTTTGTTTGCGCATTTGATCCAACGCGTGACACCGAGAGACCAACGTTTACCGCAGGACGCATGCCTTTGTTGAAAAGATCAGTGTCCAAATAAATCTGTCCGTCGGTTATGGAAATCACGTTTGTGGGAATATACGCTGACACGTCTCCTTGCTGTGTCTCAATAATAGGAAGCGCAGTTAGTGACCCACCACCGAGTTTGTCCGAGAGCTTTGCGGCGCGCTCAAGAAGACGCGAGTGCAAATAAAAAATATCTCCCGGATACGCCTCGCGTCCAGGTGGACGGCGAAGTAGGAGCGACATCTGGCGATACGCAACAGCGTGCTTAGAAAGGTCGTCGTACACAACAACCGCATCTTTCCCTTTCAACATAAAAAATTCACCAATTGTCGCGCCTGTAAATGGAGCGAGGTATTGAAGCGCAGCCGCTTCCGACGCCCCAGCGACAACAACAATCGTGTACGCCATAGCTCCACGTTCCTCAAGCTCGCCCACGATGCGCGCGATCTTTGACTCCTTTTGACCAATAGCAACATAAATACAAATAGGGCGTGTTTCTTTTGGCTCTGTGATTTGGTTTAAAATAGTATCAAGGGCGATGGCGGTCTTCCCTGTGCCACGGTCGCCAATGATGAGCTCGCGTTGTCCTCGCCCAACTGGAATCATAGAGTCAATAGCTTTGATGCCAGTGTGCACTGGCGTATCCACTCCTGCGCGGTCAATAACTCCAAAAGCGATGCGCTCAATAGGCATTCTATCTTCTTCTTTGATCGCCCCCTTGCCGTCTACAGGCTCGCCGAGCGCATTCACAACACGACCAATCATTCCAGTTGATACGGGGATAGAAAGTGTTTTTCCTGTGCCTTTTACAATCATCCCTTCAACAATACGCTCCGCGCCAGACAAAATAACTGCCTTCACATAGTCCTCCTCTAGGTTAAGAACGAAACCAACAATCGGTTCCGCATCAAGGGTATCATTGAGTGTCTTTTTGCCAACATGTTCAAAAACAACCATTTCCGCCATCATCGCGTTTTGAAGTCCGTCAATCTCAGCGATGCCGTCGCCTGCCTTCACAACAGTGCCAACACGCTCCACTGATGTCTTTGGTTCAAGCGCTTCTATTTCCTTTCTGATTTTTTCTATGAGGATTGTGTTCATGGTCATTTTAATTAGTAATGTCTCGATAAAGTTCTACGAGGGATTTTTTGTAACTGCCGTCTATCAGAGTGTCTTTTGTTCTTATTTGAAACCCTCCAACTATTGTTTCGTCCACTACATCACGGCGTGTCGCGCCTTTGCGTATAACTCCTTCTTTTTCATAATGGTCATACGCATGCGCCCACTTGCTCACACTCTTGTTGTCAGCAGTTACTAGGAGGACTTCGTTCCTATCTCTTTCACGCGACATTATTTTTTCAAGTTCATGAGCGACAAAAGGTAGCAACCTTTCATGTCCGCGCGCTGAGACTACCTTGCGAAAGCGAGCAAAGATTTTTTTAGAATCGCTATCGGACTCGAGCAAGCTTGCTCGTGGCTTGGCCATAGACATATTTTGTAACGCTCCATAAAGCGCCTCTGCGTACCATGATGCTTTCATCCCGTTAGAAGTTACTTACGATTAGCTGATAATGGTTAAAATTTTTCATGTTGTTTAAATACACATTACTTCTAACGGGATGAATCCCGTTACTTCTTAAGCGCGCCTTGACGAAGAATCTTCTCCGCAGAGAGAACCGCCATGCGCGCGACCTCGCGCTCGGCTTTTTGAATCATCTCTTCGCGCTCGCGCGCAGTACGACGCTCTGCTTCGTTCAAAAGATGCACCGCCTTTCGGTGCGCATCTTTCATTATTGTAATCTCCGAGGTTTCCGCGTGCTTCTTTGCTGAGTCTATAATATCATCACCTTTCATTGTGGCCTCGCGTATAATACGCGCTTTTTCAGCTTCCGCTTCACCTAGCTGACGGTCAGCTTCTTCTGCATCCTGAATGGCGCGTTCAATCTTTTTTCTACGCACATCCACCATTGCAAGAACTGGCTTGTACAAGAAAATGTACAAAACAAGCAGAAGCAAGCCAAAGTTAATCATCTGCACAACAAGGAGCTTCCAGTTGATTCCAAATACGTCGAGAATTTGCTCCATAATTAACGAATGATTTTGATTAAACGAACTTTACAATAAATCCGACGACCAACGCAAAAATTGCGAGTGCTTCTGTAAACGCAATACCGATAAACATATTTGCTTGTATTTTACCTGTTGCATCGGGGTTACGGCCAATAGCCTCAAGAGCTTTTGACACAATAAGACCGATACCGATACCAGGACCAAAAACACCAAAACCAACTACGAACGCCATACCTAATGTCTTTGCTACTTCTATATCCATATTTTTTGTATTATTTAATAATTTCTCACTTAGCCGCTAGTCCTAATGCACCTCAGTGATTGCAATCTTCACAAAGAAAAGTGTGAGGAGCGCAAATATTGCGGCTTGGATAAACCCAACAAATACCTCAAAAAGCATGATGGGGACAGGCAACACAATTGGAACAAAATGCTGAATAACCAGAATCATCACTTCCCCTGCAAAAATGTTTCCGAATAAACGAACAGAAAACGAGACCAATCTTGCGACCTCAGAAAATAGTTCGATAATTCCCACCAGAAACCCTAGGGCAGAACTAAGATTAACAAATTTCTTCCCATATCTCAAGAACCCCAATGTTGCCACCCCAGCAACCTCTATTACTATGAATACGATTACGGTTAGAGCTAGTGTGGTATTGAGATCCGTATTCATTGAGCGAAGTAGCGGAATAAACTCTCCATGAGCATTTGTCCATCCAATACTTCCTATCCCAGGGGTAAACTCAATGATATTTGCGGTAAAAATAAAAAGGAAGATAGTGAGGATTAACGGAAAAAGCTGTCGTGCCAGTTTTTCATTCCCAAGAGTTTCTGTTATGTAGTCTAAAATTCCAACAAAAAGCGTCTCAACGAGAGTTTGTAAACGCCCTGGAATTAGAGCGAGTTTTCTTCGCACAAAAAAAGTAAGCACCACCAAAAGGAAAAAAACAACGAAGCTCATCAGCATCGTGTTTGTGATTGGAATTCCCCAAAGTGTGCCTATTTGTTCAGCGGAGAGCGAGATGTGGATACTTTTTTCTGCCATATGACTGCGCGCATTCTAGCAGAAACTTGGGCTGACTTCAACAATGAAGCCGAAACACTCATGACTCAATAGATGTTGGTGTTAAATCCCTAAAATACGGTATACGGCAACTCCAAAAGCGATAGTTACATTGAGCGACTCCTTTGTGCCGAGCATTGGGATTTCTGCGATAACATCGCTTTGAGCAAGTACATCATTTGAAATACCAACTACCTCCGCGCCAACCACAAACGCAACCATTTCACATCCACTCACACTCACCTCTTTATAGTCTACTGATTTCTCGTCCTGCTCCAACGCAATAATAAAATACTTTTCTTCCTTTAGTTTTTTTACGCATTCAAATGTGCTTTCTACATATTCCCATTTCACAGTGTCCTCTGCTCCTAGTGCGACCTTAGCAAAATCTTTTCTTCGCTCCTCTTTTTTATCAAGTGGTGTTGGAGTGGTTCCGCACAAATATATTTTCTCTATGCCAACCGCATTTGCAGTGCGAAAAATAGAGCCAACATTGTAAACACTGCGAAGATTGTCTAGCACTGCAACAGCCTTCATTTTTTTAACTGTTGCGTGTTCCACGAATAGTGGAGTATATTTCAAGAAACGCAAAGAGAAGCGCGAGCGCGAGTGGTCCAAACAAAAATCCAATAGGTCCAAACAATCCTATCCCTCCTAAAATAGAAAGAAGAATTAGAAATGGATGAAGCTTCGCGCCCTTGCCTACAATCTTTGGCCCCAACACATTGTCCACCAAACCTACAGCAACAATCCCCCAAATGAGGAGTCCGACAGCCGCCACCTCCGCTCCTGTGAAAAATAGAAATAAAATCGATGGGATAATAACGATAGATGTCCCAACACCAGGGATAAGGGCTGTTACAGCCGCCACACTACCCCAAAGGACAGAGTTTGGAACTCCAAAAATAGCGAGACCTATCGCCGTCAACACGCCCTGCACTAGCGCAACTGAAATACTCCCGCGCACCACAGAGTTGATAGCAAGTTCAAGCTTGCGAAAAATTGTTTCATCGTATACATCAGAAAGTGGGCTAAGCGCAACCACAGACTTCCTAAGCTCGTGTCCATCCTTGAACAAGTAATAAAGCGCGATAAAAAGAACGATAATGCTGACCATTATTTTCGCAACATTTGAAAAAACAGTGCCGAGGTGTTCTATTAGGAAGCTCAATCCCTGTTCCATGTACTGTTCAAAATCAAGAGACCCGACAGGAAGGAATGGTATACTCATTCCTCGCACTAGATTTTCTGTGGCTCTCAATAGTCCGCCTGCTCCACCATTATCTGTTAGAGACGAGTATAGCGATGTTGCCTCCTGAAAAATTTGCGTGCTTAAAAATGTTACCGGCACGACAATCACAACAAGAACGAATGCGGTGGTTATGAGAGCGGAGATTCCACGGCTCTCACGCAACGCTGATAAAATTCTTTTATGCACAGGAGAAAAAACCGTTGCAAAAATCACCCCTAAAATAAGCGTGTATAAAAACGGCTCAAAAATAAAAAATGTGATAATAGACATCCCCACAAGAAGGGTGATGAGAAAGTATAGTTCTGATTTTTGGTAGCTCATATGGACTCAATTATATAGTTTTATTGGAAAGAACGCCATTTAATCTATTTTCCGCAACAGAACGCCAAAAGAAATAGCCGACAACAGTGATTGTAACCACTGGCGAAAACCATGCTGGAATGTGCGCCCCAAATGCCTCAAGAATCATCACAAATCCAAGGAAACCAATGGAGTACATTGCGCCATTCTTTAGATAACTGTAAGAGCGAATGCGCTCAACACCCAAAACTGTGAGTTGACGCACTACAATAGCGCCAATACCAGTACCAATAAGTATCATCGGCACTGACGTAGTGAACGCAAATGCTCCAACAACACCGTCAATACTAAACACCGTGTCAAGAACCTCCAGAAAAAGCACCTTTGACCAGTCCGACATAGAACTGTGCTCGCCAGAAGCAATGATTCGCTCCTCAATAATTTGCGCATTGTCTTTAAACCCTTGTGTTATAAAAAAGATACTAAAACCGACAGCTGATGCAAGAGCAAGATGCATTGGGTTTTCCAAAATTGACTTATTTATTTCATAAAGAACACCTACGAGTAGAAGCGCTGCTATTGAATAAAACCAAACCGCGCCATATTTTTGGACATACCATTCGTGCGGAAGCCCAAAGTTTTTGTCCTCCATAAAAAGCCAATGCGCCCAAAGAAGAATAAGAAACATCCCACCTGCTATCATAATTATCGGCGTTGCTTCAAGGACTGCGACAGAAACAGATGGATCATTTTGCCAAATTACAGAAATAGCGCCAAAAAAACTTAGACCCGGAGTAGAGAGGTATACAATAATAGACGGCAAAACCCCGCGAACAACGAAGACTGCAAAAAGAATTCCCCACGTAAGGAAAAATCTCCTAGCTCGACGACTCTTCATTGTTGAAAGCACGTCCGCATTGACAACCGCGTTGTCAATACTCATCACTGTTTCAAAAATTACGAGCCCGAGAATTATGAGGAAAAGTTCAAACATTGCGTTTATCATAACGCATAATTGAGCAAAAGAAAAACCTGGGTAATTTACACCCAGGTTATAGTTTATTACTGGAGCTGATGCCCATCTGGACAGAAGAGAATGATCTGATCCACAAAATTATCGAGGTCTGTAGGATTGCTTCCATACTCAACCATTTCTTCTATCACCTCATCTAGATACGCAATGGTGAATGGTAGGAGCTCAAAATTAAACTCAACCACAAACTTTTTTCTTGAGGTAGAAAAGTTTTTAAAAAAATCCTTCTCAAAAACTGGGACTCGTGTGCCTTTTGTTTTCTCCTCCTCAATTACCAACTGCATTAATACTGAAAGCCGGTCTGACTCATTTGGTAAAAAAGAAAGCGTGGTCTTGCCATCACTCGGGTTAAATCTGACGTCCATATCACACCTCCTTCATCTTCGCAAATTTAAGGAACAAAAAATGTGACCAGTGGCAACTACGTTTATTATAAAGCGATTAGAATATTTGAGCAAGGAGCCCGCCTCCGCCTTTCGATTCTCCTCGGAGTCACACAATAGCAAAAGATGTCCCGAGGCTCTCGGTCACGGGTTACTAATTAATTTTTGGATAGCCTCGTCGTGTACGACAGGTCTAAGACTAGCGTGTGGTCAACACGTAAGTAATTTTGCTAAATCAAAGTCACTAAGTCTACTCGTGTGTCGCGTTTCAATCGACACTACGCGACGCGATTTTGCAAAATCGACACTGCGTGGACGTAAGTGCTCGCGACCCCAGAGTCCAAGATTAGGGCCAAGCCCCGAATTTGTTAATTCGAAATCTGCAGATTCGTCGTGGTTTTGCGTGCTCGCAAAACATCACTGCGCTTTCCACAAACTAAAAACCTGCCGCAGGGCAGGTTTTTAGTTTGTGGACCCGAGGAGAATCGAACTCCTTACCTCCGGAGTGCAAAACCGGCGCTCTAGCCAGGTGAGCTACGGGCCCAGATATCAAAACACTACTTTAGCAAACTACCTAGATTTTTACAGCGCCGGTTTTGAAACCGGCGACTATTATTCCTCTCGGCAGAGCCTCGTGGCCAGGTGAGCTACGGGCACATTCACCACATTTAACAATTAACTTGTGACATGTGACAAATTCAAACCCATTTGTGCGGGTCAATTGTCAATTATTCTTAGTTAAATGTTATCCCGTCTATAATACCTTATTTTTTCCTTAATGCAAGGGTGAGCACATAGTCAACAAATTCTGGAAGGGTGAGCCCACTCTGCGAGAGTGATTTCATGAGGAGCGATGTATCGGTAAGTCCGGGGAGTGTGTTTACTTCTAAAAGGTACGGCCCTTCTTCTGTCAAAATAAAATCGTATCTCGCATAATGTCGCGCGCCAAGGTGGGCGTGAGCGCGGAGTGCATCTTCCTCAAGGGCTCTGCGTTCAGCGTCGCTCATGCGCGCGGGTCCTACTGGATGCGTCAGATTCCTATATTTTTGATCATAGTCAAAAAGCTTCCCATCTGGTAAAAGAATCTCAAGAGCGGGAGTTGCGTATGAACCAACCCCTTCTGATGAATCTACGACACCAACTGTAACCTCGCGCCCTCGCACGTACTCCTCAATCATTGCCTTCTCCGAGTATGCGAGAGCGCGCTCTATCGCGGACACAAGTTCGCGGTCTGTATGCGCGAGAGAGAGGCCTACTGACGAACCTCCCGAAAGTGGCTTCACCACATACGGCGCCTTTATCTCAGATCCGACACGCGCCACGACCTCGCTCACCTCCTCGCCTCTGGAAACAACGAGCCCACGTGGCACCTTGATGCCGACAGCAGAAAAGTATTTCTTCGCGAGATCTTTGTTCATACCAATAGCAGAAGGCATCGCTGTGGAACCAGTGTACGGAATATTAAAAAGCTCAAGAATTTTTTGCACTTTTCCGTCCTCACCAAACTCACCATGAAGAGCGTTGAAAACAATATCAACGTGTTGAGCAAGTTTCGCCGGGCTCGTTGGTCTGCCGTCTATGTGCCACTCGCCAGCGTTTGTGATAAGTATATCGTGTGCTTCATATTTGTCCGAAGGAAGCGCTGAGAGCACGTTTCCACCAGTACGAAGAGAAACATGGTATTCGCTACCAAGCCCCCCGCGCATAACACCGACCCGAAGTTTGTTCATACAGACAGTATACAAGAGGTGTGTCACTTGCGAAAGTGCCACATTGATTTTAGTGCTGTTTCTGATAGTATGAGCAAGTATTTATATTGATTGCCGGAATGGTGGAATGGTATACACGTGCGACTCAAAATCGCATGCCGCAAGGCTTGTGGGTTCAAGTCCCACTTCCGGCACAAAGCGTAAAAAAACCTGCACTGCTGCAGGTTTTTAGCTTTGTGCGGGCGGAGTGATGTTCCGCGACCACGCGGAACCGCGAGCCGGGGGCGGCAAGTACTTACGGCTATGAGAGCGTATCCGCTTGAAGAGACTTAGTAACTTATGCTCACACAGACTCAGTCGGGCTTTGCCCGTCCTTACCTTTCCCTTCGTGACCGACCCTCTCTCGGCACAAGCAAAGCGGGTGTGACCGAAGGTCGCACCCGCTTTTACTTAAATTGTCAGTTGTCAAATGTTCCTCCCAATTTATATCTTCCCCACCAAGTCCAATCCCGGCTTCAATGTGTCATCACCTGGCTCCCAGCTTGCTGGACAGACATTGCCACCATGCTCACGAACAAATTTTGCCGCCTGCAGTTTACGTACGAGCTCCTTTGCGCTTCGCCCTACGCTGTTATCGTTTACTTCCACTATACGAAGAATACCATCTGGATCAACCACAAATGTTCCGCGAAGCGAAAGTCCTTCTTCGGGAATGTATGTGCCAAACATATGGCAAAGTTCACGACGAGTATCAGAAATCATTGGGAACTTTATTTTCTTGATAGCTTCCGAAGTGTCGTGCCACGCCTTATGAACAAAAACAGTATCTGTTGAAACTGAAAGCACTTCCCCGCCAAGTTTTTGAATCTCCGCATAGTTGTCCGCCATCTCCTCAAGCTCTGTTGGGCAAACAAACGTAAAGTCAGCTGGATAGAAAAAGAGAATGAGCCACTTTCCGCGATAATCAGAAAGTTTAATCTTTTTTACTTCTTCATTGTGAAATGCTTCCACCAGAGCGTCTGGAATTTCGTGTCCTATTTCCGCAAACATTAGCATATCTACCGAACATCCTCCACAACACTCATTCATATCTTTATGTTTCATGGTAGTAATTTATTGTTTATTGATATATAAGTAATATACCAAAATGGCACCAAAACAGAAAGATAGGATAATCGCTGTTGTCGGTCCAACAGCCTCAGGCAAGAGCGCTCTTGCTGTAGAGATTGCTCGCCTTGTTAACGGCGAGATTATTTCGGCTGATTCACGACAGGTTTACACTGGGCTTGATATCGGCACAGGCAAGGTCACGAAACGAGAGATGCTTGGTGTGCCCCACCACATGCTTGATGTCATAAATCCTAAACGAACAATGTCGGTCGTACAGTACGAACGCCTCGCCACACGAGAAATAGAAGATATTTTGAAGAGAGGAATAACCCCCATCATTTGCGGAGGCACGGGGCAATACGTTGACGCAGTACTTACCACTGCTTCATTCCCTGAGGTTCCACCAAATGCAAAACTCAGGAAAAAATTGGAGAAACTTTCGGCTGAAAAACTTTTTAAAAAATTGCAGAAAATGGATCCTGCGCGGGCAAAAACAATTGATGCAAAAAATCCACGACGGCTCATTCGCGCAATTGAAATTGCAGAAGTGCTCGGTAGTGTGCCATCGCGCGAGCCTGCGACCGAGCGCTATGACACTCTTTACATAGGACTCGCGCTTCCAAAAGAAGAACTGTCAGAACGCATCCACAAGCGCCTCGTGGCACGTATGCGCCAAGGCATACTAGCCGAAGCGAAGCGTTTGCACGAGAAAGGTCTCTCCTGGAAGCGCATGAAGGCACTTGGACTTGAGTATCGCTTCCTTGCGCAATTTTTGCAAAATAAAATCTCAAAAGAGGAATTGCTTGATTTGCTTGAAATTGCAATTCGTCAGTACTCAAAACGCCAGATAGTTTGGTTTAAGAGGAATGAGAAGATTAAGTGGTTTGAGCCAAGTGAGTCTAAAAAGGTTTTGTCAGTTGTAGTAAAATTTTTGAAATAGAAGCGGGCCCACGAGTCCGCGGTCCCGAGTTACTAAGTATTTTTCCACACTTCGTGTTCAAAAATCCTAAGTGTTCGCGACCACGCCTCGGCGACCCAGTGAGTACACTGTGTGCTCCCGATTTCTTAGGTTGTACTCAACCTCTTGAAATCGCAGTGCCCTAGATTTATCGTGGCCCCGCCTGCGGTTTTCGAGTCCTCGTGGGCCTAGCAGTAACAACAAACCCCAAACACTGTCGTGTTTGGGGTTTGTTACTGCGGGCCCACGAGGACTCGAACCTCGGTCTGCGCGTTTGGAGTGCGATATTCTACCACTGAACTATAGGCCCTATAGCTACTGCCTTACAAATCGGAGTATATCAAAATACTCATGAAAAGAAAAACCCGGCATTGCCGAGTTTTTTCTACTTCTTTGCTTCCTTGTGAGAAGTATGAGCGCGACAAGAATTGCAGTATTTGTCTAGCTCAATTTTACGCTCAACAAGCTTCTTGTTCTTGCGAGTCCAATAGTTTATGCGCTTGCACTTCTTGCAGGCGAGTTTGATAAGTTGGTCTTGTGACATAATTTTCCTATCCTACTACACTCAGCACAAAAAGGCAAGAAAACTGCTATTTAAAAAAGACGGGTGATAATATCACCCGTCTTAACTATTTATTATCATTTACTATCATGCGCATTTATCAGAATACGTATCGATGTTTGCGCAAGCAATCATCTTTGCATCATACCATGACGTGTAAAGATATCCTGCTTCAAAAGGTTTGGTTCCTTTTTCAAAACCGTTTATGAGCTCTTTCACCTGATCAATAGTTGATATTCCTTCCATTTGAATACCATGCGCATATGAAGAACTAAAGTAGTCCCTGAGCTCGTCGTTACATTCGTAAAGTATCGATTCGTCCTCCTCTATGAGTGGTGCGATAAGACCTGCCAAAAAATGTTCTGGGGCTTTTTTCTTTCCAAATATTTGCTCAGCGAGCGACGCGTACACTGATGCAAGAATGTAACAATCTATTGCATGATTCAATATCTTGCGCTCCTCGTGCAGTGGCGCATATTCAACACGATTAATTTCATACTCAACCTTACTGAATCCAAGTATATTTATGATACCATGGACACTCGTAGGTCTTCTGAATGAACCGTGACATATACACATATGATTTGTCATGCGCAAGAGTCTCACAACAAGGTAAGGTTGAAAGACCAAAAGTTTTGCAATGTCTCCAAACGAAGAATCCTTGTTTGCAAGCAAGTTAGAGAATTTCTTGATGAACCCTTGTGTCACATACACCTTTTCAAATTCTTCCATTCTACCCTCCTGTGTATTATTTTGTGATGTAAATGTACTGGTGCACATAATATCATAAAATATGGGATTATGTCAAATAGCAATTTTTTAGAATTAAAAATCTAGTAGAACCTTTAACGGATTCATAATTTTGTACACCTGTAAATTAGCAAATTTTAATCTTGGCAAAAGGATTCTCTTTTTCGAATCCTTCCCAACACTACAAAAGCCAAAAGCCTCCAACTCTCTCGAGTTGAGGGCTAGGTTTTTGTGCGCCGGGAAAGATTCGAACTTTCGAAGACCGAAGTCAGGAGATTTACAGTCTCCCCTCGTTGACCACTTGAGTACCGACGCATTTTAACAAGCGCTTTTAAAGCGTTTGTTAACTCTATCACTTTTTTTCTCTCACTTCAACCTCATTTTTAAATGCTTGCTTTTGCTCTAACTCGCGTTTTTGTCGTCACTTGTTTTTTCTCCACACGGATAGCAATCTCGTCTTTCTCCACAGAGACTAGCACGCGACCGCCTTTTAGCACTCCAGATGAAATCATAAGCGAAGCGACTGGTGTCAAAATCTTTGTCTGGATTAGTCTCTTGAGCGGGCGTGCGCCGTAGCGTGAGTCGTACCCTTTTTCGGCAAGATATGTCAGAACTTCGGGCATAACATTGAGAGCAATTTCTTTTTCTGCGAGTCGCTTCTTTATGATATCCACCTGGAGTCCGACAATACTCTTGATAACCTCTGGCGACAAAATATCAAAAATGATGATTTCGTCCAAGCGGTTCAAAAATTCTGGACGGAAGAAATCCTTAAGCGAGCCCATCACGCGCTCCTTTGCGTCGGAATAATCAGCACTGTCACTCGCATGCGCGCCGAAACCAATCGCCTGCATTTTATCAATGTATTCAGAACCAATGTTTGATGTCAAAATGATGACAGTGTTTTTGAAATTCACCACACGACCTTTTGAGTCTGTAAGGTGACCACTGTCAAGAACCTGAAGCAAGATGTTGAACACCTCTGGATGCGCTTTCTCAATTTCGTCAAAGAGTAACACAGAGTATGGGCGATGGCGCACTGTCTCAGTGAGGTTTCCACTCTCTTCGTGTCCCACATATCCAGGAGGTGAGCCGATTAATTTTGACACTGAGTGTTTCTCCATATACTCCGACATATCCACTCGAACAAGCGCTTTGTCGTCGTTGAACATAAACTCAGCGAGTGCTTTAGAGAGCTCTGTCTTACCAACACCTGTTGGTCCAAGGAAAAGAAACGAGCCGATTGGGCGGTTTGGATCGGCGATGCCCGCGCGCGTACGTTTGATTGCGTCTGAAACTTTTTGGATAGCGTCCCTTTGTCCTACAACACGCTTCTCAAGTTCTGCTTCTATGTGCGCAAGCTTTCCAGCTTCTTCCTCGAGCATCTTGGTCACCGGAATACCTGTCCAACGAGCAACAACTTCCGCGATATCTTGCTCTACAACTTCTTCCTTCAAAATACGACGTGATGACTGAAGCTTTTTCAGACGCGCGACTTTAGAAACCAAATCTTTTTCAAATGATGGAATGCGTCCATAACGAATCTCCGCCGCAAGAGCGAGGTCAGCTTTCATTTCAGCAGTTTCTGCCTCCAGGCGAGCAGTCTCCAGACTTTTCTTGATTGCGCGAATGTCTTGAACAAGCTCCTTTTCGTTTTTCCACTTAATCTCTATTTCCTTTGTCTTCTCGCGAAGGTCACCGATTTCCTTATCAATCTTTTTTGTGCGCGCTTTTGCATTTTTGCCGGCATCACCCTCAATAGTTGACTCCTTTTTAAGGGCCTCTTTTTCAATTTCAAGACGCATTATGCGACGATGTGCCTCCTCAAGAACAGGCGGTTTGTTTTCAAGCGAAATGCGAAGTGACGACGCAGCCTCGTCTATAAGGTCCACTGCTTTGTCTGGTAGAAAACGATCGGTGATGTAGCGACTTGAGAGATTTACCGCAGCCATAATTGCGTCGTCTGTAATATGCACTCCGTGAAAGAGTTCGTATTTTTCTTTTAGTCCACGAAGAATAGCCACCGCGTCTTCAATGCTTGGCTCATTTACATGCACAGGCTGGAAACGACGAGTAAGCGCGGGATCTTTTTCAATATGCTTTTGGTACTCACGAAGGGTCGTTGCGCCGATAGCGCGAAGCTCCCCGCGAGCTAGAGCAGGCTTCAACATATTTGACGCGTCCATAGAACCCTCCGCGGCGCCAGCGCCTACTATAGTGTGAATCTCGTCTATAAAAAGAATTATCTTCCCTTCCGAGCGCTCAATTTCTTTCATAATTTTCTTCAAACGATCCTCAAATTCACCGCGGTACTTTGTGCCTGCGATAAGCTGACCAAGGTCTAGAGAGACGAGCTCCTTGCCCTTCAGAGACTCTGGCACGTCACCCTTTGCCATGCGAATAGCGAGTCCTTCCACAACAGCAGTCTTGCCCACACCTGCCTCCCCAATAAGAATGGGATTGTTTTTTGTGCGACGAGAAAGAATTTGAATTATACGCCCGACTTCATTATCGCGACCAATCACTGGGTCAAGCTTGTCCTGACCAGCAAGCGCTGTGAGGTTCCTCGTGTATTTGTAAACTGACTTGAGTTTTTTTGATGGCGTGCTGTCTGTAATATTTTGTGTGCGAAATTCCTCTAGCACGCGCATTACACCTTCGCGGTCAATATTGTGACGTGACAAAAATTCGCGCGCTTGACCTTCTACGTCAAAAAGCGCGAGAAAAAGATGTTCACAGGAAATCTGTTCGTCTTTCATTGCTTCTGCAAGGCGGGGCGCAACTTCTCCCAAAACTTGCCCAAGCTCAGGAGTAAGATACAGTTGATACGATGCCGAAGCGACATTTTGCGAGGTTGTTGGTTCAATGAGATCAAGGATCGCTTCCGCAAACGCCATTGAGTCCACATCTAGACGATCTAGGATAGACACAACAATACTCTCGTCGTCGAGGACAAGGGAAGTCAATAGGTGCATTGGGCTCACATGGTTCTGCCCGCGCTCTACCGCAAGCTCGTGCGCGCGACGAATAATATCGCGAGCTTTTGTTGTGAAATTGTTAAATGGTGGCATCATTTGAATTGAATGTTGACGAATTAGCAAATTCGCGCCTGGCGCTATCGAATATTGAATGCTAGATATTAAGAGTAATGTACAATAGCTGTTCTCCCCTGTCAAACTTCGCCGTAAAAATGCTGAACCCACTATATAATCTTCTCAGGATCAGCAAGGGCTGTTTTCGTGGCTTCATTAATGAGCCTTTTTGCTTCTGTCACAGGTACTCCATACTGAGAACCAGTGCTTTCATCAATATTCAAAAAACCAATAATTTCGCCGTTCAAATTAATGATAGGCGCGCCGTTTGATGTGCCGGCAAAGCGCATGGAGATTGCGATATTGTCCAAAATCTTCGTTTCAACTTTTGTTTCCTTGTCAACAACAGCGCGCGTATCAAGGCTTGTGATAATTCCAGTTGAAATCGTTTTTCCGTCACGACCGGCGATGACAAGTGAAGTTTGCCCAAGTTTTAGTGTGTCGGGATTCCCAAACGCGACAGTGTTAAACTTTGGTGTTGATGTTGCTGACACTGGCACAAGGCGACCAAGACCTAACGAGTTTGCCTTATTGTTTGAAATAACTTCAAGAGTGTATTGGATTCCATTGATTGTCGTATAGAGTACACCAAGTCCAAGATTCCAACGAGCTGTTATCACAAGTCCATCAGGAGACACAATCGTTCCCACCCCTGCAGAAAGAACACCTCCATCACCAATCTCCGCCTTAAAAGGAATAATGTTATTTATGTTTTTATCGATAGCCACCACGAGTAGGTCTTCATCTTTAACCACAACAGTTGCACCCGGCTTATCTACAAAAGTAGGAGTAATCTTTTCTATCGTGCGCTCAACCACGTTGGTTATCGTTTGATTTACTGGGTCAGGCGCCTGATCCATAAGTGTAACTACAACGATTCCTGTTGCCATTGATGCAACAAAACTAACGAAAAGTGTGAGTAAAACTATTTGCGCTTTTGTGAGATGCTCCATAGGGTTGAATATTGAATGTTGAATTAGCGTCCAAGACGTGAATTTGTTAATTCAAGAATGTAGAACAAATGCGGATACAAATACTCTCAATTCTTTATTATTGTAATTGTACAGCCTTGTCTATTTTACTGCAAGAAATCGCTCAGATGCAACGCTCCAGTCAATCGCATTCCAAAACGCAGAGATGTAGTCCGCGCGTTTGATGCCATAGTCTAGAGCAAATGCGTGTTCAAATACATCCATCACCAAAATGATTGTCGTTCCAGCGAGATGCCCGCCGTCGTGTTCATTTATCCACACATTAAAAAGTTTTCCCGTTTCCACATCGCGCGCAAGCACAGCCCAGCCAATACCACGCATAGCGCCAATTGCGCGAAAATCTTTTTCCCAGTTTTCCACTGAACCAAAATCCTCTTCAAGTTTTTTCGCAAGCAAGGACTTTATATCCAAATCACTTCCGCCCTTAGTCATATTCCCAAAATATAATTCGTGCAGACGCATTCCGTTCCACTCCCATCCGAAACGACGCTTTAGCTCGCTGTACGGCGGTGTTCCAACATCTGCGGGCTTTAGAAACTCGTGAATTTTATTGGTATTAGAAACATATCCCTCGTAGAGCGTGAAATGGTTACGTAGAAGCACATCCGAAAATCCATCGGTTCCCAAAAGTCGTTCAAAATTTTTTGCTTCGTACATAATAATTTAGTCTAAAGTTATTAAGGTTAAATTAAATCGCTCTGCGCTTGCGATTCACGGAGGAATGGTACGAGACGAATGATTTCATTCGCCACGTGCGCAATATCCTCATTTTTTGTTTCCCTTCCGAGTGAAAAGCGGATTGAGCCTGATTCACCTTCATTTGCTTCGCCTATCGCCATTATAACATGAGACGGTCCACCATCTGAACTCTTGCAAGCACTCTTCCCAGACACCGCAACCCCAGAAGCATCAAGGTAAAGCACGAGCGCTTCACTATCCACTCCGTCAAACGAAATGTTCAAAATATTTGGCAAACTGTGTTCAAGAGAGCCGTTCACACTTGTGCCTGAAACTTTCTTAAGAATCTTCGTAGCGAGCGCGTCGCGAAGGATAACCACGCGCTTCCCTTCTTTCGCGCTCATTTTTTGCGCCTCCTGTAGGGCCTCTGCGAACCCTCTAGCAAGGGCAACGGCTTCCGTGCCTGGACGACGACCGCCTTCATGTTCACCGCCGTACATTTGCGAAAGCAAATTAACTCCGCGTTTTACAAATAGCGCGCCGATACCGCGTGGGCCGTATGTCTTGCCAGAAGAAATGGTCATCAAGTCTACACCAAGGCGTAGCACGTTGATGTCCAAGTAGTTCCCTGCTTGCGCGGCGTCTGTATGAAAATATGGGTACGCGCTTCCGTTCATTTTCCTTGCATGGCGAATTTCTTTTGCAACATCAATAATCGGCTCAATCGTTCCGATTTCATTATTCGCATACATTATAGACACAAGAGCAGTTTCAGGAGTGATAAGTTTCCGCAGCTCTCTCGTGTCCACCAGCCCGCGACTATCAACAGGGAGATAATCCACCTGAATCCCAGCAGATTCAAATGCTCTCGCAAGTCCAATAACCGATGCGTGCTCAATAGCAGATACAATGATACGTGGTTTCGCAATTCCACAAGCGCGCACCACACCGCTTATCGCCAAATTGTTCGCCTCGGTCGCGCTACTCGTGAAAACAATCTCATCTGGACGCGCGGACAAACATTCAGCAATTCCGGCACGAGCCGTCTCGAGGACGGCTCGTGCCGACCTGCCCTCCTTATGAATCCCACTCGGGTTCCCTGGAAACTTTTTTGTCGCTTCAACAACCGCGCGCAAAGCCGTGGCACTCACCGGCATCGCCGAAGCATAATCCATGTAGATTCTTTTCATCCCGACATCATATCCCGCGAGTCAATTGTTTTCAATAGTTGAACCCAACCTTGGTCTTTCTGGCGAGGCGGTCTTCCTATTTACCAGCAATGCAAAATAAGCATTGGGTTCCCCTCCTTGGCGAGGAATGTCTCTTGTGCGGGGACTTGCGAAAGCGACGGCTTGAGCACGAGGACGATTTAGCAAAATCGCACCTTGGGCTTTTCTAAAATAAATATCCGTACCTCATTCACCAGAATGACCTACGGGCAAGTCCACAAGACGACATCCGAGCAGTTTTTGCAAAAATCCTTAAAATGTGGTACATTTTCGGAACCTCCTCTCTAAAATAGTGCTGAGATGAAAGGTTTTAATTTCGTAGCGAGAATTTCAAGACGCGAAGAGGTGAAGCGAGCTTCATTGATGAGTGCCTTGAAATTTGTAGTAGAAATTTAAGCCTTATCAGCCAGCAATATTTTAGAGGGCGGTTCCTAATATGACACCAGAAGCTCTACAAATAACCGTTATCGTATTGAGCGTTATCATGATAGCGCTCTCTGCATTGGTTTTTGTATTAGAGCGTCGTATGAAAAAGCTACTCGCGGGGAAAGACGCATTGAGTCTTGAGGAAACAATTGTAGCCCTGGGCAAAGACATTCGCGCTCTGGAAAAGTTTCAGTCAGATACGGAGAACTACATTACTGATTCAAACAGACGCATCAAGCGAAGCATTCAAGGTGTTGAGACAATTCGTTTCAACGCTTTCAAAGGCAACGGTGAAGGAGGAAACCAAAGTTTCGCAATCGCGCTCCTGTCTGAAAATGGCGATGGAACGGTAATCTCCTCCCTCTTCGCTCGCGACCGAATGAGCATCTTTGCAAAGCCCATCAAAAACTTCACTTCCGAACTTGAAATGACAGACGAAGAAAAGGACGCGGTCAAACGCGCGACACCGAATCAGTAGATTCGCGTCTTGGACGTAAAATTAATAAGTTCCTCATACGTTCGCGTTTGTATTTTCATTTTTTTTATGACAAAAAATTCCACATCAAAAATAATTCCACGTCCGCCCATTGTTGTTATCATGGGGCATATTGACCATGGAAAGTCATCGCTCCTTGACTACGTCCGCAAGACAAACGTTGTTGAGGGAGAAGCTGGTGGCATTACTCAGCACATTTCTGCATACGAGGTGTCACACCATCTTGACCAAACGCGAAAAGATGCGCTCGCGAGCAACCGCATCACTTTTCTAGATACTCCGGGGCACGAAGCTTTTTCAAAAATGCGCGCTCGTGGCGCAGGGGTAGCGGACATTGCTATTCTTGTAGTCTCAGCAGAAGACGGTGTGAAGGAGCAAACAAAAGAGGCGCTTCGTTCTATTAAAGAGGCCGGCATCCCGTACATTGTCGCCATCAATAAAATAGACAAGCCAAACGCAAACATTGAGCGCACAAAACAAAATCTCGCTGAGAACGAAATCTATCTTGAGGGATTCGGCGGTGACGTGCCATTCGTACCAATCTCTGCAAAGCTCGGCACCGGTGTGCCAGACCTTTTGGATATGATGCTTCTTGTTGCAGAAATGGAGAACCTTACAGGCGACACATCGCTTCCAGCAGAAGGAATTGTGGTGGAGTCAAACATTGATACAAAACGTGGCACATCCGCAACTCTCATCATTACAAATGGCACACTCAAAAAAGGAATGTTCATTCTCGCAGAGGAAAGCATGTCCCCTGTGCGCGTGATTGAAAACTTTCTAGGCAAGCAAGTTTCCGAAGCAACATTCTCATCCCCTGTTCAGATTACCGGCTTTGACGCTCTCCCTGCTGTAGGAAGCACTTTCCGCGCGTACGCAAACAAAAAAGATGCTGAGAAGGTTCAGCTTGAACTCAGGGAAGCAAAGAGCAAGGAAAAAGTGAAGGAGATTGTGCGGACAATCCCGCTCGCAGACGACGCGCTTGTCGTGCCTATTGTTTTGAAATCAGACGTCGCAGGTACCCTTGAAGCGATTGAAAAAGAACTTGCTAAAATTGAGCGCGAGCGTGTTGTAATAAAAATCATCGCGAAGGGTGTCGGCACTATCGGTGAAAACGACGCGAAGCTCGCTTCTGGTTCAGACAGCGCCATCATCATTGGCTTCCACACAAAGGTAGAGCGTGGCGCACAAGATATTGCGGAGCGCTTTGGCATCACTATCAAAACTTTTGATATCATCTACAAACTTTCAGAGTGGTTAAACGAGGAGCTAGATCGTCGCACACCTAAAGTTATGGGCGAGGAAGTTGTTGGTATGGCAAAAATTCTCAAAACATTCAGCGCCACAAAGCACAAGCAGGTTATTGGTGGAAAGGTAACTTCAGGCACGCTTGAAGTTGGCGCGCAGGTAAAGATTATGCGTCGCGATGTTGAAATCGGTCGCGGAAAAATTGAAGGTCTCCAAGCGCAAAAACTTCCAGCGAAAAAAGTTGAGGAAGGAAACGAGTGCGGAATGATGATAGACGGAAAAATTGAAATTGCCGGCGGTGACGTGCTTGAAGCTTTTGTGATGAACGCCAAATAAAGGCCACTCGCTAAATTCTTTTTAGGGTACGACTTTTTTGAAGCTTAAAAAAATCTGAAGTTTTCGCGCCGTCGCGCTCAAAACCCCCTAAAAAGCAATTTAGCTCGCTCTGAGTTAGGGGAGCCGACTTAAATTACGAATTGTGGTAGTATAAAAAATAATAAGAAAATCATGACCACTCCAAGACAAGACAAAATGCGCGCATTCCTACGCGCCATCGCCGCAGACTTTTTCACTCGTGAAGCTGGAAAAAACTCGCTCATCACAGTGACAGATGCGACCATCTCCCCCGACTTCAAACGTGGGACAATTTACTTTACCTGCTTCCCCACAAGCGAGGAAGAGAAGGCTCTTGATTTCGCAAAACGAAAGCGCACCGAACTCCGTGAATACATCAAAGATCATGCGCATTTAAAAAATCTTCCAGTGCTTGAAGTAAAGATAGATGAAGGCGAACGAAACCGCCAGAGAATTGACGAGTTGGGACAACAAGGCTAAGATAGGCAGGTGCTTAGGTTTAAGATCCACAAATAGGGAACATGGCAATAAAACCAAAGTGTGATAAATGTAAAGAAGAACTCAAAGATTTTGGTGGCATTTTATTAAGTCCGCCTGACAAAAAAGATATGGTTAGGAAATTTCATTTGTGCCAAAAGTGTTACAAAGAAATCTCAAATGAGTTAAAAAATTAAGGTTTACGTCCAAGACGTGAATCAGCTGATTCAGGCGTGGTAGCCAAGTGGTAAGGCAGTGGTTTGCAAAACCTCTACACGCGAGTTCGATTCTCGCCCACGCCTCAAAGAAAATTCTGTTAAGAATTTTCTTGGCGTGGGAGCAGGTAAACTGCTTTGCCTGCGTCGGGTCCTAAATTTCGCACAACTTTGTTGTGCGAAATCTTACGACATGATTTTTGAAGCGCAAAAATCAGAATCGAAGGGCGGAGCATGTCGCTTGCGACAGCGAGCCGGGGTCGCGAACACTTTGTAGTTTTCAAGCGAAGCGAAGAAAAATACTTAGTGATTCGTGACCGAGAGCGCCCACGCCTCAAGAAACAATTAAATACGTCCGGGTGGTGGAATGGTATACACAGGAGACTTAAAATTTCCCGCCGTAAGGCTTATGGGTTCGAGTCCCATCCCGGACACAAAATTAACAAGCGGAAAGCGATAGCTTTTTGCGACTGTAATTTTGTAGTCCGGGATGGGACTCGAAAGCCGGAGGCGGGCACCTTGTGTAATCACAAGGTCGCTGAGGCGGGGTCGCGAGTACTTAGGAGCGAAGCGACTTAGTAACTCGGGCCAAGCTTAGGGCCAAGCCCCGAATTTGTTAATTCGAAATCTGCTGATTCGTGACCGCGGACCATCCCTGTATTACCAAACAAGATTTGCCGAGCAAGCTAGTCCAATTGTAACAAACAAAAACACCCATAAGGGGTGTCTATGTTTATATTTGTGCCGAGGAGAGGACTTGAACCTCCATGGGTTAACCCCGCTTGCTCCTAAGGCAAGTGCGTCTACCAATTTCGCCACCTCGGCACTTCGCCCTGTGCACCCAGTAGGATTCGAACCTACGACCGTCTCGTTAAGAGCGAGCTGCTCTACCAACTGAGCTATGGGTGCATGTAGAAAGCATTATACACAAAAACTGGAAAATTAAAAGACGTTTTTGTTTTGTGCTGGAGGGCGGGACTTGAACCCGCATAAGCTTACGCTCGTAGCGTTCTGAACACTATGTGTATACCAATTTCACCACTCCAGCAAAATTTTATCTTTTTGAATATCCCAAATTTTACCATATTTCCCAAGCCTTCCACGTCGTACGTGCGGGCTTGACTTTTTCATCAAAATCCTATATAATATAAAAAGGTTACAGATCTTTGATAATTGCAAATTAAACTTACTTATAGGAGGTTCAAATGGACATAATAATCATAGTGCTTCTGTTGGTTGCAATTTGGTATCTCGCGCAACTGACAGTCTGGCTTTGTGCCAGCATTGGTATCTTTTGGATTACACCAAAAGAAGGAACCGCTGTTGCCATTATGCGCAACAAAAAATTCCATAAAATGTTGCTACGCTACACTGGTCACCACTTTAAAAGCCAGCGCAGCGCTTATAAACCGTCAGAAAACAATCTTGATGGATACGAAATTGAGCAAGAAGAAATTTCTGAAGAAATTTCTATGTTTACTTCTATCGTCTTCCCTATCCGCGGAGTTTCGTGGATAGGCATCCCGCCATTTTACAGCGTGTACAGTTACAAATTTAAATGGATGGATGACAGGTTCGTAATGCGTGATCCAGAAGAGATTGAGTGGATCCTCGTGCAAAAATATGTCTATGGCCTCGTTCTAGACAATATTGAGCTTGAAGGAGGAATCCCTTACACAATCAAACTTCTAATTACACTTCAGGTTACAAATCCGGCAAAGGCTTTATTTCGTGTTAAACGTTGGCTTGATGCAACAATGGAAAGAGTCTCTGGTTGGTCGCGAGATGAATTCTCCACTTTGTCCATAGATGACTTCGTTGTAGCAGAAGGCGACAGGGAAATGGCGGAGTCAGAAGGTCATGCTGGGCCGAGACTTGAAAGAGCTCTCAAAAGGATAATGAATTCTGCAGAAAAAGACATAGAGCCAGAGTTTGGCATTGACATCAGCATTGTTCAGGTTGTAGAAATAGACCCTGCCAATGATGAGATGCGAAAAATCATTATCCAAAGAGAAGTAGCGAAGCAACAAGCTGCGGCGGTAATTGAAAAAGCAAAAGGCGAAGCGGAGGCGATAAACATTGTCAATGCTGCGGCGGAAAAAATGAGCGACAAAGCAATGATGCTCAAGGGATTCCACGCAATTGAAAACGCTGGAGCAAATGTAACGCTTATCGGGAAGGATCTTAATCTTCCCTCAATGCTTCAAATTCCAACATCTAACAAAGAAGGAGGTGCTAAATGATTAACAGTTTGTTGTGGATATTGTTGATTCTGGTAATTGTGACTGCCTCTTTGGGGTCACTTTACTTTTTGAAATTCAACAAGTCAGCACCTGCAGTAGGTGGCAATTCATCGCAACCAAAACAACCAACCGCCATAGGCAAGATCTATGCTGGATGGGGTAAAATGACGCCAGGCTCAAAAAAAAGGGTTTGGCTCATCGTCCTTTCTGTCATAGCGATGTTGGTTGCCGCAGCGTCAATGCCAAAATCAATTGCAGCAGAAAGTTCCCCAGAAAATGTCTATCTCTGGGCGGGTATTATTGCCCTTTTGGGGGTTCACTTTGTCTGGGCAGTCTACTCGTTTAGCGAAAAAGTAAGCTGGATGGAAACAACAATTCTATACGGCATCATTTTCTTCTACGGGTTAACGTTGGTATTTCCGCAAGTTGTGCCGATACGTGATGCTTTATGGGGTCTAACAAATAAAGCATTAACGGATGCGCAGGAGGTAATAGTATCCGCTAACGAAAAATACGGGGAAACACCTTCTGCTCCACAAGTACAGCAGTCAGCAAGCGCGCCAGCGGTGTATCAGCCACAGACACGAGTGATTGAGATGACGGCCACCGAGGATGAATTCACGGAAGTGAAAATACCTTCGGGTGTACATTTCTCAATAGACTGTCCTGATGACGGGCTTGCAAAAGTCTTTCATCGTGATGCGCAACAAGGAATCATCTATGATTGCGCGCAGACTGTTGAGGTTGGCGAAAACCTGCACAACTTCCGTATTGGATTCTCTTCAAAAACGGAAACTCCTGTGTTGGTGCGAGTTCGCATCACATCGTAGACTTAATTTGCAATTCAACTCAAAAGCCCACAGAGCAATCTGTGGGCTTTTTTCTTTACCCGCTTAAGTTTTCTGCTTGCCTGTCCTGATTTCATTGAAACCCAGGTAGATAAGAAAATTTTGGCGGGTTTGTGTTTACCCAAACCTATCTGGAGAACCCCATCACAAACTCATTGATGAAGTTTAGTATCCCCCACACGCTGAGCATAATAGAAAGACCAATAACTCCCCACATCATATGTTTCTTTCCTTCTTGTTGAGCGTCCTCACTACTTTGGTCCTTTACAAACTTCATTACTCCATACAGAAAATATCCTACAGCCAAAGCCATAAGTAGCATCACTATCGGCTGAAGGATAGCGTCGTTAATTTTCTGAATGATGTTCATTGTGAGCTTTTTTAACCTATACTAGAGAGAAAGCGAAGGCGCGGTACGCGTAGTTGTGTCTAGCTTTGCTGAAGATGTAAGAAAGTTTACTAGGCCCCAAATGGACACCATCACTGCAATACCGATAACACCGTATATCATTCCTCCTTGCTTTTCCTTGCGCGCCTCAGGGTCACCAGCGGACATTACATAACCAAATACGTTCCAAAGAAAATACACAACAGCTCCAGCGAGAATAAGCACTGTTAATGTACTGAGTCCATCCTTCAAAAATGCGATTAGCCCAGACACAGTGCTTGCCCCTTGCGCAATCTGCGCTCCTGCCACAAATGGTGTTAAAATGAAACCTAATGCAATAATCTTTTTCATATTTATATTTATATTTATTAATTTACCTACGATAATTAAGGCCCGCTCGTATGCATATTATTATACGAAACTTGTGAAAAAACTACAATGGTCGTTCAAACCGCTCCAAATTGATGCGGTCTGAAGTGTTTAATTTGAGCGAACCAGTGACAAAGTTTACCAACCCCCACATAGACACCATTACAGTGATAGCAATAATGCCCCACACCGCTTGTTTCTTCACTTTTGCAAGCTCCTCTGGGTTGTCGTTGTTCTTGTACACCCCCATCATGTTCCATAGGAAAAAAACCACAGCCACACCCAGAAAAATAGAGAAAAACGGCGTTATGACCGTGTTAATGATGTAGTTAATAAATTCCTTGAAATTCATAATTATTACTGGGTAAGCGTTGAAACAGTCTGCCCGATAATCTGCGCAAATCCCCACGCACCGAGGAGGATAAATGTGCCAATAATACTATACCAAAGGATATTTTTCGCTTCTGTTAATTTCGTGTCATTTCCTTGCGCGCTTACAAAAAGGAACCCAGAATAAATGAAGGCGAGGACGATAAATGGCATAAGCACCTGAACAGCGGTTTTTGTGACAGCGGTGGCAAACTGAGAGAACGTGGAATATTTTATTGGGTTTTGGAGTTTTGTGTTTGCGGAGAGGCCAGAAGTACCGCCTGAAGGCGCTGTACTTCCTGATGGCGCTGTACTTCCTGATATTGATGGAGCAGAATAACCGCTAGACATCACAGGGAGGGAACAATCAATACCAATGTAATCTGGATCGCCAGGAACGCACTGATCTGCCATTGCAAAAGAAGGGATTCCTATCAAAACAGCCAATAATGTCGCGCCAAATATTTTTTTCATATCCATAGTATATCTTATTTATTATTGAAACATAAACTGCATAAAGCTTGCCTGTTCGTCAGTCAAAAACGCAAAGAGTACTGTCTTGATAAGGATATACGCCCCGAGCATCACAAGGAACCCTACGCCAACACCTTGGAAAATACCGGTTGCCTTAGTCTTTGCTTCTTCTTTTTTAGGATTTAATATTAACAAAGCCCCAGCATACATAAAGCGAAGTGCAGCTAAAGGCACCGCAACAGCAAAGATTAAGAACTTTATAACATTATTAACTAGCATAATCAGATCATCAAATCCACAGTCTGGACCGTTGCATGGGATGCCAACTTGCGCCCACGCAAACACTGGAACTGCAAAAAAAGTAAGCGACAAAATCCACGCTATTATTTTTTGATTTTTCATTACAGAATTTGTATTTTGCATATTTAGTTCGCTAATTATTCTATCGCATTACATTCTACATTCGACATTCTACATTCTACATTCTACATTCTACATTCAATATTCTACCCTACCATCATTGCTGTTGATAATCCTGCAGAATCTTTGAAAGACTACCGTGCGCCACAGTGAGCGCCTCGTTCATACTGCTACGACCGGAGTTCACGCTCTCAATCATATTCATAAAAATAAGATTTGTTTCCGCAGATGATGGGTCGTACCAAGCGCGTGAGATGAGAGCGGAGTCATAAAAAACCGATAGTGCAGGGTCCGTTGGTCTAACAGAAATGAGGTCGCGTCGCACCGGTGGAAGCTTTAATAGGTCGCTAATTCCAGTAATAACCCTGCTTCCAGAAAGAAGTGTTGTAGCGCGCAATGCCCCTGCTTGATTTTTCCCTGACGCCACAATTGCCACACCGTACATGCGACCAAACGTGAGTTTCTTTGCTGTCATGCCGACCTGTGGCACTACCGCCACATCAAAGTTTAAGTGTGGATTCATTTGTTTTATTAATTGATTTTCGCTCGCGTAGCCAAAGTAGAGAGCCAAGTCTCCCGACTGAAACATCGCGCTGGATTGAGGCAATGAGCGATTCCACGAGTATGAATCCTTTTCTGGTTTCGAAAACTCTGTGTAAAAACGCATTGCTGTAACTACTGGATTTTCAATGTTTGCAGGACCCTGAATGGTGAGACCGGCTGAAAGCGAACCATTTTTGCTAATTACAACAGAGCTTCCCGCCTGCATTAAAAGGATAGAGAGGATTTCCTTTACGTTGGTAACATTTCTGTATTCACCGAATGGTACGAGACTCTTTAAAATGCCTCCCGTTCTGCTACGAACAGTAATCTTTGGAACTAGATCATAAAATTCTGTCCAGTATTTTGGAGGCGCGGTGAGAAGCGCATTGGTAAAAATATCGCGGTTCCAATACATCACGATTGGGTCCACAATAAAAGGCAAGGCGACGATGCCTTCAGGACGGAGAAACATCTCCCCTTCTTCTATAAATGTATTTTTAAAATCACGTTCACGGATTGTTTCGTACGAAATTGGAGCAATCTTATTAAGATTTGCTATTAATTCGTCTTGTGGAAGTATTACCATATCGGGGCCCTTGCCACTAGCAAGCGCTTCAACAAAATCCTTCGTAAAATTTTCGGGTCTTTTTTCTACATATTTTATGCTCACACTCCTCTCGTCACGAAAAATGTTTTCAATGAGTGTTTGCATTATTTCCTTAGGCACACTTCCCCATAGTATCACCTCACCATAATTGATATCTTTTTTACTTGTAGGAAGTGGGATTTTCCCAGAAAAACCAAGGAACCCGAGTATGAGCAAAACGACAAACACACCTGTGAGAACTATTTGAAAAATTTTTGGTCGCTGTGGCATATAGTTAGAATTATATCAGGACTTGAACAATAGCAAACCATAATGGTGCTCGCCGACTGGGACTTCGTTTTTTAGAACAAAACCTTCCGCCTCGCAAAGTGCTAGAGCAGTGTCCTTTGTCACCACCATTTTCGGCGCTGGGCCCAAGTTGTTGAACGAGTCAGTCCAGTCTATCAGAAAAAGCTTGCCACCGACTTTCAAAATACGACTCGCCTCGCGAAGGAGCCCCGACTTGTCCTCCGCCTGGAAAAGAACGTTAGAGATAATTACCGCATCGCATACTCCGTCTTTTATTTTAGTTCCGCCGATATTTTCAATATTCCCCCATAGAAGCTCAACATTTTTTAGTCCGCGACGTGTCGCCTCGTCTTTAATATTAGTAAGAAAATCTTTTTGCACCTCCACAGCGTACACGCGCCCCGACTCGCCAACTTTTTCTGCAAGGGGTAGAGTGTACGCGCCAGTTCCTGCGCCAAGGTCGGCAATAACCATTCCCTCGTACACGCCAAGCGCTTTGATATTTTCTTCTGGGTTTGTCATGTGGGTAGAATAGGGAAAATGGAATGGGGAATGGGGAATAATACTAAACTCCTTTCCTATTCAAATTTCATTGGGATTACTATCATATAATACCCTGTGTTGCGTGACGATGCAAACAAAAAATCACCTATAGCCGTATAAT
>DMXP01000005.1:93643-106750 GCA_003483855.1 Candidatus Yonathbacteria bacterium
ATTATACGGCTATAGGTGATTTTGAATAAGAGTGTGCCAACAATATGTCGGCATCATTCAACATTCTCCCTTCTCTATTCTCCATTCTCAATTCTCAATTCTCAATTCCTCGTCGTGTGCTACAGACAAGACAGTGACGCGATACTATCCCCCTCTCTTAGTTTCATAATTCGCACTCCTTGTGTGTCGCGACCAAGTGTTGGCACGTCCTTCATAGTGATGCGAATCACCTGACTCTTTTTTGAAATCGCCACGAGCTCTGTGAATGCCGGAGTAACCACCTTTGCAACCATAATCTGCCCAATTTTCGCTGTCACCTTTGCTGTCTTTATGCCCGAGCCTCCGCGCTTCTGCACTTTGTATTCCTTTATAGCAGTCTTCTTGCCGTAGCCGTTTTCGCTCATTACCAAAAGCTCCGGCTTCTCGGAGTCCTTGTGAACCACGTCCGCACCGACAATAAAGTCACCTTTCCCGAGCTTCATACCACGCACACCGCCAGCTGTACGACCCATCTCGCGCGCGTCGGACTCCTTGAAACGAATAGCCTGCCCCTTTGCGGTGGTCAAAATAATATCATCGCCTTTTTCTGTAAAGAGCGCAGCGAGAAGCTCGTCCCCTGCCTCAAGCTTAATCGCAATGATACCTGTCTTACGAACATCCTTAAAACTCTCTGCTGAACATTTCTTAATAGTTCCTTGCTTCGTTATCATAAATAACGAGAGTTTTGAATCCTTTGCAGACTTTGGCATTGAGAGAATGGAGGTAACTTTTTCCTCACCTGAAAGCGAGATGAAGTTCATAATGGACTTGCCCCTTGTTGCTCGCTTGCCCTCTGGGATATCGTACATCTTTATCTGGTACGCCTTGCCTTTGTCTGAAAAGAAAAGCATATCGCTGTGTGTCGTCGCAGACATAAAGAGCGTGATGAAATCTTCTTCTTTTGTGTCCAAATCAACAACACCCACACCGCCGCGATTTTGCTGGCGGTACTCCCCAGGATTTGTACGTTTGATGTATCCGCCCTTTGTATACACGAGCATAGACTCCTCGTCTGGAACCATGTCCTCTAGCGAAATGGATCCAGCGGGTTGACGAACAACTTTTGTTCTGCGCGCATCTCCATATTTTTCTTTCATCTCTCCGAGCTCCTTTTTCACGACAGCCAAAATTTTCTTTGGGCTTGCGAGAAGGTCCTTGCACTCTTTTATAAAATCTTGTTTCTCTTTGAGTTCAAGCTCCACATTCTTGCGCTCCAAGCCCGCGAGCTTCTGAAGCTTCATTTCCAAAATCGCTGTTGCTTGCAAGTCCGAGAATTTAAACTCCTTCATCAAGTTTGCGTGCGCAGTCGCTGTGTCTTTTGACCCGCGGATGAGCGTAATGACGCGGTCAATATGGTCAAGAGCTTTTTTGAGACCTAGCAAAATGTGCTCCCTCTCTTCTGCTTTGCGAAGGTCGTACTCTGTGCGACGACGTACCACTACCTGTCGATGACCAATAAAATTTGAAAGCACGCCTTTAAGAGAGAGTGTCTGTGGCACTCCGTCTACAAGCGCGACCATGTTGTAATGGAAAGTAGACTCAAGCTCGGTGTGTTTGTATAAATAATTCAAAACGACCTGCGGGTAAGCGCCGTTTTTGAGATCAATCACCACGCGAATATCACGAGTAGATTCATCGCGAAGCCCGCGAATACCTTCAAGCTTTTTGTCGCGTACAAGGTCGGCAATTTTCACAATAAGGTTCGCTTTGTTCACGCGGAAAGGAAGCGAAGTGATGATAATCTGATTCGCGTTTTTGTCTTCAATAATTTCCGCCTCACCGCGACAAACTACACCACCACGCCCTGCGGAATACGCGTGCTTGATATCTTTTTCTCCAAATACAACACCTCCTGTTGGGAAGTCTGGTCCTTTTACAAATTTCACAAGGTCGTCAGAGGTAGCCTCTGGTTCATCAATGAGGTGACTCGTAGCGTCCACAAGCTCCCCCAAGTTGTGCGGAGGAAAGTTGGTTGCCATGCCCACCGCGATGCCGAGTGTTCCGTTTAAAAGCAGGTTTGGAAGCGCAGATGGAAGAACTGTTGGCTCTTTTTTTGTGCCGTCGTAGTTTGGCTTGAAGTCAACAGTATCGCGATCAATGTCATTCAAAAGTTCGCCAGAAATGCGAGACATTTTCGCTTCGGTGTAGCGATACGCCGCAGCTGCGTCGCCGTCGATAGAACCAAAGTTTCCCTGACCAATCACGAGCGGATAACGGAAAGAAAACTCTTGCGCCATTTTCACCATCGCTTCGTACACAGACGAGTCGCCGTGCGGATGGTAACTACCGAGCACATCTCCGACTACTGTTGCTGATTTACGAAACTTTGCGTTAAAAGTGAGGCCCTTTTCATACATTGAAAAGAGGATGCGACGATGCACCGGCTTCAAACCGTCGCGAACATCTGGGAGCGCGCGGTCTGTAATAACCGACATCGCGTAATCAATAAAACTCGCGCGCATTTCGCTGGAAATGTCCTGAGGCACAACGTTAACTCGCTCCTGGGGAGCGAGTTCTTGTACTTCTTTTTCGTCTTTTTTGCGCGCCATATTATTTCTATTTTAGCATAAATTGCCTCACAGTGAAAGCCCTACTATTTCTCTGTAGATGTTGCATTTTGGTCAATTACGACCACTCCAGAAAGATCAAAATCGTCTGTAGAAGTGGAAGTAGGAGTTTCCTTTTTTGGCGACAATGCGTTTGATGTTCTCTCCTTGAGTCCCGCCAAAAATCCATCAAACATCGCCGAGACTCCATCCACAGGAGTAACCGTTTTCTCCCTCACCTCAACCTCGCGCGAGCGAGCGTCCCGCGATGAAACCCACACAAACAAAATTGCAGAAAAAATTACAATAGTAAGAGCAAGTGACACGCTCTGCTTAATATGATTTGGTTTCGCCCGTAGTGTTTCGAGCATAATGTAAAATTGTGAATTACTCTGACTTCAGAACAACCACTTCGCCCTCCTTTCCGTCCAGATCTTTCTTTTTAAATGTGAATTTCTCCATTGTCTCCGCCTCCGCGCCAGACTCCTTCACAAATGTTTCAAGCGAACCTTTTGTGTGTTCAAAGTCCATTGGCACGACAACTTTTGCTTCAAGAGCGAGGGTGAGTTTGTACGCCTCGGAGGCTGAGATTTCTTCTCCTCCGCTAATGGGGGTAAAAAGAACATCAATCTCCCCGAGTCCTTCCTTCACCTCGCGAGAAAGAGAATCGGCTGATGCGAGTGAACCGAGGAAGCAGAGGTTGATTCCCTCAAACATCACCGAGAAAACTGTGTTAATTTTCTTCTCTTTGTTGTATGTAGTGTCGGTACCGAAACCTTTTATAAAAATTCCCCCCACTTCATATTCGCCGGGACCAGAAATGACAAAAGGCTGACGCTCGCCATACGCGCATTGGTCTGCGCCGTTGAAATCTGGATGACGAAGCGACGAGAGGACAATGTCCGCGCCAAAGCGAGAACCCTTTTCCTTTGAGTCCTTGCCAATTGGGTTGTAGGCGATGGTGCGCTCGCCAAGCTGAATCTTGAAAAACTGCTTTCCGTAATATGTGACAATCATGATAAAGAACAGTGTAGCAGATTTTTTGAGAGAGTGGAAAGGGCTAAAATAAGCCTTGTAAACAAGCCTTATTTTAGCCCTTGACAAATCCTGTGTATCTGCTATACTTGTTTTATCTTTGAGGCTAATGCTTCAGGGTAGTTTCAGCCATGTGGTTGGAACTAATTGTCCTTTTTAGTGAGGGAATCGATATGAAGAAACTCTTCTGCTATGCAACCGCAGACCCCGCAGTCACAACCAACCTTTTGAACAACTCGATCGGCGACCTGGCCGGCACAAAGGGCGATTAAGCGGACTAGCCCGGTGCCAAGCCATTGTTGCGCAACTGACACACAGCGCTTAATAAACAGTGTAGTCCCCCCAAGCATTGCGCTTGGGGGTTTTTATTTGTCCACCCCCCACTTGGAGGCCTTGCCTCCAAGTGGGGGGTCTTGCCTTTTCTGTACCTTTACGCTATATTGCGGGGGTTAACAACAAGCCGAGCCGAGGGTAACCCTTCCCCATTCCGACACTGTAGTTCGGGGGAGAACCAAGACTCACATATCCCGCTTGTCTTACATATCCGTAAGTTTGATGGGATTTTTTAATTCATGAAAAAAGATACAGAAGAAACAGTAGAGGCTCCGTTGTCATTCATGGCGACCCTTATGGCGGATGTAAAAACATTGCCAGAGAACGACTCTCTTGTAGAGGGTCCGGTAATTAGCGTTGCAAAGTCATGCGTGTACGTGAACCTTGGGCCTATCGGCACAGGTATCATTTATGGACGTGAGTTTATCAATGCTCGCGATGTCATCAAAAAGTTAAACATCGGCGACACCATTACCGCAAAAGTTGTAGATACAAACAACGAAGACGGCTACATTGAGCTTTCGCTCAAGGAGGCGCGCCAGGCTATTATTTGGAGCGAAGCTGAGGAAGCTATCAAGTCAAAGAAAACTCTTGAGCTCCCCGTAAAGGAGGCAAACAAGGGCGGACTCATTATGGAGTGGCAAGGTATCCAAGGGTTCCTTCCAGCTTCACAGCTAAAGAGCGAGCACTATCCTCGCATTGACGATGGCGACAAGGATAAGATTCTCGTGGAGCTCAAGAAGCTCATCGGCAAGCGTATCGCTGTGACAATCATCGGCGCAACTCCAAAAGAAGGTAAACTTATTTTCTCGGAAAAAGAGCAGGGCGTGAAGGAGAAGCGTGAAATCTCGGGCAAGTACTCAAACGGCGATGAACTGGATGGAACTATTTCGGGCATCGTAGACTTTGGCGTATTCGTGAAGCTTGAGGATGGCATTGAAGGACTCGTACACATTTCAGAAATCGGCTGGGGTCTCGTGGATGATCCACGCAAGATGTTCAAGCTTGGTGAAAAGGTACGCGTGAAGGTTATTGAAATCAAAGACGGAAAGATTTCACTTTCACTCAAGGCTCTCAAGGAGAACCCTTGGAAGGATGCGGAGAAACGCTACAAGAAGGGCGACACTGTAACTGGTATCGTTATCAAATTCAATACATACGGCGCGCTTGTGTCTCTTGAAGAAGGAATTGCGGGACTCGTGCATGTGTCTGAGTTTGGTTCTGAGGAAGAGCTCAAAAAGAAACTTGAGCTTGGAAAAACCTACTCGTTCGTTATTTCCCTATTTGACGCAAAGGATCAAAAAATGACCCTCTCGTACTCGGAGAAGAAATAGAGGCCACTCGCTAAATTCTTTTTAGGGTACGACTTTTTTGAAGCTTAAAAAGTCTGAAGTTTTCGAGCCGTCGCTCTCAAAACCCCCTAAAAAGCAATTTAGCTCGCTCTGAGTAAACACAAAAGCCCGCTGTTCGTAGAACAGCGGGCTTTTGTGTTTGAATTCCATTCCACATTCCCCATTCTATATTCTGCATTCCCCCCCCTACCTATCCCAAATCCTCCCTGCCACCCACCTAATAAGTCGATACAACACATATAAAATTACTCCGTAAAAAAGAATCTGCCACTCAAGGAAATACTGAAGCATTGTGAGAATCCCAAGCATCACATACGCAAACGGTTTCTCGGCTGTATTTGAAACCGCCCCAGGAGCGCGCGATGCCATTGAATCAATCTCTCGCGCTTTCTCTTCCTTTGCGAGACGCACTTGGTACCCCTCGCCAACACGGAAACGTTCAAGCGCGTTTGCTCCTGCTGTCGCGCCTTCTTTCAGTGGATCAGGAATATTTTCCTCAACTTTTTTTATAGTTCCTAAAATACTTCCTGTCGATTCAACCGATGTTGTGATGAGCTTTTCTGCTTCTGCTTTTTTATTTTCAGCAATCTCAAGCTCCTTGCCGTCCGAAAGTCCGTCTCCGTCAGTATCTTTTTTGATAGGATCAGTGCCGTTTCGTAATTCATCCACATCGGGCACTCCGTCATTGTCATCATCCAAATCATCTTTGTTGCCTACGTCATCTCCGTCTGTATCCAGATCTATATCGCGCTCGCTCTTTCCTGTTTCTGTATTGTCTAACACAATAGCGCGTTTAGCGCCACCGGCTATGGAAGCAATTGTACCAGTGATGCGCGCCGTCATAGTATGTTTACCCTCCGTAGCCTTCCAATCCACCCACACATCACGTACGCGTCCCCCGGAAGACAAGGCAAAGTTGCTTTTCCCTATCAAAACTCCATTATCCAAAAATTCAACAGCTCCCTCCAAGTCGTACGAACTGCCATTAAAAATAATAGTATAGATGCGGATTTTTTCACCTGCAAAAAACGGATCCTTTGAATACCAAATATTCGCCGGCACGAATCCAGCATTCTTTATTGGTGGCTCAGCCGAGTACGCAAGTGTTGCGCCACCAATACTTAACAAAAAAATAATTAGAACTTTATACATACAATTTCACATCGCCAAACATTTCACATTCACTTTTCATTATACCAAACAAATTTACATAAAAAATACTGCTAAAAAATTGGAATTGCAAAAAAAAGAAAAATGCCCGAGATTTCTCCACGCGCATTTTTCCAAGAGCCTATCTCCAATTTCGCATCCGAACAGAATGGCAGAATTTCTTGGCAAAAATCAAGCCGGAGCCCGAGTCATATCGAGATATGATGAGGGCGAAGCGAAGGTTTTTGACAGAAATTCTGCCGTTCTGACGGATGAGCAAGAATTTTCAAATGTATACTGCGTCGAAATTTGAGATAGGCTCTAAGAAACCGTAATCTCTTCTACATTGTAGCCTCTGCAGAACAGGTTCTGCAATCCCCTTTGTGGGTTGCAGCGAGGTATATAGCCGAGAGTCCAACAAGTACGTATACAACTTGTTCAACTACTGGCCAGCTACCAACGAGCATAGAAACAAGGTTGTAGTTCTCATTAATCCCTACAAGACCCCAGTTAATACCACCTACGATAACTAGAACAAATGCAATTACATGTAATGCTTTCATAATGAAAAATGTTTTTATATTCCCCGACCTTTCACTTATATTATACACCTGCATATCGTCAAGAGAAACATCTGGCTGTGCATAACTTTTTTCCGTCAAAAACACCCAGCCGAGCAGTTTACGCCCAAGACGTGAATCTGCTGATTCAGAAATGGTGCTCGGCTGGGTGTTTTTATGGCCACAAATTAATCCGCGTCGCCAGCGTATTCTTTATTATCTTCTCTGCTAGTTTCGTCTCTTTTTTGATATTCTTCTTCTTTAAGCTCCGGAGTTTCTGAAACACGAGGAGGTGCGGTTTCTTTCGTGGTCGTTACAGTTGAACGAATTTCCTCCACGCGTTCAATTTTTGGTGTGTATTTATTATCCTCAACAGGAGTTTTAGCGTTTTCGCTTTTGTCTAATGTTTTAGGAGAAATCTTCGGTGAGTCTTTTTCGGATTCATTATCTTTATCTTTTCTATATTTTTCTTTTAACTCCTTGTGCTTTTTTTCTGCCTCACCGCGCGCAACCTGAACCTTCTTTAATGTTGTGCTATTTTTTTCATTCTTCAAAGATGATTTTGCAACAACTGGAGTTATTGTCGTGGTGCTGGTTGAGGTTGCAACAAAAGCAACATTTGAATTCATGTCAAGAAGAACCTGCTCGTGAGAATTATAAACTTTTGAAAGCCTTGAAGCGGTTTCTACAGCATCGTCACCATCCTCATCTTCGTCAAATTTTTCTATGCGGTTTTTTACACGCTCTGCATAGCGTTCCAGATTTTTCTCTGCAACTTGCTGTATATCTGGTGGCGCGTCTGGAGCCATTGCAATTTTCTCCACCTCCTCTAGACGACGTTCCACGAGCTTCACTTCCCAATCGGCTTTTGCTTTTGGCGTTACTGCCACCGCTCCACGCACGCTTTCATTCACATAAACTTTCACTGGGAAAAGCGCGTCTCCAGGAACAGTGTTCTCCGCGGCAAAAGAAACAGTGCCACCCATTAGGAGACCTATTATTACTAAAATTGAAATGCCTTTCTTGTTTCTGAAATTATTTATTGAAAATGGCGATGGTATACTGCGTGCAAAAAACAACTCACCGCTCACAGGATTTGCTTTCATATGGCGAACAAGCGCGCTTTTCATCTCTGTCTTTTCTGCTACAGAGAGTCGTGTGTGCTTTGCTCCTTTTTTTATTTGCTTAATTATGTTTTCCATGATTTTCTGAAAGCGCTTTTAGTTTCTCGATTGCTCTGTGTATGCGTACCGAGATTACGTTTTCTGTTTCGTGAGTGAGATGCGCAATGTCTTTTACGGAGAGTCCGTCCACATGTCTCATCACGAGCGCTTCCCGATATTTGTCGGGTAGGCATTCTAGTAGAGCGAGGGTCTGAGCGTGTTCGTCTTTGGTTTCAATATCTCGCATTGACTCAGTGCCGATATCAAAACCTTCTTCGTCACGCATTCGATCAAGCGACTCGTCCTTCTTTTTGCGATACTCGTCAATGATTAGGTTGTTCGCAATGCGATACAAAAACGCGCGCATATTATCAATCTCCTTCCCTTGTGACATGTAATCCCAAACACGAACAAAGGTTCCCTGAGCTAGATCTTTTGCCTTTTCCCTGTCAGATACACGGAAAACACAGTGCCGAAATATTGCATCGGCGAACTGGTCATAAGCCCTAAGAAATTCCTGTTCAACTGCATTGGTTTTCATGCCTACTAGTAATGAAGACGGGCTTAAAGTGCCGTTCTTACATACTGACCTATAGTACCACTAGTGAGTTATTAGATAAACGTCAGCGCCTTCCCTTTCTCTCCTGCGCGACCAGTACGGCCAATGCGGTGCACATAGTCGTCGTAGGTCTCTGGTATGTCAAAGTTGATCACGTGCGATACGCCAGCAATGTCCAAACCGCGCGCAGCAACGTCTGTTGCAACGAGTATCTGTGCCAAGCCCTTCTTGAAAGTATCAAGAGCTCGCTGACGCTGACCCTGGTTCTTGTCCCCGTGAATTGACTGAGCCTTGAAACCTTTTTTGCCGAGTGCAACAGAAAGCTTTTCTACTCCGTGCTTTGTGCGTCCGAAAATGAGAACTTTTTTAAATTCTGGATTGATCAAAAGGTCGTGAAGTACTTCAAGCTTGTCCTCTCCAGCCTTAATTCGCACAACATCCTGCTCAACATTCTTTGAGGTGTCTTGAGTCTTTACTGAAACCATCACTGGCTCCTTTAGGAAGTCTTTGATGAGCACTGCAATTTCTGGCGAAAGTGTCGCTGAAAAGAAAAGTGTATGACGTTCCTTTGGCATAAGGGCGAGCATGTAACGCATGTCGTTGATGAATCCCATATCAAGCATTCTGTCTGCTTCGTCCAAAACTACTGATTTGAAGAGAGCCAAGTTGATACATTTGCGCTCAATCAAATCTTTGATACGCCCAGGTGTACCGATAATAAAATTGTGCTGATAGCGAAGGTCAGAAATCTGACGACCGATAGCCGCACCTCCCACGCAACACACCGAGAAAATCTTGAAACCTTTTACGAAGCCCTTGAGCTCCATTTCAATTTGCTGAGCGAGCTCGCGCGTAGGGGCCATCACAATCACTTTCTCTTTTGGATTTTTGAGAACCTTGTTGATGAGCGGAATAAGGAACGCGGCTGTTTTGCCAGTACCTGTGTTCGCAATACCTACAAGGTCGTGTCCGTGCAAAATGTGCGGAATCACACGGTCCTGGATTGGAGTTGGTTCGTTGTAACCCTTCGTTAAAATGTTTGTCTTCAAACGCTCGTCAATAATAAAATCCTTGAACAAATGTTCAGGAGTAAAAACCACTGCCTCTTCTGTGATGACAGTTTTGTTTATGAATTTTGAGATGTCGATATGCTGACCCTTTCTTGGGCCGCGTTTCCCGCCTGAATTACCAAATTCACGTCTTGGACGCGAACTAGCAGAACCCCCTCGTGACGCGTTGAAGCTACGACCAAGTGGCGGACGCGCAGAAAAAGTGCGAGGAGCCGAGCTTGATAATCCGGTGCGGGGTCGTGATGACGAACTTCCGCCTGTGCGAGGTCTTGAAGACGAACTCGAATGAGGACGACTTGCGCCACCGCTTCTGCTAAATGTTTTTTTGTGTTCCATATATTGTTCTAAAAGGCCCATTTTAAAGGGCTTAAATTAATTAACCTCCGTTATTCCTAATTGAATTTCTCGGAAAGCCCTTGTGTGTTACGAAGATTAGAACAACCTTTTGGACAAAAACTCTATGAGATGAAGTTAAAACAAGTATATACTATTTAAGCCTTTTTGTCAATTTTTGCGTGATTTCCATTGTGATTAATAAGTGCGAAAAAAATTCATTATTTATTAACGACGTAGAGCGAGCAAAATACAAAAGTAATCTTTTGTATTTTCGAGCCGAGGAGTTAATATAGGTTTAATACCTCACCGCTTGCGGTGAGAAAGCGCGAATACTCCAAGAGTCAATTTGCTAATTGAAAAGCGAGCTCCGACAATACCCCGTCGTCGGCTTGCCACGGGGAACCTTTATTTTGCGATTTCAGCTAGAGTTTTGCGTAATTCGCTCAAGCGCGCTGTGATTTCGTCTAATATCTTTTTGTTTTCTGGATTCACTGTTCCAATATCTTTGACAAGCATATTTGCGAATACAACTAAGTTTCTCTCCATATTTTCAAGATATTCAATGTCGTCGTGATTTTCCTCACGAAACTTTACTAGAGCATCATGACGCCCCACACCTAGTTTGGTAAGCGCGTCCTCGTATCTAGGCCTAGAAACCTCAAGTTGGTTTAGTATCTGAGCGGGGGTTTTGATGCTTTGCAGAGCTACTGGCTCACTTTCACCGCGATGCTCAAAATATTTTGACATATTCATGTATTAAATATATCTTATTCTACTAAAATTTAAAAACAAAAACCCCAGGCGAAAAATTTCGCTTGGGGTTTTGATCTTTTTTACTACACATTGGCAAGCATGTCATATGTGTTTACTATATGATTCTTGCGGAGTTCATCAAGAATCATGCTAATCAGATTGTGGTTCAATGTTTTGGACACATCAACTTCATGACCTCCTGAGTTTATGATATTCGCAAGAATACTTTCCTTGTTCTGCAATTCTTTTGTTGCTGCCTCGTGAATCCCATTGAGAAGATTTTTAACTTCCTCAACAGCTTCATCAATCGTCTCCGCAAATGGTATGGTGATAATCAACAACTTAAAATTATGTTCCTTTCCACGACTTAACATAAAAGCATATTTATCATCTTGAACTTCCCGCCCTATTTGAATATAAAGGTCGTTTGGATGATTATTAATTTCCATTGCCGTCAACATGCTAATTCCTGACATAATGTTCTCCTCTAGTTTTTGATTGTAAGTACTGCCTGTCAAGATACTACTCTAATGTTACTAGAAACGCAATGGTTTTCACTTCTCCAAATCCAGCACCTCGTCAATGCGGATTTGTTTTACGAATTCAGGCACGTGCGAAACGAGAATCATCGCGCCCTCGTATTGGTCAAGCGCTTTTGCGATGACGGGCAAATGGCGGAAGTTGATGTGGTTGGTGGGTTCGTCCAAAATGAGGAGACCCGGTTTTTCAAGCACGAGCTGAGCGAATGCCACAAGACCCTTTTGCCCCTCGGAGAGACTTCCGATTTTTGTATAAATAACATCAGATGTGATGAGGAAACTTGCTGCCACTGAGCGCATACGTTCTTCATCTAGCTTGCCGTCTACAGCCTGTGCCGCGCGCGCAAGCGACTGATATACAGTGTCATTGAAATCAAGTGTTGAAAAATCCTGACGGTAGTAGCCAATGCGTACCCCTTCGGCAACTTTTGTTCCCTTTGCATTGCCTGTCGCGAGCGATTCAAGGAGTGTGGACTTGCCGATACCGTTGGGACCTTTTAGAAGCAAGTGAAATTTTTTCTTGAGCGAAAGTTTTGTCGTGCGTTCCACTGGTTTGTGATTTTTCAAAACAGTGAATGATGAGATGTGCAAAAGCTCCCCACTGAGCTCGGACTGTGAAGGAATAGTGAACGCGCGAATGGTTTTGTCTTCTTTGCGAATATCCACCTTCGCTTCCTCCATCTCCTCTGCTTTTTCGCGCATACGCTTTGCAACCATACGCATCTGACCTCCTTTCATCGCAAAAAAGTTAGCTTTGTCCTTGTTTGCCTGAATCTCTTTTGCGAGTTGCGCGTTCTTCATATTCTCCTTTTCAATTTGCGCGGTGATCTGCTTTACTACCGCAAAATAGTCACCAACGTAATTTTCAATTTTTCTTGTGTAAATATTTAAATACAAAACACCCTCGGTGAACGCATTAAGAAATTCCGCATCGTGAGAAATTACAATAACTGTTTTTTTGTAGTCCTTTAGAAAATCCGTGAGGTGCGCGATGCCTGCTTTGTCCAAGTTGTTGGTCGGTTCGTCCAAAAGCAAAACATCGGGGTCTTGAATAAGCGCGGATGCGAGAAGCAGGCGCGCCTGCTGACCTCCAGAAAAAGACTTCACGATACGCTCGTGCATTTTTTCGTGTCCTTTCAAATTTACCACCTCTAGCACTGCGTCAATCTTTGGATCAATGTCGTAGATTTTTTTTGCAGTTTTTGACAATAGACACTTTTCAAAAAACTCGCGAACAGTAAGCTCCATTTGGTCGCGTGGAATCACCTGCTTTGATATAGCGATGGACACTCCTTTCCCAATGTGAACGTCCCCGTCTTCGGGTTTGTTCGTGCCTGTGATGAGACCAAAGAGCGAAGACTTCCCCGCGCCGTTTTGCCCCATGAGAGTGAGTTTTGCCCCACGACGCACAGCAAAAGACACATCATCCAAGATGGGTTTGTTGTGCCCGTATTCAAACGACACATTATCAAATCGTACGATAACTTCTCCTTGAGCCATAAAATTAGTCTATAAAGTCGAAGGTCCTAAAGTCTGTAAAGTAAATGCGCATTGCGAATACTTTTGACTTTAAGACTTCGAATCAGCTGATTCGTGTCTTGGACATAAACGCTTTGTGACTTGTGTACCTTACCTCATTTTGACCAAAACGCCAAATTGTTGCACGAAAAATG
>DMXP01000005.1:106872-132522 GCA_003483855.1 Candidatus Yonathbacteria bacterium
CATTTTTCGTGCAACAATTTGGCTAACATTAAGCAGACAACCAACCGCCATCGACATACAAAGTCGCGCCAGTAACATAGCTCGCTTCTTCAGATACTAGAAAGACTACCGCAGCGGAAACTTCTTCGGGGCGACCCATACGTTTGAGTGGTACTCCGGCGAGTATCGCGTCTAACATTCCTGCAGGCATTTGCTTTGGATCAGCCATTGGCGTATCAATTGCTCCGGGCCCGATTGCGTTTACATTTATACCAAGAGGCGCGAGTTCAACAGCGAGTGTTTCTGTCATTCCAATAATGCCACCTTTTGAAGCGGTGTAATGCGCGCCACCTGCTATACCTATTCCCACGCCACCGGACGCAATTGACGCAATATTCACAATGCGACCCCACTTATTTTTCGCCATCTCTTTTGCGGCGCGTTGCGCGCAGAAAAAGTATCCCTTCAAATTGATATCAATGGTTCTGTCCCATTCTTCTTCGGTCATTTCCAAAAATGCCTTTGACTGATAGATGCCTGCGTTGTTTACCAAAATATCCAAACGTCCGTATTTCACAATCACTTGGTCAAACACACTGTCCACATCCGCCTTGTTTGAAACATCCATCTTAAAACATGCAACATCTCCACCAGCCGTACGCACCTCGTCCGCCACAAGCTCGCACTCGGCGAGATCAACGTCCGTAATAACCACCTTTGCTCCCTGCTTTGCAAGAAGAAGCGCGTGCGTGCGCCCCATCCCACGTCTTGCGCCCGTAACCAAAGCAACTTTCCCTTGTATATTGAACATATTTTGGTATTAATTTAACGCCCGACTGTTAATACCTATATTGTACTACTTTTTAAAAAAGTAAGGTACGGCAAATTAAAAGTACCTGTCACGCTTATTAAAAAACGAAAGGTAGGCAAAACAAATTCATGGCAACATAACGCTATCTCCAAGTGAGTGAGTGAAATACAAACATGGGGTTTGCATTTCCGAGCGAACGCAGAAGATATTGTACCCAGTTATATTGTGCACTATTGCGGGGATGGGTAGAATTATAAAAGGTAGGCAAAACAAATTCGTAGCAATAGAACGCTATCGCGTTCTATTGCTACGAATAAGGAAAGCTAGAAATTATGATACATAATTTACGAAACAATCACCCACAGGACAAATCTGCTGAACCGTGACTGTGAACTGTACCTATTAGTAACACTATGTGTACCACATAAACACACAAAAAATACCGCATACGCGGTATTTTTTGTGGCATCTCCAGATTAATTTGCAGAATTTACACTCCGCATCCGCTTTGTTGCCTTGGAGCAACCGCTACCGGTGCTCCAGAGTCAACCCCGCATCCATTACCACCTCGCTCTTGTTGCGGTTTTACAACTTGAGAAGAAACCTGCGCATATCCAGACGCGCTGGAATAATTTGCACCAAGCATCTCCTCTGGGTTCACATCCTTCCATGCGACTCCTTTGCCTTTCATATAGGTGGCAATGGTGAGGTAGGTCTCGGGGAACCAATACGAGTTGACCGCGAGAGCAGTCTTCCACATGTCCTCTTCGCTCGCGCCCTGACTAGCCATGAGCTCAAGGAGTCCCAACATCGCCATCCCGTGATTACAATCCGGGAAATGGGTAGAATTACCGCAACAAGGGCGATAGACACCGCGTGAAACTTTGTCAACGAGTGCTTGCTGTTCGGCAGTCAGCGCAAAGAATTCGTGACGACTGTAGTGATTCATTGAATCTCCTTTTGCGAGTGTCCAACCGCCAGTTGATGCGAAATTTCCAGCTCCGCCGTATGCCTTGTCCACCATTTCACCAGAATCTAGTATTGGGTTTTTGTTTGCAAGACCAAGCGCCCAAAATAAATTCAAGAGATAGCCGGCGTTATCTTTGGTAATTGTAAGTTTGCCGTTGCCTTGCCCAAGAAGCAGAGTTTCATACTCTTTTGTGAACGCTCCCCTTTGCTCATACATTGCCTTGAATTTTTCTGAGTCTATTACCCCAGCTTTAACAAGTTGAGAACCTAGATCGCCCCAAGTAACAGGCAGGGCGACACCTTTGGTCGGCAAGACTTCCTCTTCTAGCACCGACACTTGCGCTTTACCCTCTTGCACAATGCTGACGCTACTGCCTGACCCTGCAGAATAGATCACTACGGCAAGAATTACTGATGATACAATGATGCTAACGGGAAGCAGATAAGTTTCTTTGCCCTGCCCCGCATGCGAGTCTTTTTCTATGATATTTTGTGTTTCGTTTTCCATAATTTTCTTACGATTAATTACGGGGTAACATTGATATCAAGTTCCAATTTCACTGTCGGAGTAATCGCCGAGTCGGTTTCTATGTAGACAACTTTTTTTGCCGGTCCCGTCCCCTGCGGGCCATGAGCAGATGGGTCCACGACCACATCAATACTTATCTCTTTCCCAGCATTGACCATCTCATTTATTTTAGAAGCGAGGCCGTTGTGCCCAGGCATACCAAAAGGTCCCTTGCGTGACGCGCCGTTTACAAGTGTTACTTCTGTGCACATACAAGAAGTGTAGATCTTTGTAATCTTCACCGGAGTGTCTCCATTATTTCTTATCTTGAACGAATAGTTAACCTTTCCATTCGCCATTGAGACAGTGCCGAAATCAAAAGATTTCTCTATGGACACAAGCTCGCTGTAATTCCCTTTGCCGGAAACTCCCGCCTCGCCGTACCACACACTGATGCCATTCGGCGCTGTTCCTATTTTTATTTTCGCGACCTCCTTCCCTTGCGCAGTATCAATCACAGACACATCATCGCTCTTGAGATTTGTAATGTATACGAATGCTCCGTCTCTGGAGACAACAACTCCGTGTGGTGCAGATCCGCCCTTGATTGCCTGTACTACTTTCATCTCTTGCAGATCAATCTTGTATACCGTATCGCCAATCGGCTGATCAAAGTAGAACCCTTGATCAGCAACATACACAAAGCGGGAATCTGGAGTCGGGTAAATCTGCACTGGCCCTTTCGCTTCTTTTGGCAGATCAATGTAATTCAATTTTGCTGAAGCGACATCGTACACCGCCAAGCTCTTTGCATCATACACCGAAGCGAGCGCGTACTTTCCGTCCGGTGTGACTCCTGTCTGCACAGCCGCACCCTTGAGAGGGACATCACGCAAACTGAAACTCGCGATATCTAGGACCCCCATACTTTTACCGCTAAGCATTGCAATGTATGCAGTCTTGCCATCAGGAGAGATGCGAAGTCCATGAGGGCCAGCGCCTTTCTTTGTGAGAATCTCTTTCTCAACAGCAAACGAGGTTGTGTTCAACTTGTAGATGATTCCTTTTTCCTGTGATGCGACGATAGCATACGAGCTGTCTGTCGTCAGTGCGACGTGGGAAAGATGGAGCTCTTGTCCAAGTTCAATTCTTTTTACAATAGCATCGGAGAATGGGTCTATAACAATCACTTCGTCACTGCTTTTCTCCACCACCTCTTCACCGTCATGTCCAGCGCTTGCTTCCGCTCTAGGGATAATGCGAAAAGACATTTTCATATCTTCTTTATCATCGGCATTTGCGGTCACCCACACGCTTTTATTGTCAGGAGCAACTTGCACATTGTGAGGCATATAGCCCACAATCATGCCATTTTTTTCTTCGGTCAAATCGATTTTTTTTAGTACCTGCCTTGTTTGTGCGTCAAGTACCGCTATTTCACCAGAACCCTCAATGGCTACATATACTTTCCCATTTACTTCAGAAGATATTACTCCATCCTTCGACTTTCCGCTCCCATAGAAAACCAGAGCGATAATTCCCGCGATTGCGACAAGCGCAACTAAAATTTTTATATTTTTCATTTTCAATTAATTAATCTGTTAAAAAACAAATTAAATAAAAGATGGGCTGTTCACCAAAAGTGATAACCAACGAGTAAGCGCCTGCGGTCTGTATAATTTCGCGACAAAAATGCGAGATAGGATAAATAGAAGTGGCGCTAAAATAAGATATTTTTGTAATCCATATGTCAGCACGACAAAAAGAAGGATTACTGCAAGCACCTGTGTCACGACTGAGGAGATAAGACCGTCGGTAAACGCCTGATACATTGATAGATAATGGGTAGCCGCTGACAAAGCACCCGTGGGGCACTCGGACGCAGGGAGCAATGTAACAGGGCAGTTGCCACTCATTGCGCCGTCCTTGCTATGACTCATTGCAGAAAAACCGAGGATCGCCCCTCCTATAAATCCAAGAAGAATCACCGTAGTCAAAAATCGCTTCATATACTTACTATGTTACTCTTCCGCGTTAAAAATGCAAGTTGCGGTGGCAAAAAAAGGCGGTATCTCCCGCCTTTTTTGCCATTATTCCGAGTTAAATCCTATCCCTGTCTTACCGAACGATTATAAAACCAGGCGAACATAAACGTAGCAATATATACATATACTACAACCTGAATAAGGCCATATACTACACCTGTCATCGTGATTGAACGCGCAAGCGTGTCAGTATTTGTCACGTGCGCGAGCCACCCGAGGAGCGTCATCGCGAGGTCTGGCGCTACTGCAACAAACAAAGCGCATGCGATATATAAAACTGCTCCAGTCTCTGTGGCCGCAAGGGCAAATTTTTTTGTATTAAGTTCCATAAAAGAAATTCATTAAAAAATCCTTCGACCTTTACTAATAAGTGTACCACTGCTATTTAATAGTTACCACTTTTCTTAAAATACAAGTACACCACAATACTCAAAATCGCTGAGAAAAAGCACCACACCGAAACATAAGACGCGGTAAAAAAGTAGTACGCTATCGCAAGAGACAATACCGCCAACACCCCAAAGAGATTAATAATGCGATGAGTTGAAAAAAGACAACTCACACATGTTGCAACTAAATACATTCCGACCAAAAAGACTCCGTATTCTTTTGGAACCGTGTAAATGATACTCTTGTTCACGACCTGCGAAACTACAGGGTGCGTAATAATAAAATACAAAAGATACGAGCCGATTGCGAGCCCGAGTGCTTGGAATGCGTAGAGAATTTTTTTACGATGAGAATCAGCTTCAAGCAACCCAACTGCAAATGGAATAAATACTGGCCAAAAAACATACGCAAACAGCATAAATGAGTAAGTAGCAATCTGGTTTAAAAACGTCAGTCCGTATTGAAACGACAGCCACACACCGCCCTCAATAAACTGCTGTATGCCAAAAAGAATAGGGAGAGACGCAAAAGGAACATCCGATTTACTTCTTGTTTCTGCGAGTGTTACCGCACCTGTAGCAGACAATGCTGTACCTGCTACAAAACTTGCTGTTGCGGAAAAACACATAATTTATTTTGCAGAGTCAATTATATTTTTAATAGCCTTATCAATCTCCTCTGGCATCACTCCTAAATTCGCATTTGGAAAAAACTGCGATAAAACGATTGGTCGCATGCCAGAAATAAAAGTCTCTCCATCCTTAATATACACATTTATTTTGCACGGCATACAAAGTCCGATTTTAATATCCGCATTCAAAAACTCATTTGCATACTTGGCATTGCAGAATTCAATTATTTTAAATGAGTCTCTGGCAAATCCTTTCTCAACCAAAGATTTCTGTACATCATGAACATACAAAACCCGCATCCCTGCTTTTGCAACTTCTTCCTGCACTGAATCAACCGCTTCATCAAAAGATTTTGTGGTCGTCGTCGTGTAATCAAATTCCATAATCTCTATATAATATCCAAACTCCTCCGTCTAAGCAAGAGCGCGTTTAGTGCAACTATAACTGTAGACGCGCTCATAAAAACCGCGGCGACGGCTGGCTGTAAAATGACCCCTTTCGAAAAAAGAACTCCAGCTGCGAGTGGAAGCGCTACAATGTTGTACCCCGTTGCCCAGAAAAGATTTTGAATCATCTTTGTGTAAGTGAGCTGTGAGAGACGAATGATTTTAGGGATATCACGAGGGTCGTTCTTTACCAAAATAATTCCCGCTGATTCAATGGCGACATTTGTCCCAGCTCCAATAGCAATGCCGAGGTCAGCCTGCGTGAGAGCAGGCGCGTCGTTCACGCCGTCCCCCACCATCGCGACCTTGAGCCCCTTCTCTTGAAGCATTTTTACTTTTTCTGATTTTTCGTGCGGAAGCACGCGCGCAAAATATTCATCAATACCAAGCTCGCGCGCAACCCACCCAGCCGTATCAGGAGAGTCCCCCGTAATCATCGCAGTGCGAATACCAAGCTCGCGTAGTGCCTCCACCGCCTCGCGCGATTCCTCGCGAATAGTGTCTGCAAGCGCGATAGCTCCCACGATGCGCCCACTCACCGCAACAAAAATAACTGTCTTGCCTTCGCTCTCAAGCACGCTGGTTTTTTTGAGAATCTCATCAGAGACAACGATAGTAACCTCATCCATAAACGCCTTGTTTCCAACGAGCACGGTTTCCACGCCCACGTCTCCTCGCGCGCCTTTGCCCGCGACCCGTTCAAAATTTTTCATTGGCAAAAGGACGACTTTGCGTTTTTCTGCTTCCTTTACGATTGCCTTTGCGAGTGGGTGCTCAGACCCTTGGTCAAGCCCTGCACCCTTTTGAAGCACATCAATTTCGGCGAATGAAACCGCTGGGATTACTTCATGAACGCCAAACGCTCCGTTGGTGAGTGTCCCTGTTTTATCAAAAAGAACAATATCAATAGTGCGCGCGGACTCAAGCGCGATACGCTTGCGCACCAAAAATCCGCTTCGCGCCGCCATCGTGGTAGAGATGGAAGCAACGAGTGGGACAGCGAGTCCGAGCGCGTGAGGGCAAGTAACGACAAGCACGGCAACAAGACGTTCTGTAGCAAACACAATTCCAGAATCTAAAAAAATCCACGCTACAAAAGTAGCAGTACCTGCCACCACCGCAATCACGGTCAGATACAGCGCCGCGCGGTCAGAAAGAATTTGTAACCGCGACTTTGATGCCTCCGCTTCAAGAACCAAACGCATCACGCCAGCGAGGAAAGTCCCATCTCCGATTTTTTTCACTTCTATAGTGAGGCTTCCGTCACCATTTATAGAACCCGCTATCACTTCAGCGCCGATCGTTTTTGAAATAAGTTTTGATTCACCCGTAAGGATAGACTCATCCATCCCAGAATATCCTTCTATGATTATTCCGTCAGCAGGAACTTTTGCGCCAGGACGCGCGAGCACATGGTCACCCACACGAAGTTCTGATATTGAAATAGTTGTAGTAACGCCATCACGAACAACCTCCGCCGTGTCGGGCAAAAGCTTTGCGAGTTCTTTGAGCGCGCCTTGCGCGCCACGCACCGCTTTCATCTCTATCCAGTGCCCCAAAAGCATTACTGCTATAAGAGTGGAAAGCTCCCAGAAAAGCGTGTTCTCACTGCCAGTCAAAACAGAAAACACGCTGAACGAATATGCCGATGTAATCGCGAGAGCGATGAGCGTCATCATCCCCGGGAGCACCGCGCGGAGCTCGCGATATGCGCCGAGGAGAAAGACCGAGCCTCCATAAAAAAAGACAAGGGAGCCAAGCGCGAGCATTGCGTACTGCACTCCCGCAAATTGTGGCGGTTGCCATTTAAACGCAATTTCAAAAATTTCAGAATAAATAAGGATAGGAACCGTGAGCGCGAGCACCACCCAAAACTTCCTGAGGAAGTCTTCCGTGTGATGTCCCTCATGCTTAGTAAACGCGGAACTATGCGGACTTGACGCGGACTCATGCGGAATTTCTTCCGCGTCCTTCCGCGTCTGTTCTGCATTAGTCTGCGCTCGTGCTGGCACGAGACTCATCCCGCACTCGGGGCACATCCCCGGCGCTTCTCGCACAATATTTGGGTGCATTGGGCAGGTATATAGCGTTGCCATACGTTTATTATACACTATTTACTCTCATTTTTTGGCGCGTGTCCAAGGAGCGCGCGAGCGAGGCGGATATGTAGGAATGAGACATTCGGGCCTACTTTGTTTTTTATAGGTGTAAGAAGAAGCAACTTATTCTCTTTCAAAAGTTCCTCTATCGCTTTCTCTATTTTCAAAAAATGCGGGCGGGAAATTTCGTACTTGAGATATTCCATATTTACGCGCGTCTCTTCCTCAATAAGTTTCTCAATATGAGATACTATTGTTTCCACTGTCATCCCGCGCGCCTCGGCTATTTCCGCCAAACTTTTTTTCTCGGCAATTAGTAACTCTGTCTCCTTGTGTGTGGCGAGTTTCTTTTCTTTTTGTGGAGGGCGTGAACGCGTTAAAAATTCTTCCTGAACCTTCACAAGATCCTTCTTGTCCATCTTTTTTAGTTCCTCACGCGCCTCTATAGACACTTGCTGAAATGTCGCGTCAATCTCACGCACCTCGTCATGCACACGAAGAGCGTTTTCATTAATTCCTAAAATAGTTAGGCCTTCAAGTGAGCGTACGCGCGAGAGCGCCACGTACCCCATTCCTGGCTCAAATGATTTTGAGAGATCCACTTCCACCGCATCTAAGCTCATCCCCTGACTTTTGTGCACGGTGATAGCCCAAGCAAGACGAAGCGGATACTGCAGAATTTCCGCTTTCACTTTTCCATCTTCCTCTACTTTCCACGAAGCGCGCGGAATAATTATTCGTTTCCCTGATACGGTTTTAATCACTGGGTCTTCCATCTCCTCGCACGACACCACTACGCCAAGCGTGCCATTCACATATCCTGCTTCAAAATTGTTTTTCACGCACATCACGCGAGCGCCGACTTTGAGCCGAAGCGTTTCTGGAGCAAGGCACGACTTCTTGAGAGCCATAGCGATTGCTTCCTTGCCACGACTTTCCATCATATATGTTGAAATCTCATCACACTCAATTCTATCAAGCTCGGTGTCATTCAATGTGTCCACGTCGGCGTTGTGTGTAAAAAGTTTTGTAGAGGTTGTGAATTTTGGCGAACGCACATTATGACGCGAACGAAGGTGCTCGCGCGCCGTATCAGATACCTCACCTGAACGAATTTCATTGAGTATTGAAATTGTAACATCGTCCTCTTGGCGAAACTGCCCCGAAAGATAGCAGATGGTAAATTCTGCCTCACGCCATGCGTCGCTCTTGTATATAAAATGGGTTTCAGGTTCCCCCGCGCGCGAAACTGGCGGTAGCTGAAAAAAATCACCGCAGAGAATAACTTGAATTCCGCCAAATGGCTTCTCGCTGTGCTTCATTGTCTTGAGTACATTATTCACTAGGTCAAGACGAAAATGGTGAAGCATTGATACCTCATCTATAATCAGCACCTTCACTTTTTCAAAACGTTTGTAAAGATACCCTTTCTCCAACATTGCCTCAAGGTCGTATGGTGATAGATATGACGCAACACCGATTCCAGCCCACGAATGGATAGTCACGCCCCCCATATGTGTTGCCGCAATGCCAGTTGAAGCAGTAATGCCCATATCAATATCGTGCTCACGCAGGTAAGCAATGTAGCGATTTACAAGGTGCGTTTTCCCGCTTCCCGCAGGCCCCGTCACAAATACATTGCGTCCGGTTTTCAGTATTTCAAATGCTTCGTCTTGGGTCATGGGGATAGTTTACCACAGAAGGTCAACTCTAGAATGTCTACGAGATTAGTGTTTGTGTTGATACTCTTTCACTACATCTTTATAAAGCTTAATTAACTTTATGGTGATCTCTGAGCTTGAAAAAAGTTTAGAAGTCTTCTCTGCCTCTAGCGCGCACTTTTTTCTTAGCACAGAATCCGCCAGGAGCAACTTTATCCTTTCTTCTGCTTCTTTTTGGGAAGTCACAATGAATCCGTTTTCTCCATTTCTAATAATTTCTGGAGCAACACCAACAGGATATGCAACGGGGACAAGTCCTTGCGACATACCCTCAACCAAACTCAAAGAAAATCCCTCGTAACGGGAAGGTATGAAAAGGATACTTCCTCTAAGCCCCTTGATCACTTCTGGGATCTTATCTTTCTTCATATTTAAAAACAAAGAGTGATTCGGAATGTTATTTAGCAACCAAGAAATAACTCCTTTGTTGGTAGTCATACATATCGTAGTTTTCTTTATATGTTTAAACTGGCTGTATAAATGAATGATTCTGTCTAAGCCCTTCAACTTTAAGTTAAAGGCGTCGTTACCAAGCCTGCCAAGAAATATAATTTGTGGGTTTTCAGTAATTTCTGGTTTGTGATTTTCGAACCAATAATCCTCAATTGCGTTATATATTAAACTAATTTTGTCTTCCTTAATTCCCATTGAGATAAGTTCGTGTTTCACATTTAGTGACGTAGCGATGACAGAATCTGCCTTTGTAGCAACAAGCTCTTCAATTTCTGCAATATCACGAAGCGGACGTCGTGTTTTTATGTTTAGTTCTTTTATTGCTCCAGCCTTCTTGAGCGCGTACCAAACCTCACGCGGACCTTCCTCTATATCAACTGCCAAAGGGGTAGCTTTTAAAAAACCATTAGTTGTAGAACCAAAATGTGAAATTACAGGAATAGGATAAGCTAAAAAAGGTAGTGGCGTATAGGTAGTACCCTGTATTAAATCAAACTTAAGAATTTGATTTCTCTTTTCAATTAGTGAATGGAAGAAAAGAATATTTTTTAGTCCGTTTAAATGCGTTGGTGCATCAAAAGATGTACTAGGGTAAAAGTTTTTTATCTCAATACCTACATCTCTGAGCTTTGAGGACATTAAATCATTAATGTAGTGAGCACCTGTACCAATTTTCTTTTCGTTGTGGATGAAGGCTACTTTCATAATATGTTAGTGTTGAAGTGTTCTGACACTCTAACTTTATTGTTTGTTTTAGCATTATAATCTACTTTAATCAAGAGATTGTATTTCCCACTACACGCAAAAACCCCGCCGAGCATCAGTGTGGTGCTTGACGGGCTTTTTGAATAGTTTTACTTAAAGAAATTAATTCGTAGTTGTGAGTGACGCAGTGGATGTTGCAGTATTGCTTGCTCCATCTACTGATTCAATGAGAAGGTTGTACGTTGTGCTTGCAGTCAAACCAATGAGGTTGAACAAGTGCGAAAGAGATGGCGTTGTATTTTGCATGTACAGTGTAAGAGGTGTGCTTGTGCCGTACCACAACTTTCCTGTTGCGAGTTCATTTGTATTCCACGAAACTGTTGCTGATGTTGTAGCTACGGAAGAAACACTTAGCCCAGAAATGATCGGGGTAATAATATCTGGAGTTGATGTTGCGGTCGTATCACCTATAACTTTTTGCAATCTCTTTGCAATGCTTGAAGGTAACTTTACACAATCTTCACCTAGATAGTTTGCACTGTTATTATCCTTGTATGCATCTACTGGAACAACGTTCCATCCTGTTGCAGTAACACAGAAAAAGTAATTCACCTTCCTTGGTTTTATCTTCTTTATTTCTTTTTTCTCTTCCTTGTGTTCTTTATATTCCTTCTTTTTCTCTTTTTTAAAAGACTTAACCTCATTCTTTAATTCCTTCTTCTCAGTCTTCTGCGCCATTTGGACAGATTTTTGAGTATTGTTCTTATTCTCCCCCTTGCGCTCAGATTTGTCATTGTCCGCGAACGCAAAAGCAGGAGAAACAATAGATGCAATCAAAATTACCATTAAAATTTTTTTCATATATGTATGTGTTGTATTTAAGTGGGAAAATTAGAATATCCCCTCACTTTTGGAGACGATTTCGCACTCAAAATCTTACACTACTTAAGAACCTCAATAAGTACACGGTAAACGCGGTCGGCTATCATTCCGTAACCAATATCGTTTGGGTGAATAACATCAGACATATACTTATCATTTCCAAAAAGTCCTCCAAGAACATCAGGTACAAACGCTGTATTGTAGTTTTCCTGCAGTATTTCAAACTCCGTATCAAACTTATCGTTAAAAAGTCCTCCACGAACACCGAGCAAAAGCACGACAGACCCGCGCGCGTGAATGTTTTCAATAAGAGTCGCGAGGTTTTTGAAAGTATCAGCAACTGGTATCTTTTTCAAATGGTCATTGCCTCCAAGAAGGAGGAGCACCACCTTTGGATTGTACTCATCAAGTTGGCTAATGCGCGCGAGACCGTCTGCGGTTGTATCTCCAGCATTTCCTAAATTTACAATTGGTTCCCCAATTTTCCGAGAAAGAAGCGACACGAAGTCGTTTCCACTTGTGGAACCCAGCCCCTCCACCAAGCTGTCTCCAAAAGCTACGATGTCCGTGCCACCAGAAGGGTAATTTGTGATTGTCTTTTCATTGCGCGCAAAATAGTAAGTGCCGAAAGCAGTCAGCAAGATAATTATAACAACGAGTATTATAGCGCGGGGTCTCATATATATATTGTACCATCTTGAATGCACAAGTGTATTCTGTCATAATCAAAGAATGTTCGGACTATCTAGAGAGGAACTTGCGATTTTTAAGGAGCTCACTACTCCCCATAAAATTCAGGACTACCTTGATACTATTCCTGCCAACTTGAGCAAGAGAGGTGACACGTGTTTTTCGCCACGTATGGTTTTGGAAAAAGGGAGAGCGCATTGTATTGAGGGCGCGCTTATTGCCGCTACTGCGCTCTGGATGCACGGAGAAAAACCACTTCTTCTAGATCTCAAAGCATTGGACATTGATTACGACCATGTGGTCGCGCTCTACAAGAAAAATGGTTACTGGGGCGCGATAAGCAAAACTAATCATCCGGTACTTCGCTTCCGCGACCCTGTGTACAAAAGTCCTCGTGAACTCGCTCTTTCATATTTTCACGAATACACATTTCCAAAAACGGGGCAGAAGACGCTACGAAGCTACTCTCGTCCGTTTTCATTAAAAAAATTTGGTACTGATTGGATTACATCTGAAAAACATCTCTGGGATATCGCAATAGCGCTTGATGATTTCCCACACTACCCTATTGTTCCAAAAGGACAAGAAAAATATATTCGTGATTTGTCTGATATTGAACTTATGGCAAGCAAGCTTTCGGAATGGGAACGAAAAGACCCAAGAACCTAAAATCCCTCAATCGCAATCATTATAGAGAACACTACGAGTATTGCGATTGAGTAGACAAACATATTTCGAGCCCAGAGTTTGTTGTTCGTGGAATAAAATCCACTTGCGGAGAGACCGAGCCAGCCAAGGCCGAGGATGACCATTACTAAAAGATACTCGTATCCTGTATATCCAAACACGGGAAGAGCAAACGTCGCCATTACAAAAAGCGCGATGTAAATCAATGTTTGTATTTTTGTAACTAGAATCCCTTTCTTTGCGGGGAGAACGGGGATTCCTGCTTTTATGTAATCTTCTAATCTATAGATGGCAATCGTAAATGAATGTGGCATTTGCCAAAGTGATAGGATGAAAAATAAAATTACTGCGCCGAGGTCAATGCTCCCACTCACCGCCAAATAGCCGACTACTGGAGGCATAGCCCCAGAAATACTGCCTACGATTGTACCGTGCGTTGAAGTACGTTTGAGCCACAGACTATAGACGACCACATACACAAAAAGCCCGAGAACCGCCATTGCGGTCGTTAAAAGATTTGTGTAAAAAGCCAACACTCCCAATCCGAATATTGCGAGAACTTTTCCGTAAATGAGCGCATTCCTTGGAGTGATTGTTCCTATTACCAGCGCGCGGTTTTTTGTTCGCTCCATCATCCCGTCAATATCGCGGTCAATGTAATTGTTCATCACGCACCCCGAAGCAACCACAAGCGATAATCCGACGAGAGTCGCGATCATAAGCCCACAATCAACATCACCACCGGACGCAAGCAAAAAACCGGCAACAACCGTAATCGCGTTGCCACCTATAATCCCCGGCTTGGTGAGTTGGTAGTAGTCCTTCATTGGCATGCTATTCAATATTCCACATTCCAAATTCAACATTCTATTCATCATTCATCATTGAGGAATATATCCCTCATTTGAGTTGAATGGAGAGACATCAGTCATATTGTAGTTTAAGTTGTACATAACCCAAAGAGACCCAACTACCAAAATCGCGACTATTAGAACAGTAAAAACAAAAACGATTATGTTCCACTGCGGTTTGGACTTTTTACTTAAATGAAGGAAAAATATTACCTGCGCAATAAGCTGAGTAACGCCAAATAAAATTACTGCCAAAACAAGACCTTGCTTTCCAAACATATGGTTTACAACAATGACATACGGAATGAGTGTTAAAATAACAGACAACACAAATCCAGTCACATAGGAACGCATAGCATAGCGACCTGCTTCGTATTGTTCATCAATTACTTTGAAATCGTTTTTGCCCATTTTATTAAATTATATCGCTCCCATTAGATACACGAACGTGAAAATAAATATCCACACAATATCAAGGAAGTGCCAGAATATTCCAAGTGTAGACACCTTCCCTATCGTTGTCACTGTAATTCCCTTCCTCCACACCTGTATAATAAGCCCGCCCATCCAGATCAACCCAGCCGTCACATGGAGACCGTGAGTACCTACAAGAGTAAAGAACGCCGACAAAAACCCACTTCTTTGCCAGCTATTTCCTTCTAGAAGAAGTTTTGCAAACTCGTACAATTCCATTCCTATAAATGTCGCGCCGAGTAAAAAGGTTACAACCAGCCAAAGAATCACCTTGTTCTTTTCTTTGTGATGATGCGCGTAGAGTGAAGCGAGCCCGTATGTAAAACTGCTTGCGAGCAAAATGAGAGTTTCAGCAAGCACAAACGGCATACTGAATATGTCACTCGCAGAAGGCCCGCCGAAAACATTGTTGTGAAGCACAGCGTATGTTGCAAAGATGCTTCCAAACAAAAGAGCGTCGCTCATAATATAAATCCAAAAACCAAAAATTGATTTTGCTTCTCTTGTGTTTAGAATATCTGTTGTCATAGTAATTGTAATTTTCTATGCGCGGTTTTTGCCTCTATTTTTGTTATTAAATCTTTAGACACAACGTATTCTGTGTCGTAATCAAACGAACGAATAACCACGAGTGAAACAATACCCGCCACTCCCGCTATCGCAAGCCACCAAATGTGCCACACCAAACCGAATCCAAAAAGAAACGCTGACAAAGCAATGTACAAACCCATCGCGGTATTTTTCGGCATATGAATATCCTCGTAATGCGGCACTATATGTTTACGCCCAAGACGCGTGTCCAGAAACAGCTCTGCTGACCTGTCAGCTGATTCTCCAACGCCATGCTTCATATCCCAAAACGGATGACGTCCGTGCACTGTTGGAATAACCGCAAAGTTGTAAAAGGGCGGAGGCGAGGACGTAGACCATTCCAAAGTCCTGCCATCCCACGGGTCGCCTGTTGTATCCATATTCTGTCTTCGGTCTCGGATACTAATAATAAGCTGTAAAATCTGCAAGACTACGCCGATGCCAATAATCACAACGCCGATACCTGCAACATAAAGAAGAGTTTGCCACCCAAGAGAACCGTCAATATGGCTCAAGCGTCTCGTCATCCCCATAAGACCAAGAATATAAAGTGGGACAAATGCAACAAAGAAACCGACGATCCAATGCCAGAATACCGCTTTGCCGAGACGCTCGTTCAATTTGAAACCAAAAATCTTTGGAAACCAATACGTGAGTCCTGCAAAATATCCAAACACAACGCCTCCAATAATCACATTGTGAAAATGCGCGATTAAAAACAAACTATTGTGAAGCTGGAAATCGGCTCCGGGAACCGCAAGCAAAACTCCTGACATCCCACCTATGGTAAATGTAAAAATAAAACCTATTGTCCAAAGCATCGGTGAAGCAAATACTATGCGTCCGCGGAACATTGTGAAGAGCCAGTTGAATACTTTCACGCCAGTTGGAATAGCAATAATCATTGTCATAATTCCAAAAAATGCGTTTACATTCGCGCCCGCGCCCATGGTAAAAAAGTGATGCACCCAAACCACAAACGATAAAAATGTAATTGCGATTGTTGCCCATATCATTGTGGTGTAGCCAAAAAGTTTCTTGTGCGAAAATGCGGAAACAACCTCGGAGAAAATACCGAATGCTGGCAAAACGAGGATGTACACTTCTGGATGTCCCCAAGCCCAAATCAGATTCACATACATCATCGCGTTTCCGCCGAAATCCGAAGTAAAAAAATGCATGCCAAGCAGGCGGTCTAGCGAGAGCATTCCGAGAGTTGCGGTGAGAATCGGAAAAGAAATTATGACAAGCGTCATTGACGCAAACACTGTCCACGCAAAAACTGGCATTCGCATCAGAGTCATCCCTGGGCAACGCATCATAAGTATCGTCACAAAGAAATTAATGCCAGAAAGTAGGCTCCCAGCTCCAGCTATCTGCAGTGCCCAAATATAATAATCCACGCCAACACCAGGACTGTACAATACTCCAGAGAGAGGAGGGTACGCGAGCCATCCCGTTGCTGCAAATTCGCCAAGCACGAGCGATAGGTTCACAAGCACGGCTCCAACAACAGTGAACCACAAGGACAATGAGTTTAGAAAAGGAAATGCAACGTCGCGCGCGCCTATCTGGAGAGGTACAGCCAAGTTGATCAAACCAAACATAAGTGGCATCGCCACAAAGAAAATCATTATCACTCCGTGAGCCGTAAATATTTGGTCGTAGTGTTCTGGTGGCAGATAGCCAACAGCGTCGCCGACAGAAAGAACTTGTTGAAGACGCATCATTATTGCGTCAGAAAAACCGCGAAGCAACATCACGAGCGCGAGAATTATGTACATAACTCCAATCTTTTTGTGATCTAGAGATGTGAGCCATTCTGTCCAGAGCCACTTCCAACGTTTGAAATAAAACAAAATGCTGATGATGCTAACGCCCGCAACAGCCATAAAAATGCCTGCTCCGACAGTAATCGGTTCGTGAGGAAGCGCAGATAATGTTAAATTTCCAAACATAATATTTATTGACTCATTCCGTGCATTTCTGACATAGTCGTCGGCGCAGGCGTGTCCATTGGCATCATATATTTCATTATTATTTTATCATATAAGCCATCTGCTACTGAGGCGTAATAAGCAACTGGATTGTTTCTACTTTTCTTTGCGAGTTTCTCGTACTCCTCAGAACTCAAAGCGGTTGGCGATTGACGCACCGTTTGTATCCATTGGTCAAACTCTTCTCGCGAAGTTGCCTTGGCGACAAACTTCATCCCTGAAAATCCGTAACCGCTATAATTTGATGATACCCCCATGTACTCCCCAGACCCATCTGCCATCACATGGAGAGCTGTATCCATTCCTGCCATTGCATATATCTGCCCAGCGAGTTGCGGAATCCAAAATGAATTCATTGGCGCATCACCTGTAATTTTAAAATTGATTGGTGTATCTTCTGGGAACTCTACAAAATTTACTGTGGCGATATTCTGCTCTGGGTAAATAAAGAGCCATTTCCACTCAAGCGCAACAACTTGTATGGTGATTGGCGGAACATTTGAAACAATAGGCTTGAATGGATCCAGCTCGTGGCTAGACACCCACGTCATTCTTGCAATGAAGACAATAATTATTATTGGAATGGTCCACCAAATTACTTCCAATATTTTGTTACTATGCCAATCGGGAGTATATTTTGCGTTCGTATTTCCGGCTCTGTATCTCCACGAAAAAACTGCTAGCATAATGAACACTGGGATAACCACAATTAGCATAAGAAGTGTGGTTTTCACAATGAGATTCATCTCCGCAAGCGCGATTACCCCTTTTGGGTTAAACACCCCCATATTGTGAGTGCCAACATAAACAGACAAAAAAACCACAAACCCCAATACCGCAACCACCATAATAGCGCGCATAACTTTTTTCATTGTTGAATATATTTTAGCACACCACGTAAAAACGAGTACTGTTTTTACTTTGCTTCCAAATCTAGGCAAACTGAATTCATACAGTAGCGCTTGTGGGTTTCAGTGGGACCGTCATTGAAGAGGTGTCCGAGGTGCGAACCACACTTCGCGCACACCACCTCTGTGCGATTCTGAATTAGTAAATTCACGTCTTGGACGCCGCCAATTGTTGTGTCTTCATTCAAACGCACCGCGCCTGGAATGGATTCGTCAAAGCTTGGCCAGCCGGTCCCTGAATCAAACTTTGCGCCAGACGCAAAAAGCGGATTTCCGCATGCGGAGCATTTGTAAATGCCATCTTTATCAACATGCAGAAGCTTCCCGGAAAACGGAGCCTCGGTCCCCTTCTCGCGAAGCACGCGATACTGCTCATGGGAAAGTTTTTCTCTCCATTCCTTTTCTGTTGTTGGGATATTATTGTTGGTCATTTTTGAATCAGCAGAATCTGAATTACCAAATTCACGCCGTGGGCGCAGACTCTTGGACGTAAGTAGTTCCGCAAACTTTTCCTGAACTTTTTGTAACTTTGGACTGATGATAATCTTACAATACACATTGTTCCCATTTTGCTCATAATAATTTTTATGATAATCCTCCGCTGGATAAAAAATATTGAGTGGCGACACCTCTGTCACCACTGGAGCGCCAGATTTTGTGGAGTCATTGAGTTTCTTAATAAATCCTGAGGCCTCTGATTTTTGTTGATCTGTTGTGTAAAAAATAACTGAGCGATATTGAGTGCCAACATCATTTCCTTGTCTGTTTAATGTCGTCGCGTCATGTGATGCAAAAAATATTGTAAGTAGAGTTTCAAAGGAGACAAGTGCAGGGTAGTACTCGATACGAATTACCTCAGCATGTCCAGTATCTCCCGCGCACACCTGGTCGTATGTTGGGCTATTTACACTACCTCCCGCGTACCCAGGAGCAACAGACAAAACCCCACGAAACATTTTAAATACCGCCTCGGTACACCAAAAGCAACCACCACCAAATACTGCTATCTCTGTTTTTGAGGTGTCCATCGTAGTGAGTTAATTATACTCCTAATACAAAAATGCCAGCAAGAGCTGGCGTTTTTTATTGCTGCGGGTCAGGGACTCGAACCCCAATTTACGCCTCCAGAGGGCGACGTGCTACCATTACACCAACCCGCAAAATATTAACACTCACGGATAGTAGCAAAAATAGGCTATTTTTTCAATATATACATATCCTGGTTAAAACCCCCTACCCCTACAAATTCTACGAGTGAGTCGCTATTCAAAATAAACTCGTAAGGACGACAGTTGTTGCACCCCCCATCCTTTGTCTCTGGATTATACGCACCCTGTGGGCAGACAAAAGTTTTTTCAAAGCCATCGCGTTTTGCAACGTCGCGCGCTTCTTTGACCTTCATCGCAATTTCAAGCACGTCGCGTCTCGCATTCTCAATATCTGGCAGTTCTTTCTCAACAAGTTTGTCGCTCTCCAAATACCAGTAGCTCGCCTTTGTCACTTTGCGTTTTTTGTGAAGCGCGTCGCAAAGCAGTAAATATATTGGAAGCTGGAGCGAACCGTCTTTTTCCTCATTTTTCCCTGTTTTAAAATCTATAATATGAAGCGAATCCGTATCTGGTAAATATTCTATCCAGTCCACGAGTCCGTTCAAAATAATATTATGCTCCTCGCTCAAATAAAAATTGCACGGCATTTTATCTTGCGGAAGCTTGATGCATTTGTTCACGAGAAAACGCGGGTCATTCATCACTTTCTCAAGCATCACCTTTCCACGCGCCTTGAACTCAGCTTCCTCTTCATCACTCGTAAATCCTCCTTTTTTGCCAGAAACTTTTTTCCAGCCAGCATCATAGAGCGCGAGAATGTCCCTATCCATTCTCGTATCAGCAGGAAAATCCGCGAGCCCCTCCAGTACTTCGTGGACAGCAACACCGAGCGACATATGCGGATTCACAATGGAAACTTTGTGCCCCGTCTTCGGGTCCTTGTACATATTGTGCAGATAGTACGAACGAGGGCACTTAATAAAGTCCCCCATTGAAGAATGCGACACCCACACTGCTGAATATTTGTCTGGCATAATTTTTTTTACAATTTACATAGGGTTACCCTATGTAAATTACTTTGATTGCGTAGTGCGCGCTATCGCCGCTTTGATAAATGCGCTAAGGATTGGGTGCGGGCTCACTCGCCTAACTTTTTGCAAAAATAAAATACCTATCATTTTATTGTTTTTTCTTCCTACTTATTGCTGCTCTCACAAACGCAGAAAAAAGTTTGTGCGGGTGAAGTGGTCTAGCTTCAAACTCTGGGTGGAACTGCGTACCGAGGAAAAATGGATGAGCGCTTGTCGGAAGTTCGGCTATTTCCATAAGCTTGCCGTCTGGTGACTTGCCAGAAAAGACTAGGCCTTTCGCTTCAAGCGCATCCACATATTCTGGATTAACCTCAAAGCGGTGTCGATGGCGCTCAACTATTTTATCCTCACCATACGCTGTGCGAGCAATGCTCCCCTTTTTCAGCACCGCAGGGTACGCGCCGAGACGCATACTGCCACCCATATTTCCTTTCTCCATATTTTCCTTTTGCCCCTCCATAATATCTATTATGAGATTCTTTGATTTTGAATCAATCTCGCGCGATGTTGCGTCTTTGTATCCCAAAACATTTCGCGCGTATTCAATAACGGCAAGTTGCATACCATAACAAATTCCAAAATAAGGAATCTTGTGTTCGCGCGCGTATCGGATAACATTTAGCTTGCCCTCCACACCGCGTGAACCAAAACCACCTGGGACTAAAATGCCGTCAAAACCAATGAGTTCAGAAAGAGGCGGATTTTTGCCTTCAAATGTCGTAGAGGAAAGCCATACAAGTTTTGCTTTTCCCCCTTGCGAAATTGCCGAGTATTTGAGCGCTTCTATAATTGATAAATAAGAATCAGCGAGAACATAATCGCCAGTATCAAAATATTTTCCTACTACAGCAATTCGCACCTCGTCTTTTGCATTGCGAGCTTTGCGAACAAAACCTTCCCACTCGCGCCACGCTTCTGAAGTACCGCGTGATTTCAACTTTAATCGTTTCAGAATCTTGTCGCCAAGTTTGTCTTTCTCAAAATTTCCAGGCACTTCATAAATACTCTCTACATCTGGCGCTGAAATGACGCTTTCGGGGGTTACGTTGCAAAATAGAGCGAGTTTTTCCTTTCGTTTTACGTCCAGCGCAATATCAGAGCGCGCAATAATAAAATCTGGTTGAATGCCAGCGCTGTTTAGGGCGCGCACGGCATGTTGAGTGGGTTTTGTTTTCATCTCGCCTACAGTGCTTGGTGTTGGAAGATACGACACTATCGCAAAAAGCACATCGTCAGGATTTTTAATCTTTAGCATTCTCGCTGTTTCAAGAAAGAGAATGTTCTCGTATTCGCCCACGGTACCGCCGACCTCAATAACTACAATCTCTGCTCCTGCTTTGTCCACCGCGTGGTTGATGCGGTCAATGACTTCATAAGGAATATGCGGTACTACCTGCACGCATTTGCCTTTATACGCAAGGGCGCGTTCTTTCTCAATGACAGAAAGATAAACACGTCCGGTCGTCATATAGTTGTCGCGAGAAAGAGATGTGTCGAGAAAACGCTCGTAGTTACCCATGTCCTGATCTGTCTCGTCGCCGTCTTTCAACACAAACACTTCGCCGTGCTCAGTGGGGTTCATCGTTCCCGCGTCTACATTCACATACGGATCAATTTTCATCGCAGTCACCTTGTACCCGTGCGACTGCAAAATCTTTCCAATGGAAGAAGTTGTTATTCCCTTGCCGACTCCAGAAATCACGCCACCTACCACAAAAATATACTTGCGTGTCTTCTTCTTCATATTAGCGCGAGGTTAAATATTTTCTAACTGCTAAATAGCTAGACACGGCTCCAAGCGCGATTCCAGAAAAAATAACGATTAGGAAAATCTGCGCAAAGTTTGTTACAAAATAGTGCAACAGGTCTACTCCTCCATAAAATACCTGTGTAGTACTTTTGAGCCAATATGTAACAGGATAAAATAAAATAAGTGTAAGGAATGCTGCTACAAGACCATAGAGAATACCCTCCACCACAAACGGCCCACGAACATACTCGTTGCTACCTCCAACGAGGCGCATTACGCCAATCTCGTCGCGAGCAATAAAAATAGCGAGACGAATAGTATTGAACGTGATTAAAATAGAAATTGCAATCATTACAATTGTAATGATGCTTCCGAGCTTTTTAACTCCAGTAATAATCCGCGAGAGCCTCTCTATGGCAACCTTGTTGTCATTATAATTTACCTTACTTACTATTGAAAGATTGCTGTCGGCAGAAAGCTCGGATTTATTTGAAAGAAAGTTTGCAATTCCTTGATACTGCGATGGCGCGCGAGCTTTTACCGTGAGCGCCGCTGGCAGAGGATTGTCCCCTATCTCATCCAGCGCTTGAATAATACGGTGGTCATTTTCGTGGCGAGTACGAAATGCGACCAGTGCATCTTCGCGAGAAATATAGGTAACATTTTTTACTTCTGGGAGAGTTTCAATTTGTTTTTTTAACCCCAAGATTTCTGCCTCTGTAGCCTTTGCGTCTACATAAATATTAATATCAATTTTGTCCTGAAGGTCTTTTAGAGCAGTGCCCAAGAACGCTGTGATGAGAAGTGTTGAAGCAATCATAAAGAGCGCCACAATCATCACAAAGACAGCAGAGAGCGAAACACTGCCGTTTCGCCAAAAACTAATAAATCCTGCTTTTATTATTCTTTTTAGTGCTGTCCAATACATAATGTTGTTCCTATTGTATCACACCACCTACGCGTTCTGCCAATTTTCACAAAACTTTCAAATTTAGATGAAGCTCAAGGCAAAGCCACGCGTTTCGCCTGAGGTGTACGAACATGTACTCCAAGGAAGAAATGTGTGGCTTTAACGCGGAGATTCGCTAAATTTGGAAGTTTTATAACGCGTATTTTCCTGTGGAATCGTCCCTAGTAACCTTCCCATGATCCATCGTAATAACCCGCTTCCCTAGCGCCTCCACTACGCCCTTATTGTGCGTGGTCAATACAACAGTTGTACCCATGTCATTAATTTTCTTCAAAATTTGGACGATTTCGTAGGTATTGATCGGGTCTAGGTTCCCCGTCGGCTCGTCAGCAATAATAAGGGCTGGGTGGTTTACAATTGCGCGCGCGATGGCAACACGCTGGAGCTCACCACCAGAGAGCTGTCGTGGGAAATTCCACATTTTTTTGGTCAAATCCACAAGCTCTAGCACATGAGGCACATCGGAGGCTATTTCCTCATCTGATTTTCCAGCAACCTCCATCGCAAATGCTACATTTTCATATGCTGTCTTGTTTGGTAATAAACGAAAATCTTGGAAGATAACTCCTATGCGACGGCGATGACTTGGGATATCCTTTGATTTTATTTTTGCGAGATTAACAGAATCAAAAGACACGCTTCCCTCTGTAGGGTGATCCTCTCCCAACAGAAGCTTAACAAGGGTTGTTTTGCCTGCGCCAGAATGTCCTACAATAGACACAAATTCTCCGTCACTTATAGACAGCGTCACGCCATCAAGAGCCTTTGTTCCATCTGGGTAGTACTTTGAGACATTGCCGAAATATATCATTAATCAAGTTTACCAAATTTTTTAGAATGAGGGAAATAGTTTAATTACAATTCCCTCTCTGCTTCAATGAATTCCATTATCTCCCCGTCTTCAAGAACTGCGTCAACGTTTGAAGTCTCCACGTTTGTGCGGTGGTCCTTTACCATTTTGTATGGATGGAGAACGTACGAGCGAATTTGATTTCCCCATTCTATTTCGGTGGTCTTTGAAATATACATTCCGCTCTCGGTCGCTTTTCTCTCATCATCTTGCTTCTTAAAAAGTTTGCCTTTTAGAACTTGAATCGCTTTCTCGCGGTTCTGCTCCTGCGAGCGCTCGGTTTCCACGTGAACGGCAATGTTTGTAGGAATGTGCACCACGCGCACAGCGGTCTCCCTCTTGTTTACATTCTGCCCACCGGGACCAGAGGAGCGACTAAACTCAACCCTGATGTCGTCTGCGGGAATAACAATGTCATCGCTTCCACTGTCCTTGAAATCCGGGATAACCTCTACCATTGAAAACGATGTGTGACGAAGCTGCTTTGCGTTGAACGGTGAAATACGAACAAGGCGATGCACTCCGGATTCATTCTTGAGCATGCCGTACACACTCTTGCCATGAATTTCAAGAGTGATGTTTCTATATCCGCCGTGGTCATTTTTATTTTCATGCAAAAACTTTACTTCAAAATTTTGTCTCTCAAAAAACTTCAGGTACATACGGACAAGCATACCAGAAAAATCTTCGGCATCGTCACCGCCAGCGCCGGAAAAAATAGTCATCACCGCGTTTCCTTTGTCGTATTTACCAACACCGGCAATTTTTGCCTTGAGTTCCGCTATTTCTTTTATAATAGCTTGCGCGTGAACTTTGTCAGACCAAAAATCAGTCGTAACCATTTCAGCCTCAAGCTCCACAATTTTCGTCTGCATTTCCTCTTTTGTCATTAAAGTTGAGTATAACAGAAATGTGGGTAAATTCGACGAAGTCGAATTTACCCACATTTCCCCTTATTGAGCCGATGTCCGGGATTGAACCGGAGACCTCGTCCTTACCAAGGACGCACTCTACCAACTGAGCTACATCGGCATATATTTTATTCTCACAGCACAGACAATCGCGGTATTCTTGCAGGCCTACCAAAGTTTATGTCCAAGACACGAACAAGCTTGTTCGACTACATCGGCGATATGAAAATTGTTTACTGGAGCCGCCTCGCAGAATCGAACTGCGGACCTTTTCGTTACGAGTGAAATGCTCTGCCAACTGAGCTAAGGCGGCTTATCTCACACTCCGACACGATACACTATTTAGACCATTCTTTCAATCAAAAAATTAGCAAGAAAAAAGGTCAGGGAATCCTGACCTTTTATATATCCCCCGCTTGTTATTAACTAAAGCATTCAAATGAACCTGTTTTCGCACCAAATACTGAACGCTTTTTTGTCTTTAGAAAGGCCGCCAGATCCCTTTCTGTATTTGGATCAGTAGACTTACCTGTTCCATTGCAACAACAGCATTTTATTTTTTCAATTGAGCGTTTTACTGCAATTTTTCCTGCACCTTTGCACTGCGGACAACAGTTACTCATATATTACCTTTCTGCTAGTTAATTAAAAAGAACAGCTCCTCAGGTTTTATCCTGTGTCTTTTATGACGATTCCCTCCTGTGAATCTTACTTATTTTTTTGACACTCTTAAACTGAGGAACAAGTACTGTAACATAAAATGTATATTTTGTGAAATCTTCTCTCTTGCAAAATTTACCGACAGTGGTATAGTAAACATTCTAGGATACAGCGGGGTAGAGAAGCGGTATCTCATCAGGCTCATAACCTGAAGACGCCCGTTCGATTCGGGCCCCCGCAACACGAAAATTACAAAAATGCCGGCAATTGTCGGCATTTTTGTAATATCGTAGTTTAGGTTAAAATAGAGTAAATGTCGGTCGTGGCTGAATCAGCAGATTCTGAATTAGTAAATTCACGGCTTGGCCGCAGAATCTTGGACATAAAACTTGGTCGTATTTTTGCATAAACAAAGGTAATATAGTTTTCTTGGTAATTAAAGTTGAATATGTCGGCGTAGCTCAGTTGGTTAGAGCATGGCACTCATAAAGCCAAGGTCGGAGGTTCGATCCCTCCCGTCGACACAATAGA
>DMXP01000005.1:132646-141095 GCA_003483855.1 Candidatus Yonathbacteria bacterium
TCTATTGTGTCGACGGGAGGGATAAACCCCTATGGCCAAGCCCGAATCTACTGATTCGTCCCTAGGACGAGTCTGCTGAACCGCCGTCGACACCCGCGGATTGTTTAGCGGAACGTTTTCTGGTAGAATGCGCAAGTATCAAATTTGCGGTCGTAGCTCAGCTGGTTAGAGCGCCCGCCTGTCACGCGGGAGGTCGTGGGTTCAAGTCCCATCGACCGCGCAAATACAAAAAGACACAGCCTATTTAGATAGGCTGTGTCTTTTTGTATTAAAGGTACCCCAGCTCCTTAAACGCATTTCCAAACTTTGCGATGGTATCGCGAGCCATCTTTTTTGACAAATACATTTCAATAGCGCCTCCATGAGCTATTTCGTTTCTGACCTTATGCGCCTCCCAAATATCCTCATACGAAGCTATTTTTGCGCGACTCATTGTTTTCAATTTCTCCGCAACTGTCTCACCCACGTAGCCCTGGTCTTCCAAAATCTCGTCCAAAATATCATCAGCCTCAAGAATCGCTATTTTCCACTCTGCTGGGCTTTCCGAGTTTACGTGATCAAGCACCACCTGCCACTGAGAGAGTTTTTCTTTTGCTGCCATTTCGTCCAGATGTATCGGGGCGTATTTTTCATGCACAATATGATGAACCTCCCATATTTTTAATGTCGCCCAAAAAGCGCCAGCGAGAAATACCACTCCGACAACAGCAAGCGTGCTTCGCAAGGAAAGGAAAAAATTCTGAATCGTTTCCAATGGCACCTTGTCCAACAGAAAAGACACGATTGCGGATGGCGCCTCGCCAGACGAAATCGTGTCCGAAGTGAGAGGAGTTATGTTGTTGCCAATGTAAATAAATAACGCTATACCCAAAATGATTGCGACATCGCGAACTATTGTGTCTGGAGCTGGTGCTGGAGATGGAGCTTTTTCTGCCATATGTTAAATATTATACCCTATCGCTTTTTCAAAGTCCTTACCTACAGAAAATAGCGCTGACTCGCCAAAATGTGGAGCGATAAATTGAATACCTAGTGGCAGTTTTGCGCCATCCTCCTCCACAAAGCCGGAAGGAATTGAGATTGCAGGAACGCCTGCAATATTCACTGGCACTGTAAAAATATCCGCAAGGTACATCTGAAGCGGGTCCGATGATTTTTCGCCGATTTTAAAAGCAGGAGTTGGAGTGGTTGGTGTAGCAATAATATCCACATCCTCAAACGCTTTTTCTAAATCTTTTTTGAGCATCTCACGCACAGCGCATGCGCGTCCATAATATGCGTCATAATAACCCGAGGAAAGAACGTATGTCCCAAGTAGAATTCTGCGACGCACCTCACGACCAAAACCCTCTCCTCGCGAACGAATATAGTCCTCTAGAAGATTCGCACCATCGACATGATACCCATAACGCACGCCATCAAAACGCGCGAGGTTTGAAGATACTTCCGCAGGCATCAAAATATAATAAACAGAAAGTCCGTGCGCGAGCGCAGGCAAGGAAATTTCTTTCACTTCATATCCAGCCTTTTTCATTTGCTCAATGGACTCTTCAAAATTCTTCAACACGCGCTCATCGACACCTTCTGCATGCACAAACTCTGTTGGTACACCGATTACTTTCGGAGACTTAAATTTCGGATGCGCAAAGTCGGCAGGATAGGACGTACTATCCATCGGGTCATGCCCTTTTATGCAATCAAAAATAATTTCTGCATCTTCAACTGTTTTTGCAAACGGGCCTGCTTGATCAAGAGAGCTCGCCATTGCTATTAGCCCAGAACGCGACACACTGCCATAGGTGGGTTTCAATCCAATCACTCCACAAAAGGATGCCGGCTGGCGAATAGACCCTCCGGTGTCAGTGCCGAGTGCTCCAAGACAAGCCCCTGCAGATAGCGCCGTCGCAGATCCACCAGACGAACCACCAGGAACGCGCGTTTTATCGTGAGGATTTTTTGTTGCTCCAAATGCAGAGTTCTCTGTGGAACCACCCATCGCAAACTCATCCATATTTGTGCGACCAATAAACACTACTCCTGCGTCGCGAAGCTTCTTTGTAACATGCGCGTCATAAGTCGCTCTATAATTTTCAAGCATTTTTGATGAAGCGCTTGCAATACGTCCTTTGATTAAAATATTGTCCTTCATCGCAAAAGGAATTCCTGTGAGCCTTGTCGCCTTTCCGCTATCAATAATTTTCTGAGCAACCTCAGCCTGAGTGCGTACATCTGAAAAAATCTCAAGGTATGCATTCAAGTCTTTCGTACTCTCCGCAACTTTGAGCACCTCCTCGGCAAGTTCAAGCACACTCATTTTTTTATTAACGAGCATCTCGTGCGCTTCTTTGATGGTGAGATTTCTAATATCCATACTATAAAATCTTTTTAACAGAGATCCTGTTCCCTTCGCGTGCTGGTGCCTGATTGAGAATATCTTCTGTAAACATGCCGCCAGCGTGTGGTTCTGTGTCCTCGCGCATCACATTGTGAAGCTCTCCAACAGTTGGAGCGCCAAACTCTGCGGTAACCTTTGTTACCTGCGAGACATACGCCAAAATCTCCTCCAAATCATGCTGGAGAATCTTTTTCTCTTCGTTTGAAATCGCAATGCGGGCAAGCCCCGCAAGGTGTTCCACATCCTTTAGTTCAATCGCCATGAGGCCATTCTAACACTTATTTGAGTATCTTCAAAAATTCTTGTTCGGTCAAAACCGTGACGCCGAGTAACTGCGCCTTGTTATATTTTGAACCTGGGTTTTCACCAATAACAACATAATTTGTTTTTGAGGACACGCTCTCAGCAATTTCGCCACCAAGAGCGCGTATCTTATCTTTTGCTATATCGCGGTGCATTGTAGAAAGAGTTCCAGTAAGCACAAATGTTTGCCCAGACAATCTCTGACCTTTGACCTTTGACCTTTGACTCTCTATTTTTATTTCAGAAAGCAATCTGTCTAAAAGCGCGCTGTGGTGCTCATCAGCAAACCACCCCGCAAGAGACTGTGCCACCACCTCCCCTACTCCATACACATTATTAAAATCTTCAAATGACGCTTGGCGTATTTTCTCTATACTTTCAAATGCTTCTGCGATATCGCGCGCGGTCTCCTCGCCAACGTGCTCTATGGAAAGCGATGTTAAGAACTTGCCGAGAGTAATCGTGCGCGCATTATCAATTGCTTCTATCAAATTCTTTGCGGAAAGTTCTGCAAAACGAGGGAGCGCCAGCACATCGCCAAGCGTGAGTGTAAAAATATCATCAAAGTTGCTAATGAGCTCTGCATCCAGAAGCGCGTCAATAACCTTTGGCCCGCATCCGTCAATATTGAAACATTTCTTAGATACGAAATAATAAAACTTGCGTCGCTTTTGTGAGAACATATTTTTGTTCGTGCATCTGTATGTGGCCTGCCCAGGAATACGCTCAATAGGGCTCGTGGTACCGTCGGTGTCCTCTACAAACTTTGGGAACACAAACTTTTTTTCTTTTCCTGTGCGCATTTCTTTTACCACAGCCACGATGTCAGGAATAACGTCCCCTGCTTTTTGTAGTATCACAGTATCACCGATACGCACGTCTAAACGCAGAATCTCATCTTCATTGTGAAGCGTCGCGCGCGAAACCACAGACCCAGCAACAGACACAGGCCTAAGGTGTGCAACAGGTGTCACCACGCCTGTGCGTCCAACCTGAAGCACAATATCTTCAAGGACTGTCGTAACCTGCTCTGCGGGAAACTTAAACGCAATACCAAAACGAGGCGCCTTGCCGGTATAGCCGAGCGTATCTTGATACTCTTTTTCGTTTACTTTTACCACCACGCCGTCAATCCAGTAGTCTTCCTTTGGCGCTCTCTTTTGCCACTTCTGCCAGAATGCTATTACTTCTTCTATTGTTTTACATTCTATAAAATGTTCATTTACCTTAAAGCCGAGTTTTTGCAAGAGAGCAAGTTCTTTTGTTTGCATATTCGGTATTTCTTTATCAAGGGCGGTTACATCATAAATAAAAACATCAAGCGTGCGCGCCTTCACAATGGCTGGATCAAGCTGGCGTATTGTCCCTGCGGCAAGGTTCCTTGGGTTTGCATACGGCTCGCGCCCTGCTTTTATCTCCTCTTTATTCACACGCAGAAGTGTAGACTTTCCCATCCAGACCTCTCCTTCAAAAACTCCCGAAACCTTCTCGTGAAGTGAAAGCGGTACAGACTCTATCATTTTTACATTCGCGGTCACATCCTCACCAACGATGCCGTCCCCGCGAGTTGCCGCAGTCACGAGTAATCCATTCTCGTATGTAAGCACGACCTTGAGGCCGTCAATCTTGAGTTCACACACGTACGACGGGGAAACTTTTTTCACTTCACTTGGACGTCCGGTTTCCAAGTGAGAAGCCTTCGCGAGCATATTTCTCACGCGTGTATCAAACTCGCGCATTTCTTCTGGAGAAAAAGCGTCATTAAAAGACCACTGAGGAACAGTGTGTTTCACTTTTTTGAAACCCTTTAATGGCTCCCCAGCGACACGCTGTGATGGCGAGTCTGTAGTAATTAGGTCAGGGTACGCTTTTTCAATAAGCACGAGCTCGTGCTTCAACGCGTCTAGCGCCTCTGGTGAAATCTCGGACTTATTTAATACATGATACAAGTACCTATGATGCTCAATGGTTTTCCGCAACGAAGCTAGGCGCTCCCGTGCCTCACTCTTTGTTTTTGGAATTGTGTTGTCATTAGCGCGCATATATTTACAAACTAAACCCGAGACCGCGTTCCACGCGACGTGGGTTTGTTGAACTACAAGCATCATTGTACCCGCGCGCTTCCGTTGTTGTTGCAGTACCATTCCATTCAACTCTTATGTTAACGCACCCTCCGCTTGGAACATCGAGGCTAAAGCCTGACCCTGTTGTGCTGTTTCCTGGAGTCCATGTAGCTGGAGCTATTGTCACACCGAAGCAAGTTACGGGTGATACAGTTGTATGGAGTTGATAATACAGCGCGCACTCAAGCCCAGCATCCGCTGAAGAAAATGCGATTTGAGTCTGCTTCCAAAATGAAGCAAAAAGTAGCTCTTTGTAGGTGCGGTTGTAAACACCAAAGCCTACAGCAAGCGCAACACTGCTTACCAAAATCGCTATCAAAAGCACTGCGCCTTTTTTCTGTGTTGTTTTGTTTTTTATCATATTGCCCATTTAAAAAGATATTCCGACACTGTAATTGTACCAGTCTGTCCGCCTGTCTTCCATTCCACAGTAGATGTGACCTTGCGTTCTGTTGTCCCCGAACCAACACTTGTTATCGTAATCAATCGTGTAAATTGAGTTGCTGTTCCTCCGCTTTGTGCATAAAAGTCTCCATTAATATACACAGGTTTCTGACCAGCAGTAGAAATATTGAGTGATGCTGAACTTGCGTCAACAGTATAATAGGATGGACTCGGTAGTGAAAATATGTCAGATGCAGAAACCTCAAGCATGTCACTATCCCTTCTTTGCCTTACAACCTCTATCCCCTCTTGCGCGAGATTGATAGCAATCATTTGGTCCTTTGCATAATAAAGTTTATGTAGAGCATTACCAATAAGTGAAATAGGTCCAACTACCGCAATGAGAAGTATCGCGATGGCAATAAGTGTTTCAACGAGGGTAAAGCCTTTTGGGGAACGTTTGACCATTGACAATTGACCATTGACGGCAGATTTTCGCGTAGCGAAAATCTGCCGGTCACATGTCTGCGAAGCAGTGTTAATTATCAAATGTCCTTTCATTTTATTGATTATCATATTCTCGTTGTGTTACCGTTGTCTGAATTTTAAAACCAGATTCAGTAGTGCCAGAACCAAGAGAACCGTCAATGACAATAGCCACCATTGGTTGTCTTGCGTCTGGGGCAGGAGCGCTCCCAGAAACAACAAATTTTAAACCAGTGATAACAATTTCAGGAGAGGTAATTGGGACTCCATTACGCAAAATGCTGAAATTAATATTATCCCAACTATAAGTCACTTGATTACCATCCTGATCATCAAACGTAAGAGAACTTAACCCACTAGCACAATCCGTTGGAGCGCCTATTGCACCACAATCATAACCTGACCCTGTTTTAATTCGTCGTGACATATCTTCAAGCGTGATGTTCAGATTATCAGACGCAATACGCACTGAGCGGGCTTTTCTGTCTGTATTTACAATAGAAAGAAACGCGCTTGTTGCGATGAACATTATGATTGTGAAAAGCCCAAGAGAGACTGTCATCTCAATCAATGTGAACCCACGTTGTGAATTTGCTAGTTTCATATTATTGAAGTGATATTTGCCCCGTGCTTGTTATACTTATTGTTGATGTTTTACCAGTATTTGAATCTGTTAGGATTACAGTTAGCAACCCCCTAGAAACTGCTTGTGGTGTAGTATTCGCAATAAAAGCATCTGGATTCGGTCTCTCAAAAGTAACATTCGCGCCATATGTTGTACCGCAAGCTATTCCATCACACAAAAGACTGGTAACAGAGATTGAGTTCCCCCATTTTGTAGAATTATTTATAAGACCAGCATCTTCATTTATATCAAACAAATGATTGCCATTAATATCTGCAAAAAAATTAAATCCGTTTCTGTTTAAGGCATCCGTGTTGAGATACACTCCATACGGTACATCAAATGAGGCGCCCGCTCCTTTTGTGCCCACACCATACACCTGCGCTTGGCGAAGGGCGAGAACAATATCTTCAGAAGCATTTGCGAATAGCGCGTTTGTGTTGTATCCGCGATAGTTTGAAAGAACTACACCGGTCAATACAGTAAAGATTCCGATTGAAACAAGGACTTCAACGAGGGTGAACCCTTTTCGGGTAGAATGTTGACGAATCAGCAGGTTCGCGTCTTGGACGCTGTTAAATGTTGAATGTTGAATACGTTTGGTCATAAAAAAGTGAAGAAATTCACAGAGCCATCAAAGAAGTTCACTCCTGTAAAGTATACGATAAAAACAGCGAGGATGAGGAATGGCCCAAATGGAATTTCGCTTTGCATGGACAACGGAACATTTGACAGTTGACCTTTGACGATTGACGGGATTCTTTGAATAGCCATAACAGTGAGTGCGTACGCTGCCCCTACCCAAAATGCGAGCATAACAGCCGAGCCACCGAGCGTCGCGCCGAGGAACCACCCTATTCCAAGCGCGAGTTTGCCGTCACCAAGACCGAGCCAGCGACCCTTTGATACAAACCAAAGCGCCCAAAATGGAAAGAAGAGCATCGGCCCTGCAATGAGTGTCCAATAGTATGGGAACTGTAATAGTCGCTCAAAGCTTGCCGGTGTTGACCAAATAAACCAGAAAAGCGAGAGTAGCGCGAAAAAAATAACGAGTCCATCTGGAATAATCTGATGTCGCATATCATAGACTGCAATCACCAGAAGTGTTGAGAAAATGACTAGCAAATACAGGGACTCAATTGGTGTTTTCTGTAATAAAAACACCGCAACAAAAATAAATCCAGAAAGCGTTTCAACTATCGGGTACTGCAGAGAAAGACGCACGCCACACTGCGAACAACGACCGCGTGAAGCTAGGAAACTGAAAACCGGTACAAGTTGACGCCATGTGAGTGTTCTCCCGCAAGAAAAACACTGCGAGCGCCCAGTAAGTGGCGATGTACCGCTATTGTAGCGATAAATAACGACATTCAAAAAACTCCCAATAATCGTACCAAAAATAAAAACAATACCGAGCATCAAAAAATCCATACATTTATTTTACCCTAAAACACTTTGTACTCAAAGTGTTCGGGCGACCCGCAGTTAGCTGGTTTAGCCATAAATTAAAAAACCGCCCGCCCCTTTGAAGGGGCGGGCGGAATTTTCTTCTATTTACAAGCAAGCATCGTTTGCGTCTATTGCATTTGAAATACCCCCTGCACCGTAATCATAGGACCTTGATGCGCCTACGCTGTCCACACACCAAGAGTCTGGTTCAGAGCCTGCGCCATCTGAAGATTTAAGCTGTACAGCCACCGCCCATGTATCCTCCGAAGCAACACATTTACTAAAAGCAGCTCCTCCTGCCTTTGTGTATGCTTCGTTTACACCTGAAAAAATCTTGGTGTCAGAAAAAATATTCCCAGAGGAAGCACTGGTTGGACAAGTCGACGATGCATATTCATTACCAGCAGATGCGTATGCCTGAGCATTGTCATCATACCAGAGATTTGCTTGCCCCCTCAGGTTGGTTAAGTTTGCTTTAATTGCTGCATCTGTAGCTTTTGTACGCGCGGTGTTGAGAGAGCCAAGAACTACAGATGCAAGAATACCGATGATTGCAATTACAATTAGAAGTTCAATGAGTGTGAAGCCCTTTTGTTTCATAAAAATATTCATTGCGGATAATAATAAATAATACATATATTTTATCAAATAGATATTAGGTACGCAAATATAAAACGCCAGCCA
>DMXP01000005.1:141216-150760 GCA_003483855.1 Candidatus Yonathbacteria bacterium
TGGCTGGCGTTTTATATTTGCGTTTACCTTAACGCACAAACAAGTCTCCCGGAAGGATTAAGGACAAGCTGTAGCGGTAGTTCCAATATGCGTTGTAGATGCGGACTTGCCGGTGTTATCAATACACCAAGCAGAAGCAGGGACTGTCTTTAGAGGCACAGCTGCAACCCAAGTACCAGCCGCATCGTGGCAAGCTGCTACTGCCGCAGCAGAAGCAACAGCATCGCCGGTTGTGTATGTTGCGCCAGCAGCGTTAGCAGCTGATGTTATCATTGCTGAAATACCTGTTGTTGTGTTTGTACAAACTCCCTCGTATGTGTTTGGGGTCTGGGCGTCATAGAAAAGCTCCGCTTGTGCGCGGGCGTTTGCAAGACCAGACTTGATAGCTGCGTCAGCGCCCTTTGAACGCGCGCTGTTGAGTGACGCGAGAACAACAGATGCGAGGATACCGATGATTGCGATAACAACCAAGAGTTCGATAAGTGTAAAACCTTTTTGTTTCATATTTTTATAAACGAATAATTAACTTGATAAATTTCTATTCAAACATTTTTGTGAGAGAGAGTGGCATGGCCATCGGCCACCCTCCCTCAACACCTGTACATTGTACCACTAACCGCATTTCGGGTGCAAGGGAGAATGTGGACAACCGAGCACCATCTCCGCCCATTTACCTACCACAAGTCTGCCTTACTTTTGCGCCCAATCAAACTACCATTGTTAAAAACACATGATGGTGCTCGGCTACACATTCCCTGCAATCTGGTAAATTGGAATAAGGACAGATGCAAGCACTCCACCAACGCCAATACCGAGCGCCACAATCATTGCCGGCTCAATCATAGAAATCACAGTGTTAATCGCATTCTCAACTTCCTTTTTGTAAAAGAATGAAAGCTTTTGAAGAATATTTCCAAGCTCGCCTGTTTCCTCGCCAACTTTCACCATTTGAATCATCACGTTGGGAATCTCTGGTCGTCCCATAAGTGTTGTAGAAAATGGAGCGCCACCTTTTACGGCAATAACCGATTTCTTGAGAATGTTTTGATAAATTTCATTATCAACAACCTTTCCAGTAATTTCTATAGAACGCACCATAGAAATACCGTTGGCAAGCATCACATGCAGATTGTCTGTAATGCGCGACAAATACAGTGTCCGATAGAGATTTCCTATTACTGGGAACCAGAGCTTTGTGTGCGCGAGGAAGGTTGTCCCGCGAGTAAATCGCCATACAAGAAAAAGTCCCGCGACAATAACCATTGCTACAAACACGCCATAATTGACCATCAAAGAACTTGTCTTTATAACAATCGTAGTATAAATAGGCACCTCCTGTCCGCTCTGCGTAATGATGTCGGAGAGTTTTGGGATAACGAGCGTGAGCATGAGGACCATAACTACTACGAATGTAAAAATAACAAAGGCAGGGTAGATAAGGGCTCCTCTAACCTTTGACACAAGCTCGTACGAACGCTCCATATAATCCGCTAGCGCGCCAAAGGTTTCTGAAAGCTTGCCAGACTCCTCGCCACCTATCACCATATTTACATAAAAATCTGAAAATAAACTTGGGTGCTTGAAAAGAGCGCCAGAGATTGGCACGCCGTTTTGAATGTCGTCGGAAATCTCGGTAAATTTTTTCGCAACGATTGGATTTTCCGCTTCTGCCGCGATCAAGCGGAATGTTTTTAGAGCTGGTACATGCGCGTCTAGAAGCGTTGCAATCTGCCGTGAAATAATTGACATTTCCTTCGTTGAAACACGATTGAAAATGTTGATGTCAATCTCAAAAAGGTTTCTAGAGTCAGCAGAACGCACTGAAATTACCACAAGGCCACTCCTCTGGAGTGAGTTTACGGCAGAATCCTGATTTTGCGCGTCAATGCTGCCTGATGTTTCTATCCCCTCTTTGGTAACTGCTTTGTATGAAAATAGCATGGCTGATTTTGTTTTACCCTTAGGTCAATTTGCTAATTGAGGAGCGTAGCGACTATGAAAATTGCCACCGAGCACCATCATGTTCAAATAATTATAACATCTTATTTATATTTCTAGAACAACTATCTTGTAGAACTATATTTGACGGTGATGGTGCTCGGTCAAGAAAATCATAGTCGCTTCGCTCTTCATTCAGTAGAATGACCTACTGGGTTGATTTTCTACGACTGCAACATCCTCTCTAGCCCTTTAGGATTAAACGAATACAATAGAGCTGTCTCTGGGGTAATCTCTCCTTTAAGCACGAGTTCCGAAAGGCTCCTATTCATATCAATCATACCATCCTTCATTCCTGTCTCAATAATAATATCCACCTCGTGCGTACGACCTTCGCGAATTAGGCTTGAAACCGCGGTGTTGTTTATTAATAGTTCATACGCTGGAATAAGCCCTCCTGAAACGCGTGGAACAAGACGCTGTGAAAAAATACCTACCAAACTTCCCGCAAGCTGAACACGAATCTGCGACTGCTGATCCCCAGGGAACGAGTCTATAATACGGTCAATCGTTTGCGATGCGTTGTTTGTGTGAAGCGTAGAAAGAACAAGGTGGCCTGTTTCTGCGGCAGTTACCGCCGTAGAAATAGTTTCTGGATCGCGCATTTCACCGATCATAATCACATCCACGTCTTGGCGAAATACCGACTGAAGGCCTGACCTGAAATCTTTGGTGTCAATGCCAACCTCGCGTTGGTCAATGATTGCTTTTTGAGAATTGAACAAATATTCTATTGGGTCTTCAATGGTCACAATATGTTCCGCGCGCTCGCGGTTGATGAGCTCCACCATAGACGCGAGAGTCGTGGACTTACCCTGCCCAACAGGTCCAACCACAAGGAAAAATCCCTGCTTCTTTCTTGTGAACATTTCTAGAATAGGTGGTAGATTTAGCTCGCTGATTGTTTTCACCTGTGTTGGAATAGCGCGAAGCGCGATACTCACAGCATTTTTCTGGTAAAAAGCGCTTCCGCGGAAACGGCCCTTGTTATGAAAATCATATGAAAAGTCAATTTCCCTGTTTGCGAGAAAACGCTCTTTGAAATCTGGAGTGATAATTTGTGTAAGCATCCCCATCGTGTCTTCAGGAGTCAACACTGCTAAATTCATCAAAGGCACTAGGCTCCCAGAAACACGAAATGTTGGGTAATGCCCTGTGGAAAGATGGATATCCGAAGCGCCATCAGATATAGCGCGAGCGACAAGTACCTCAACTTCTTCTTTGTAATTACGGTTTGTCATATATATTAATCAACCTTAGCGAATGATTCCTCTCCACCAAGAACAATCATTACTTTTTCTACCACCTCAGATGGAGTCGCGGAAGCTTTTATTACATAGCCATTTGCTCCTAGAGTGCGGCCTTTTTCCACATCCGTTGGTTGCCCAAGATTTGAAAGCACGAGCACTTTTGCGTTTGGCGCAAGGTTTTCGTTTTTTATTATGCTCAAGAGTTCAAAACCATCCATGGTGGGCATCACGATATCAAGAAGCATTATGTCTGGGATAATTCCACCCTTTAGTTTGTTTAGCGCGTCAACGCTTCCAAATGCTTGAATAACATCAAATCCCTTCTCCTTGAATTTAAATGTATACATATCAAGGAGAAACTTGTCGTCGTCAACAATAAAAATCTTTTTGGGCGCTGTATTTGGTTCCATAATGGATTTAGTATACCACTGTGTAGCCTTTGGAGTCAAAGACTACGCAACATTTGACATGTAACAATTAACAAGTTGGTGCGGGTGCCGTTTGCCTTCGGCGAACGGCACCCTGTCAAATGTCCGCGAAGCGGTGTTAGTTGTCAAAGGTTTCCCTATAAAGTATTTATCTCCTGAAATGGCACTAGCCTATCCATACTCTTCAAAATAGCATCCTCCTTCATGGTTATCATCCCTTTCTTGCGTGATGCCTCGAACAAACGAACCTCCGTTGGTTCAGCCAAAATTATTTTCTCAATATCCTTGTCAACACTAAACACCTCAAATACCGCAAGGCGTCCTTTTGTGCCAGAGGAACATTCAGTTATTGGAACCGCCTCACAGAGCGGTCTTCCGATATTTAATCTACTCTTAAACTCGTCTGTAATATCATTGAACTGCTTCTCAACTATCATGCCTATAGCTCCATCGTTAGGAACCTCCTTTTCAGCACCAGGGCAAACTTTTTTAACAAGGCGCTGAGCAACAGAAAGTATCAATGTTGGGGCGATGAGATATGGATCGATCCCCATATCTACCAAACGCGGAATTGCACCAATGGCTGTATTTGTGTGAAGCGTAGAGAGTACAAGGTGACCAGTGAGAGCAGCTTGAATAGCCAGCTGGGCTGTCTCTGCATCGCGTATTTCACCAACCATTATGATGTCTGGGTCTTGGCGAAGTGTAGTGCGGAGGCCTGTTGCAAAAGTGTATCCTATCTCAGGACGAACTTGAGATTGACTAATGCCACCCATATTGTACTCAACAGGATCTTCCAAAGAAACAATGTTTTTTGTTTCTTTGTCCAACTCGTTCAACATAGAATAGAGTGTTGTTGATTTACCAGATCCAGTTGGCCCAGTAATGAGAATGATTCCATACGGACGAGCGAGCGCGCTTTTCACTAGCTCAAGGTGTTCAGGACGAAAACCGATATTATCAAGTTTTTGAACACCTTTTTGCGTATCCAAAATACGCATTACAACTTTTTCTCCGTAGTATGCGGGAAAAGTGGACACACGGAAGTCAATTTTGCGCCCGTCTATGCGCGCGGAAAAGCGTCCGTCCTGTGGTTTTCGTTTTTCATCAAGCTTGAGTGATGCCAAAATCTTAATGCGCGCCACAACAGAGTTATGAACATTTGTTGGAAGGACGAGACTGGTAAAAAGTTCGCCATCAACACGAAAACGCACGCGCACATTTTCACCGGTGTGCTCTATGTGCACATCAGAGGCTCCACCTTCTGTAGCATGTCGCAATATAACAGCGGTAATCTTTGCGACAGGCGCGTCCTCCACAACATGCGCCTCCTTTTTCGCCTCCGTACCATCCTTCTCTTCTGGTTTTTTTAGTAACGCTTCCTTGTCTACATCCTTGATATCAACCTCAAGCTCTGAAAGAGCCTTCGTGACTTCCCCAGTAAGCCCACGGTAACTTTCAAGAATCACTTTTAGATCGTCGTCTGAGATGAGAAATATTTTAAACGGCATCCCGAGCTTTGTCGCTATGAACTGCAAAGCGTCTCGGGCCTCAATATTTTCCGGGTCTGTAATTCCGATTTCAAGCACCTCGTTTACAACTGCTATCGGCGCAAAACGATAATACGACGCCGAGTCCTCGGGAATATATTTTAATATTTCAAAATCCACGCCTTTTCCTTTCAAGTCGCGAGTTGGGAGGTTATAATAAAACCCTCGTCCCTTGAGAATATTCTCCTTTGCAACTCCAGTCTGCTCCAGGACTTCATCAATAGACGCGCCATCGTTCAAGCGCTTTGAAAGCTCGGGGATTGCCTCCTTTTTTATAATCCCGTGTATTGCGAAGGTATCTAAAATTGCCATGATAATTAAAGTCCTGTGTCAAAATCGCCGAGTAAGTCTTCTGTGACAGATGCTGACTGTGTGCTGGTTTGTTGAGTTGCACTCTTGCCTACCACTATCTCCTGTTCCTTCATTTTTAATTTCCACGCAGTTGGTAAAAATGGATTAGTCCTGCCTACCCCCTCACTTGGCACCGCGACGGTAAAATTTTCAAGATTGCTGAATGCAGGCATGTCAAAAAATACCTTGGAGCGCGATATGGCGTCTGAAAGCTCCGCAAGATCCTTCACCGTGGCGTCAATCTCAATACCAATAGACGCTGTTTGCTCCGCTATTCTCGCAATCGATTGAACAGATGTTACAACTTCGGTGTCTTTTTTAAATATAATAAAATACCCAGCGACAAAAACTCCTACAATGACTGCCCCAGTGAAAATATTTACTATCAGTGCTTTTATTTGTTCTTGTTGCATATGATTATTTTAAAGAATAAGTCTCTATTGTCATAGAGTACTGATACGTTGTAGGAGGTGGCGTACTCGGAGTTGATGCCGAGGTATCAGTTGCAACCGGCGAAAACGAGAGAGAGGTAACATCAACCACACCCAAACTTTTCTCTATATCATCGAGAAATGCCTGAAATGTTTCAAATGCGGTCGTAAATGAAAAACTTGCTTTCGTTGTCGCGTATTTTCCTACTGTGAGTGTCCCACTCTGTGTACTTTGCGCCAATGTGCCCTGCGCTTTTTCTATCTGAGCACCTAATGACACTACGCTCACGAGACCCTGTGATGCCGTGACACCAGAGGATACTCCTGCGCTTACTCCACCGTTGACAGACTCCTCAACTTTAATACCAGACAAAATAATTTTATTTTTCCTTCCGATGTATTGTATGTTGTTTGCAAAGCGAATCGGATCAATCGTTTCAGGAAGAAAAACTTCAAACCTATCCAGCCCTGATTTTTCTATCCCCCCGAGTTTTGTTTTTGTTTCATCAATCAACATCTTTATTTCCTTCGATTGACTAAGAACATTTGTGAGTGATTCAATATCTCCACGAAGCTTCGCATTCAAATTGTACGCTGGCAAAACATACAAAAACGCGAAACCTATGGAGAGTACAAGAATTACGAATGAGATAATTGGTTTAGTCATGATTGTATAAAAATATTACCAAAATTTTAACCTCAACCAGAGTTTTCTCAACATAGACGGCTCGGATGTATCAGGTGTTGATGTTACCCCGCTAGGCTGTTCCGTCGTCCAGTCACCCGACAAACTGTCTGTCACTGTTGTTTGCGGAACGGACTCTGAATCTGCGACATTTGTATCTGCAACAACCTCTGGTATTGAAACCGAAACTGTCTCCTCTTCCGACACTGGCGGAATAATGGCTGGTGTTGAGTCCGTAGCAGATTCCCTTGCTTGTGATTCAGTGTCACTCGACCCGCCAACATTTTTGGTATACAAAAGAAAATCCGGTTTAAACACCAGCGCAAGGTTAAATGTTATACTGCCAAATTTTGTAAGAGAAATATTGTCAATTGAAAATTCTAGAAGCTCATCTGTTTTACCTCTAAGAACATCTGCCTGAAATGCTAGTGAAGCGTAATTTTGCGCTTCACCTCCAATGTCCAGAGTTGCTCCGCTAGAATCGCTCTTGAATGAAAATTTGTCATACAAAATACTTTCTGTCGTGTTGTCAGACAAAAAAGCAAACACTGGGGACACAACCCTGTGCGCGTTGAGAAGGTCGTTGGCAAGGTCAACTCGGGCGCGAAAAACCCTCGCCTCCGCGACTTCTGGCACATCCTTAAATTTTTGCTTAGCCTCGTCTATCTCCATTGTTTTTTCAACAATCACTAAATTAAGCTTGTTGTTGTAATAATACAGCCCGACAAACGAACTCACAATCAAAACAAAAACAATTCCGGAAAGCAAACCTATCGCGCTTTGCGGACGACGTCGCTCCAAAAAGGACTCTTCGCGAACGAGCGAGCCTTTTGGTATGAATGAAACCTTTGGGTTAGAGCCGTCCATATTTATGTTTATTATACTACACTTTACTGTTACTCTTCTAGCCCTTTTAGAGCTATACCGACAGCAACTGCGAAGTTTGGACTAATTTCTTTTATTGTTGACGCTAGAAATGCGGGAGAATCAACACGACTAAACGGATCACCGATAGCAATTGGAATATTCTTAAAATTTTTAGTAACAATTTTTTCAATTCCTTTTAAACGCGCGCCACCGCCAACCAAGATTATTTTCTCAAGCTTGGTGTTGTGTTTGTGTTCATAATTTTCCACAAAGCGCGCGGCTTCGTTCATAATGTTTGCCAGCAAAAGTTCCGAGACAGCTGAAACATCACGCCCTTCTGCATCACCAGTCATTCCAACTCTGCATTTTATTTCCTCTGCCTTGTCAAAAGTAATCGCCTGCGAACGAGAAAGACCAAGTGTAATATCTTGCCCGCCAACAGATATTACATGTGACCCACGGACAACACCCTCATTTATAATAGCGAGCTTTGTGCTTCCCGCGCCAATGTCTACAACAAGTATTGGAGACATATCACTACCAACAACCGAGCGAAGTGTGCTAAATATTTCAATTTCAAAATGCGACGCTTCTCCTGGAATCTGCGCGCTTCGTTTCACTAATTCATATTTTTTGATAACCTCATTATGTATTGCCGCAATAATAACTTCTATGCTGCCAACTATTTTTGCTGTATCTGGTGATGCGTTTACCATCGGTTCTCTTTCAGGCTTTCTTTTTGGAATAACCCACCAATCAAGAGAAACTTCGGTAATAGGTACAGGGATATATCGGCGAGCTTCTAGTGGAATCATTGAGTCAAGATCCTTCTTACCAACATCAGGCAACTCTACTACAGCAAGAAGGCTCGCACTAAAAGGAATAGCGATGAGTGTGTGACGCGCGGTTATACCTGATTCCTTTAAAAGGTCCCTGAGAGCCTCGGCGACTTTTTCAGGAGGAAGATTTGTCGCTTGTCCAACTCCTGCGCCTGCCCTCGGGCCGAGTGCTATCTCACCATAATTTTTTAAAACTATTTTCTCTTCCACTTTTTCAAGTAGCACAACTTTAATGGAAGAAGATCCTATGTCAATACCCAAAACAGCGCCCTTGTGTCCTCCGCCAAAAACATGTTTGATTGATTCTAAAGATATGACCATGGTGATATATACTAATAGTATACCACGTATTTAACATATCTTTTGTAATTACTTATCCACAAGCGAGTGAGCGAAACAAAATTTTAATTTTGTTTCCGAGCGAGCGCAGTGGATATTGTACCTAGTTATATCCACATGCGTGACATATTATCAATATTCAACTTCATAATTGACGCCATTTTCCCAAGAGAGTGCGCGGGTTGCGGGAAAGGTGGAACTCTGTTGTGCGAAATATGCATAGAGGACACTCAAAGGGCTCCGCAGTCCGAACACGCATTCATTAATGCTGTTTTTGATTATCACAACAAAATAATTAAACGCGCGATATGGCGCCTCAAATACAAAAATGCGCGCGGTTTTGCAAAAATATTTGCTCCTTACTTATACGATGAAATAACAGGCGCTCTTGGCAACGAGCTATTTATTTCTGGCGGAGAAAATATTTTGCTCGTGCCTGTTCCTCTCCACAAAAAACGTCTTCGTGAACGCGGTTACAACCAGAGTGAACTTATCGCTCGCGAAATTTTGAAACTAGACATCGCGCGCATCTTTTCATACGCTCCCGAACTCCTTATCCGCGTAAAGGAAACAAAGCAACAAGCAAAATCTGAAAAAAGAAATATGCGTATCAAAAACCTGCGAGACGCATTCCACGCTCCTCTAACTTTGAAAGCGCGGGGAAAAGTTGTAATTCTCTTAGACGATGTCACAACGACTGGCGCAACACTCGTTGAGGCCAAGCGCTCCATTCGCCATCTCCGCCCACGCAAAGTCCTTGCCTTTGCAGTAGCGCACTAGCCAGTCTCCGCAAAAATACAAAAGAC
>DMXP01000005.1:150910-185710 GCA_003483855.1 Candidatus Yonathbacteria bacterium
GTCTTTTGTATTTTTGCGGAGACGATGAGATTCGAACTCATGAGAGTATTGCTACCCTGCCTCGTTAGCAGTGAGGTGCCTTCGACCAGCTCAGCCACGTCTCCAGATTTTTACCATTTACACAATTTAACGTCTTGTACATTAACGGGAGAGGCACTGAGATGTCTATTCTTTTTGGACTAGCTCAGCCACGTCTCCAATTTTTGACTTTTTAGAACAAAACAACCTTATCATATTTCCACAGCTTTTGCTACAATAATTCCATGCCTCATCACAACCTAACAATCACTGACAAAATTCTGGCAAAGACACTTCTTTTGATTATTCCCGAGTGGATGACTCCGAATCTTATTTCATCGCTCCGCTTTTGCAGTGTGCCGTTCATTGGATACTTCTTGTGGAACGAAAATTATGTCGTCGCTCTACCGCTGTTTTTCATATCAGCATTTTCTGACGCGGTAGATGGCTCGCTCGCGCGCACACGAAACCTTGTTTCCGACTTCGGAAAAATGTTTGACCCTCTTGCAGACAAGCTACTTGTGTCCACGGCGATAATAATACTTGTTCCTAAATATCTAGGATGGGAAATCGTTCTTGCCATAGTTGCCATTGAGCTTACGCTCATCGGAAGCGCCTACGTGCAAAAAACGTACTATGGAAAAATTGTTCAGGCAGAAAACACAGGCAAACTAAAAATGATTCTACAATCACTCGGCATTGGCGCGCTACTAGTACACGCGCTTTGGAATATACCATTATTCCTCGCGTTTGCAACATACGCTTTTTACGCGGCAATCTTTTTTGCTCTTCTCTCCCTTGTAGTATATCGCGCTATTTAACTCTGCTATACACGTATAATATACTATAGTATATTATACGTGTATAGCAGATTACTTTTATTTTTGGGGAAGGTTCGCTATAGTTACCTGAATGAAACGAACACCGTACACACCAAAGGATTTCGCGTGGACAAAATGGACGGCAAGCGACATCAGAAAACTTGCTCCAAAGATACTTGCCGAGAAAAAAGATCGTCTTTTTGAAATAAAAAAAGTCCCTTCGACTGAACGCAATTTTGAAAATACTATTTACGCGCTTGAGTCGTCTGATTACGGCATTTCTGAAACAATTTTGAAAATTGATCTTCTTCAAAATGTTTCACCAAAAAAAACTATTCGCGACACCGCAAAACGAGCGATTGACACAATCCAAAACAAAATGATTGCGATTGAACGCGACCCAAAAATCTGGCAGGCGCTCAAAGACTATGAAAAAAGCGCGTGGCGCAAGGAACAAAAAGTTGTAGACAGCGAAAGCAAAAAACTTTTTCGCGATATGTTTCTCAATTATAAGCGACTCGGTTTTGATTTGCCAGCAAGCAAGCAAAAGCGTGTGAAAGAACTTTCCCAACGTCTCGCAAAAGTTTCAAATGAATTTCGCCAGAACATCAACGCGTACGATGACCACATACTAGTTACCGACAAGGAATTGGCTGGACTTCCAGAGCGATATAAGGCTGGTCTCACGCGCGCGAAGGATGGACGATATAAAGTGACTCTCGCCTACCCAGAGCTTCACCCGTTTATGGATCTTGCAAAAAATGAGGCGAAACGAAAAGAGCTTGCAGAAAAAGCGCTTCAAAAAGGTGGTAAGAAAAATATGAAAGTACTCGCAGAGATGCTAAAAATTCGCATTGAGCACGCGCATATTCTTGGGTACAAAACTCATGCCGACTACAAGACTGAACTAAGGATGGCAAAGTCGGGCGCGCGCGTAATTGCATTTGAACAAGACCTTCTGAAAAAAGTTGCGAAAGGAGGGATGGATGAAATAAAAGCACTTCGCGCGCTAAAACGTAAAAAAACAGGAAACAAAAATGCTGTGCTTCATTTTTATGATATTGCTTTCTATAGCCACGAACTACAAAAGGAAAAATTTAATTTAGACAGCGAGGAGGTACGCTCATACTTCCCTCTTTCACGTGTCTTAAGTGGAACTTTCAAAATCTACTCAACGCTATTTGGTGTAAAATTTGAGAAACTCACTGGCTTCACCCTCTGGCATCCAGATGTATCATTATATGTAGTCAAAACACTCAAGGGGGACGTGCTTTCATATTTTGCGCTTGACCTTTATCCTCGTCACGGCAAGTATGGACACGCATGTGTTAATGACGTGGTAAATGGTAGGAAAACTTCATTTTCTGGAAGCGATTACTTCACACCATTTGGTACAATGCTCACAAATTTTCCAAAACCAACTAAGAAGAACCCTTCATTACTTTCACACGGTGAGGTGGAAACATTTCTGCATGAGTTTGGACACATGGTACATCATACACTTACAACTGCGCGTTATGCTTCGCAATCGGGGTGTCATACTGCATGGGACTTTGTAGAGGCGCCATCTCAAATGCTTGAACACTGGGCGTGGGACAAAAAACCACTTGCGCTTTTGTCTGCGCATTACAAAACTGGTAAAGTGCTCCCACCCACGCTTCTTAAAAATCTTCTTGCCAGCAAAACGCACATGCTCCGATACGGCATACTCCGCCAACTAATACAAGGTATGCTTGATCTCACTCTTCACGCAAAAAACAAACCGCCTGAACCCGCAAAACTTTATCGCGACCTGATAAAAAAATACACAGGCATTATTCTGCCAAGGGACGCAATTTTCCCAGCAGGGTTTGGACACCTAGATGGCTATGACGCGGGATACTACGGTTACCTCTGGTCAAATGTATACGCAGCAGATATGTTTACTCGTTTTAAAAAAGAGGGAATTATGAGTAAAAAAGTTGGCGCAGACTACAAAAAATGGATTCTTGAAAAGGGCGGAAGCATGGAAGAAATTGATTTGGTAAAAGGCTTCCTAGGACGCCCGCCAAACAACAAGGCTTTTCTCAAAGAAATTGACGTCAGGTAGAGCCATTGACACAGGCAATCGCGTGGTATAATTAACATAGTTCTGTTTTGGGTCTATTATCAGACTTAAGATCTCTATACGTACTATGAATAAATATATTTTAGGAGGGGCTGGGGTGTTTATTGTTGTGGGAGTATTTTTTTTCACATCACGAAGCGAGCTTTGGACGACTACTACTAATGATGCAGGCATATTTGGTAGCAACGACACGACTACAAACCTAGTTGTTTACACAAACGATGGGTTCAATCCTGCGGAATTAACAGTAAAGGCTGGGACAGAAGTAACGTTTCTAAACCAAAGCGATATAAAAATGTGGATGGCATCTGCGCCACATCCTACTCACACACTCTATCCGGATTTCGATGAAAAAACATATGTTACAAAAGGAGGCTCGTATTCATTCACATTCAACAAAGTCGGCACGCACTCATATCACAACCATATGCAATTGGGTAAATACGGGAAAATTATTGTAGAATAGGCTCATGGAATCCTACAGCAAAAACGCAATTTTATTGCTAAAGCTTGGTGTCTCATTTGCGTTTATCTACCCAGCCGTGTCCGCTTTCATAGACCCATCTGCGTGGATAGGATACGTGCCTATGTGGGTTGACCAGTTAATCCCGCGCGAAATATTCCTCCCAATTTTTTCCACAATAGAAATAGTTGTGGCGCTTGGCGTGCTATTTTGGAACAATCCTATCCCATCAATAATCGCGGGAGCAATGCTTGTTTCTATCGTTATCTTCAACAAAAGCGAATTCTCAGTTGTCTTCCGCGATTTATCAATCGCCACTATGACGTTCGGATTAGCATTATTGTCTAGAAAAAAATGAAAGATCCAGACGTCACCACACCAGCAACTCCGCTTGAGACTATTTTTCGACTCACCTCTATCCAAAAAAATGGACTCACGAAGCTAGGTGTCACAAATGCGGACGACCTACTTCACTACTTCCCCACACGCTACACGAGCATTGCTGAAATTAAACACATTGCTGACCTTGCAAAGGGCGACACAGCAACAATCTACGGCCGTGTCGTATCATCAAAAACATCAAAAGGTTTTCGTACAAAAATACCAATGACTGAAGCTGTCGTTGAAGACGGAACTGGACGCATAAAATGTGTGTGGTTTCATCAGGCGTACATATCAAAAATGCTTGTGCCAGAAATGATGGTAAAGCTTTCTGGACATGTTGAGGAACGCGGTGGAGTGCCTTACATTGCAAATCCAGAACTCGTAAGAACAAATGAACTTCCATTAGACGCCAGTGGCTCACTATTTGAAGGTGAGAAGGAGACACAGTTTTATCCAGTGTATTCAGAGACAAAGGGCATAACCTCACGGTTTATTTATCATCATATTCAAAAATTATTTAGCAAAGGAGTGCTAGATAACATTGTTGACCCAATTCCAAAAGACATTCTCGCAAAGTATAATCTTCCGACTCTTACAACGGCACTCGTATGGATTCACGCTCCGCAAAAGGAGTCTGATGCGCAGTCCGCGCGCAAACGTTTTGCATTTGAAGAAGTTTTTATGATTCAGCTTGCGCGTCAGCGCGAACGAGCCCTCACAAAGGAACACAGTGGATTTGTAATTGAGCCTGAGGAAAAAGCTCTCGCGCATTTTACCTCACGCTTTCCGTTCAAACCAACCGCATCACAGATTCACGCGCTCAAAGATATTTTTTCTGATTTTAAAAAAGGAATACCGATGGGGCGCCTGCTTGAAGGCGACGTTGGTTCTGGAAAAACATTTGTAGCAGCTATATCTGCATATGCCGTAGCGACAACACCACCACATGATAATAAATTTGGAAATCTCCAAGTTGCGTACATGGCGCCAACTGAGATTCTTGCGGAACAGCATTTTAAAAGTTTTATAGAATACTTCCAAAGCGGAGCGGGTGACAAATCAGGCAATCCGATTGAAATCGGGCTTCTCACAGGAAGCGTAGCTAAAAAATTTCCTTCCAAGCTAGACCCATCTGGCGCGACAAAAGTTTCAAAGGCACAACTTCTAAAATGGGTCGCCGAAGGCAAGCTCCCCATCCTCATTGGCACGCATGCGCTCATTCAAAAGAGCGTGCAATTCAAAAATCTAGGACTCGCCATTGTGGACGAACAGCACAAATTTGGTACGATGCAACGCGGAAAACTTGTAAGAAAAGACACGTTCATTCCGCATCTACTATCGATGACAGCGACCCCGATCCCCCGCACTCTTGCTCTCACTATATATGGCAACCTAGACCTAACACTTCTAGACGAAATGCCGGTCGGACGTTTGCCGATAAAAACAGAGTTTGTTACAAAAAATAATCGCAAGGAAATAGAGGAGCATATTCGTGAAGAAATAAATAATGGTCGCCAAGCATACATCATCTGTCCACGAATAAACGAGCCTGACCCTGAAAAGGGATTGGCTCTCAATGCAAAGTCAGTCATTACGGAAGCAAAACGCATTGCGGAAGATATTTTTCCTGAATTTGAGGTTGGGGTTCTTCACGGCAAAATGAAGCCTGCTGAAAAAGAATGGGTGATGGAAGAATTTAAAAAAGGAGCAATTCATATTCTTGTCGCGACATCTGTGATTGAGGTTGGTGTAAATGTGCCAAACGCAACAATTATTGTCATTGAAGGAGCAGAGCGATTTGGTCTTGCGCAACTTCACCAACTTCGTGGACGTGTCATTCGAAGTAACCATCAGGCATACTGTTACATTCTAACCGACAGCACGAACGAGGTTTCGCACAAACGTCTAAAGGCGCTCGTCGGCGCAAAGAACGGATTTGAGCTCGCTGAACTAGACCTTACTCTCCGTGGCTCAGGCGAGCTATCTGGTGGAAAACAATGGGGCATCTCTGACCTCGGTATGGAAGCAATCAAAAATATTAAAATGGTGGAAGCAGCTCGAGCCGAAGCTTACCGAATAATTGCCGAGAATCCCGACCTTACAAAATACCCTCTCCTTCGCTCAAAAATAGACACTCACCTCAAGGAAACCCATTGGGAGTAACAATACTTGCCCGTATTTAATGTTTGCTATACTATGTCTGATATCCACCCATAGCTCAGTCGGTTAGAGCACGGAGCTTATTTTGGCTAGCGAGGAGCGTATGCATGAGTACCCTTATGCATGGCGTCCGAGCGAAGACAAAATATGGTACTTTTAAATTTTTTGTCCGTCCATAGCTCAGTCGGTTAGAGCACAGAGCTTATATCTCTGCGGTCCCAGGTTCGAGTCCTGGTGGACGGACAAAAAATTTAATGCCATATATCTCCGCGGTCCTTGGTTCGAGTCCAAGTGGGTGGACCAAAAATGGACAAAAAAACAAATATTTTACTTATTTTCCTCGCCCTTGTAATCATTGGGTATTTGGGACACCAAAATTACACTCTCAACCAGACAAAAATCGCTCTTGAGATAGAGCTTGAGAATACAAAACAGGATTTTGTTTCAACCACGGAAAAATTGAGCTCTGATATTGAGGAGTTTCGTGACCTTCTTGTCACAACGCAGAGCGAAAAAATAACTGCTGAGCAGGAGGCGCTTCGACAGCAAGAATTATTGGATGGAATGACAAACACGCTTGGTTTGTACCAAAAATTGGCAACTACAGACCGTGAGCTTCTTGCAAAATACTCAAAGGTATACTTTTTAAACGAGCTCTATACTCCGAAGCTCTCCATAACAATTCCACCCCAATACACGCTTGAGTCAGAAAAAGAGAAAATGATTTCGGCTGAAGTGTGGCCGTTTCTTAGACAAATGCTTGATGATGCTTCGACAACAAGCACCGATTTAAAAATTATTTCAGCATTTCGCTCATTTGACACGCAGAGCACATTAAAATCTGGATACAAGGTCACATTTGGTTCCGGCGCGAGCACGTTCTCGGCAGACCAAGGGTACTCCGAACACCAGCTCGGTACGACAGTGGACTTTACCACTACAAAACTAGGCACAAACAATTTAACATTTGAAAAAACTCCCGAGTACAAATGGCTCACGGAAAACGCGTATAAGTACGGATTTATACTTTCTTATCCAAAGGGAAACGCTTATTATATTTTTGAACCCTGGCACTGGAGATTTGTTGGCAAAGGACTCGCGCTCCGACTCCACGATGAAGGCAAAAACTTTTATGATTTATCTCAGAGAGATATCAATGAATATCTTCTGACTATTTTCAATCAATAGAAGTTCTCTAATAGACCTGTCGCCTAATAATTTTCGTAGTGAAGTTTCTTGTTTTTGAGTGAGACGCAGTCCAAAATTATGAGGAATATCTGGATATTTTGAATAATTTTGGACAAGTCGTAGCCAAAAACAAGGAACTGCAACAGAAAAGTTATTTGGCGACAGGTCTAATATATTGAACGAGCAATAACCATCACCCACACAATAACTGCGGATAATGTGCACCAAAAGCACCATGCCTTTATCAGTCGCCACTGAATATAGAAAAAGTAACAGGACATAAGCGCTCCACCAAAAAGAATTACATACTCGCCTATAATCATCAACTCTGAAATACCGCCAGAAAATATTGTCCACTCAACGACAGCGAGCGTGAGATAATAAATAAGCCCAAGTATTTCATTGGAAACGCCAAATGTTTTGCTGTATGGGCTATTCCAGACAATATCGCACTGGTTCCCTATCAAACAAACAGGGGTGCGATGTCTTCGGCACTCGTAGTTAAGATAGAGCGACTCCGCAACACCTACAAGCGACAAAATAAAAAGAATAAGATTAATGTCCATAATTATACAGTTAGTTCTTTATCGAGTTTCTTCGGCATTATGCCGTTTGCAATGAGGAGCTTTTCAAAATCATCACGCTCTATAGATTCCTGAACCACGAGCTCATTTGCAATAGCGTCAAGAGCTTTCCTGTGCTCTGTGCACGCCTGCCGAGCGCGCGCAAACGCGTCGTTAATAATTTTAGAAACTTCCGCGTCTATCTTTGCGGACACCTCTTCTGAATAGTCGCGACTATCCACTCCACGCCCGCCAAATAGCGCGCGTCCGCCCGAACCCTCAAGAGCGACAGGTCCAAGCTTTTCTGACATTCCATATTTGGTAACCATATCTCGCGCGAGCGCTGTCGCTACTTGTAGGTCGTTTGAGGGGCCAGTAGTGATGTCTCCAAAAACCATTTCCTCGGCAACATATCCCCCGAGCGACATCGCGATATCGTCCAAAAAGTCCTTGCGTGAGCGCAAGCGTGTTTCCTCTAGAGGAAGTTTCAAAGTATACCCTCCTGCATTTCCTCGCGCAATGATAGAAATCTTGTGTACGGGGTCTGCGTTTGGAAGCACCGACGCTACAAGCGCGTGTCCTGCTTCGTGATACGCGGTGATTTTCTTTTCTTCTTTTGAAAGAATGTGGCTTTTGCGTTCAGGCCCAAGCATCACTTTTTCAATAGAACGAATGAGGTCGTACTGAGCAACAGTCTTTCTGTCTTCACGCGCCGCAAGGATTGCCCCTTCGTTCATCAGTGACGACAAGTCTGCTCCAGAAAATCCCGGGGTGCGCTCCGCAACCACTTTCAGGTTCACGTCATCCGCAAGAGGCTTCTTGCGCGCGTGAATATTCAAAATCTCCTCACGACCTTCACGGTCAGGAAGTTCAAGTGTTACGCGTCTATCAAAACGCCCTGGGCGGAGAAGTGCGGGATCAAGGACATCTGGCCTGTTTGTCGCGGCCATCACTATAACTTTTTCTGATGGCTCAAATCCGTCCATCTCCACGAGAATCTGGTTAAGTGTTTGTTCGCGTTCGTCATTTCCACCTCCTACTCCTCCACCACGCACACGACCCACCGCGTCTATTTCATCCACGAAAATAATTGAAGGCGCAGCTTTTTTTGCCATCTTGAAAAGGTCACGCACGCGCGAAGCGCCCACACCAACAAACATCTCCACGAATTCAGAACCGGATAGGTGGAAAAACGGCACTGCTGCCTCGCCTGCTACAGCACGCGCTAGCAAAGTCTTTCCTGTACCTGGCGCGCCCATTAGAAGCACGCCCTTTGGAATCCGCGCGCCGATATCCAAAAACTTTTTCGGATTACGAAGAAAATCCACAATCTCCACAAGTTCCTCCTTTGCCTCCTTTGCTCCAGCAACATCCTTGAATGTAACTTTTTGTGATTGATCATTTGGGTCAATGATGCGCGCCTTTGACTGACCAAACGAAAACGCTTGCATACCCGCGCCCTTTACCTGCTTTGAAAGCATCCAGAAAACAAAAACAATGAGGAGAATTGGCAAAAGGAAAGGCAAAATATTTAACAAGTAAAAGCCAAATCCGCTCTCATTCTTTACCTCCACCTCAACTTTTGCAAGATTTTCAGCGGACACGCCATAGTTTACGAGTGTCTGCGAAAGAGATGACTCGTTTTCCTTTTTAGATTTCTTTTTTGTGCCGTCGTTGTATTCGGCATTTATCATTCCACCCTCCACAATAACCTTTTTCACGTCACCGAGAGAGATGTCTTGCGCGATTTTTGAAACAGGCACCTCCTCAATCTTTGCCTTGTTTCCAACCACCGCTGAATAAAGAGTTGAGATTATGAGGAAAATTAAAACAGCAGTAAGCAGATTTGAAAAAAACTGTCCGCCTGTTGGCGCGCCTCCAAAAATACCGCGTCTAGACGACTTGTCCTTGCTGTTTTGATTTTTTCCGTTTCCTTTACCTTTTTTATTATTCTTCAAAATCTCCATAGTACGAGTATTGTAGCATATGTGACCTTACAGTAAAATACTTATAATTGGTGACCATGCATATGTAAATCCCAACAAAAAAACGCTCGCGTTGCGCGAGCGTTTACATACATTGTAGAATAGCTATTCTTTTTTTGAGCAAGTTTTGTCGTTATCACCGTAAGCATGAGCAGTTGATACGGCTATCACCAATACTGCCATTACCGCAAGAAAAATTAGAAACAGAATTATTGACCGATACTCGTGAATCAACTGTGTGAGTTCTGGGTTATTCATCACTGACTCCTTTCACTTTTGTTTTGCCAAACTGGATTTATGTCACGGGATTTATGACCTTCGCTCTCTACACGCTTGCGGAAACCTGCTGAACATTCGTTAAGTAAAAAATATAACACTAACGCAATTAGCAAAATCCCCATAGTGGAAAGAAGCGCGAGTACTACCCCCGTCTGTGGAAGGATGAACAAGAAACTCAATACAAGGAGAGGCATAACCAACCCACCAAAATACGCATGAGTTATGCTTTTCGTTCTCCAAAGTATCACACCAAAAAACAACACAATGAATAACGCAGATGCAACAAAAAACCAAGCAAGGCTATCTGACATACTAAATCTCCTCATAAAATGAACACGGGCAAACTTTATGCATGATACTACTTCTGCACCGACTTGTCAACATGGTCATCAAACTGCTATTCTACAATAATGTCTCTGATTCAGAACAAGAAGGTGTATTTCAACTACGAAATACTGGAACGCTACGAGGCGGGTATTGAGCTTTTGGGCGCAGAGGTGAAAGCTGTGCGCGCAGGACGCGGATCTCTGGATGGTTCGCACGTGACCGTTCGCGGTGGCGAAGCGTATCTCGTAGGCGCGACTATCCAGCCATACCAAGCAGGCAATGTGCCAAAAGGCTACGAAGCAACGAGGAACCGCAGGCTTCTTTTGACAAAGGACGAGATTGCGGAAATAGGCGCGCATGAGTCCAAAAAAGGCTTGACAATCGTGCCCGTTTCGGTGTATAATAAAAAATACAAGCTCAAGGTGGAAATCGCAGTAGTGCGTGGCAAAAAAACGCACGACAAACGCGAAACGATTAAAAAACGTGAAGCCGAGAGGGATGTGATGCGCGACATTAAAAGCGAAAGGTAGTTATTTGAAAATTCAGAAAGCATTTTAATACGGGGATGACCGGCCTAGACAGGTGGTTCCCTCTTGTAGGTGCTATGCCGAGAATGTTCAAGACCTCGTTAAATCTTGAATACACAAGTATGTGCAAAAAACACACTTGCAAAAGTAAAGGCATCAGTTTCTCCGTATTTTACGGCGAGCGCCTTTGCTCCTGTTTACGCTTTAGCCTAAACAGCACTCAGATTCAGTACGCCCTCTAGGGAACTCTGGGTGATATAAAAAGAGGGCTCATCATTTTGAATGACTCTACAAAGTGAAAAAACATAGAGTATCGGTAATGTATAATTTAGAGCATTTTTGATATACATTATTTAAAACAAACAGAAATGTTCTACGCATAGTAGATTCCCACAAGAGCATCGTCTGCACGGGGGTTCGATTCCCCCCATCTCCACTCGTACAAAAACAGCCCGCTTCCAAGCGGGCCTTTTTGTTGAGTGGAGATGGAGCGAGCGGTAGCTCGCGCGGGGAATCGAAAGGCGCAGTGATATTTTTGTACTCAAAAATCACGAGCCGGGGTAGCGAACACTTTGTATTTTGTGAGTGTTTTCGTCCAAGAGTCTGCGGCCAAGCCGTGAATTTACTAATTCAGAACTTGCTAGTTCAGAAACAAAATACTTAGTGATTCGTGACCGATGACCCCCATCTCGTTTGGGAATCGAAAACACCCCCTACCCCCAAAACTCGCTCGTGAAATAATTGTAGTTAATCATTCCATTATACACTGCAAACACATACCACACGGAAAGCAGTAGCCCGATTATGGACAACGCGAGCCCTATCATTGCCCATTTTTGACGAGCTGATTTTAGCCCGATGATTGAAAGTATAATACCTATTATTGAATACACTACACCAAAAAGAATCACGACCCACGATACTACCGCTATTGCGCCAAGAATTAAACCGAACAAAGCGCATCTCTCGTGCACTCCGTGACCATTTGGCGCATCTGTTTTTTTTAGAAGATCAGACGGAATAAACGAAAGCTTTGGAAGTGGCTTTGTTTCAACAGATGTCTGTTCACTTGTGTTTTGAGTTTGGTTAGGAGTCTCTCCTTCCATATGAATACAGTGTACCCCCACACCTACTTTTTGCATAGTGTTTTTGTTGTACCTTTCCACAGTCATATAATTTATCATATAAAAAGTAGGTGTGGTAGTGTAGCAAATTTTAAAGCATAATGCAGTATCGGCTGTTGATAACTTCGCTACCTAGCGTATAATTAAATAAAGGTCGTGATAATTTTAGAAAATCAAGGAGTGAAACGACTATGATTTACTTACCGAGCACCACTTTTACTTTTTTGAATCGCAAAAGTGGTGCTCGGTGGTGATTTTTACAGTCGCTTCCGCTCCTTAAAAATCAACCATGAAAAAAATCACATATACAGTTCTTGGTTTAGCGGTTCTAATCCCCTCGCTCGCAAGCGCGTGTCTCTTTGATTGGGGATACAACGGCGTAGGAAGTGGGTACGGAATGATGGGCTACGGTGGTGGGTCAGCATTTATGGTTACAGGCGGAATCGTATGGACAATTGTCGGCATTCTCGCTGGAGTTTGGCTTTGGCAGAATATCAATAGGAAGTAAGGAACGTTTGACAATTAACACCTGACATTTGACTAAAATTCAACAAAGGGGTTTGCGCGAAGTGCAAACCCCTTTGTTTTGTCAATTGTTCTGCCTGTCACGGGTCAATTGTCGGGCACTGGCGGGCACCGCCTGTGCCCGTTGACTTTTTATTCAAAATAGCCTAGAATCTCCTTAACTCCGCAACGCACTTGCGGGTTTAAGTTTCTACTATAATTCCATTGAATCCAAAGGCTAAAATCAACCATCAAATTCGCGCAAAAGAACTCCGTGTTGTCACGGATACCGGCGAAGCTCTTGGAGTTCTTTCCCTATCGGAAGCTCTTGCAAAGGCGGAGGCTCTTGGGCTTGATCTTATTGAGATCTCCCCAAATGCCGAGCCACCAGTTGCGAAAATAATGGATTATGGTAAATTTCAGTACCAGCAGAGCAAAAAGCAAAAAGAAGCAAAAGCTCGCGCTCACGTTACGGAAACCAAAACACTGCAGGTAAAGATTGGCACCTCGGAACACGACCTAGAGCTAAAAGCGAAGAACGCTTCAAAATGGCTCAAGGAAGGGCACCGCGTAAAAATAGACCTCTTCCTTGTAGGAAGATCAAAGTACACAGACATGGGGTTCAAAAAGGAGCGGCTTGATAGAGTCCTCACTCTCATTTCCGAAGAATACAAGCCCACCGGCGAGCCGACAAAAAGCCCCAAAGGAATCTCTGTCACCCTTGAACGCGCATCAAAGAAATAAAACCATCATGAAAACAAATAAATCATTTACCAAAAGACTCAAGGTGACAAAGACCGGCAAGATTCTTGGTCGCAAGCCGGGCCAGAACCACTTCAACGCAAAGGCAAGTCGCTCAAAGCAACTCGCCGGAAAGCGTATGAGTGAGTTCCCTATGACAAACAAGGACAAGGCGCGCTTTCTACCAGGACTTCTCTAAACTATTAACTACTAACTATCAACTACTTTTATGACAAGAGTAAAACGAGGAACAACTTCAGCAAAACGACGTCGAAACGTCCTAGCCCAGGTAAAGGGTTACCGTTTTGGTCGTAGCACAAAGGAAATCCAGGCAAACGACGCTATCGCGCACGCTGGAGCATACGCTTTTGCTCACCGCCGTGACAAGAAAAATGTCTTCCGTCGTCTTTGGACAGTAAAGATGAACGCTGCACTTCGCCCTCTTGGTTTTTCATACAGCAAATTTATTGACTCTCTCAAGAAAAAGAACATCATCATTGACCGCAAAATCATGGCAGACCTAGCAGAAAACAATCCTGACACGTTTGTAAACTTAGTAAACGAAGTGAAGTAAATGCAAGACATTTGACCAGAAACAATTGACATGTGACAAATGCAACAACAGCACGCCCTACGGGCGCGCTGTTGTGTTTCGTGTTAATTGTCAAGCGTCACATGTTTCGCAAAGCGAATCACATCACCCGCTCCCCTTCGCCCATACTTGGGCCACCAGCTCCATCATAGTTCTCATACACATACTGAGGGCATTTCTCTCCAAGGTCGCATGTCTTTCCTGTAATGATAGTACTGATAAGACCTGAAACAAGATCCTTTGGACTCTCATTAAAAACAACCTTGCCCTCCTCCTTGCGATGACTCTTTTCAAGCATGCCAATAAGCACCTCGTCCATATCCCATTCCCCACGCAGAACTCCAAGCGGTTTGTGATCCTCAAACGCCACAGTGAATTCGTTTACGGTTCCTATGCGCCCACAACCGACAATAACGCCATCAGAAGCGCGTGTGAGTAAAAGGTTTCTTCCAGAGTACCCAAACCCTGTGTAAATAATAATATCCAAATAGTCTAGTGGTAGCCCGTATGTTTCAACGTGCTCTTTTTCATTTGATGCGGGAGAAAGCCCAATAGAAACTCCGCCCACTTCTTTCGCTCCCATCGCAGCCCAAAGGGGAAATCCTGTTGTTGCGCCAGTAACAAGAATGCAACCCTGACGCACAATTTCTCGTCCGAGTTCTTTAGCGTTTTCAAGAGCGCTATCACCGCAGTATGTGGTGTCTGCAGCTCCAGATACGCAGATTTTTAATTTCAAATGATGATGTTGATCGTTTCCCATTTTTTTATTATATCATACTTACTAAAGATTTTTCTTCCAACATGGTAACCGCTCACAAGCCTCGGATACAAGGCGCGCAAACAAAATATTGCGAGCCATACATGCAGTATAGTGAACAATATTTTGTGTAGCGTAACGCCGTAGACGAGGATGTGTGAGCGGTTACCCTAGAAATCTATTTCAACGACGTCGCCAGACTTCGGCACGCGAGTATCTACCCCCAAATAATCTCGCACGCGTTGCGCAAAGAAAAGCCCTGCGCCAAGCTCCGCGTGAACCACAAAAACTTTTTTCAGCGAGTCCTGCATTTCAGTCACGAACTCAAGGAGAGCGTTCATATCCTTGTGCGCGGAGTACCCCTGTATCGTGGCAACTTTCGCGCGCACTGGCACATCCTCGTCAAAAATTCTTACACTTTTTATTCCCTCCTGAAGCATCCGACCCATTGTGCCAACAGCTTGGTATCCCACTAGAAGCAATGTGCTTTTGGGGTCGGGTAAATAGTTCCTCTCGTGATGAAGCACACGACCGCCGTTGGACATACCAGAGCCTGCGATAATAATCTTTGGGTTTGGAACATCTTTTATAGCAATGGAGTCCTGTGAACGCTCGGTAAAACGAAGCTTAGGAAACTTGAAGATGTCATCTCCCCCTTTGATTGTGTCTTGAATTTCCTTATTAAAGTAATCCTTACTGCCACTAAAAACTTTTGTTACGCGTATCGCAAGTGGTGAATCCACAAAAACTGGAATCTCGGGAATCAAATTATTTTCTATCATTTCATTGAGTTCAAAAAGGAGGTCCTGTGTACGTTCAATTGAAAATGCTGGTATAACTAACGCTCCACCGCGAGCAATTGTTTCCTCTATTACCTTCCTAAAATTATTTGCTCGCTCGGCAAGGTCTTCATGGAGTCGGTCGCCGTATACTGCCTCCATAACTAAGTAGTCTACATTTGAAAGTAGTGCTGAATCCGGCATTAGTACTGAAGAGGCGCCAAGGTCACCAGAAAAAATTAATCTCTTCCCGTTATGGTCCATTTCTACCATTGCGGAACCAAGAATATGCCCAGCATCGCGAAACTTTACACGAAGATCATCTTTAAAAACAATTTCTTTGTCGTATGGTATCGCTTCCCAGTGATCAAACGCTTTTTGCACCGCGTCCTCGTGGTAAAGTGGCTCATGCCCGTCGGCTTTTGCCTCGCGAGCTATTACTCGGAGTGTGTCTTCAAGCATTAGCTTTGCTATTTCACGAGTTGGAGGTGTAGAATAAATTTTCCCTTTAAACCCTTCGTTCATTAGCTTGGGGATACGACCCACGTGATCTAGGTGAGCGTGCGTGACAAAAAGAGCGTCAATTGTCGCTGGATTGTATGGGAATGGTTCGTTATTTTTGTCATCACACACCTTTACGCCCTGAAAAAACCCACAGTCAATCATAATGCTAACACCATCCCCTTCAAGGATGTGGTTTGAGCCCGTCACCTCTCCCGCTGCGCCATAAAATTTGAGTTTCATTGTATTCGTGTGGTTTTTAATTTCTCCTTTGTAAATACTAAAATTGCGACCGCTGTTCCTCCCATTATATCAAATAAAAGGTCTCCTATGGTATCCTTGATTGCGTTCATATGACCTACAGTAAAAAAACTAACCACTGCCTCATATGCCTCCCAAAGCAAACCGACAGAAAGCGCAAAAACGAGACATGCACCTAGTATTTGCAGAAACCTCTCCACGACAAGCCCGCGTCTATAATACTGCCACCATACACCAAAGGAAGCTAGCCACGCCCCACCGGCAAAATGCATCGGCATATCAAACCATCGCATTGTCCAGTACCAATGATAAACATCCGCAAACGCGTTGACAACCGCAATTGCGACAAGAAATACAACGAGAATGATTGGAAACGGCGATAGCATTTGTTTATTGTACCACAATTGAAAAAGCCTCTGCACAGGGGTGCAGAGGCTTTTACCTAGGGCTACTGAAGGTATTGACTCTGGATAAATCCAGGTGGGTGCCCGCAATCACATACCAATTTTTGCTGACAAAAATTCTCAACAAAAATTGGTATGTGAGAATATAGAGCTCCCTTGTCAATAATTTAGGAGACAATACTTCCAATAACCCTACATAAACTATACGCTACTAAAAAACTTTTGCAACAAGTGAAAAACTTTATGAAACATAAATACACGAAACGCAAGGAATTCTAAACAAAATAGGACACAGCCGAAAGCTGTGTCCTATTTTTACTATCAACTACAAACTAACGACTAGTAACTAGCCCTAAAAGGCTTCGTCTGCATACACATAATCAAAGTTCGATTTCGTGTAATCAAAAATTTCATCTTTCTTGAAAAAGCGCGCAACTTCCGCCTTCCCGTTTTCTACTGAGTCCGATGAGTGTACAACATTTGACTGAATAGAAAGCGACAAATCACCGCGAATGCTCCCTGCGTCTGCATCGTATCCCTTTGTGGGTCCAACGATGATGCGTGTTGCGGACACTGCGTTAATGCCAGAGAGAACCATCACCACAACTGGCGATGCCTTCATAAACGCCTTAATTCCAGCGAAGAATGGCTTGTCCGCGATATGTGAATAATGCGCTTCCAAAAGAGCGTCCTCAAGCTCAATCATTTTCATTCCCGCAATTTTGAGTCCCTTTCGCTCAAAACGAGTTGTGATTTCGCCCAAAAGCCCACGTTGAATTGCGTCTGGTTTTACAATAATAAGTACCTGCTCTTCTTTTGGATGTGACATGATTGATTTTTAAGGAGCAAAGCGACTAGAAAAACTAATCATAATTCCATCGCCTCGCTCAATTATTAACTATTAAGATAGGGACATCCTAGCAAAAAATCCACGAGCGGGCAAATTACGAGTACAATTCCGGATGCGTGCCAATATCAACAAAAAGAAATATGTCTTCTTTTTCTTCTTTATACACTACTCGGATATTGCCAGTCACATTAAAACTTTGATACCCTTTATATTTACCATTTAGCGCATGAGTGCCGAGGGTTGGGCTATGCATGTCCTCAAGAAAAAGATTCTTTCGTATCTTGAAAGCCTCCCTAATTTTCTTGGAAAGTTTCGAGTACCTCTTTTCAAAATGTTTATGTAAAAGAATGCTTTTCATTTTTATTACAAAGCATTGAGGTATGCGTCCATATCCTTCATGTTCGTAAACGCAGGAGAAATATTTTTCTTTGCCTTAATGTCCTTTTCAACTTCTTTTATTACCCCCTCAAGATACGGTGTCATGCGATACGCAGCCGAAAACTGCACCTCACGAGTACGAACAAATTGTTTAAGTGACGCCGTCACAAGCGCCGACAAAGAAAAACCGAGTTCAGCCGCAAGTTTCTGTGCTTCCTCCTTCACGACCCTATCTGTCTTAATATTTATCATCGCTGTTTTCATAGTACCTAAAGTATATACATTGGATGGTTTCTGTCAAGTCGCTATGCCCCACCCTAAAACATTTGATTGCAAGTGCTCGGGTGATAATTTTGTAGCAAAATTATTTACCCGCGGTACCTCCCCATAATCTCCGTTTCCACCTCCTCGCGAGGCGCGCCATATTTCAGATATGAAAGTTGTTTTAGTTGTTCCGCAAGCTCTGGATTCCCTTGTTTTAATGGTAGTGTTTCTATATTGAATGGTTTTGCTGGTTGTCCGTTCACGAGCATACTCATGTACGCGTTGCGGTTATCAAGACGGGTTATATCCTCCGCGGTAAACGTGGGTTCCAATTTTTTCGCAAGGACTTCAGCGTCCTCTGGTCCTGTGCGGAAAACAGCCATATTGCCGACGTTTCCAAACACCGCATTTTTAATATCCTCCGAAAGTTGTGAAATATATTGATGCGCGACATTTAAACTCAGGCGATATTTGCGCGCCTCAGAAAGAATAGTTGCGATAGATGGCGTCGTGACATTTTGAAACTCATCAATATACAAATAAAAATCATTTGGATTTTTACCAGAACCAAACATATCCACACGAGAAAGCGCCGCCATTGTGATTTTTCCTACCAGCACAAGGCCAATCAGATTTGCGTTTATGTCCCCCAATCGCCCCTTTGAAAGATTTACAAGGAGAATCTTTTTCTCGTCCATAATCTGCCTAAAATTAAACGAGGATTTTTGCTGAAGCACCACCGGACGCATAATTTCGTTTGAAATAAACGGGTCAAATTTGCTTGAAACGTACGGCACAAAGTTTGCAAGCCCTTGGTCTCCCGTTGTTTTTTCAGCGCTTGCCCAAAACTGTAGAACGATTGGGTTCTTGCATTTAGCGAGTTTCATATCGCGAAACGCCTTGTCTGAAAGCACGCGGGTGATTTCTAGAAGTGTACTCCCCGATGCCGTATCTTCCATCACAAGAGCGGCGGCATTTCTAAAATAAAGCTCAAACATTGCGCCACCGCCTACCTTCATATCAAAAAGTTGGTTAAAAATGCCCATCATCTCGTTCACAACAAATGTTTTTTGTTCAGGAAAACGTTCGTCATACTCAAGCATGTTTAGCCCCATCGGGCGCGCGGTATATGAAGGGTCAAAATAAATCACGTCATCCGCTCGCTCGGGGGGAATGAGCGAAAGAATTTCCTGCACATCGTTTCCGTGTGGGTCTATAAAACACACACCATCGCCATTCAAAATATCCTGCATAATCATCGTCTTCAAAATATGCGACTTTCCTGTACCCGTCTGACCAATAACATACATATGGCGCACGCGATCCTCGCGACCGATACGCACAACCGTTTCTTTGTTGTGATAAATATTTTTACCGAGGACAATTCCTTCCTGCGGAGCATCTGCAGGCGCTGGCGCGACTCCTGCCTTTGCCTCTTTGAGCTCTGGTGACGAAGTAGTTGTAACAGGAAAATGGAACATTGTAGCTATCTCCCTAAGGTTTAACGGGAAACTTTCTTTTTCGTTAAACATACGGAATGTGTAGCGATAAATTGCCTCCATAAGGCTTGCGCTCTTTGTTTCGCGCTTCCATTTGATTTCATTTGCCTGTGGTTTAGCAAACTGATTAAACGCGCTCTCAAGCTCGTTCAAAATAGACTCCGCGCGCGAAGCAGTGTCCGCAGAAGCAATGATGCGAATATTTGTATCCACAATAGGCGATGCAATTTTTTCTCCAATATTTTTTGTTTCCTCCTCATAAACTACCTCTTTCTTTTCTTTTGGAGCAAAAAACATTCCCTTTACCGTATCCGCGAATTCACCTACTATCTGCGCTCCAGTGCTTTTCAGAGCGTCTTTCGGATTCACTCCTTTTTTGATTTGATCCAAAGCAAACTTGTAGTGTGAGTTGAATGAATTTCCCGCTGGACAAATGACAAACTGCACCGCCACACCCTCGCCATCACGATTTATTTTTGAAAAAGTGGAGAGCAAAACATTGAGCGGATCCTGCGTGAATGTTTCAAAAGTGCGAAGTGGGTACGCAGTCTCTCCTCCTGATGTAGCGTAGGAAGCCACGGTCACCCCGTTTTCATTAAATGGGTTGTAGTCCTCGCGGTGCTCGCGTATTTTCGCGTCTGGGTACACGGCGAGCACTTGTTTTTCAAAAAGGTTCGCGTGCTCAAGCGGAACTGCGGAATAAAATACAATGTGATCGCTAAAATTTGAAAGCGCGAGCTCAATCGTGAAATAATTTTTTACATCACCAAAACCTGCTTTTGTGTTTTCAATAGAGAGCATCCCCGCAAAAAAATGCTCCATCCCAGAAACGAGATCAGCAAACTTTCGCTCCTCACCTTTTTCGTTGATTGGCGGAAGAGTAATTTCATAAAGACGCATCTTCAAAGCGCGAGCAACTTCCTTGTCTTTTGCAATTCCCGCAAAATCTCCAGTTTCAAGCAAGAGTTGGACTATCATTCTATGAAAGTCGTCCTCAATGTGTGGGTTGTTAAGTTTTTCAAGAATTGCTAGCGCGTTTTTAATTCCCTTTTCTTGCGCAATCTGCATCAGCTGGTCAATCGCCTGCTTGTGCTCCACGCCAAGCTTCACGACATTGGTTTCAAGGTCGTCAATTTTTAGTTGGTAGCTTTTATCAAGCACTAATTCCGTTGGCCTAGCACGGTATTCCTCCACCTTCTCGCGAGCAACCTCTGTTCGCGCTTCAAGTGTCCGCTCTGGCGACCCAGGCGCAATCCCTAACGCGCGTTCCTTCTCCGCAATCTGCGCGCGCAAATATACCACCTCCTCTTCTGGTGTCCTAAACTGCTTACCAAGTGTTCCGTATTCAGGGTTCATACAACAAAAAGTATAACACAAAACCCCAAGTAATTTCTTGGAGTTTTGTAGATGTTATCTTATTACTGAGGAAGCAATGTTCCCGACAAATCGTCTTGTTCAACGGGTTCTACTATCCCCGGCTTGAACCCTTGCGTTTCCACGCGCATCGCGCTTACTTTCGTTATGTCCATAATGGGCTCCATTGCATAAGCAGTAATCTTATCTCCTACAACAAACTCCTCTTTCTTCTTTCCTAAAAAGGATACCGTGTCGGAGAAAGAAATAATTGACTGTTTAGTGTCATATTTAATCTCCACAGGTTTTTCCTCGCCAACTTTTGAAAAAATAGATGGTTTAGACGGCGCCTGCGCAATTTTTACTTCAACGGTCCACTGATTCTTCTCAATTTTTGTTATCATCCCAGAGATTGGGTATTGTGCTGAAAAGTTTACAGCTGTTTGCTCACGCAAATTAAACTCTTTTTCTGCGCGCTCTGTACGGGTATTGATGACAATCATATCCAATTTCAAAAGATACATTTGCCACACAGCAAAACTCGAAAACATAATGCTAGCGATCGCTATCCCCCATAAGACCCACTCCCTTTTATTTATTGTAGAATTTTCCATAAAATATTTTGAAATTACCAAGAAACCACCACAGCGCCGTTTCCTCCACTATAATTGAGTGATGTGTTGCCATATGGCCCGCCGTTTCCTCCAGCGCCGAATGATTCACCGCCAACGGCACCGCCACCAGTGCCTACGTTACATCCCCCGCCAGCTGAACCGCCTACATTAGAAAAATTTCCATTTGTTGCAGTTCCACCAGATGCTGTCCACCCCGCGGTACAGTAGATTAATCCATTGCAAGAGCCTCCATCGCAATATGCATCAAAATCTACACCACCTGTGCCCCCAGTAGCAGAAGCAAGTCTACTTCCTGAACCAAATGACGAAGTAGACCCAGAGGTACCTTGGCTATTATATCTGATGTTTCCATGTTGTGGACCCGTAACCGCAAACCCTGTCTTTATTCCATTTCCCCCAGCCCCTATGACGACAGGGAAAGTCTCGCCAGGAGTTACTGCAAACGTACTTTTTGCATAACCACCAGAACCACCGCCACCGCCTGAGGTGTAATTATGGCCACCATACACAGACCCACTATCACCCCCAGGCCCACCCGCTCCGCCACCGCCCCATGTTTCAACTGTTATGCTTGTCACGCCTGCTGGCACAGTAAATGTTCCATCTGAAATAAAAGTTTGACTATTTGCCAAAACAGGCGCAGATGAATATGTGAGGTAGACATACCCCGAGGTCCCTGCACCACCACAATCACCAGCGACGTAACAACCCCGCGCTCCACCGGCGCCAACAATGACCTTCATCGTTTGCCCTGGAGTAACCGAATACACGCCCTTGGCAAGGCCCCCAGAACCGCCAGAAAAACCGTAATAATATAAAGGCTTGTCGCTATAAGGATCCTCATAAACACCCCTAGACCCAGGCATACCAATATTTCTAATTACTGAGAACATAGAAATATGTGCCGTACTTCCAGTGCCTGCCGTACCTGCCACATTCGCACCCCCCGAACCACCAGTAGCAGAAATAATCGGAGCACCAGATGGTCCAAAAGACGAGGAACCCCCACCTGCGCCAGGGGCATGATATGCATAATATCCAGAGCTACCGCCACCGCCACCGCTCGATAATTGAACACCGAGCTTGTCCATCCATGAAGGAACCACAAAATCATATGTGCCTGGAGTTGTGTAAATAACTTCTTCAAGAAATCCTCCACCTCCACTACCGCCTGTTGCCTGAACAGGATCTGTCCAGGAAGTGTTTCCTAATGAATCCGAAGTAAGAACTTTCCCTACGCCAGCACCAGTAGAAAGTTGAAGCCCTGTTGTTTTAATTGTGCCAGCAACATTAAGCGCGACAGTAGGATCTACTGCGGCCCCAATTCCAATTTTGCTGAAAGTGGCATTCACTGCGCTTAAAATTCCACCTATAGTGAAGTTGCCTGCCTTCGTTTGAGCATTTGCGCTGGTGTTTATTGGCGCGGAAACATTGCCACCTGTGGGAGCCTGTGTCGGCGCTGTCCATGCGTAAACAAAACTCAAACCAAGAGAGAGTATAACGGCTAGAGCGGAAACTTTGATGGCATTAGAGATATTATGGCGCATAATAAAAAATAAAAAACTGTTAAGTTGCTAATTACTTTTAGTATATCACCTTTTACAAAGAAAAATGCTCGCCTATGTGGATAACTCCCACACTCCCATCCCAATCCCCCCAGCAATTATCCGCGATAGCGGATAATTGCTGGGGGGAGGTGAGGGATCTACCAAATAGATATACTCGAGAATAATAGGTATGACACTTTGAATATATGCTCAACTAAGAAACACTATGTAAAAGTAGGTGTGGGGGGATAACTATCCGCGCTTCGTCAAAATCTCTGCGTCGCCGTCGGTGATAAGTATAGTGTGTTCAAAATGCGCGCTTCGTTTGTGGTCTTTTGTAACATAAGTGTATCCGTCTGGCATTAGTTTTATATAGCGAGTGCCTTCGTTTACAATAGGCTCCAGCGCAATTACCATTCCTGGTTTCAGTTTCACTCCTTGTCCCTTTTCGCCGTAGTTTGAAATGTGAGGGTCCTCGTGTTGACTGTACCCCACCCCGTGTCCGCCAAGCTCCTCTACGACCACAAGTCCGTAACTTTTTACGTACTTTTCAATCTCATACCCAATATCGCCTGTGGTGTTACCAGCGCGAGCTACCGATATACCAGCAATAAGCGCGCCTTCAGTAGCCATAATAAGTTTTTGCGCAGAAGCGTCTACTTTGCCAACTGGAATAGTGAGAGCAGAGTCGGTAAAAAGACCTTTGTGTTTGAGTCCGCTATCAATACTAACAATGTCGCCATCTTTCAAAACGCGGTTTCCACCGATGCCGTGAACTATTTCGTCGTTTACTGACACACAAAGTGTCCCAGGGTACGCGATATTCATCCCCTCGGGTGTGTAGTGCAAGAAAGCAGGTTCATCACCACCTTCACGCATGAGTTTTTCTGTAAGCCTATCAAGCTCGCCAGTGGTTACACCAGGCTTAATAGCGTCGCGGACTGCAGACAAAATACGCGCGAGGCGTCTCCCCCCCTCGCGAAGAATTACAATTTCTTCCGCTGTCTTTATCATTCCTTTGCTTGCCATGTTGTTTGGGACAGAATGTAGAATATCGAATGTTGAATATTGAATCACGCATCCATTCCATATTCTAAATTCGACATTCAATATTCGCTCTACACTGTTAGTTGTTTAATAATATCACTGAACACTTCCTCTGGAGTTTGTTCTCCGTTTATCTCTAAAAAGCGGTACGCTGGATTATTTCTGTAATACTCAATTACCGGAACGACATCTTTATCAAAAAATGCAAATCTCCTTGCAACAACCTCTGTTTTCAAATCGTCAGCGCGACCACGACCTTTCAATCGCTCCTCTGCCCACCCTTGTGATACTTTTAGATACACAACCACAGGGTTATTACGATCAAAAAACGGGAGCGCTGTGTCCAAAATGTGCGCTTCTGGAAGAGCGCGTGGAGCGCCGTCAAAAACCAAATGCTCATTGCCTTTAAAATTTTGAATGAACGCTGTCGTCCACATCCATATCGCTAGAAAATCAGGTTGGCGATTGCCGAGCTCAATAATCTTTCGCGCGCGATCCCACACAGCACCCGACTCCTGAACATACTTCCTAAAATATTCACCTGTTTCAATGTGTAGCACAGGAGTGTCTGGAGTGTGCTCGGCGAGGTACTTTTCCAAATGCTGTGACTGCATCCCCTTTCCTGCCCCCGAACGCCCTGTAAATATGACTGTTTGTAACATAATAGAAATATTTAAATTAGTAAGTTTTTGAAGTCCTGCGGTCAAAATCAAAAACTAGAACGACCCTTTCTGAAATCTTGATTTTGTAGAAAATTCTATATGACCCGATACGCCGACGCCACGTGTTTTCGCCTCCTTTCATTTTTTGGATATCCCCAAAGTATGGATTTACTGGTAGCAAACGAATGACTTCAAGGATACCCTCCGCATCACGCTGGGGTATTCGTTTCAGTGTTTTAAAAACGCTGGGATTAATTTCCAAATCCCAACTTTTTGACAAGTCCATCATAAGATAATGTTTTACCGCTACTGAAATTTTTCTCAGCTGTGACAAGCGCCTTCTTCAAAGCAGCAGTAGGAGTAAATTCTTTGAATTGTTTTAGTCCTACGAGCGCCTCGTATTCCCTGCGTGGCAAAACAACCAAATCGTCATCTTTCATTAGGCTTTTTGGGATAGTTATTGTGTTCATATTAAATATCCTATCATAGACAAAAATTAAAAGCCAAATTTTAGATGCAATTTGTCAAAACGAGGTGCGACCGCGAATTAGCAAATTCGCGTCTTGGACGTAGGTTGCACCCCGTTTCTCCAATTCTAAATTCTACATTCCAAATTCGATATTCGATATTCTTCCCTTAGTATTCCCTCATCGTTATCTGCGCATCAATCTTCTTTACCAAATCAAGAACAACAGAAACAATAATAAGGAGAGCAGTACCGCCGATTGAAAGGCTCGCAATCTTTGTGAGGTTTTGCATTACGAGTGGCAAAACCGCAATAAGACCGAGGAACACTGCGCCCACGAGTGTAATGCGTGTGAGAATCTTTGAAAGATACTGCGCTGTGGAAGCACCGGGGCGAATGCCTGGGATAAACGCGCCATTTTTCTGAAGATTGTTTGATATTGCCTCTGGGTCAAAAGTAACCGCAGTATAGAAAAATGTAAACACGAACACGAGAGCAAAATAGAGCGCTCCATTAATCCATCCGTTTGCAAGCACTTTTTGAATAAAGAGAGCGACAGTTTGAATTGGACCGCTACCCATACTTGCGAGCGCGTTTGCCACAACAGTCGGAAACACCAAAATAGAAAGCGCGAAGATAATTGGAATAACGCCAGCCTGATTCAAACGAAGTGGGAGGTATGTCGTTGTCCCTCCAGCAGTGTGGCCTCCGCGAACTTGCTTTGCGTATGTGATAGGCACAGGACGTTCTGCCTCGGTCATAAACACTACCGCGCCGATAAGAAGTACGGTCGCAACAATCGCCGCAATATACATAGGAACCTGCGACACATCAAATGTGAACAAAAGTTGTCCAATTGTTGCCGGAAGGCTTGAAACAATACCGGCAAAAATGATAAGTGAAACTCCATTGCCGATGCCAAACTCTGAGATGAGCTCGCCAATCCACATAAGGAGGATTGAACCAGCCGCCACGATAATCGTGTTTGTAAAAATTTCAAAAGGAGTAAGTCCAACAAGAATCCCCTGTTGTCCTAGGTACGCAAGAAGCCCGTACCCCTGCATCAAAGCGAGAGGGATAGTAAGGAGGCGTGAGTACTGTGTCATTTTGCGACGACCAATCTCTCCTTCCTCGCTCTGCATCTGCTTAATCTTTGGCGACATCATCGTCAAAAGTTGCATAATAATAGACGCGGTGATGTATGGTCCAACACCGAGCATCACAATAGACACCGCGGAAAGTCCGCCTCCAGTAAGGAGGTTCAAAAATCCAAGAGCCTGGTCATTCGCTAGGAGCGAGCCAAGGTTTTGCCCAGCTGCCGCAGGAATAGGAATATTCGCGAGAAGACGGAACAACACGAGCGCGACAAGTACAAAGAGTACGCGACGACGGAGCGTAGAGTCCTCTACAATCATCTTTAGTTTGCGAACAAGTGTGTCCATATTTTTTATTTGACCGTGCCTCCGAGTTTCTCCACTGCAGTCTTTGCGGATTCTGAAATCAAGCATCCGCGAATATCTAACTTTTTATCAAACTCGCCCGATGCAAGAATTTTTACCATAGGAACTTTGTTTCCTTTTTTCTCTACGAGAGCGTGCTCAAGGAGAACCTTTGGAGTAACACGATCACCATTCTTAAACTCAAGGCTTAGAATTCCGAGGTTCAAAACTACGTAGTGAGTAAACTCGGTCTTGAACTGATTGCGTGATACACCTTCTCCACGAAGCTTTGGAAGTTTCTTTATAGTGTCGCGCATCTGAGGACGCTTGCGGTGTCCGGCGCGCGCGTCTTGACCTTTGGTTCCACGACCAGATGTCTTGCCACGCTTTCCTCCACGTCCAACAACCTTCTTTACGGCGCGTGGTGTTCTTGTTTTTACTTCGTGTGCTTGCATAATAATATTTTAAATTACTTTGATTCTGCGACTGCTTTCACTCCTTTCAGACGAAGTTGCTTTAGCGCCTTTATAGTAGCGCGAGCGTTGTTCAATTTGTTCTTTGAGCCAGAAAGAATCTTTGCGCGAACATCCTTGATACCTGCAAGCTCTAGCACGTTTCGCACAGAGCTTCCGGCAACCATACCGCGACCTTTTGCGGGCTGAATCATAACTGTTGCTGAAGACTCCTTTGCCTCTACTTCGTGAGGAATCATCATACCGCTCGTGAGGAGAACCTTGATCATATTCTTCTTTGCGTTCTTTGTCGCCTTTTCAATAGCAAGAGCGGTGTCGGAAGCCTTGCCGATACCTACGCCCACAGAACCTTTGCGGTTTCCTGCAACGAGCGCAACAGAAAATGCGAAACGGCGTCCACCGGCAACCACACGAGTAACGCGACGAATCTGAATGAGTTTGTTGTCAAACTCTGGCTTCACGCGTTCAAAAGTTCCTCCGCGACCTCCGCGTGATGAACCGCCCTTGCGAGCTCCTGCGCCACCTCGCGCTGGTCCGCGACCAGCGGACGAGCCTCCGCGCGCATCACGAGATGGACGTGGTGAAGAGGTACGCGCAGGTGATGCAGTAACTGGAGCTACTACTGTCGTAGCTTCTGTATTCTGTTGTGTGTTTGTTTCTGTCATAAAATTATTAAAATATTTAGAATACTAGACCGCCCTCACGCGCGCCATCGGCAAATGCGCGCACGCGACCAGTAAAGATGAAGCCACCACGGTCAAACACGACAGCTGAAAGCCCTTTTGCTTTTGCGCTTTTTGCAAGAGCTTCTCCTGCAAGCCGAGCGCTCTCAGTCTTTGTCATCTTTTTCTTGGGGCCTTTCAAACCCATATCTGAAATTGCAGAAAGAGTTACGCCTTTTGTGTCATCAATGATCTGCGCATAAATATAACTGTTTGACTTAAAAATAGCGAGACGTGGGCGCTCTGAAGTACCCGACACTTTCGCGCGGATGCGATTGTGACGACGTGTACGCTGTTCGCTTTTTGTTAATTTTGTAGTCATATTTTTAAATAATATTAGGCAGACTTCTTACCCTGCTTGCGACGAATAACTTCCGTGCCGTAACGAATACCCTTGCCTTTGTATGGCTCTGGCTTCTTTTTAGCGCGAATCTGCGCAGCAAACTGTCCAACGGATTCCTTGTTGATTGATGAAAGAGTGAGAACGTTTTTCTCCACCAAAACTTTCACATCTGCGGGGATATTCATAGGAACTTTGTGTGAGAAACCAAGAGAAAAAACAAGAACATTTCCTTGTGGCTCAACTTTGTAACCCACACCTTCAATAATGAGCTTCTTTACGAAAGCAGTGTTCACTCCAGCAACCATATTGACGAGATGTGACGCGTATGTGCCCCATAGAGCGCGAGCTTCTTTTGAGTTGTTCTTTGGTGTAAACACCATTGTGCTTCCTTCAATTTTGATATCTACTGGACCGGCAAAGTCGCGCGAAAGCTCACCTAAGGGACCTTTCACGGTAAACACCGTGTCAGTGTGAGTGACTGTTGTTCCCTCCGGAATCGTTACGCCTTTTTTTCCAATTCGTGACATATAAGTATTAGTGAGATTATTACCAGATTTTAAAGAGGGCTTCGCCTCCAACTCGACCTTTCTTTGCCTCAGCTCCTGTCATAATGCCTTTTGGAGTTGACACAACCATCAAACCAAAACCATTCTTCACTGGTTTGATGTCCTCTGCACCCAAATAAAAACGGCGAGAAGGCTTTGACATACGCGCTACATCTGAAACACGAGGAGTCTTTCCTTCGTATGCAATACCAACCTCAAGAGTCTTTTGAACTTTCTTGCCTTTCTTTGCGTAGGAAGTAAGGTACCCCTCTGCAAAGAGAACCTTTGCTATTGCTTCTTTCACATTGGAAAAAGGCATCTCGACAATATCCTTGCCGGCGATTCCTCCGTTCTTGATGCGAATAAGCATGTCTGAGATTGGGTCGTGCATAATAGTAGAAAATTACCAAGAAGACTTCTTAACTCCAGGAATCTTGCCATCGTTGGCAAGCTCGCGAAAACAAATACGGCAAAGGTCAAAATCGCGCATATAACCGCGACGACGGCTACAGTTAAAACAACGACGCACGATGCGTGAGCTGAATTTAGGCACCTTGTTGGCGCGCGCGGTTACTGATGTTTTTGCCATAAGTTAAATAGCAGGTCTTTTGTAGATATCGCGCGTTTGTTCTTTTTAGGACGACATCGTCACCTTCAAAAGGAGTAACACGGATCACACAAAAACCTGTAGAAGCATCCTATCATATGGTGGAATATAGTCAACCCCAACAAAGAAAAAAGGCACCGTGGGGGTGCCTTTTGGAAAAGTGATGTATTTCAGGTGATACGCAGATGCCCGAAGACCATCGGATATTTACTGGTTTTATCAACAAGCCAAGCCTGAATGCGGTGATGTGCCGATGAGACCGTTTCATAGCAATCAGGTTTTCTGCACACCGACACCGCCTTTTTCATTTTTCTTGGTGGTGGGTGTTTGTCTTCGCTCCTTTGGTAACCTCTGTATCCACACTCTTCGGCCACTATCTTGGCATCTGGATACAAATACGGTTCGTCGTTGTCATCGCTAGTTGAGATGCTGTTATTGTGGACATACTCGTTGTCCCAAAACGGCTGTGCGCCATCATCAGCAAGAAGCAACTCTGGGTCGTCGTCGCTACTGCTGTCGTGCAAAGCGCTGTAACACCCAGACACAATGTGTCCATATCCAGCCTGAGCAACTTCTACACACAAATCATGCGTAGGATTACTGCCTGTACTTGAATTGCAAACTGGCATGTTCTTCTCCCTTAAAAACAGTTAAAAAGTGCTGCCTCAAATAACCACAAAACTCATGGTTAACTGTAAAAAATATTACCATTTATTCTTCAATAACGCAAGTCTTCGGCAACAAAAAAGGCGCCTTTTTGGGACGCCTGTTTGGAATTTCTTTTGGTTTTATTTTTGTGTTTCAAATATCAATATTGCTCTTTTACGCGTGCAGAAAGCCGACGTTGCCACCAAAGGCAAAGAATGCTTGACCGCTGAGCCGACGGCCGTAACTGTTTTCGTTGTCAGCAGACACGTCAGACAGGTTGACAGGGCGACCATCAACAGCAATACCATCTGCTGTCCCGTGGTCATCCAGGTGTTCAGTGTCAAGCACTGAGTCCAGTCCGAGATTGCTTGCAAAAAGCGTCCCCTTTGGCATAATATTTTCTCCTCTGAAAAAGAACTCTTGAACACACCCCATGCGTATTCAATTCCACAAATTATACCATATCTGCAAAAAAATACAATAGGCAAGCCCCGTTTAGGCGAAGCCTAAGCGGGGCATTGAAATCAGCCTCAAAACCCAAAAACGAGATTATTTCAGATGCAGTACGCGAATCCACTACCTCAGAGCGAGGGATGCCTCTTGTACGGGGACTTGCGAGCGTGAACCCGTGGTCATTCTGGTGAATGAGACGCGAGCACGAGGACGAATCAGCTGATTCGCTCTTGGAGCTTTTTCAGCAGAAAAATATCCGTACCTCATTCACCAGAATGACCTACGGGCAAGTCCACAAGACGGCTCCCGAGTGGCCTTTACTTCTTGAACGGGACGCCAATGATATCAAAAAACGCTGTTGCCTCTTTCTTGTTCTTTGCGGTTGTTACGATAGTAACCGCCAAACCGAAAAGGTCTTTTACATCTTCGTCTGAACACTCTGGGAAAATTGTCTGCTCCTTCACACCAAGTGTAACATTCCCCATTTCATCAATACTCTTTCTGTCATAACCGCGGAAGTCGCGAGTACGAGGAATAGCAACATTGAAAAATTTGTCCAAAAACCCCATCATGCGCGCGCCACGGAGGGTCACAGCAATACCGATTTTGTCTCCTTCACGAAGTTTGAAGGCTGCAATGGACTTCTTTGCGGAGCGAAGCGCTGGCTTCTGGCCGGTAACCTTTGCGAGGCGCCCCATCACCATTTCATTTCTATTCTTGTCCTTTGAGCGTCCTGTTGTCGCGGAGACAACAACCTTCACGATACGAGGAGTAGCAAGCTTGGCCTTGTAACCAAACTCCTTTTTCATCGCATCAAATGCGCCTGCCTGCTTCTCTTTTACTGGTATAACTTTGGATTTCATATTATTAAAAATTATTTGAGTTCAGAGCCACTCTTTTTTGTGACGCGAACATTCTTGCCGTCAATCTTCTTAATGCCCACGCGTGTGCGAGCTCCAGACTTTGGATCCACAATCATCACATTTGACGCGTTGATAGGCATCGGCTTCTCTACAATCTGACCAGCCTTTCCTTTTGTGCGTGACTTTTCGTGAAGTTTAGAAATATTTGCTCCCTCTACCACTACGCGATTTGCGTATGGAAAAACTTCAAGGATTTTTCCTTTCTTTCCCTTGTCCTTTCCTGTTGTGATAATCACATTGTCTCCTTTTTTGAGTTTCATTTTAGTAGTAGGGTTAATAATTTTTATTAAAGCACTTCAGGCGCGAGTGAACCGATTTTGTTGTAACCAATTTCAGTAATCTCACGAGGGATAGGTCCAAAAATACGACTTCCCTTTGCCTCCTTTTTCGCCTTATCAACAACGATAACCGCATTATCATCAAATCGAATGTACGAACCATCTTTGCGACGGTATGCATTGCGCGTGCGAACAACGAGACCTGTAAGAACATCCTTCTTTTTTACAGACTTGCGAGGCTCCGCAACCTGAACAGAAAAAACAACCAAGTCTCCAATCATCGCGTAGCGTTTCTTTGAGCTTCCGAGCACCTTGAACACGCGTCCAATCTTTCCGCCAGTGTTGTCTGCTATTTTTACGATTGTTTGTGGTTGAATCATGTTATTAGTTGTTGTTATGCAGATTGCTTTCCTATTACCTTGAAGGTTTTGTCCTTTGAAATTGGGCGACACTCTTCAATAACGACCTTATCTCCTTCTTTGTACGCGCCAGCCTCGTCGTGCGCCTTGTACTTCTTTGAAATGTTCATAAACTTCCCATATTTTGGATGCTTTACGAAACGATTTACAAGCACAGTGACAGTCTTCATCATTTTGTCAGACACCACGGTACCCTGAAGTTGCTTTCGTGTTATGTTGCTTGTCTCAATAGTTTTTTTGTTCTTTGTTTCCATAATAGTAGTGTTATGCGATTACCTGCTTAGCTTCACGAGCACGAAAATTCTCTTCTGTAAGAATGCGAGCGATTTCCTTACGAGCTGTCATTTTCGCTTTCACGTTCTTTTTTGCGGAACCTGCAATGTCAAAACGAAATGCGCGAACAGCCTCCCTTTTTTCTGCAAGGAGTTTTACCAAATCTTCTGCGCTTGTTTTTTTAATTTCTTTCATAAAAGTATTCTATATTAGGCAGTTTCCACACGGCGAACGATGCGTGTCTTTACTGGAAGCTTTGCTCCAGCTTTCTTGAGAGCCTTTATCGCAGTCGCTTCATCAACACCGTCAACCTCAAAAAGCATACGACCTGGGCGCACCTCAAACACATACCCTTGAAGATCGCCCTTACCCTTACCCATACCTACCTGCGCAGCCTTTGCTGTGTATGGTCTGTCTGGGAAAACGCGAATCCACATCTTTCCAACTTTTGTGATGGTGCGGACGATTGCCTTGCGTGACGCTTCTATCTGGTTTGATTTTACACGAGCAGGAGTTTCCGCCTTTAGTCCATAAGAACCAAAAGCAAGAGTGATACCTCGTGTCTCAGGCATTGCAAGCTTAGCCTCGCTCTTGCGGGCGTTTTGCCACTTTCTGAATTTTACTTTCTTTGGGAATAACATGGTGGTGTATTAAAAATTCAACTAAACGATATGTGTCTCGGGAACAACAAGCTTCTTTTTGTTGTCGGCAAAAATCTGACCTTTGTAAATCCAAACCTTCACGCCGATAGCGCCGTAAGGAAGGCGAGCTGTGTTCTTTGCGAAGTCAATATCCGCGCGGAATGTCTGAAGAGGAATACCTCCACGACGAATCTGCTCGTAGCGCGCCATTTCCGCGCCACCTAGACGACCAGAGATTGCGATGCGCGCGCCCTTTACATCGCGGTTTGCCATCACCTTTTCAATAGTCTGCTTCAAAACCATACGGAACGGAAGACGCTTCTCAAGTCCTTCACAGACCATCTCGGCAACAACGCCTGCGTTTGACTCAGGTGATCGCACTTCCTCAACATCAAGTTTGAAGTCTTTTGGGATATCAAGCTTAAGGCGTGTAGCTTCTTTCAAAATATCGTTCTTGAGCTTTACTGAGCCCTCTCCTGCGCGACCGATAACCATACCAGGGCGAGCAGTCTTTATGAGGACACGAAATGTTTTTGCGTTGCGCTCAATCTCAATACCAGCTACGTAACTTCCGCGAAGGCGCTTGTCTAGAAAACGACGAATGAGCACATCACCCTTGAGGAACTTTTTGAAATCATCTTTTGCGCCAAACCAGCGCGACTTCCAGTCACGGATGATTCCCAAACGATGCGCATATGGATGTACGATGTGTGTCATATTATTTTGTTTTCTTTACTGCTTTCGGCTTTGTAGCAGCTTTCACTTTTGCGAGAGCGGTCTTTTTTGAAACCTTTTTTGGCTCACCTTCTACAACGGCTTCCTTCTTCGCAACACTCTTTGAAGGAGGTATGTCTGCGCTCGCGATGAGCTCAATCATAATATGGCTTGTGTGCTTGTGAATAGGGTGCGCGGAACCGTGAGACTTTGGCATTGAACGCTTTAAAATTGTGCCCTGATCAACACGCACTTCTTTTACAAAAAGGTCTTCAAGAGCGATTCCGTCATTTTCTTTTGCATTTGCAATAGCCGACATCAAAAGCTTTTTCATTACGCCTGAAGCGCGCTTTGGAAGCACGTCAAGCTCAACAAGCGCGCGAGGAGCGGTCTTGCCTTTGATGAGATTTGCCACTAGGCGAACCTTGCGTGGCGCTTGACGATAGCTTTTAAGTACGGCTTTCATTATGGTAAATTATTTCTTGCTTATTTTTTCTTTGCAGCAGGGGTTTCAGATTTAGCCGCCTTTGCAGCAGTGATTTCTGCTTCTTTCTTCTTCTGTTCAAGCTCCTTCTGCATCTTACCTCCGTGTCTTACGAATTTCTTCGTAGGAGAAAACTCTCCGAGTCTGTGCCCTACCATATCTTCGGTCACACGAACCTCTAGATGTGTCTTGCCATTGTACACGCCAAAAAGGAAGCCTACCATTTCAGGTGAAATCTGACTTGAGCGTGCCCAAGTTTTTATCATTTCTGCGGTGGAAGCGCTTTTGCCCTCGAGCTTTTCAAGAAGTCTTGAGTCAATAAATGGTCCTTTTTTGAGTGATCGTGTCATAGGTTTTAAAGGAGGGAAACGACTATTGAAACCATGACCGAGCACCATCTTTTCCTACTTAAAACATCGCAATCTAGTTCATTTTCAAAAATAACTAGAGTTCGTAGGCTTTTAGTTTCTGATGGTGCTCGGTAAACAATCCAATGTCGCTTCGCTCGTTGTCTTGTGGAAACAAAACAAGCTCGGAGTGAGCTCGTTCTGTATACTATCAGATTGGGAGGGAATGTCAAATTTTGAGCAGAATATTGAATATAGAATATAGAATGTTGAATTAATGCAGGAATTCCACGCAAAAACTCGCC
>DMXP01000005.1:185843-197517 GCA_003483855.1 Candidatus Yonathbacteria bacterium
GGCGAGTTTTTGCGTGGAATTCCATTCTATATTCAATATTCTACATTCAACCCCTACCCACCTAGAACTGCCAGAATTTCGTCTTTGGCTTACAGTCGGCAAGCGAATTTGTTGAATTTTCACCAGCGTCAGCGTTACAAATCCCATCGTCAACAATGTACACTGTTGGGCTGTTTGCTCCTGAGCAATCTGTAGTTGGAGCCACACATGAATCTACGACGGTACCAGGGTTACCATTACTGCAGATTCCGTACCGTACCCCAGTGAGCCCTAACTGAGTGGCAGGTCCACTAACACAAGAATCTGTAGCATCGCAAGAGCTCCACGTATCTGCAGTTGAGATAGTACACGGTATGACTACCTTAGCCCTGTTTGCAATAGGGAGCCCTCCAACCAATGGATTAAAATCAATCCACCCCACTACATCGCTTCCCCACGCATAACCAGAAAATTCACCAGTGCTTGTGTTTATTTTTACCCCGTTACCTACCCAGAATGAATTAGTCTCATCTGAAAGCTTAATCCATCCATCCCAACCTCCTCCATTCGCAAGTGCTCGTGCCCATCCATTTACCTTTCCTGTTGTCCAGTTAACTTGCGCGTTGCAAGTTCCTGACGGACAGCCAGTGAGATCTGCAGAGGTAAAACTAATCCAGCCGATGTTTTCGCTCCACGCGTAACCTGAAAACATGCCAGTACCTGTCATTGGGCTTATGTTTACTCCATATGATGTTGTGGAACCATCGCTCGTACTGTTCAAACTAATCCAACCGATGTTTTCGCTCCATGCATACCCGGACACATTATCACTTGTTCCTGCCTCCACTTTTGTTGGTGCAACTGTAGTCGGGTTTACAAGGTACGCTGTATACCCAAGCCCTAATGCAATTACAACCGCAAGCATGTTGCGCACAGAGTGGATTGAGAATGTTTTAATGTTCATAAAAATATTATATCACCTAAGAACAAAACAAGCGAAAATAGGTGTGGATAACGAAGCAACAAAAAGCTCCGTCTAGCACCAATATTGGTGCTAGACGGAGCTTTTTGTTGCGCCTACTTCGCGCGTTTGGTCTTGCGACGGGTGACGATGAGGTTGTTTGAGTACTTCTTTGGTGAACGTGTCTTGCGACCTCCGGTTACCTTTCCGTACTTTGTCTTTGGGCGCTTTGTACCGCGACCTTGGCGTCCTTCACCTCCACCGTATGGGTGATCAACAGGGTTCTTTGCTCCTCCGCGAACTGTTGGGCGAATACCTAGCCAACGATTACGTCCTGCCTTTCCAACATTTCTGTGTTTGTATTCTTCGTTTGAAACGGAGCCGATTGAAGCCCACACATTTTCAGAAACTTTGCGAATTTCTCCTGAAGGCATTTTCAAATGGCTCTGACCGCGGTCGTTTGCAACAACTTCAGCATAGTTTCCAGCTGAACGCGCGATGCGAGCACCACCGTTTGGCTGAAGCTCAATATTGTACACAAATGTGCCGACAGGGAGTTTGCGCAAGATGGTGCGGTTGCCTGGTTTAAGAGGTGCGTCCTCAGCAACGATAAGCGCATCACCAACCTTGATTCCCTGAGGAAGAAGATTGTAACGGCGCTCGCCGTCTGCATAGCAAACTACTCCAATAAATCCTGAGCGATTTGGGTCATACTCAACAGTTTCTACTTTCGATGGAATACCGATTTTGTCAAAACGAAAATCAATTTCGCGATATGAACGCTTGTGTCCACCTCCTTTGTGCTGAGTAGTGATGCGACCAAACGCATTACGTCCTACGCCACGGCTAAATCCAGTAGTAAGAGCCTTCAAAGGCTTTGTTGCAGTCAAGACACCTCGGTACGTTACGTGAGCTGTTTGGCGATTTGATGGTGTTGTTGGTTTACGCTTTTTCATATTTATAGAATTTCAATCTTATCGCCTTTCTTTAGCGTGACCAGCGCCTTGCGAATTCCTGATTTCACGCCCTTTCGGTTACGAACAAACACGCGAGTGTCAGGAAGATTTACAATGTTTACGCGAGTAGGCTTTACGTTGTAAAGAGCCTCAATCGCTTTTGCGATTTCAATCTTGTTTGTGTCTTTTGCAACTTCAAACACGTAGGTTCCTTTTTCAGCAAGAATAGCCGCCTTCTCGGTAATGTGTGGACGAACGATAGCGTTCACTCGAGAGCCAAGAGCGAGTGCTCCCTCCTTTTTTGCTTTGGTCACCTTTGTAACCTTTGTAGCCTTTGCTTCTTTTGTTGTTTTTGTAAAAATAGCCATAATAGTGTGGGTTATTTAGCAGTGACGGCGGTTGCTGTTGCAAGCTTACCTTCAATAAAACTAATAGCTTTCTCTGGGCTCACAATCACGACGTATTTGTGGTTCAAGAGGTCAATTGGGTTCATATTTTCTACCGCGTCAAACTCAACGTTTCCAAAGTTTGCGAAACTCTTGCTTACAGCATCCGACTTCTCGCTTGTTGCAAAGTACGCCGAGTTCTTTTTCTTTGTGAGCATTTTCTCAAAGCCTTTCACACCTGCGAGAGCCGAAAGAATACCTTTTGCTTCTGCAGTCTTTGGAGTTTTAATAGAAATAGTATCAACGAAAAGAACTTCGCCGTTGCGCATCTTTTCTGAAAGCACAGTGTAGAGCGCTTTTGCGCGAACTTTCTTGTTGATCTTTTTTGAGTAATCCTTTTCATTCATTGGGCCGTGTGTAACACCTCCGTGACGCCAAATAGGTGAACGTGACGAGCCGTGACGAGCGCGACCAGTCCCTTTCTGAGCCCATGGCTTCTTGCCACCGCCAGAAACGTCACTGCGGTCCTTTACCTGTGCTGATGATGTACGCGCATTTGAGCGCATTGATTCAACCACTTGGTGAACCAAATCAGCGTTCCAAGAAAGCCCCCACACCTTTTCGTTCAAGGCAATCTTTCCTGCTTCTTTTCCTTTTGTATTGTAAATTTTTGCTTCCATAGTAGTAAAGATTATTTAGAAGTTGCCTTAATCTCAAGGAGTGCTCCTTTAATACCCGGCACGCAACCAGATACGAGAATCTTGCCATTAGTAGTGTCAACGCCGAGAACACGCAAGCCTTTTACGGTAATACGCTCCCCACCCATGCGTCCTGCCATGCGACGACCTTTTGAAATCTTCTGCTGACCTGTTGAGCCAATAGAGCCAGGCTCACGCTCGGAGTGCTTCTGTCCATGTGTGCGCTGACCTCCCTTAAACTTGTGACGCTTTACCACACCTTGAAAGCCCTTTCCTTTTGACGTGCCTGAAACGGTCACCTCGTCACCAATTTCAAAAACTGACGCGTCTACAGTGTCGCCCTTTTCCCACGCGCTTGAGTCGTCTACACGAAACTCGCGAATTGTCATGAAGAGCCCGAGGTCCTTTGTGTGACCCTGAACTGCTTTTGAAATGTTTTTTACAGCGCGAGTGCCAAAGCCCATTTGAATAGCATCGTATCCGTCACTTTCTTTTGATTTAACCTGTGTAATAGAAACAGGCCCAACAGAAAGAAGTGTTGCGGCTGTTGCGCGCCCGTCGGAGCCGACGAACGAGAACATATTTTCTTTTTTTCCTAGAATAAATTTCATAACGGTAACCATTGCCCCATGAGATATCGTGCTTGGATTACTTCAAGCACCGATTCCCTTTCGGAAATTTGGAGTATTGTACGAATACTAATACTGTTATCTCACGGGGTTGGTGTTTTTTAGATAGACTGATAAACCCTTTTTGTGCCTACTTCGTAGGCGCTACTGTCGCAGTTCATGGCAGAGCCACGATTTTGCTAAATCGCATCCCCCATCTTCTGTCTTAAACACTCGAATTTACAAGTATTTAAGACAGAAGATGGGTTTCGTAAATTATAGTCGTGACATACTTAGTTCATGTCCAAGACATAGCCCTGCTGGCCTACATCATCTTCACATCAATGTTGACGCCTGATGGGAGCGAAAGGTTGGTGAGAGCCTCAACAACTTTTGCGTTCGGGTTCAAGATGTCAATCAATCTCTTGTGAACACGCATTTCAAACTGCTCACGCGCATTCTTGTAAATGAATGCTGAGCGAAGTACTGTGTACTTCTTGATCTCAGTAGGAAGTGGCATTGGCCCAATGACCTCGGCATCGTAACGAAGCGCTGTGTCAACAATCTGCTTTACAGAATTGTCCAACACTTTGTTTTCATACGCGCGTACGCGGATACGAAGCTTGTGCGTTACTTCTTTGTCTGCAACTTTTTTTGTTACTGACTTTTTTGCAGCTGGTTTTTTTGTTAATGTTGTTGACATAATGTTGTATGAATTTCACCTCAGAGCGAGGGATGCCTCATGTGCGGGGACTTGCGAGCGTGACGACGCGAGCACGAGGAATTTTCTAGCAAGAAAATATCCGTACCCCGCACAAGACGGCTCCCGAGCGATCTTTACGCGATAATCTTTGTTACAACTCCCGCGCCTACTGTACGGCCTCCCTCACGAATAGCGAAACGCTGTTCTACTTCAAGAGCTACAGGCACAATGAGCTTTACCTTGAGCTTTACTGTGTCTCCTGGCATAACCATTTCTGTACCTGCTGGAAGTGTTGCGTCTCCTGTTACGTCCGTTGTGCGGATGTAAAACTGTGGCTTGTAACCGTTGAAGAATGGAGTATGACGTCCACCTTCCTCCTTTGTAAGGATGTAAACTTCTGTCTCAAACTCTGTGTGTGGAGTTACTGAGCCTGGCTTACAAATAACCTGTCCGCGAGTAATGTCCTCCTTCTTGATACCGCGAATAAGGATGCCGGCATTGTCTCCAGCCATACCCTCTTGGAGCGACTTATTGAACATTTCAATACCAGTAACTGTAGTCTTTACAGTATCCTTGATCCCAACAATTTCAATTTCCTCGCCCACCTTTACAACTCCGCGCTCAATACGTCCGGTCACAACTGTACCGCGACCTTCAATAGAGAACACGTCTTCAACTGGCATAAGGAAAGCCTTTGCAGTATCACGAACTGGCACTGGAACATATGTGTCCACTGCGGCGATAAGGTCAAGAACCTTCTTTGCCCACTCGTCGTTAACGTCCTTTGCCTCAAGAGCCTTGAGTGCAGAACCACGAATAACAGGCGCGTCCTTTCCGTCAAACTCATACTTTGTAAGTAGCTCGCGAACTTCTTCTTCAACCATATCAATCATTTCTGCGTCATCAACCATGTCGCACTTGTTGAGGAACACAACGATCTTTGGAACACCGATTTGCTTTGCAAGAAGGATGTGCTCTCGTGTCTGGGGCATCACACCGTCTGTTGCTGCAACCACGAGGATAGCGCCGTCCATTTGTGCGGCACCCGTGATCATGTTTTTAATGTAGTCAGCGTGACCAGGCGCGTCGATGTGCGCGTAGTGACGTGTGTCTGACGAGTATTCATTGTGAGAAAGCGCGATTGTAATACCGCGAGCTTTTTCCTCTGGTGCTGAGTCAATGTCATCTACAGACTTCATCTTTACATCCTTTCCTGCCATGTGGAGGGTGTTCAAGATTGCCGCTGTAAGAGTTGTCTTGCCGTGGTCAACGTGACCAATGGTACCTACGTTGACGTGTGGCTTGGAACGATCAAATGCTTCTGCCATATTTTTGTGTTTCTTGCAATGAAAGGTCTGGACACGAGAAGCCCAACAAACCTTTAATTACAAGAGAAAATTAGATAAATTTCTGATAATTAGAAACAAAAGTACCGCAAAATACAAAGTTGTGCGATACAAAGGCAATACTACCAAATCAAGGATAATAGTCAAGTGCCTGTATAACCGCACCCACTTTTGTGCTTGTTCCGTAATCAAATGGCTTACGCGTGTGGAGTCAGTTGTACACGAGGCGCCTACATCTCCGTGTAAATACCCATTGGTTTTTTAAGTTTTCCGAAGCCTATGAGAAGCAAGGAGAGTGCAGCGTATACAAGAAAATGAGAAATATAAAGAATTTGAACACCAGAAACACCTAATATCTCCAGCGCGCCAGTTGATTCAAAATGCTCGGAGAACGCGGAAATTGAGATGAGCACAATAGCAGGAATAGCATAATGAGAGTACCCTCGGAAAACCGGCATTATTTCTCTTATGTTTCTAATAGCCGAAATACCAGCAATCCCGAACCCAACTATACCAGCAAGCATCACCTGAGGAAGCCACTCAGGCAAACTATCTGCAATAGACGGTGAAATATTCGCCCCTACTAACAAAAGGAACACACCAATTAGAACAGCAGAGAATACAGACACAAACGCGACTGTTCTTCTGGAATAAATGCGGAACACAAATTCAAATGCCAAGAGGACGCCTGTGATCCACAGCAAATAACTGCCCATCACTGACAGCTCCACAACTTCTGGATTGAGCATATAAACATCAAGCCCTAGATACTCGTACACATGCACTAACCCCAAAAACAAAAAGAACGCAAGCTGGATTTTTAAAAAACCCCGCAAAATATAGTCACTAAACGCATAGTCTGAAAAAATTCTTACAATAATCAAACCGACAAAAACTATTGCTACTCCGTGCACGAGGCCAGTTTCGGCAAAATATGTACCACCGCCAATAAACTCGGCGGAAAGAATTATGGCAAGGTTAAGAGCAATAAGCGCGTAAGGGGTAAATAATTTTTCAAAAGGTGCAAATATTTTCATTTATGTTTAGTTTAAATATTACTATAGATAACTTTTTGCCCTATCAATAACCTCCTGCATTGAATTCTCAACCTTAACCATATAGTCATTTGCTCCGAGCTCAACCGCGCGTTTCTGATCGTCCTTTCCTCCAAGGTTTGACAGCACCAATACGGGAATACCTGCTGTGCTTGGATTTTTCTTGATTTCCTCAAGAATTGCAAAACCGTCTTTTTTTGGCACCATTAGATCAAGAATTATGAGGTTTGGCCTTTCGGATTTAACTTTTTCCACAGCCTGCTCGCCGTTTGCCACAAGCACAGTGTTGTACCCCTCCTTTAAAAACTTCATCTCATAAACCCTCGAGACATGTTCGTCGTCCTCAATAATTAGTATCTTTTTCTTGTGCTCGTCCATAAAAATAGTTTAGTTTAGAATTAGTAACTGCATTATACCATTTATAAAAGGAAACAAGTGAGAGCCTGTGGATAACAAAAGCCCCATTGTTCGTAGAACAATGGGGCTTTTGTTATTAATAATACTATTTTCGGGCTTCAATGATAGTCTGTGCAACGTTTGCAGGCACGATATCGTAGTGGTCAAACTCCATGGTTGACGAAGCGCGGCCTTCGGTCATAGAGCGAAGGGCGGTTGTGTAGCCAAACATTTCTGATAGTGGAACCATTGCTGTAAGTACCTTCATCATTCCACGTTCGCTCATTCCTTCAATTTGAGCGCGCTTTGACGAAAGGTTGCCTGCAACATCACCCATGAACTTCTCTGGCATAACGATTTCTACTTTCATAATAGGCTCAAGAATAACCGGGCCTGCTTTCTTTACCGCCTCCTGAAACGCCTGCGAACCTGCAATCTTAAACGCGATTTCTGATGAGTCTACTTCGTGGAATGAACCATCATAAAGTTCGGCTGAAATATCTACCACCTTGTACCCCGCCTGCACACCGCGATCCATCGCTTCAATGATACCTTTTTCAACTGGCGCGATAAATTCCTGCGGAATGACGCCTCCCTTGATAGAGTTTGTAAATTCAAAATGATCATCGCGACGCTTTGTCTGCTTTGGCAAATCCTCAATCGCAATAGTTTTATCAATTGGCTTGATGCGAATTTTGACATGGCCGTACTGACCGCGTCCACCAGTCTGCTTGATGTACTTGCATTCTGCTTCCGCTTCGCGTGTGATGGTTTCCTTGTACGCAACTTGTGGCTTGCCCACGTTTGCTTCCACGTTGAACTCGCGCTTCATACGATCAACGAGAATTTCCAAGTGAAGCTCACCCATACCAGAAATAATTGTTTCCATTGTTTCCTCATCGCTTGAAATACGGAATGTTGGATCTTCGTCTGCAAGCTTTCTAAGCGCCATACCCATTCTCTCTTGGTCGGCTTTTGTTTTTGGTTCAATGCGGAGAGAAATAACTGGCTCGGGGAATTTAATTTCCTCAAGTACAATTGGATTTGCTTCGTCACAAAGTGTGTGAGAAGTACGAGTGTCTTTGAGCCCTACCATCGCTGCGATATCTCCTGCGAAAACTTTTTTAATCTCTTGACGTGAATCCGCCTGAAGTTTAACCATGCGTCCTACGCGCTCCTTGTCGCCGGTTGTAGCGTTGTATACATATGAACCTGCTTCCATAGTACCTGAGTACACGCGGAAGAAACAAAGTTGCCCAACGAATGGGTCCGCCTGAAGCTTAAACGCGAGCGCTGTAAATGGCTCCTTGTCACTCGGATGACGATCAATAGCCTCTCCTGTGCGTGGATCAATGCCGTGAATAGCGGGGATGTCTAAAGGTGACGGAAGATAGTCAACCACTGCGTCTAGCACGAGTTGCACTCCTTTGTTCTTTAGAGCTGAACCTGCGTACACAGGAAAGATTTCGTTGTTGATAACTGCCTTACGAAGATTTGCTTTCAAAACATCCATAGGAATTTCTTTCCCTTCTAGGTAGTCATTCATCAACTTCTCATCATTCTCAACGATACGCTCAATGAGGTCCGCGTGAAACTGCTTTGCTTCAGCAAGATACTTCTCAGGAATTTCTGCCTCCTTTACTTCTATACCCATATCGCCTTCAAACTTAAACATCTTCATCTTGAGAAGATCAATAACTCCCTCAAACTCATCTTCAAGTCCGACAGGAATCTGCATACGAACAGCCTTTGTGTTTAGCCTGTCTAGAATGGATGCGTATGAACGCTCAAATGAAGCGCCGGTGCGATCAAGCTTGTTGATAAAACAAATACGTGGAACAGATGCTTCGTCTGCATAACGCCAGTTGGTTTCTGATTGTGGCTCTACTCCCGCAACGCCATCAAACACAACCACTGCGCCATCCAACACGCGAAGAGAACGCTTCACCTCTACGGTAAAGTCAATGTGCCCCGGTGTATCAATGATATTAAAATGCCAAAGATTTTTCTTGTCCTTTGGTTCATCAGTCTTGTTCCACGCACAGCTAATAGCCGCAGCTGTGATGGTGATACCACGCTCACGCTCCTGCTCCATCCAGTCTGTAGTAGTTTCCCCCTCGTGCACCTCACCGATCTTGTGGGTCATTCCGGTGTAAAACAAAATACGCTCAGACGTTGTGGTCTTGCCTGCATCAATGTGCGCAATGATTCCGAAATTGCGAAGTTTTTCTAGTGGATAGTCTCGTTCCATGGGAAATAATAAATATTGAAAAGTTAATAATAAATAGCTAATTCAGAATGCAAATCTTTATGCTATAGGCAGACAATCTAGTATTTCAAGTTAAATTGTTTTAGATACGAGGAGCCTAAAAATTTTCCGACCAAGATGTACATGCAGTACTTCGCGGAAGGAAAATTTTGTAGCGACAAAGTAGATGAAATAATTTTACTTGAAAGACTACCAGGCGAAGTGAGCAAAGGCTTTATTAGCCTCCGCCATCTTGTGCACATTCTCGCGCTTCTTCACTGCCTCGCCCTCGTTGTTACTTGCGGCAAGAATTTCGTCCGCAAGCTTCTCGTGCATTGGACGACCCTTCTTTGCCTTTGCTGCGTTGATAATCCATCGCATTGAAAGCGCGAAGCGTCTATCTGGACGCACCTCGTGCGGAACCTGATAGTTTGCGCCGCCAACGCGACGAGAACGAATTTCCATAAGAGGTCCGGTGTTCTTTAGCGCAAGTTCAAAAACTTCAAGAGGTTCAAGATCCTTCTTTTTTTCTTTTACAATATCAAAAGCTTCGTACACGATTGCGCGCGCGGTGTTTTTCTTTCCGCGTTCCATTATGTAGTTGATAAGCTTTGCAACCTTCGTTGAATTGTATACGAGGTCTTCGCCGGGGATATTACGATTTTTTACTTTTCTTCGCATGATTATTTTTTAGGATTTATATAAAGCATTTGCATTCGCATCTACTTTTGACTTTCAGACTTTTGACTTTCTACTTGCCTTTAGGCGCTGCGCCAGCCTTTGGACGCTTTACTCCGTATTGACTGCGACCCTTCATACGCTTCTCAACAGGTGTTGCGTCTAAACGACCGCGAACGATGTGATAACGCACACCGCCAAGGTCCTTTACGCGACCTCCGCGAATCATAACCACCGAGTGCTCCTGAAGCTTGTGTCCCATGCCTGGAATGTACGCTGTAACTTCCATCCCATTGGTAAGGCGAACGCGGGCAATTTTACGAAGCGCTGAGTTAGGTTTCTTTGGAGTAGTTGTTGTAACTTTTGTGCAAACACCACGCTTGAAAGGAGAATTATGGAAAACCGGTTTATTCAAAATGCTGTTGAAGCTTTTTCCAAGCGCAATTGAACGAGACTTCTTTTTGAAAGTCTTTCTTGGGCGCTTTACAAGTTGGTTTGTTGTTGGCATTAAATTAAACAAGTCGCATAGGCGACAGTGCAACTACTCTACTATGGCGCCAGAAAAAATGCAAGTGTTGGCTGGGCGCCCAGCCAACACTTGCATTCTCAACAATCAACAATTGACTACTGACAATTGACACAGATAAAGACCTGTCAAATGTTAATTGTCACATGTCAAATGTTTCTCAAATCCCCACTCCTGTAATCCCCCAGAAAATAAAGCTTGAAATAGGCCATAAGATGTACTTTGCGAAAAATATCACAAAAACAATAAAGATAAGCCAATTTTGCTCCAAATAGTCGTGAATATACTGAAATCGTATAGGCAGGAAGGCAAAAAGCACCTTCGCGCCGTCTAGTGGTGGAAACGGTATCATATTAAAGACCGCAAGGATAATATTTAGAAATACAATAGTAGCAAGCATTTGCGCAAATGCCCCATCAGTTATTCCGAGAACGCCTGAGTAGCGAAGCATCAGTCCGAAAATTACTGCTAAAGCAAGGTTTGCAAGAACCCCAGCGAGACCGACTGCAACTGTGCCCCATTTGAAATTGCTTAGATTGTAAGGGTTATACGGCACCGGCTTCGCCCACCCGAAGGCAAAAGTGCCTCCAGAACCAAAGAGCATCATTGCTGGGATGATTATTGAGCCGAGCGGGTCAATATGCGGGACTGGGTTTAGAGTAAGCCTGCCAGCAAGACGAGCCGTTGGATCCCCAAACCATTCCGCCATATATCCATGAGCAATTTCATGAATAATGATAGAAAATATGAGGATAATTAAGAAAAAGATGATTTCCATTGGATTAATTAATAGCGATTTATTGGGCTTGCCCCGTTAGGGGTGAACCACGCTACGCTACCTCTAACGGGGCTTGCAAAATTACTTAAACATGATAACATACAAAAACTAAACAGGAAAACTATGGCGAAATCATGTCCAACTTGCGGAAAAGGAACCATTATTGTAGGTCACTACTCTAACCGTGTTCGCGCTACCAAATTCAACCCTACAGGAAACAAGCGAAAGTACCCAAATCTCCAATGGGCGCCTCTTGCCGACGGCTCACGCCTCAAAATCTGCACAAAGTGCATGAAAGTCGGAAAGCACCTCGAAATCAAGTTTGTATAAATTGTAGTATAAAAGTCCCACTCATT
>DMXP01000005.1:197617-198847 GCA_003483855.1 Candidatus Yonathbacteria bacterium
AATGAGTGGGACTTTTATACTACTTACTATTCCAATCTTCTCTTTTAATTTCGGCTTGACGAAGAATTCTAGTAAGCAAATCGACACTAATATCTTTTTTGTGGGGATTAGGAATAGTAACAATAAGGTTGCCTTTTGTCATATATGGGTGCCTCCCTTCTTGGTGTGGTCCCTCAAATCCAAATTTACGAAATCGCAAAATTAACACACGCAGAGAAACCGGTCCAAGCTTAGGCATAAGTTTCTTTTTTCGCTCGTGTTTTCAATCGTGGCATTCTTAGTCCAGGGATAGGAGTGTTCATTCGAAGATGTAGAATAACCCACCCCTCTAAAACACTTGCCAATTCTTTACGGCAAGCCTCGAGAGTCTTTCCTGTTGCCCACACACCTTTCAACGCAGGGATTTCACCGTAGTACGGCTCCTTGTCCTCTATTATTTCGTAACAGGCCTTATCCAAGTAAGACATCATATAGTCGTGAAGTATCATAATTAAAGCATAGCACACAAAAACTCAACCTGCCAATGGTTGCACTGGCCTCAAAATCTGCACAAAGTGCATGAAAGTCGGAAAGCACCTCGAAATCAAGTTTGTATAAATAGAAAAAGTTCACGCCCAAAAGTCTGCGCAAGAGCTTGCGATAAGGGACAAGTAAAGGGTACAGTTCACTGACCACCTTCACCTTCATTTCAACTTTCTTTTTCCACAATTACCTTAATAAACCTTCATCTCTCCTAGAAGCGTGCAATTGCGTGTCTGATAGTTAGAATATTCTATATTCTGGCAAGTAGGAATTGAGCTGATTTGTCCTTGGCATCCATAAGAACCCCAAGCGCCACCTGGATTCCACCCGCCAGTCCCACTTGGACACTTATATACTGTAACAGATGTTCCTCCCCCAATCGCAGCTGTCGTCTGTACTGTTCCGTCATGAAATCTAAAGCCAGCACCGTAGACCTCATTGATAGAGTAAAAATTGTTTGCTGCGATCCCTCCATAATACCCAGTACCATCCTTGTTATACATACGCAACCACGTATCACCCGTATCCGAAAAAAGCCATTTGTTTGCTAAAGTAATTCTATTGGCGGTAATTGAATTAGCTGAAGTAATGTTCTGATTGTTCATGTTGACCGCACCCGTCGTTGTAAGCCCCCCCCACTGTAAGCCCGCCCGCCTTTGTCTGCGCGGTTGAGCCCGTATTTATAGGCGCCAAAACATTGCCTCCCGG
>DMXP01000007.1:0-4347 GCA_003483855.1 Candidatus Yonathbacteria bacterium
TGAGACAGGTTGGTCTCCTATCTTCTGCAGGCGTTGAATTTTGAGGGGATTTGCTCCTAGTACGAGAGGACCGGAGTGAACTGACCTCTGGTGTGGCTGCTGTCCTGCCAAGGGCACCGCAGCGTAGCTATGTCGGGAATGGATAACCTCTGAAAGCATCTAAGAGGGAAGCCAACCCCAAGATCAGAATTCGTTTGAGGCCCGTGAGAGATGATCACGTTGATAGGCTCTATGTGTAAGACGAGTAATCGTTTCAGCAGAGGAGTACTAATACGCCGATTCCTGGTGGGAATTTGAAAATCACAATCATTATTTGTTCACCAAGCACTAGCAATGGTGCTCGGTTCAGAATTTATTTTTACCAAAATGTTTTTGTACGTCCAAGATAAATGGGGGCGTGCGTTAGGGCAGTCTTTCGTCTACAAGACGAGATAGACGGTGGTTCAAGTCCACTCGCCCCAAACTATTTCCGCAAGGAAATATGAATGTACAAAAAAATATACGATTGAATATTTAGTTCTGGTGGTTTGGCGCTGTGGTCACACCTGATCTCATTCCGAACTCAGAAGTTAAGCGCAGTTGCGGCGATGATACTCGCAAGGGGAAAGTAGCTTGCCGCCAGAACTAAGGATTCAATCGGGGGAAAAAGAGAAAAAAAAGCTCCGGCCTTTTTAAAAAGGCCGGAGCTTTTTTTTCTCTTTTTATGTTGCTACGTGGTATTATGTTCTGTATGGACTGGTCTCAAAAGCGAAAGATTTTATATGCAGTCGGTTTTACGGTTATTATTATTTTACTTGTATCATATCCAGCATACCTGCTTTTTTATAAGGCGCCAACATGCTTTGACGCAAAACAAAACGGTGAGGAAACTGGCGTTGATTGCGGGGGTGGGTGCGCGCTCGTGTGCGCCGTGGATGTAAAAGCTCCTCGTATAGTATGGGCAAAAACTTTTTCTATCAACGGAGGGTACGACATAGGCGCATATGTGGAAAACATTAATCCAAATGCTGGAATAAAAAATGCTCACTACACAGCCCGAGTTTTTGATAGCAATGAAGTAATCATTGCTGAAAAGAAGGGAAATATAGACCTTATCCCGCTATCCGCCCATTTAATATTTGAAACTGGGGTAATTTTTTCTGGCACACCAGATCGCACAGAAGTATCTTTTGACTCAGGCGATCTTATGAGGTGGACAAGGGCAAGCCAAGTTCCATCACCAGTGGTAACAAAAAATCAAAATCTCAAAAATGTTGATACTGAACCTCGTTTCAACGCTGTACTCGTAAATACTGACCAAGTAAGCGAAGTCTCAAAGCTAACACTTGGCGCAATTATTTACGACCCACTTCGCAACCCTATTGCAATATCTAAAACATATGTTAATCGCATACCCAAAGGAGGTGAGCAGGATATTTTTTTCGTATGGCATAAGCGATTTACCAAGCATCCACAAGGGGGAATGTGTACGTCCCCCGTTGACACAATTCTAGTGTTTGACCGTTCAGGAAGTATGGACATAGGTGGCAAGATTCCGCCAGAACCGCTTACTACAGCAAAAAATGCCGCGAATACCTACATTAACTTTGCTGACATAGTTGATAAGGTCGGAATCGTGTCATTTGCTGGTACTGCGACAACACCAATCGATCACGAGCTTTCTACAAACCACGATGCGGTAAAAAAAGCTACCGCAAGGATTGAAATTGAAAAGGGGTCGCTTCAGTACACAAACCTAGGGGACGCCTTAATTGCTGCGATTAGCGAGCTTAAAGGCGCAAATCATACAAAGGACGCAAAACAGGTTATCGTGGCTCTTACAGACGGAATATCAAATCGTCCGCTTGACCAATCAAACCCTAATAATAAATCCTACTCGGAAGACTACGCAGTGAAAGCCGCAGAAGAGGCCAAGGCGAATGGCGTACAAGTCTACGCTATAGGTCTTGGAAATGGTATAAATGAAGCTTTCCTGCGTGACCGTATTTCATCAAGCCCAACACAGTATTTTAATGCGCCAACTGCGGACAGTTTGCAGAATGTTTATAAAAAAATTTCTGAAACAGTGTGCAAACCAGAGAACTTTATCACGGAAATTATAGTTACGCCACAGGCGGTTTTTAAGGAGTAAAGGTCGCCTATAGAGTGTCTACCATGCTGTATTGTGTTACATACCTTGAATTACAAAACTGCTTATTTCCTGTATAGTCATTGCGAGCAAAGCGAAGCAATCCATGAAAATATGGGTGCCAAACTCTGGATTGCTTCGTATGGTTACATACTCGCAATGACGTAGGATAAGTGTCCCGTAGTTCAAGGTTACATAAAAAATTAATTAACATGCAAGTTTTTAGTCTGATACGCGAAGTTTTTTCCCGGAAAGCATCCATTGATTGGGTCCTTCTTTTGGCTTGCTTTGCCATTGTATTTTTTGGGCTTTTAACTATGAACGCGTTCATTGGCGAAAACCTATTTTTTGAAAAACAACTCATTTCTTTTACTGTTGCAATTGTTGCGTTTTTTATCGCCACGCAAGTCGATACCGATATGCTCAAGCGCACCAATGTCTTAGTTGCTCTATTTATTATCGTAAGCGCATCACTCCTCATACTTTTTAGCATTGGGCATACTGCAAAAGGCGCGCAAAGTTGGTTCAAGATTGGGCTTTTTGCTTTCCAGCCAGCAGACGCGATGAAACTTCTTTTGATTTTAATACTCGCTAAATATTTCTCCCGTCGCCATGTGGAAATAGCGCATTTTAGACACATCATTGTTTCAGGAGCGTACGCGCTTATTCCTTTTTTTCTGGTTTTGCTTCAGCCTGACTTTGGTTCCGCGATGATAATTTTCCTTATTTGGTTAGGGATGATTCTAGTATCTGGGGTTTCAAAAAAACACCTGGCGTTTGTCTTTCTTGTTGGAGTAGTTGCTTTCGGAGTGCTTTGGGTTGAGGTTTTTAAACCGTATCAAAAGGCGCGCATAATGACATTTATACATCCTATGTCTGATATTCGCGGGTCGGGATACAATGCATATCAATCAACCATTGCTGTCGGTTCAGGGCAGATTACGGGAAAGGGTGTAGGGTATGGCACGCAGTCACGCCTGCGATTTCTTCCAGAATACCAAACAGACTTTATATTCTCGGCATTTGCCGAGGAATGGGGATTCGTAGGTGTGCTAATATTGTTTGGACTTTTTGCTGTAATTATAGGTCGTATTTTGATGATTGCTCTTGTCGGAACGACAAATTTTGAGATGCTTTACGGCGCTGGAGTGGCAGTGTTTTTTATTTCGCACTTTGTTGTGAATATAGGAATGACTATAGGCCTTTTGCCAGTTACCGGCGTAACCCTTCCTTTTATGAGCTTTGGTGGGTCACATCTTCTCATTGAATTCGTCGCGCTTGGTCTTTTGGTAAGTATGAAAAAAAGCGCTCGGACCACTCACCGAAGCGCTCTTTCCAATGAGTTCTTGGGGGTTTAGTTTTTACCGAGAAACAGTAAACATTCTTGGAAGGTAGGGTTTCCACCAGTGCCAACTGCGTATCCACGTCCGCAAGGACGTGAACCTATCTTGTTGACAAAGTAATCAATATAAGAACCAGTTCCTGATGTCCCAGCATACGCGGAATTATAAAGGTAGTAATTACCATTTCCTGTTGCTATTGCAGGATCTTTTGGGATTTTAGAGATATTTCCTGCAAGCGCTGTGTTTAAGGTCGTCGCAGGTAGGTATCCTGCTATCCAGCACGTCCCAGTAGTAAGACCGACACATCGCCACGAACCGGCTGTGCTCGGTAAAGAAGCATTTGTCTTTGTTAGGTAGAGTTGCAACGCATTGTCAATTTGGTTGATATCAGAAAGGCGTGTCGCATTTTGGGATTTATACCGTGCTGACTGCAAACTTTGGAGTACGATACCTGAGAGTACTCCAACAATTGCAATAACAACAAGTAGTTCTATTAAAGTGAATCCAGAGCGTGATTTTTTGTGCAAATAGTTCATATTTTTATTACTGTAGATGCGACGTTAATATCACATCAGCCTTACTCCCTAACACATCTGCGTATAAAAAAATAGCGACCCCAAAGAAAAATACAGCTACGCCAAGAAGGATGTAATTTACTATTACGACATCTTTTACTCCAAGTTTAAACAAAATACTTTTCATAAGCGACGGGGTTGCCGTTGTCTCCATTTTCGTTGATTTATAAATGTCTTCTTCAAATTCTATGTCTTGCATGGATTTAAGTATAGCACCCTAGTTATTCGTGTAAAGGGTTTTTGTTTCCGAGAGTGCTCGGTTTAACGAAAAGTCGGTGACTACCCGCTCGCGAAGCGTTTC
>DMXP01000007.1:4519-14855 GCA_003483855.1 Candidatus Yonathbacteria bacterium
GAAACGCTTCGCGAGCGGGTAGTATGCAATAAGCTTTTGAATTGCCTGCGTAATTACCTCTGAATCCCGCGCAGGCACAAGAAGCCCTGTTTTTTCCTCCTCAATAACCTCTGGGATGCCACCAACACTTGAAGCGACCACAGGAAGCCCAGCAAGACCCGCCTCTAGTAGAACAAGAGCAAGGCCTTCTGTGATTGATGGCAAAAGAAAGATGTCAAAAGCTCGCAAATATCGCGATGCATCATCAACGAACCCAAGCAAAAACACGCGTCCATGGAGATTGTGGAGCCCCACAAGTGCCTCCAGTCGCTCTTTTTCTTCACCTCCGCCAATAATAAAATAATAAAGGTTTGGGTTTTCTGGTATGAGCTTTGCAAATGCCTCAATTGCGTAAGTTAAACCCTTGCTTTTGTGGAGTTCAGCGATTGTGCCAACGATGAACGCATTTTCGGGGACATGGGTATTTGCTTTTGCAAATAGATGGAGCCGTGCCTCACTGCTCGAAAGAAAATTCGGCTCGTTTATTCCATTTTTAATCACCGAGATTTTGCCAACTACAAATGGCCATCCAGATGTGTTATTTCTAACCGCATTAGACACAGCAATAGTTTCGTGCGAGAGAATCACCGTAATCCATGAGAAAAATTTAATAATTAGTTTTTGCCACATAGGACGCTCTTCGTTAAACGCCCAACCGTGCGCTGTGAAAATTATTTTCTGCACACCTGCTAGGCGAGCGACGAGAGCGCCCACGCCTCCAGCTTTCGCGCTGTTCAAATGCACAACATCCGGCTTCTCCTCGCGAAAAATCTTCCACAACTCAAAAAAAGCTGTGATGTCGCTCCACGGGTTTACATCACGCGCTAGAGAAAAAATAGGGAGGACGCGAATATTCTCAGCGTGAAGTTTTTGAATGAGAATCCCTGACCCGCCAAGGGCAACCGCGACATCAAATTGATCTTTAGGAAGACCAGTCGCAAGATCAAAAACATACTTTTGCGCCCCGCCGAAGTTGGACTTGGTAATGACAAATAATATTTTCTTTTTCATGAATTGTAATTATAGCATCTTTACTGTGTAAAAAAGCCCCGCCCTCGAATCAGCTGATTCGTGTCTTGGACATAAAATTCAATAAACGGGGCTTTTTTGCCTCTTTTTTGTTGAGGGCGGGGCCTCTTTGTGCTAGGATTGTAAGGAATGAAAATCCTAAATCGTCGCGAGCCCATCATACTATTTGCGGGGGACTTAATGGCGTTTTCTATAGCGCTTTGGGTCGCTCTCGCGCTTCGCTATGGGGCTGTCCCATCCGCAGACCTTTTAGCTCAACACTGGGCGCCATTTTCGTTCCTTTTCATATTATGGATATTTGTGTTTTTTGTAGCAGGGCTGTATGAAAAGCACACACTCGTTTTTAAAGGCAAACTTCCATCGCTCATTCTAAACACTCAAGTTGCGAACTCACTTCTCGCTGTCGTTTTCTTTTATCTTCTCCCGTCCTTTGGTATCACACCGAAAATAGTTCTTGTGGTTTACCTCGTCGTCTCATTTCTTCTCATCGTTATTTGGCGCGTGTCTATCGTTCCTCGTTTTGGTTTTCGTAATCGTGAAAATGCAATCCTCATCGGCGCTGGAGATGAAATGCAAGAACTTAAAGAAGAAATGAATGGCAATGAGCGTTACAATCTAAAGTTTGTTTCATCGGTAAACCTAAACCAGCTGGACGGTATCGCTTTTCAAGAAGAAGTGGTGGAAAAAATATACAGCGAAGGAGTTACTTCAGTTGTCATTGACCTAAAGCACGAAAAAGCAGACGCGATTTTGCCGTCGCTTTACAACCTTATTTTTTCAAACGTGCGTTTTTTGGATATGTACAAAGTGTATGAAGAAGTTTTTGACAGAGTTCCACTTTCGCTCGTGGGCTACAATTGGTTCTTGGAAAATATTTCATTTTCTCCACATACGATGTACGATACGTTAAAAAGAATGATGGATGTGGCGATAGCGAGCGTGCTCGGCATTGTGTCCCTCGTTTTTTACCCATTTGTGTTTGTCGCGATCAAGCTGGAGGATGGGGGCCATGTTTTCATAACACAGGAGCGTATCGGCGCGGGCAATCGCATCATCAAGCTATGGAAATTCCGCAGTATGCGTGGGAGCGACGCGGGGAAGTGGGTAACAGAAGGTGACGACCGCATCACACGTGTCGGCAAATTTTTGCGCAAGAGTCGCATAGACGAACTCCCCCAACTTTGGAATATTATTCGCGGAGACCTCTCGCTCATCGGGCCACGCCCAGATATCGTTGCGATGGGAAAAAAGCTGGCAGACGAGCTCCCGTACTACACAGTGAGGAACCTAATAAAACCAGGGCTTTCCGGTTGGGCACAGATTAAACAAGACATCGCACCACATTCGCTAGAGGAAACACGAGAGCGTCTAGCATACGATTTGTACTATCTAAAAAACCGCTCATTCATCCTTGATCTCACTATCGCGCTCAAGACGATGAAAACACTTCTTTCGCGAACGGGGAAATAAAAACCGCTCGCCCTGTCCTTCTTCGGGGCACGCATATTTTTCTGCTGAAAAATTGCTCTGCTCGGGCCGTCGCCCTTGCGCAAGGCACCGAAGAAGGACAGGGCTCTCTCCGAGGAGGGGGTTCAAGTCATGGTTGAATATTAGAGTTGCTCTTGGATATTTTATGATATAGTAGAGCAAATATGAATACAGACACAAAAACAGGACTCGTACTTTTTATCACCGGTGGGGCGGGGTACGTAGGCGCGATGCTCGCGGAGCAGTTTTCAAAGCGCCCAGATGTGAAGGAGATTATTTGCTTGGACAAGGAAGCAGAGCCAGAAATTTTTCTTACCAATCCAAAAATAACTTACATTCGCGCCAACACTTCCGACGGCACGTGGCAAGAAAAAGTGCGCGCAAAAAAACCAGACATCGTAGTGCATACCGCGTGGCAGATTCGCGAAATGTATGGAGACAAAGAGAAGCAGTGGAAGTGGAATGTAGATGGCTCACAAGCAATTTTTAATTTCGCATTTTCATTGCCCAGTGTTAAGAAACTCATTTATTTTTCCACCGTCGCCTCATATGGCTCGTATCCTGAAAACACGATTGACCACTTCTTCACGGAGGCAGAGCCATTTAGAAAGACCGACTACTTGTACGCCGAGGAGAAACGCATAGTTGAGGAAAACCTAGAAAAGACATTTAAGGAGTTGAAGGAGAAAGCGCGCGTAGAAACACAGGTGTTTATTATTCGCCCCGCAGCCATCACTGGCCCTCGCGGTCGCTACGCGCGCATTCGCTTCGGGCTTCAGTCTGCGCTTTCGGGTTCGCTCAAAGGGCAGAAATCTTTTGTGTATGACATGGTGTCGCTCATGGTTTCGTGGGTGCCAGTCACTCCAAAATGGCTTCGCCAATACACACACGAGGACGACATAACCGATATGGTGGGGCTTTTCTCGTTCAACAATCTCAAGGGCGATTATGAAGTATTTAATGCCGCTCCTCCCGGTCCCGCAGTGCTCGGCCCAGATATGGCAAAAGCAGTAGGTAAGAAGATGCTTCCTATACAGCCGTGGATGGCGCGTCTCGCTTTCTTTTGGTTCTGGCACATAACGCGCGGACGCATTCCCACTTCAAAAGGTAGCTGGAAAGGGTATTCGTATCCGATAGCGGTGGATGGCTCAAAAATCACAAAGCAATATGGGTTCAAATACAAATATGAATCCGGCGAAGCATTTGTGAAAACTGCTGGACGATATGAAGCAGACGCACTTAAGTAATTCTAGGAAGTCCTGGACTTCCTAAACCTATGAACGAAGCAACATTCAATTATCTTTACAGTTTCGCGCACAGGAGCCAATGGCTTGATTTTGTGATTAGTTTTACAGCTGAGTGGTACGGACTAATAATCCTCGCAGTGTTGTTTGTATATCTTTTTAAGCACAAAGATAATTTCAAAAAAGGAGTTACGGATTTGGTTGTGGTGAGCGTTACCGCAGTCAGCGCATGGTTCATCGCGCATTTTTTTAAAGACGTTTTTCATACTCTACGCCCGTTTGATGTGAGTCCGGCAATAACTCCGCTTGTTTCGGAGAGTGGATACGCATTCCCATCCGGCCACGCGACATTTTTTATGGCGCTTGCTTCATCGCTTTGGTTTTATCACAAGCGTCTAGCAGTCTTCTTTGGTATTTCTGCCGTACTCATCGGGTTCGCGCGAGTTTCCGCAGGTATACACTGGCCGGTAGACATTTTAGGTGGGCTTTTCCTCGGCTACGCGATAGGCACCACGCTCCACAAGTTAATTGTTTCAATGACCGAAAAGATTGGTAAGTAATACATAGGAATTGCCTATGGGAAATATGGACCCAGCAATTATCCGCTATCGCGGATAATTGCTGGGATTTGGGTTTGGAGCATATAATAAAGTTAGCTCCACACGCCTACTTTGTAGCGGCCCTCTTTAAAAAAGGGCGGGGCTTTTTAAAGTTATCCCCACCACTTCCCAGAAACCTCTTGCGGGGGGGGGCAACATAAAGGTACACTTAAATCGTGGAACCAGAAATCGCAACACCAGTTTCTAGCAAGAAAAAATTTTTAATAATCGCGCTTGTTGTTTTGGTTGCAGTGGTTGTGGCTTTGGGGTATCTTTTTATGCAAAAAGATACCCCACCACAGACGCCAGAACCAGAACCAGCAGTAGTTGTTGTTCCACGCGAGATACCACGCCCACTCTCCGATGAAGAAAAGAAACTCATTGAAGCGCGCGTTCAATCATCCAGCACGACACCCACTCTTTCAAAAAAAGAAAAAACCTCAATAGAACAAAAAGTAAATAGCACAGCAGGCTACTCACCACTCACTGAAGAGGAAAAAGCATCAATAGAAGAGCGAATTACCATCCAATAAATAATTATCATTATGCACAAGATATTTCAACAGTTAAAAGTCGTTGCACTCGCCATAGTATTCTCGTTCGGTCTTTCATATGTCTACGCGTGGACAGCGCCTAATGTAGCTCCACCGGGAGGCAATGTTTCAGCGCCGATTAACACAGGGAACACGACGCAATACAAAGCAGGGAATCTTGTGCTCAACGATAGCGCCACACCATTTACCAACGGCCTCATCGTTCGTTATGGAAATGTCGGGATTGGGACACCAACGCCGGGGACGAAGCTTGATGTTGCTGGGACAATTAAGGCAACTGGGCTACAGTTCACAGCAGGCGCTGGAGCTGGAAAAGTTCTAACGAGTGATGCGAGTGGGAATGCAACGTGGGTGACGGCAGCAGTGGGGAATCAAGGGGCCACACCGGGGACGTATGGCGGCGAATGTCGCAATAGATGTACTAATGCTAACGGCATTTGTTGGAGTACAGGGTGGGTTACTGACGTGATTTCCCCAGCTGCAACTTGTGGTGTGGCTGGACTCCCAGCTGGCTATAGTGTTTGTGGCGTCTATAATCCGAGCGGGGAAAAGGCTATTCTCTCGTGTGTCTCAGGGTGGCGGTTGTCGGTAGGATTTCCACTATCTCACTCCTGTGGCACTGATGTAAATGGGCAGACTATAGAGAAGACTAGCAAATTGTGCATTAAGGAATAATTACAGGAGGGAAAGGAGGGGAAATGGGGACAGCCACGAATCAGCAGATTTGTGCCTTGGGCCCATTGTTTCAGTAATTGTGTGGTGTAATCTGTAAAAATATTTGTTTAGCTTTTTAATTTTGATATACTAAATAAGATGAAAAAAGCACCTACAAAAAATAAAAAAGTAACAATTGACGATTTGGCTATTATGGTCGCTCGTGGATTTGAGAGTGTGCATAATGAAATAGAGGAATTTCAGAGCGAGGTTAATAAAAAATTTGAGGTGGTTAATGAAAGGTTTGAGGGCCTTGATGAAAGTATCGCAACCACCAACAATAATGTTTTGAGTCTCGGCGACCGCAGTATTTCCTCGTGTCTGCGTCCAAGACGTGAATCTGGTGATTCAGAATTTGATAAACACCTAATCCGTTTTAGTGACCTTGAGCGAAAAGTAAAAACAAAAGTGGACTAATGTCATTGCAAATACCATCTCTTGCAAAAGTCCTCAAAATCCGTAGAATGAACCCATTATGTGGAAAACAAGAATCTGGGCGTTACTTCTGTTAATTATCGGCGCAGGAATTGGGTATTTTATTTACGCTTCTGAGCCAAAGTTACACGAGGGCAAAACTGTCAGTTTTCAGGCAACCGCAAAAAAGTTTCCATTCAAGCTCGGCCTTGACCTTTCGGGCGGAGTCCAACTCGTTTATCAGGCGGATGTAACATCGGTAAAGCCTGGTGAGGTGAAAAACGCGATGGATTCGCTCCGTGATGTTATTGAGCGTCGCGTAAACACATTCGGCGTTTCAGAGCCGATTGTTCAAATAGAAGAAAAAGGTGGGATTACAGGCCCAGTAGAGGAGCGTCTCATCGTGGAGCTACCCGGCCTGACTGATGTGAAAATGGCTGTTGATATGATTGGCCAGACACCAAAGCTTGAGTTTATGACCGAGCGTTCAAAAGGAGAAATTGACGCGTACAACAAAGCGATAGAGAAACTTCAGGCAGACCAAGAGGCAGGGAAGCCACTTAACATTCCAGCAGTTGTCCTCGCCGGTCCGTACAAGCCCACAGAGCTCAATGGTCGTTTCCTAGAACGCGCTGTGCTTGAGTTTGATCAAACAACACGCGAGCCTATTGTGTCTATCGTTTTCAACAAACAAGGTTCTGATCTTTTTGCGCAGTTGACCAAGGATAATGTTGGCAAAACTATTGCTATATACCTTGACCGTGAAATAGGGAACCCGCAACCAATCTCGGCGCCAGTTGTGCGCGAGGCAATCCTCGGTGGGAAAGCGCAAATTACCGGCAACTTCACCGCTCTTGAAGCAAAAACTCTCGTTGGTCGCCTAAACTCTGGAGCTCTTCCAGTAGATAAGCTTGAGCTACTTTCTACGCAAACAATCTCTGCGCCTCTTGGAGCGCAGGCTTTAACTGCAGGTATATGGGCAGGTGTGTGGGGACTTGTGATTGTTGCGGTATTTTTAATTCTTTGGTACCGCCTCCCTGGGTTGGTGTCAGTTGTGGCGCTCGCGATCTATGTAGTCATTATGCTCACACTATTTAAATTCTTTGGTGTTACTCTTACCGCGGCTGGTATTGCAGGCTTCATTCTCTCCATGGGTATGGCAGTTGATGCAAACATCCTCATTTTTGAAAGAACGAAAGAGGAGCTTCGCAAGGGACATGGTGTTCACGAGGCTATTCGCGAAGGATTTGCTCGCGCGTGGACATCTATTCGTGATTCAAACATTTCAAGTATAATCACAGCAGTAATTTTGTTCTGGTTTGGCACAAGTTTGATCAAAGGGTTTGCTCTCACGTTTGGGCTCGGTGTTGTTGTTTCAATGATCACCGCAATCTCTATCTCGCGCACATTTCTCTTTGCGTTGCCGTTCAGCGGACATGGGTCATTTGTAAGAGCTTTATTCGGAAGTGGTTTTATCAAATTAAAATAACTAATATGTTTATTGTTACCTACCGTAAAATTTTCTTTTCAATTTCAATCATTGCGATTGCAATCTCTTTCTACGCGATGATAACAAAGGGCTTCAACGCAGGAATAGACTTCAAGGGCGGTTCCATCATTGAAGTATCGTACTTGCCAGTCGGAGCTTCAGCGCAGGCAGGCGATAAACAAAGACCTGACATTGAGACCCTCACAAAGGCTCTTAACGAGGCTGGTTTTGAAGGATCACGTATTCAAATGGCAGGAGAGAATGATGTTATCGTAAAGACACGCGCCATTTCAGAAGAGGATCGCCAAAAACTCACGAGTACTATTGCATTCGGTGGATTCACAATGGAGGAGAAAAAGTTTAGTTCAATCGGACCTACCATTGGCGCAGAGCTCCGCACAAAGGCTTGGTACGCTATTGCTCTCGTTATCCTCGGCATCGTTTTATTTATCGCGTACGCATTTCGCCATGTGTCAGAACCAATCCCATCATGGAAGTACGGCATGATTACAACTGCAACACTTCTTCACGACATTATTATTCCAGCAGGCGTGTTTGTATGGCTTGGCAAAGAAGTAGACTCACTTTTCGTGATTGCCCTTCTCGCTATTATGGGTCTTTCTGTACACGACACTATTGTTGTGTTTGATCGCATCCGTGAGAATTTGAAACTAAAAATTTCCAATGACTTTGCAACAACTGTCGGTACTTCACTTCGCCAAACATTCACACGCTCCATCAACACTTCAGTAACAACAATGCTCGTCCTCGGCACACTGTACTTCTTCGGTCCCGCCTCCACAAAAGACTTCTCGCTCATCCTCTGGCTTGGTATCGCATTCGGTACCTACTCGTCAGTGTTCGTAGCGTCACCACTCTTGGTTGTATTGGAACGCTATAGCGCAAAGCGAGGGTAATACAATCACTTCGCGCCCCGTAGCTAGCCGAGCCTTGCGAGGATATGGTACTGGGGTCCCGCGCAATGGCGCGCAATGTGGGGACTGTGGGCAATGGGGACAGCCACCATTGTTTTGTAAATTATGTGGTGTAATTTTCTTGACGGTGCTGCTGATGCTGTTGAGTATTTAAGAAAAAAGTAGCATGAAAAACCTAGAAATAAAAGTTGAAGTCGGGAATTTTGATGACATAAAGAATCATTTAGTTTTTAGTACACATAAAGACACATTAGAGCAAGTAGATACGTACTTTTTATTAGGTGAAACGAAAATCAAAATTCGTGAAGAGAAAACAATGAGTGAGTTAATTGTTTATTTTAGAAAAATGAAAGATGGATCAAGAGAATCTATTTATTATCGTTTACCGCTTACTTCACGCAGTTTTTTTCTTGCAAATGGTATACTAAGTTTTGTTTTTGGGGTTAAAGTAAGGGTCGTAAAACACCGTGATTTGTATGTTTACAAAAATACGAGAATTCATATAGATTCCACTAACGGGCTTGGAAATTTTGTGGAGCTAGAAACGGTGTGCAAGGACCCCCTTTGTGATAAAGAGTATCACGAGGAGCACGAAGAAATTAAGCAAAAGCTTTCTATAAGTGAATACAAAACCATTGCAGGGTCGTATTCTGATTTGCTCTGGCAAAAGAAATTATCACATAGTTTTTAACTCCATATGGTACTGGGGTCAGTGTTCATCGCCAGCCCACTCCTCGTAGTGCTTGAGAAAATGCAGAATAGGGGATAAGTCTTCAGAGCAACAGAAAAAAACGGGATTAATCCCGTTTTTTTGTTCAATTATTCTGGTCATCATTTAGTGGATTGTTTTTTGAGAATGCATCATCCTTTCTTTTTTGAGCTCCAACTCCTCAATTTCGGACTTAACCATACCCATAAGTTTTGTGTAAGCATCTTTTGATGCTGTTGGGTTTTCCATGCTTTGGTGTGCAACGGTTTCCAGCTCTCTTTTTTTGTTATCGATTTGTTCATCAATTTCAAAAAAATACCCTGTTTTTTGAGTGTAATTTTCAAATTGTGGTTCCTTCCGTATTTCCTTCTTCGGGATGTGATTATGCTCCTGTTTGATTGTCTGGTTGTTTAGATTTTCGTTCATTTATGAATTATATATTTATTTTGAATAAAATGCCAAAAATTAGTAAAAAATAGCCTTCAATAACAGCATTTTTCGTAATTTTACCCATAAAAATAAAGGCTGAATATCCCCTTGACTTCCTTTGGGCGTAAGTATATACTGCCAGAGCGCTTATAGAAGAGGCGCTTTTGTTTTCAGGCAAAATGCCCTGGAAACAATGACGAACTTTGACAATTACATAATGTAAACATCTACGAGATTGTTTCGACTTTTCAGGTCGCAACAATCTCACAAATTGGATTGCAAGTCCAAGTAAAAAAGATTTGTTCAAACTTAGCAGTTGAATAAATTTGTGAGTAATAATTTCCAATGGAATTTGGAACAAGAGTATTTTTTCTTTTGTTCCGTTCTTGAGAGTTAATTAAACGCTCTTTTTAAGAGAGTTTGATCCTAGCTCAGGATGAACGCTGGCGGCGTGGATAAGGCATGCAAGTAGAACGCCGAGCACCACTTTGTTTCTAATTTTCTCAGTTTAAAGTTCAGGTTTTAATGATCTATTTTAATGAGAAGCAATTGGAGCTGAAGTGGTGCTCGGAGTTGCGAACGAGGTAGTAATACATAGGTACAAACCCCAGAGTCAGGAATAACCTACCGAAAGGTAGGCTAATACTTGATGGTCCCGCAAGGGTAAAGATTTATCGCTTTGGGATTGGCCTG
>DMXP01000001.1:0-1688 GCA_003483855.1 Candidatus Yonathbacteria bacterium
TTTGCAGCGTTGAAGCCTTCTTGATAGGTGTTCTCTGCCCCGCTAGGCGCGCCACCCTGCTTAACATACACAAACGTTAATCCAGCGCCAATGAGAATTCCGATGACTAGTATTCCAAAATACTGCGTAGCATGTGATGGGCACACGAGGGGCTGTGATTGTGGTTCCATATTATTTTTAAAATTATTAACTTTATTTATTTCTGTCTTTTACAGTTTACCTTTATGTTGCCCCCCCGCAAGAGGTTTCTGGGAAGTGGTGGGGATAACTTTAAAAAGCCCCGCCCTTTTTTAAAGAGGGCCGCTACAAAGTAGGCGTGTGGAGCTAACTTTATTATATGCTCCAAACCCAAATCCCAGCAATTATCCGCGATAGCGGATAATTGCTGGGATTTGGGTTTGGGAAAATATTTACTTTTCTGATATGCTTTCAAAATAATATTATGTCTGGACATAACAAATGGTCGCAAATAAAGAATAAAAAGGCTGTTACTGATGGCAAGAGAAGCAAGATTTTTGGAAAATTCTCAAAGCTTATTGCTTTGGAGTCAAAAAAAGCGGCGGGAAACCTCACTTCACCTGGTTTGCGCGCCGTGATTGAGCGCGCGAAGAAAGAGAATATGCAAAATGAGCTTATTGAACGCGCGGTTAAAAAAGGCGCTGGCGGGGACGCAGGCAATATGGAAGCGGTGCTTTACGAAGCATATGGCCCTGGTGGATGCGCGATACTTATTGATGGTCTTACAGACAACAAAAACCGAACTGTCGCGGAGATTAAACACCTACTCTCAAAACGTGGGCTCGCACTCGCGGGACAAGGCGCGGCAATATGGGCTTTTAGCAAGGCGGCCGAAGGATACGAGCCCCAAACAACCGTCCCTCTTTCGGGCGATGACGGCGAATCTCTGTCATCTTTACTTGAGGAGCTTGACGACCACGACGACGTGCAGGAAGTGTACACGAACGCGGAATAATAATTACGCAATAAATACTCTTTTTTCTCCCCCCACCCCAATCGTAACAATAGAACGCGATAGCGTTCTATTGTTACGATTAGAAAAAGCGTGTATATTTAGCTTATGTCTCTTACCTCAAAGCAAAAGGATGTGCGGAAGAAACCACGAATGAGCGCCCTGCAGAGAAAAACAATAACGCTACTTTTTGCTGGTCTTACTTTGGGCTTTACACGAAACCCGAACCAGTATTTCCGTATAATAAAAGCAACAATCAAGGAGTTCAACGACATTAATAAAGGTTCTCTTGAGCGCTCAATTAACTCCCTTTATAAATCAAATCTTGTTGAAACAAAGGACAATCGTGACGGCACCCTCACTCTCGTGCTATCCAGGGAAGGAAGGCGGGTTGCTCTTTCATACGATATTGAAAACATGGGGGTTAGGAGGCCAGATCGATGGGACGGCAAATGGCGCATTGTGATGTTTGATGTACCAGAACCTCTCAAAAAAGTACGAGACTCCCTCCGTATGCATTTTAAGTCAATGGGATTTTATGAATTCCAAAAATCAGTTTTCGTGCATCCGTATCCTTGCGCAAAGGAAATTGAATATATTATAGAATTTTATGAGGTTAGAAAATATGTACGCTTTATCGTTGCTAGTGATATTGACAATGCTCTTGAATTGAGAAAACACTTTAAACTTTCTTAATTCCTTAACCATAACATTAGAA
>DMXP01000001.1:1824-44852 GCA_003483855.1 Candidatus Yonathbacteria bacterium
TTCTAATGTTATGGTTAAGGAATGGCTATTTGAGAGGCTGTTCATGGAAATGGTACACTGAATTATGCGGATTATTGCTATTGACCCTGGGTATGAACGGCTTGGGATTGCTGTTCTCGACAAAACGAAAAAAGAAGAACTTGTTTTTTCTGAATGTTTTAAAACAAAGGCCGAGCTTCCATTTGTAGACAGATTGGAGCTTATCGGACGCGAGGTGGCGCGTATTATAGACGAGTACAAGCCTGAAGCTCTCGCTATTGAAAATCTATTTATGGAAACAAACCAAAAGACTGCGATGCGCGTTGCCGAGGTGCGTGGAGCTATTCTCTACCAGGCTCGCATTTTAGGGCTTGAAATTTACGAATATACTCCACTTCAGATCAAAGTCGCGGTGACTGGCTACGGAAAAGCGACTAAAACTCAGGTAATTTCTATGGTTAAAAAGCTCGTTTCTGGCGCGGAAGTAATAAAGCAAGATGATGAAATGGACGCAATAGCCATCGGGCTTACTCATTTTGCTCATTATCGGTCGCAAAATACTCATATATAACAAGGGTTTTTGTTGGCGCTAAATGCTTTCCACAAGTTATCCACAATTACATAAAAATATAGTTGCATAGAAAAAAACTTTTTGCTACAACTATGGAGACCTGAGTTGATATACAGGTTTCGGGCGCTTAATTTAAATATATTAAATAAAAAAATATGTCAGAGGAAGAAGAAATTGAGGATGGAATGATTGACCTTGGAGACGAGGTTGATTTTGCTGATGACGGTATTGATCTCGGCGATGACGACGAACTTTTAGAAGAAGGTACTGAGGTAGAGTTCAGCACTCGTGAGATTGAATAATAATTTAGCAAATTAAAAACTGCCCAGCCTGTCTAGACAGGCTGGGCAGTTTTTAATTTGCTAAATTATTTTCACAAACCTTCTCTTCCCTATTTTATATACACCTGGTGTTGCGAGGAGTGTGTCGTCTGTAATTTTTTCTTCATCATCTCCTTCTATTAATCTTTTTACCGCACCTTCATCAACGAGCCTCCTCCAGTCTGTCATTGATGAAACAATTTCATTTGATTTCAAAAGTTCTCCAAGTTTTCCTTCTCCTTTAATCTCCTCAATGTCCTCAGGAATTTCTTTCTTTTGAAATGTTGAAAGAAATGCTTCACGCGCGCGAACTGCCTCATCTTTTCCGTGGTACATTGATACAATTTCTTCCGCGAGTTGTAGCTTCGCATCGCGCGGGTTTTCTCCGCGACCAAGTGATGCTTCCGCTTCTTCTGCCGTGCTCATAGGCGCTCGCGTTGCGTTTATAAAATACTTCACAATTAGCTCGTCTCGCAGACTCATTACTTTCCCAAGCATATCGTTTGCGGTGTCAGCTAGGTTGATAGTGTTCCCCCAGCTTGAACTCATCTTGCGTCCGTCCAATCCTTCTATCAAATCCATCATTAAAATGCTCTGGGGTTCTTTTTTGAAATGTTCTTGAAGCCTCCTGCCTGCAAGCATATTAAATTTTTGATCTGTTCCTCCAATTTCTACATCCGCGTTTACAGCAACACTGTCGTACCCCTGCATAAGCGGATATAATAGTTCTCGCAGTGACACGCGAAGCCCTTTATCAAGACGAACTTTTATATTTTCGCGAGAAATAAAATCTGAAAGAGAAAAAACTTCCGCATGCTCGGTAATCTCGCGGTACGTAAGCGATTCAAGCCATTCGTTATTACGATGCTTCTCCACCTTCTCCATATCAAGAATTTTCCCGGCTTGTTCAAAATATGTGGCAAGGTTTTCCTCTACCGTTTCACGCGCGAGCATTGGGCGCTCTGCTTCCTTGTCCGAGGTGTCTCCAATAACACCCGTAAAGTCACCAATTATAAAAACAATTGTGTGCCCAAGGTCTTGGAGGTCGCGAAGTTTCCATATTGCTGTCGCACGTCCGAGATGGATATTTGGGCTTGTGGGGTCTATGCCAAATTTAATTCGGAGCTTTCTCCCAGACAGAAGTTTCGCGCGCAAAGCATCTGGATGAATCACCTCCGCAACCCCTCGGGTTAATATTTCCTCTATCTTCTTGTCGTTAGTCATCGTATCTTTATTTTACCACAAGAATTTCCCAGTCGTTAGTTGTCAGTTGCTAGTTGTTAGTGGTATAGTTTTCCTATCCTATGGCGCGCAATACTCGCTCCACCAAAAATAAGTTTCTCCGTTTTTTGAGACACTGGAAAAACGTGTTTCTTTTTGGCGTGGGTGGATTTTTTATTTTTATAGGCACGCTCATCTTATGGGCTTCGTTTATGAAGCTCCCAGATTTTGGGGAATTTCACGAACGTAAGGTTGCTCAATCCACAAAGATTTACGACAGAACTGGCGAGGTTCTCCTTTATGATGTTCATCAAGAAGTAAAAAGGACAGTTGTTCCTTTTGAAGACATCTCACCTTGGGCAAAAAACGCCTCTATCGCGATTGAAGACACAGAGTTTTATAACCACAGCGGTATTAGTGTCCGCGGTATTTCACGCGCGATACTTTACGGTGGCACACGTGGAGGTGGTTCTACTATCACACAGCAGGTTGTCAAAAAAACTCTCTTAACAGATGAAAAACTTATAACAAGAAAATTTAAGGAAATTATTCTTGCGTTTAGGCTTGAGCAAGCTTTTTCAAAGGACGAGATTCTCGCTCTTTATCTAAACGAAATTCCTTATGGCGGGAGCATGTATGGTATTGGCGAAGCAAGCATGACTTTTTTTGGGAAAAAGGCAATTGACCTCACCCTCGCGCAGTCTGCGTATCTTGCGGCTATTCCAAATGCTCCAACCTATTATTCACCGTACGGAAACCATCGTGACAAACTAGAAGAAAGAAAAAACCTTGTTTTGCGTCGTATGTATGAGGTTGGTTTTATTACAAATGAGGAATACAAAACAGCTCTTGTGGAAAAGGTGGAATTCTTGCCTCGAGAACCTCGCGGTATTCGCGCTCCTCACTTTGTGGAGTGGGTGAAAGAATATCTTGCTAATAAATATGGCGACCTTGCTGTTAGAGAAAATGGTTACAGAGTTATCACAACACTCAACTATGAATTACAGCAAAAAGCCGAGTCTGTGATAAGTAGCTATGGTCCTGATATTGAAAAAAACTTTGAGGCCAAAAATATGGCTCTTGTGGCGGTAGACCCAAAAAATGGACAAGTTCTCGCGATGGTTGGATCAAGAGATTATTTTGATGTAAAAAATGAGGGTAATTTTAATGTGACTCTTGCTCACCGTCAACCGGGTTCTACTTTTAAACCTTTTGTTTATGCTACCGCTTTTATGAAAGGTTACACGCCAGAAACAACTATTTTTGATTTAAAAACAAACTTTAGCACGAACTGTGACGCAAAAGGGTTTCCCTTTTCTCCTTTAGTAAAGCCCGAGGATTGCTACATGCCAGAAAACTATGATGGTAAATATCGTGGCCCTGTTTCAATGCGTGACGCCCTCGCGCAGTCACTCAACATTCCTGCTGTAAAAACCCTTTATCTAGCGGGTATCAAGGACTCCTTGACCATGGCGCGCCGTATGGGCATTGAAAGTCTTGGGGACGCAAATTTGTACGGCCTCACTCTCGTTCTTGGAGGTGGTGAAGTTTCTCTTCTTGATTTAACAGGAGCTTACGGTGTCTTTGCAAACGATGGGATGCGTAACCCAACCACACAAATTCTTCGTATTGAAGACAAGGATGGCGTGGTTGTTGAAGAGTTTAAACAAAGAAGCGAACAAGTTGTCCCTAGTGAAATTGCTCGCAGTGTTACAAATATTCTATCTGATAATGTGGCGAGGACTCCTGAATTTGGCGCTAATTCAGCTTTATATTTCCCAGGTAAGGATGTTGCTGTAAAAACAGGTACTACTAATGATTTTCGAGATGTATGGACGGTTGGATACACACCTCATATTTCTGTTGGGATGTGGGCTGGAAATAATGATAATTCTCCACTACATAAAAACATTGCTGGGTTTATTATAACACCTGTGTGGCACGCATTTATGGAAGAGGCAATGAAAATAACTCCCTCTGAGCGTTTTATTGCTCCGGAAAAAGAGGACCTGACTACTCTTCCTGCGCCACTCCAAGGTATTTGGCAGGGAGGGGAAAAATATATAATTGATCAAGCTTCTGGCAAACTTGCTACCCCACTAACACCTATTGAGGCTCGTATTACCTTGGTTGTTCCAAATATCCACACTATCCTTCATTGGATAAATAAAAACTCTCCTCGTGGTATACCTCCTATTAACCCTCAAAATGACTCGCAGTACTTACTTTGGGAAATACCTGTACGTGAGTGGGTTTTGAGTCAAGGATTCGTTGAGGGTGACCGTAGCGCTATCCCAACCGAATACGACACAAGTCGCACGCCAGATTCTATCCCTGTTATTTCCATCTCTGGTGTTGATTCCAATAGTGCTTATAAAATAGACGAGAATATTAGTTTTAATATTTCTGTTGAAAGTAAATACCCAGTAAGTAGTGTTGAGTTTTACTTAAACGGTGAACTTGTTGATAAAAAAAATACTGATCCTTTTATTTTCTCTTTTATACCTAGCAGTATATCTTCTATATTTAATAAAAATAGAATTGATATAGTTGTTTATGATTCTGTTTTTAATAAAGGAGTTTTTAGCTCTCAATTAATTATTAGCGACGAAGAGTGAGTAAAATAAGAAAGATTACTTTCTTATTTCCGAGCCGAGGAGCTAATACAAGGGTATTATACTCCACCACTTTTAGATGCGTAGATGAAATGAACACCTCTTTAATATGGGTTTATTTTGAAATAAATACCGCTTTTATTGAAGAGTAGTTATTGCTTCTAGACCATGGGTCTCTTTTATTTCCTTTAGTATCTTTTCTTTTCTAAGGATTATTTCTGTTTTAATAATTGGTTGAGTTTTAATAAAAATAGTGTTTTTTGATATAGATATTTGTTCTATTTTAATTGGCAGTTTGTTTTCGTTTAATATATTTATAATTATTTGTTTTTTTACTTTTTCACTATTTGATAGATTTTTGAACCTTTCTAGCAGTTGTTTTAATTGTAACATTTTTATTTTGTAAGTGGCATTGTGAGATATATAAATGAGTTATCTCCAACTCCACGAATTACAGCTGGTTTATTTGATTCATTAAATTGGATAGTAATACTGTCTTCTGATATTACATTCAAGCAATCAAATATATGTTTTCCGTTAAGAGATATTTCTATTGGCTCTCCTGACATATTGACAGTAAGGTTTGATTCAGTTTCTCCAATATCTGAGTTTTTTGTGCTTATTAAGCATTTTTTTTGTTGAGGGTTTATAATAAATTGGATTTTATTAAATTTATCAGAAAAAATTGTTGATAATTTTAATGTATTAATAAAATCTTGTTTTAAAATTAATACTTCAGTAGTGTTGTTTTTTGGTATTATCTGCTCGTAATCTGGGTAAATACCTTGAACTACCCTAGAAGTAATATACGCGGATTTACTTGTGCATGAAATTTGTGTCTTTGTTATTTTGAATAAAATATTTTCTTTTAAATCTTCAAATACTTTGACTATCTCTATGATGTTTTTCACAGGTATAATAACCCCGTGTGAAATATTTTCTCCTATATAATCTATTTTTTTTTCTGCCAACCTAAACGAGTCTGTAGCAACAAAGACTAGTTGTTTATTTTTTTGGTATATATAAACACTTGCTATTTCTGGTTTTATATCAGAAATAGCAGCGCTCATAATCACTGATTTAACTCCTTGTATAAAATTTTGTGATTGTATAGTAAAATTTTCTCCGTTTGTAATAATTGGTATTGTTGGAAAATCATCTGGGATTAGCCCTTTTACGGTTATATTCTTTGTTTTAGTTATTATTTTACAAACATTATCTATTACTGAAACAGTGATAGTTTCTTCGTCTGGGATATTAGAAAGTATATTTGAAAAAAGAGAGCCTGAAACCGCAACACTTCCTTCTTTTTTTATTTCTGCTGGGATATGAAACTCCACGCCAACCTCTAGGTTTGTTGCCCTTATAGTAAGAGAGTTTTTATTTGTTGTTATAAGAACAGAGTTAAGGATTGGTAATGATGAATTTTTACCTGTAACCCTCTCTGAGCTCATTATACATTTCTGAATTGTTTCTCTATTACAAATAAAGTTCATTTTAGATTGTTTGTTATTATTAAATAAATACTTATTATTAATACTATGTGTGTGGATAAGTGGATAACTTATTAATTTCTTTTGAAATACTACTTATATTTCTAATTAAAATAATAAACCATTGTGGATAATTATTTCTAAACTGTTTATAATATTTTTTCATTTCATTTTAGTTATTATTTATTTAGAGTTATACACATTCCTTTTTTTTATTTATCCACAACTATTACACAAACTAAAACATAGATCTTATTTGATCCACCTCTTGCATAAGAGATAAATCATTTTTTATATCCACTTTAATTTTCTCACAAGAATGCATAACTGTGGTGTGATCACGGCCACCAAGTTTCTCTCCTATAGACGGATATGAGATATTAAAATCCTCACGAAGGATAAACATTGCTATTTGTCTAGGTTTTAAAACCTCCTTCCTTCTTGTTTTTTCATATACAAACGATTCTTCTATGCTGTAAAAATCACAAACAACCTTCACAATTTCCTTTATAGACAAGAGTTTTTTAGGTTTAGCAGAATTTTTTATAAATGGTTTTATTTCATTAAGTGTAAGGTTGCGGTTTTTTAACTCGGATTGGCAAATAATACCATTAAGAAGCCCTTCAAGTTCCCTTATATTACCTTGCACAGAAGAAGCTAGATATTCAATAATTTCCTTAGGAGGAAAAAACTTTTGTGTTTCAGCTTTTGCGCACAGAATAGCAAGACGCGACTCATATTCTGGTTCTTGTATATCAACAATCATACCAGCGCTAAAACGACTCTTTAAGCGGTCTTCCAGCGCAGGAATGTAGTTTGGGTGTTTGTCTGATGAAAAAATAATTTGTTTATTGTTGTGGTAAAGCTCGTTAAAAATATGAAAAAGCTCCTCTTGTGTTTTTTCCTTATTAGAAAGAAACTGAATATCGTCCATTATAAGGAGATCATAAACACGATATTTATTTTTAAAAGATGCCATCGCTTTGGATCCTTGACCTACTGAATTTATATAATCAACAGAAAACTTTTCAGAAGTAGTGTAATAAACACGCTTATTTGGGTAATGGTTTTTAATTTCGTTTCCAATTGCCTGAATAAGGTGAGTTTTTCCCAACCCAGTATTTCCATAAATAAACAAAGGGTTATATACATTAGTACCAACTTTTTTTAATATTGCTTGTGAAGCCGCATACGCGAGCTCGTTGAAAGAGCCAACAATAAAGTCTCTAAATGTATAACGCGGGTTTAAGCCATCCTCTTTGTTGACATAAAGGTCATTTAAAGGAAGAGACATGCTTTGGGAAGAGTTGGATTGAATAACGCTTTTTTTGTCGACTTTAGGTTCCTCTATTTTGCAAACAGAATATTCTATTCCACGCACATTATCGGAGAGGTTTCTTAAAGAGCGCAAAATTGTTTTATGAAATTTGTTCTGCAACCAATCTTTTACAAACTCATTTGGCACACCAACAACAACCATGCCGTCATCACACTTTAATATCGTAGTGTTTTTAAACCATGTGCTAAAGTTTGCCCGAGAGAGCTCCCCTTCCAACTCAAATAAAGTTTTTTCCCAAAGTTGCGCGTTGTTTATCATATAAATTGTAAGATCGTTTCCATATTATATTCCTTATCATTTGAATACGGAAAGATTAAAAGTGGACGAGTTTGTGAATAGGGTGTGGATAAGTTGTGGAAATTCATTGTACCCTTTTATAGCCATTAAAAACAAGGACTAGATTTTTCTAGGAATATAGTGTAGAGTAGTAAATTATGTCACAAACATACCAGCCAAAGAAGAAAAAGCGCGCAACAACACACGGGTTTTTGGTTCGTTCTGCAACCAAAAGCGGACGCGGTGTTTTGAAAGCCCGTCGCCAAAAGGGTCGTAAGCTCCTAACTACGGTATAACAGCGAGGTTTTAGGTGCTAGGTGTTAGGTTTTAGGTACTCACTTTTCCTACCAACTACCAACTAATAACTAACACCTACCCCAATGCTTCCTCGTAAGAACCGTATCTCCAGAAAAGACTTCCCCACTCAAAAAGATCGTGGAAACCGCGTTTTTTTACCCTTATTCACTGCTGTTTTTTATAAAGGCAACACAATAAGCCGTGCCTCAGTGGTTGTTTCCAAAAAGACAACCAAGACCGCTGTTGTAAGAAACAAGCAGAGGAGGAGGTTTTACAACCTTCTAGCGCCATATTTTAGGATTCTACCTACACCAATAACTGTGGTTATTTACCCAAAAGTGGACGCTCAGAAAGCTTCATTTTCATTTCTGAATAATGAAATAGAAAAAGCCTTAAAACAAGCAAAGGTTGTATAATATACAAAGTATGCGTAACTTTATTGTTTTTCTTATAAACTTCTACCAAAAGTTTCTTTCATTAGATACTGGCATTTTCTCATTTAAAAAAGGCACCACATGCGTTTTTTATCCCACTTGCTCAGAGTATACAAAAGAAGCTGTCTTGAAATACGGCGTATTTAAAGGGATTTTTTTAGGTTTTAGGAGGATCCTTCGTTGTCATCCTTGGCAGAAGGAACACATAGACCCATTATAGGAACATTTGACAATTAACCGCTAACGTTTAACGGGGTGCAGACGCTTCCTATAAGTGAGAATTTACTGTAGACTAGCGAGATGGAACCAGGAATTTTCTCAACAGTTTTTTATCTTCCGCTTTATAATACACTCGTTTTAATACTCTCGGCCGTACCTGGGGCAAATGTCGGTGTAGCTATTGTTTTGCTCACTATCGTAGTGCGTACTGCTCTACTCCCCCTATCCCACAAGTCTGTGACTTCCCAAGCAAAGATGCGAACGCTTGCGCCACACCTTGAAAAGCTTAAAGAGAAACACAAAGACAACAAGCAAGAGCAGGCGCGAAAAACAATGGAGCTGTACAAAGAGCACGGCATTAATCCGTTCTCGGGGTGCCTTCTTGTGTTGATTCAACTCCCTATTATTTTTGCGCTTTATTTTGTGTTTTTCAAAGGTCTGCCAAACCTTAATGCTGAGCATTTGTACTCATTTGTGCATCTCCCTTCCGCTGTAAGTATGATGTTCCTAGGGATTGTTTTGTCAAAAAAGAGCATAGTCTTGGCTTTTCTTGCTGCGATTACACAGTATTATCAAATCAAACTCTCAATCCCAGCAATGGCTCCGGCTGAACCAGGCGCAAAGCCGTCATTTAAAGACGACTTCGCAAGAAGTTTCAATGTGCAGATGAGATATATGTTGCCAGTTATTGTGTTTGGTATCTCCTACTCTATTTCAGCGGCTGTGGCGCTATATTGGACTACTAGCAACCTTTTCTCTGTTGGGCACGAGCTATACGTAGCGCGCAAAGCGCGCGAGCTTAAGGTCAAAAGTTCTTAAAGTCAAAGGAGAATACAAGCTAATATAGCCCATGTGCCCGAGACCGCAGGGGCCATATTAACCCAGCAAATCCTCACGTTCGTGAGAATTTGCTGGGTTATGTTTTCGTCAAATGTCAGTAGTCAATTGTCAAACGTTCCCCTATCTCAGTTTCTGCATAGCTGGGGATATAACCGATGATATGTCTTCTGTTTCAAGCATTGTTGTTCCTGCCGGGGTCGTTGCAACAGTAATTGGAGCAGGTTCAACAAGGCTGTACACCCACGGAGTGCTGGAAACCTTGTTGATAAAGATTAGATATGAGTCGTCTGAAGAAACAGCGAGGCCCGTCATATCCAAAACTGGCGCGCCGAGAGTTCTAGGGGTCATTATTTTCCTGGTGACAAAAGTTTTTGTGTCAATTTCCCACAATTCATCCGAGAAAGAAACTAACCCTTGGTACCATTGGTCTGGGTAGTTTGCGTTTGGCAGTGCTTGTGGCACCGCGCAATACACTAATGTCGGCTTTTTGAAACTCCATACGCATTTTTCAGGAAGAGTCCTCATATATAGAGGATGAAATTCATTTTTTACAACATCGTACGCGGAAATCTCAGGAAACCCTTCTTTTGTTTCTGAATAAAGAACAATTTTTCCATCACGGCTTGTGAGCGTGGTGAGGCCTTTTATATTTCCGAGGATTTTTGTCACCGCCTTCGTGCCTGTATTTAAGAAAAACATATGACCAGGAACTGTTGCTGACGGTCTTGTGGTGAGTGTCACAAGTTTTTGGTTTGGGAATTGAGGAAGCCATTCGGTAAAAGCAGAGCTAAATATTTTTGAAACACCCGTGTTCTTGTACGTTGTTATAGAACCAGAACCTCCTTCTAAATAAAATAGTTTATCCGCGCCATCCTCGGCGACTGCCATAAAAGGAATGAAGTCAGGAAGAAAAACTTCTTCCGTTTTTAGAAAGTCAGTTGAGATTGATTCTGTAGACGTCCCACGCGCAAACGAGATTGTGGAAGCGCCTATGTTAAGTACACGAGTATTGATTGTTCCCCCCTCTTTGTCGTCAACAAAACGCACAACCACACTTTTGCCGTTGTTGCCCCAAAGAGCCTCCCCTATCCGCGAGCGTGTTTCATTTACAATACGCGATTTAGAATACGTAGAAAGTTGTGTCTCATAAATATGTCCTAAGCCACGTTCAATATATCTAGCGGTGATATTTGTAATAAAACCTTTTTTATCTTTTGTTTCCGCAAAACCAACACCTGCAACAGGTGCTTTATGGAGTTCGTAAAGGCGCGGAAGAGTTGCGCCGGAGCCAGGAGTGAAAATAACATCATCTTCTGGGAAAGTTTCTATTGGGGTTGTTCCCACTCCACCAACGAGAGCGCCACTCTCCCCAGGAAATTCTGAAACAGGAGTGGTGCCAACAAGTTTGTTTGTGTAATACCAATATGTGCCACCCGCAAGGAGGAGCAGAAGGATGGTTACTAAAATAATAATGAGCGTTTTTCGGTTCATATTTTTATTTAACATGGAAAGACGAATAGTTTGTCATTGTTGAATAGCTGGCGCAATTAGTAATACCAACCGCTTTGTAAGGCGCACAATCTTTGCTTTCATAAAGAACATTTAAACCAGCTGCCTTAAATGCATCATAATATTTTTTTATTGTTGTTGGGTCGGTTGAACCACCACTGTTGTTTAGGTCAGCACACGTGCCGTTTTGGTGGCATGTACTAACATGAGCTACTGTTGGAGGCCACGACTCTGTGATTCTCCAACCACTAACACCTTGCACATTTTGTATTTTTGAAAGAAGCGTTGTGTTTAGATAACAGTTACTAGTCCCACACCCTTTGTTTGCCACACCTGTAACCAAGGAGCATCCACTACATGCTTGGCACGCGATTCCAGATGGACAACAAGCGACACTAGTATCGTTTGGCGATGGGCACACGCCACTAGGGGGGACCACAGTTGGCACCATCGGGCTCGTCCCCACCGGTGGCAACATAAAATTAAATGACACGAGATTTGGGTTGATGGAGTTGAGGATAAGGTAGGAGACAAGGACAAGGGTAAGTCCTATCAAAGCGTTTGTTATGCGCTCCTTCGCTCCACTTTTTGCGTCAGGAGAAATCCCTGCCGCAACATACTGCGTGCCACCAATAATAGCGACCAAAATAGACAAACCCGCTCCAAGAGCGATTAGGAGTTTTATGGCTCCGGAGAGATATAGAGAGAGATTGGTTGTTTCTGAGCCAGCATCCCCAGTGTATGTACCAGGGAGTGGCGCGAGGGGCGTGTAGTTTGTTTCAGCTGAGTGGGCGATAATCACTCCCGCAAAAACGTTGAGGGTTAATCCGAGCAGAATTGAAAGTAAATATTTCATAATAGCTAAAATATGGGACGTGAAGAGCTTTCTGTCTCAATGAAATTAAGCAAAATTGATTTCTTTGCGGATTGGAAGGTTTGTTTGGTCCCACTCATCGCAAGAGACACAGCTGACACTCCCTTTGCGCCAGTATCATTACGAAGAGTTATGGCGCGACCGTAGTTTTGCACAGAGCTTCCGTTTACCGACCAAATATATTTGAGTGTTTGCACCTCGCTCGTTTCGTTTGAAAAGAAATAAGGTTCTGCGCTTAAGGAAATCTCTTTTTTGTCTAAAGTGACATTTCCATCGAATGGGCGGTTATACCACACACCAAGTAGAGGGTGATTTTCGTAAAAAAGAATAAATGGCTGAGAAAGGGCAAGGTCTACACGAGTCTCCGATTTTACAGCATCATTGACAGATGACGCCCGAACTTTAATCTTTGCGTCCCCGTACGGTTTTGGCCCAACGAACGAAAAAGAGTTTTTTCCATATCCAGAGGACTCTGAAATATTTGTGCCGTCTTTTTCCCATACATACACAAGGTTGCCAGCATCGAGAGCGCTTTGTGTGCCTGTGTCGTCAGGAAGGGCGACTACTTTTACGAGTGCTTGGGGAGTCAATAAAGCCTTTCCACGATAGAAGGGCGGAGTATAGGTGTCTGCCTCCCAAAGAATAGTAAGACCTATAGGATTCCACGAGAGTTCTTTTGTGATATATTCCCCACTATTGGTGACTATAGAGATAGAAAGACGTGTTGTCTTGCCAGATGGGCCGTTTTGGAAAGTGAACGATTTTTTGCCAATTCCGCTAGCGATAACTTTGCCGTTGAGCGACCAGCTTATTGTCGCCTTGTTTAGGTCAGTAAGGTAGCTCTCGACAGAAACCTTTACTATTTCGTTTGGGCTAGGGCTTTTGGGGCTTGTCTTTATTTCCAAATAATCGTGTATTGAACTTGTGCGAATGCTCTTTTCTGTTGGGATAAGCATCATATTTTCGTTCAAGAAATTATCAATGAGTCTTTGGTATTCTAATCGCGCATTTTCTCTTACTATATCCGCGCTGTCCGGCTGTTCCGCCGTAGTGGTAGAGGTTTGAGCAAATGCAAATATTGGAGTAGAAATTATTCCACTTAAAAGAGTGCTCAGTGCGATAATGCGCATCAAATACATAGTTGTATTATAACGTAAAGTAATGGCGAGTGCCACAGGTTTCAACAAAACTCCATTATGCTTTATCCACTGCTTCTGCCTCTGCGAGTTCGCGCTTGGCTTTTTTGATTGCTAGTATTTGCCCTGGGTCAGAGGTGATAATTTGCTCTTCGGTGTAGGATGCAATAGAGCGGACAGCCACACGTTTCATTCCTGCGAAAAAGATCCCCTCCCCAACCCCCGACTCAAGAAGAAGAAACTTCTCCTCGTCAGTTAGATTGAATGCTTTTTGTACAGAATCAATAGATGTTGGAGATTGTTTCAAGAGAACTTGAATAGAAGAGTTCGTCATAATTGGCAAACCGTACGGGGACTTCAAAAAGTCGTTTACATCTTGTGTGATAGTAGCAATACCCAAATAATATTTACGGCCTCGTTTTGCGAGCGCATATAGAAAAGCCGCTGTGTCATCGGACTTCATCATCCACCACGCCTCGTCAACAACAAGAAGGCGTTTCCTAAGGGTTCTACGAATTGCGTTCCATATAAAGTGTGTAACAAGATACATTGCGACAGGCTTCAGGTCGTCCTCCATATCGCGTACAGAGAACACGATGAACTTGCGGTTAATGTCTACATTTGATGGTTGGTTAATGAATCCTGCCCACGAACCACGCGTGTATTTGGTGAGCTTGGTGAGAATATTTTCCGCGCCCTCCATTCCAGAGAGTACCATTTCAAAATCGGAAAGAAGGGGGGGCTCTATCGCAGAGAAATCTGAATCAGGAGTGATATCCTTGAGAGCGTATGTTTCTGCAATAGCGCGATCCACAATAGCATCTTCTTCTGGAGTGAGACCAGAAAGCATAATGCGGAAGAGTCCAACGAGAGAAATAATGTTAGATCGAAGGACATCCGCAGGAGATTCATCTTCGCGTGGTGTTGGCAAATCAAATGGGTTTATGTGGTGCTCTGAATTAAGCGAGATATTGAAATATCGCCCGCCTACAGCATCTGCCATAGACTCGTATTCACGCTCTGGGTCAATAACGATAACATCAATGTCAAACATTAAGCTTCGTAAAATTTCCAGTTTTGTAAAAAATGATTTACCAGAACCTGACTTTGCAAAGGTAATAGAGTTATAGTTTTCCAACGAAAATCGGTCAAAAAGAATCAAAGATGAGTTGTGTCTATTGATACCGTATAATATGCCTTTGTCAGAAGTAAGGTCAAAAGACACAAAAGGGAAAAAGCTTGAAAGAGGCTCAGAGTTAATTTTTTTAGTGACAGCAATTTTGTCTTCGTTTACAGGAATAATGCTTTGAAACGCTTCTTCTTGTTGAAAAAGAGCAGGACGAACATAAATCAAACGCGACTCAAGCATGGATTTTATCTCTGCTTCCGCGTGCCCAAGCTCCTCTTCACTGTCGGCATAAAGAGAGAGATAAAGGCCAACATCAAACATTTTTTCCTGCGCCTGCTGGAGTCGGTCGCGGAGCTCCTCTAGGTCGCGGTATGCAGTCTCTAGCATCGGGTCGCGGACAAAACCCTTGCTCTCGCGAACGCTAATCTGGCTTTGAACCTCTGCTACTTTCTTTTCAAACTTTTTCATTATTGCTGCCGTATCCACGGGGTGAATGTAAATTGCAATATCAAAAACCTTATCAAGGTTAATCAAGGGAGAAAGCCAGTTGTCGGAAACAACACTAGGATATGAAGTGATAAAAAATGAACGCACAAACTTCTCCCCCAAAACAAGTTGTTTAGACTCTACCTTTACAGCAGACGGCGCAATTATGTCGGCAAGGTTGAGGCCTTTATCAACATAGAGGTCCTGAGGAAGCACAGGAACAGAATTTGTTTCCGTCGTTGTTTTTGTGCTCTCCTTTTTTCCAAAAAAATTAATCATAATATTTGTTTATTCCACATCTATTTTTTTCTCTGCCTCGCCCGGGTTGAACAATCTGTAGTATAACTCCGTGAGCTCCTCAGTGCCGAGAGGAACCACACGCACTCCAGTGCGAGAGAGGCCCTGGCTGATTATTCCAGCGCGTTGCTCAAGCTGTGTGCGCGCCTCTTCAAATGCTTCTATCGCGCTTTGCGAAGGCGCAATACTCGCTTCCTTCTTTTTTCCAAAAATTCCGCCGAGAACCCCGCCAGAGGAAGGAGCGCTTGCTGTGACCGACCTTGGAGGAGCGTATGGCACAACGATAACAAAAAGCTTGCTCATGATGTTTGTTGATTGAGCGATTGTTTTCACAAACCCCATATATTCGTGAATTTGAATTTTCAAGAGTTCATTCACTTCCTCTTTTAGGCGTTCATCAAGTAGTGTAAGGTAGGGCTTGATATCCAGACGGCGTGATTGAATAAATATTTGCGTGGAGAACTCAAGCGAATTGAGAAAACTTTGGAATTGCATCAAAATTGCTTGTTGCTCGTCCGCGGACTTAAGCGCAAGGTTAACAGATGAAGCCATTAGGAGCATGCGAATAGTCCCGTCTTTTAAAATCACGACACCGTCGCGAATTTCTTTAATCGGAATAAAATCCTGAGCCGCTTTTGATTTTACTGCCATAATAATTATTTCAATATTATATCATCTTTTTCACCAAGCACTTTCTCTTCCGGCTCTTCTTTTCCGCGAACATCTAGGTTGAAGGAAGTGTTGGAAAGTTTGCCTGTAGGAACAGATGGTGTGGACATAGGCATTGATGGCAAAAATTCCTCCTCCTTTCCCGCCTTGGGCTCTTTTGTGGTTTTTTTCCAAGTGTAAAGCTTGTCACGGAGCATATAGTTAAAACCAGCTTCTAGGATTTCAATAAAAGGCTTGCCAAGTTTTTCTTTTGGGTAAAAAGCGAGAGCCCAAGTGAACACAGCGATTGCCAAAATAATCGGCGCCTTGATAGCGATGTACGGGATAATGCGCCAAACCAAATATATTGCGCCAGCTCCGCCAGCAACATAGATAGCTTGCTTTAGTGTAAGAGGACCAAAAAGTTTATCCTCTATGTCTATGTATTGAGGAATGTGAAATTGCATACGTATAGTATACAGTGAACAGGGAACCTTTGACAATTGACATGCAACGTTTAACCCATACAATTAACTGGACCCGTCAAATGTTACATGTTAAAAGTCAAATGTTTGCAAAGCAATGCTATTCAATCGCCTCTCGGTACGGGTCTGCTTGGTAAATAGGCGGAGCTTTTGGCGCTTGTGTTGCGGACAACGGCGGTGCCGATGATTCAATAGCTAGGTCGCCTAGGGATTGTTGTCCCGCAGTAAACACTTTTTTCATTTTTTCTTCAAATGGGTGAGTTGGTAGAACTACTTCCTCACTTGGACGTTGGGTTTCCAAGTTGGGGTTTTTGGGAAGAAGTGGTGGAAGGAATGATTCTGACTCTTCATTGGTTGGAAGATTGTCGGGGGCAACATCGGGCATTCGGGGAACATTTGACATTTGACCACTGACAACTGACGAGGATACAGGAGCCATGGGGGTTTCTTCCATATTGCTCTGCGTCTGCTCGGCGTCATTCCGCGCTTCTTTTTCAAAAAATTCTACGAGTGCAGGACGAATTGGAGCAAAAATTTTGTTTTCAACGTTCGCAACAAGCGCTTCAAGCACAGGGCCCTCTATTCCAGCTTCTTTCTCTAGAGTTTCCTTAAATTCGTCTGGGTGTACAAGGCCAGCAAGGACAAGTGTTACTTCTTGCTTAAAATCACTAAGATCCACCTCGGAAAGATTATAGAGCGAACCAATCTCATCCACATAGGAATCCCAGTCAGTAGACGAAATAAAATCAACAACCGTACTTGGTAGTTTTTCTAATTGCTCAATAAAAATTTGGTCTGCTTCATTATCCATATAATAAGTTTTTAATCTCCCTTCTCTGCTTTCTCGATCTCCTTTTCGTAGTGCTCAACAACAGCGGTATTCCCCTCATCTTCCGCTTTTTTCTTTTTTTCCGCAAGTGTTTTAAGGGTTTTTGCTTTGTCCTCTTTCTTTTTCTCTGCCCCTGTTTTTCTTTCCCTTGCCTTTGCTCTCTCATCCTGTGTTCTTCCTCCGCGGATTCTTTGAGCGCGTTCCTCCCTTGCTTTTTTACCACTGAACCAACTAGAGGTGTCTTTTGCATACTGCGAGCGACGGCGTTCGTTTTCGGCTGTCACCTTAGACTCTACCTCCATAAGTTCTTCCGTGGCTTTTTTTGCTACATTCTCCGCGTCCTGCCTTTCTTTTTTAGCTACACCTAAAACCCTAGATAGGTCAGCTAGTTTTGGCTCGTATCTACCAGATTTGCGTAGAGTATCAACCTCTTTCTCGAGGTCTGCCTCCTCCTTCTTTTTTGAGGCTACAGTTTCTGTAGTAGCTTTTGCCTTTTCTCTTGCCACTCCAGTCAATTTTTCTTTTTCTTTGTCAGTCATCTCCACACGCTCTGCTTCCTCGTGTTCCTTGTCTTCTTTTGCTTGCTTCCTCTGTTTGTCACCTTCAATATATCCACCCTTACCACTTTTTGCTCCAAGCGCGCCCATACCTTTTTTGGTGTCCACTCCAAACGCGCCGAATCCTTTATTTAACCCCTTATTGATATTTTTCCCAATGAAGCCATCAGCTTGGCGCACATCAAAACTGCTAGTTTTCGCTTTGTCAGCTAGAGCAAGCGACTGGCGCCCTGCCCATCTCCCGAGAGCGTTATCAGAAGCAATCAACTTGTTGCCAAGACCCTCCCCAAGCGCAGCCCCACCCCTTCCTATTGTTTGGCGCGCTAGCATAGAAGCGCCTCCTGTTGCGACACCTAGTGCAGCCCCCCCCGCAAGACCCAAAACCGACCCAGACATTTTTGACCCCATCTTGCCAAACTCCCCAGCCATACTCTCTGCAAACTTAAGAGCTTGTTGCATAGCAAACAAAATAAGTGTTGCCATAATAATAGGCGTAATAAGCTTGTCAAAGAAAAATGAACCAGAAACGACAGACATATTCATACCTCCCAAGATCCCCTCAGGAACGTTTATCACTTGCAGAATGAGATAAATAAGGAAAAGATACACCGGCGCTACAAATGCTTGATTAAGAATCATATCAAACCACGCTTGGAACTTGTTTCCCTTTGGAAATGTTAGTGAAATAAACGCAAATGGAGAAATAATCATTAAAAACCAAAAAGCAATAAGGCGTCCAAAAAAGAGTAACGCCGCCTTGAAAAAAATGTACGCGGCGTAACCGTTGATAATAGCGGCAATTATAAAGATGATAATCGCATCCATCGCGTCCGTAAGCGTACCAGTCTTTTCTAGGAATGCTTGCGGTTCGAAATTTTTAACAAGCCCTTCAGAAATACTGGGATGGCCGGACCTGATAGCATCAGAAACTCCCACCGCCAATATGTTTCCCGCATCAATTATAACCTTTGTGAAAAAGAGGCTGAAATTTATTAATAGCGCGATTAAGATGACATAAAGAACAGTTCTCTTCCAGTCTTTTCCGCCAATCATTGTCATTATCCCCGTGTAGAGGAGAATGAAAATAAATATCATGTTTGAAAAGTCCCTAACAACCGTCCATGAGCTATTGATAAACGGGCGATCAACAAATTCTTTTTTTATACTTAGGTCAAGTATTATGTCAAATAAGTAACTTGTTCCAATAAAGACAACCGAAACGGGTTTATAGAAGACATAATAGACACCAATAGGCAAACACCCTTTTAGATCAGTAATACCACATTTAAAATTTTTAAGCTCAGCAGGGCCACTATCTAGAGTAGCAGCGGTGAGTTGCTGCTCGGTCGCTGCTCCGCTTGCCCCAGGAACGAATACGCAATCCTGCACAACCTCAATACTCCCGCCTGCCAGAGCGTTTGTTTTTGCGTTTTGGCATCCTTGCATAGTCGGTTGTCGTACCTCAATAACATCATTTTGTGCCCAGTTCAGGTAGTTTGCCACACTGGTGTCTTTGTATTTCAGAATATACGAACCTGAGCCTGTTACAACCTCGTCTGCCCCAAACGCCACCCCCGCCCCACCCAACAAGAAAACAATTCCGAAGAGAATTGATACTATAATTTTGTAAATAGATTTACTCATTTAGTATTGTTAGAATATCCCCGACATTGCTTGGCTTGTAAATTGCTTGATGACCGCCCCGATAATCTTGTTTATGTTATCCACAAAGCCAAGCCTGTCCATATCCACCCCAACTGCTTGTCCAAGACGCTCACCAACAATCTTTCCTGGTGTCGTGGTTTTGCAATATGCTTTTTGGTAGGCCTTTTTTTCCTCGATAGAAAGTTCGTCATTTTCTATTGCGCCAGAAACCTCATCTGGCATCGTTGGGCATTCGTCTGTGTCTACAAGGTCTGTAAAACCATTGGACCAGTTTGACCTCATTTCTTGAGTGGCTCGCGCCTCTTGTTGTCGCTTGGCGAGCTCGTCGCTGGTGAGCACGGCAACACCAAACGCATTGCCATTGTCAGAGAGAGCCATTTCAAAAGCGCTCCATCCGCCTCTATTGAAGTCATTGTAAAAATCTGAAGCATTTACATTTAGCGCTGGGAAAGGACATCTGATTTGATATGCATACTTATTCCCAGCGTCTCTTCTTGTTGATAAGTCCACCATGTTAGCCAGGTCATTATTGAAATTGGCCGTAAAATCGCAGGTGGCAATTCCGCGAATCTGACTCGCCATTCCGCCAGATACCGCGTCCGCAAGATCTAGGAAAAGTTTGGTGGGGTCAACTGCAAAAGACGGACTGCCATTGAATCCGCCCTGAACCCAAGTGATGATGTTGTCAGTAACTTGGTCCAGTAGCATCTGCCCTGCAGTATAAGCCATTGAGTCTAGAGTCATCCTCGCTACTTGTTGGGCCATTTCCCCAGCCATGTCCTCTGCTTGCTGAGTAATCGTTTCCGCAATGCTAAGCGCATCCCACGACGGCACACTGATAGCCTGCGCTTGTGGAGAGCCGAGCGAAATGAACAATGCAACAACGACAAATGGCAACACTAGAAACTTTTTGATTTTTAAAGTTTTATTGTTCATATATTATTTATAGACTCATTGTTGGATGGTGGGCTATAATTTTGGTAGTCTTTTCCGATTGAAACCAGCAAGTCGGAGCCGTATTCTTCTTTGAACTGAGTAAATCCATAGAGTCCTTGTACTGGGTCGTTGAACAACTTTTGCATCGAGATGATATACGCCTCAATGTTTGTATAAAATTGAAGAAGGCGAAGATGTATTGGCGCTATTCCAGACGGTGTTTCCATCGCAAGCAGAGATTTTTTCACATTAGAGTATTTGGCTACGATAGTGGTAAGCTCATCTAACTTTTTTGGTTCACTGGAATAAAGAGCATCTGTAAATATTGTAACAACCCCACTTCCCTTTTTGAAGGAAAGCGATTGAAGAATCTGGTTAAGCTTTTCTCCATACAAAGCGAATGCGGTGTCACTATTGTCGTTTGAGATATTTAAATCTTTTGTGGCGTACTGCTTTATTTGTGGCAAGTCTATGTTTTTAATAAGAGACTGCGCGAGGGCATCTGCATCCGCATCGCTCCATGTTGTTGTGGCCATACTTCCTTGCGTGAGAGCATAGTTGACTAGGAGCTTGCGAGCAAACAGATCGGTTGTTGTGATGTCATCCTCCGCGATTGTGTTGTTTGTGTCGCCACTAAATGTCTTTTGGGATCCTAATAGTTTTGATGTGCTTGCTTCTGGAATAATATGCAATGTGTTTTTCCACTCGTCATTTTTTGCAGTCGTTTCTGTTGAAACTTCTGTTCTTACAATGGTTCCGCCTTTCCATGCAAAAAGGACAATCCCACTACCAACAGCGAGAGCAAGCGCGACAGAAAATATTTTTTTAATGTTAGAATTCATTTATTCCTCGCACTATATATTATAGCAGATACATCTTAGCAAGAATAGTAAATGTAGATGAAAAACAAGACCATTGACGAGTTTTTATGCTACGATAAATATGATGAAAAATACCGTGATATTTGTTTGCGCGACAGCAACCTTTTTTATGTTTGCTAGTTTCGCATTTGCGCAATCCTACACGCCCCTCGCGCCACTCCCTGGTACATACACTGGGGATGCTGGCTCAGAAACAACCAATCTCTCTCTATATCTCTCCGGAGCCATAAAACTCCTAATCGCTCTTGGAGCGGGTTTGTCTATTTTGGTCGCTATTATTGGTGGCACGCAGTATGTTGCGGCAGGGATTTCTCCTGACGCAAAAAGTGGAGCGAAGGAGCGCATAACAAACGCTTTAATAGGACTTACCCTTGTCCTTGTCTCCTACCTTATCCTCAACTCCATCAACCCAAATCTCGTGTCATTTAATTTTATGTTGCCACCGGTGGGGACGAGCCCGATGGTGCCAACCACATCGACGGGGGGTGTGCATATTCCACCAGTAAAAAAAGTAACGCAGACTGTGGTGTCGGAGGCAACTAGCGCGGGGATACAAACAATAAACACAACGAACACCCCAACAGAAAACTTGCAAACCACAATACCAGGAATATCCGTTGATAACTTTGGCGCGATGATTCAAAATACATTAAACACATATATCAACCGTGGCAATGACTACTCTATAATCTCACATTGTTTCAACAACACAATAGAACCTCTGTGTGGTAAAACAGACTTAAACAACGATGGAGTGACAAACTCAGCAGACCTCGGCTTGTTTAGTTCAAAAGGATCAACAGCTGATGTAAATGGTAACAACAGATTGGAGCTTGAAAACTTAGCCACTCCTGTTTCATGCTTCTTTAAAATTTCAACAGCAACTTCTACACAAGTGGCTAGCACGACACCACCGAGATACTCATCGCTTGGAGGTGTATGCGCCAAGGACAGCGGGTATATCAATATGCCGTTTGGTTTTGTTTATGGCGCAAATGGGGATTACCCCGGAGAAGCTGGCGAGAGCGGGCAGTATAGCAATTTCAAAATATGGATTGAGAGCTCGTTGTCTGGTAGTGCCGTCAATCTACGCTCACTTCTTTCAAAGACCTTTTATAATAGACAAATTGATTACGATTACAATGTAAATCCATATTACCCAAATGTTCTCGGTAAAATAACTTATGCAACTATCGCGCAATATAATCTGAATGACGACGGAGTAGCGGATTTTGGAGCAAGTGGCGCCGATAGAACGGTTTTTAATTCGTGTAAAGGCGCACCTGTTGCAGACGCTTGCGCGCAGGCGGATTTTAATGGAGATGGAATAATTGACGACAGAGACCTCAGTTTTTCCAATGATCTTTTTAGTGGCCCTGGGCTTGCTTTTGGGTGGAAACTTGACTGGTTTGAATCAAGATTTTTTGACCCAACGGGATATACAGATAAACAGATTATCAATTATTGTATTGGGCACAAGGCGTTTGAAAAATGCGGTTCCGCCGACGTGAATAGAGACGGGGTGGTTGACAGCGCTGACCTTGCTGAATATAACACAAGCGCGCTTCTCCTGGATTTTAATAGTGACGGGGTGGTTGATTTACATTAAGCAACAGTCTATTAATTATTCAAGATTGAGTGTTATACTTTTCGTATGAAAATTAAAATAATATTTTATTTGTTTTTGCTCACCATTCCAAACCTACTTTTTGCAGTGGCTGGAGATTTTACCCGATCTCTATCTATTGGAATGCGTGGCGAGGACGTGCGTGAATTGCAAAAAATTCTTAACAGAGACTCAGAAACACGTGTCGCTGATATTGGCGCTGGTTCACCCAGAAATGAGACCAATTATTTCGGTCCAGCAACTAAGCGCGCGCTTATTAAATTTCAGGAGAAACACCGCGCCGAGGTTCTCGCGCCAATAGGGCTGTTTGCTGGGACGGGGTTTTTCGGTGAAAAAACTCGCGTGAAAGCCATATCTATTTTAAATACTACAGGCGCTTCAGCGGTTGTTGTTGCAACACCAACACTCGCACCATCCACCGCTACTATTCAAAAAGGAGAAGTGATTGTAATGTTTCCTTCGCAGTATTCTGGCAGGCCAGGCACAATGATCACTCTCTCTGGCGAAGGATTCACTCCAACAGATAATACAATATATTTCGGTGACGGACACGCTGTTGAAAAAGCGTCGTCATGGAACGGGCAAGCAATCACGTTTAAAATTCCCGCAATACCAAAAGGCAATTACTCTTTGTATGTAAAAAATGCCAGAGGAGATAGCAATAAAGATGTTTTTTTTGTCGTAACAGACGGCGTGACACCAGAACCAAAAATTGAGAGTATTAATCCTTCACGAGCGACGCTCGGCGCGACTGTTACAATAAATGGGTCCGGTTTTACGGCAGATGGGAATACTTTGCGTACTGGGGTAAACATTGTTGAAAAAGTTCCCTCAACAGACGGAACCTCTTTGTCATTTGTTGTTCCTTTAGACGCTTTCTCTGCAACAACGAGTTTTTCCTCGGCAAAAAAAACTTCTTTTCCAATTTGGGTTCATATTGTTAATGAAAATGGTGTGAGTAATGGGAAAAGCTTTGAGTTAGAAATATAGCCACATTTGCATTGTTTGCAGAAGGAGAATTATTGTGAAAGAATAGAGTATATGAAGTTTTTTTCACACACAAAATACCGCTCGATTATAATAAGTTTTGTTATAGTGATATTTTTGATTGTTTTCTCATTTGGAATGAGGGTTAATTCAGGTAAAGCGATAGCTCCATTCGGTGGGCAAATTTTGAATGTGACGTATTGTCCTTGTAGCGCTAATATTGCTATTACTGTCGGACCTCCAGTCGGAGGAATATTTTCGTATGATGGCTCAGGGATGGTGTACGCCTTTTACCAGCTTTTTCGTCCAGGACCTTGGGTGCTTGGGACATATATACCAGGAAGTCCAGGTTGTTGGCAATTTATCCCATACGGATGTGCCCCATTGCTTTTCCCCATTGGAACAATCTCTACTGTCGGTACCTCAATGTAATGTTTAGCCATTGATCAAGCGTAATGTCTTCCGCGCGGGTGTTATCAGAAACACCTACCTCCTTGAGTGTAGTAAGCGTACTTTCTCCAAAAATTTCCTTCAGGTTGCCAGCGAGTATTTTTCTTTTGTGCGCAAACCCAGCTCTCACGATTTCAAAGAAGTGTTTTTCAAAACTTTTGTCTGGGAAATTTCCATTTGAAATGTTCTCAATGGAAAGAATCGCTGAATCAACTTTTGGCGCAGGAGTGAAGTAGCGCGCAGGAACCTTTTCAATAAGTTTTGGTGTGCCATACACTTTTACAGCAATTGATAAAATGCTTTCTTTTTTATCGCGAGCAACGATTCGCGTTGCGACTTCTTTTTGAACCATCAAAATCATTCTCTCTGGTTTGTTTTTAGCTTCTAAAAATGTGCGAATAATTTGCCCTGTTAGATAGTATGGAATGTTCGCAACGAGTTTGTAGCCTTGCCCGCCTAAGGTTTTAGAAAAAAAATTTTGGTGGGTCAAGAGCTCCATTATATCCCCATGAATAAGTGTAAATTTTTTCTCATTAATTTCCTCCGCAAATTTTTCCTGAAGTATTGGAATCATCCTGTCGTCTTTTTCTACAGCAATGACATGCGCGCCAGAGGCTAGAAGTTCTGATGTCAAAAACCCTTTTCCGGGGCCTATTTCAAGTATTGTATCATCTGGCGAAAGATCCCCCGCGCGCGCAATATCACGCGCAACTGTTTTTGAATTTAGAAAATTCTGACCTAGAGATTTTTTCGCGTGTACCATTAAAGTAGTATATCAAATCTACCAATCAATTCGGATTACGGGCTCACAACCCTCATCTCCGGTTTCGCGCTCGGTGTAGGTGTCGTCTATGTCGGAGAGGAATTCTGATGGCGCGTTTACTTGGCGTTGACCAAAAATTGTTCGGACGGATGCGTACGAAAGATAAAGTTTCTTCTTTGCGCGAGTGATGGCAACGTAGAAAAGTCTGCGCTCTTCCTCGCCGTCTTCTTTTGACTTAGTCCCAGGCCCCATTCTTTTGTGAGGAAACAAATCCTGTTCAAGCCCCGTAACAAACACGTATGGAAACTCAAGCCCTTTTGACGCGTGCACAGTCATCAGTTTTACCGCGCGAGAACTTTTCATCATAGAGTCCTGGTCGCTCGCGAGAGCGGCATCACCCAAAAGTTTCTCTACCGCTTCTTCTGGTGGTAAAATATCGTATTTGGTTGCAAGGGTTACGAGCTCGTGAATGTTCTCAAGGCGATCATTGTCCTCGTCGTTACCTGTTTTAAGCGAAGCTTCAAGCCCGGATTTTTCAGAAACAAGCTTAATAAGCTTTGACGTTTTTTCCACAAGCGCATATTCTTTTATTGATTCTAATAGCGCCCAGAATTCTGCAACACGCTTTTTCCCAGCTGGAGGCAAGCTGTCCTCGTCTTTTGCAAACATTTTCATCAGAGTTGCCTTGCCGATACCGCGTGGAGGAGAATCAATGATACGCTTAATGTCCGACAGGCTTTCTGGGTTAAGCCCAGCGCGTATGTATGACAAAATGTCCTTTACTTCCTTGCGTTCAAAAAACCGTATACCAAGAACCTGATACGGAATCTCCATAGTAAGAAACGCTTCCTCAAGAGCGCGTGATTGGAAGTTTGCGCGGTAAAGCACCGCAATATCCTCGGGGTCTGTGCCACTGTCAATCAGATGTTTTATTTTTTCTCCAACGGCGCGCGCTTCACCACCCTCGTCATAGCTCTCAATAAGAGAAATTTTGTCCCCTAGAATATTTCTTGTGAAAAGATTTTTTTCTTTGCGAACAGTATTTTTTTTGATGATATCGTTTGCAACAGCGAGAATAGTTTGCGTGGAGCGATAATTTTCTTCAAGGAGAATTGTTTGCGCGCCCTTGTAATCATTTTCAAAATTCAAAATGTTTTGCAGGTTTGCTCCGCGCCAACTGTAAATGTTTTGGTCGCCGTCGCCCACCGCGCAGATGTTCATAGTTTCTCCAGCGAGCAAACGCGCCATTTCATATTGAACCGCGTTTGTGTCTTGGTACTCGTCTATATGTATGTACTTCCATCTGTCTTGATATTCTTTGCGCACTTCTGGATAATCACGCAAAAGAATCACAGTTTTTAAAATTAGGTCGTCAAAATCAAGAGCGCTCTCGCGCGCGAGGAGTCTTTCGTAGCGTTCCCACACCGCAGAAACAATCATTGGGAAATATGCGTTGCCTACATCAGCTTTATATTGCGCGAGTGTTACAAGTGAGCCTTTTTGGCGAGAAATAACTCCCGCAATGCGGTCTGGGGAAAATTGTTTTGAATCAATCCCTTGTTCTTTTACCGCTTCCTTTATAAGCGAGCTCGCGCTATTTTTGTCTACAATAGTAAAATGTTTGTTAAGTCCAAATATTTGCGCGTGCGCGCGGAGAATATGCACGCCGAGCGAGTGGAATGTGCCAATGAAAGGACGCGCATCGCCGTAGCGAAGACCTGCGTCAAAACCATGTTTTGCAAGAAGTTCATTCACGCGTTCCTGCATCTCCTTTGCGGCTTTGTTTGTGAAGGTAATTGCAAGGATTTCGCTCGGAGTCACCCCTTCTTTTACGAGATTTAAAATGCGATGCGTGAGCGTGCTTGTTTTTCCAGTCCCTGCGCCTGCGATAATGAGAATCGGCCCACTTTTGTGCATCGCTGCCTCTTTTTGCTTAGCATTTAAGTGGCTGAGATGAGGCATCGTTTAGGTACTTTAGCACAAAATTAGGAACATGTGACAGAAAACATGTGACAATTGACAAAGGGAGGGTTTGCGCTTTGCGCAAACCCTCCCTTTGCATTATTAAGTCAAACGTCAGTGGTCAAATGTCAATTGTTTCTCTTCTACTCCTCCCCCCTAGCTTTTGGTTTTTCTCCACCAGCCTCCAGCTCCGCGTAGTTTTGCAAAGTTCTCCTTACCTCCTCTTCCATCAATGTGTGCATATCTGGAATATTGTCCTCAAGAAATTCCTGAATCAACGCAGGATCGTCCTTTGCGCCGATTTTTTCAAATTCTACGCGCGCTTCAGCAGAGAGTTTGTCAAAAATAGCAATTGTCAGTGATTTCAAAATAACCTCGCCAAGTTTGCCAACAATTTCATCTTGTGCTTCCTCTGGCAGTTCGCCGATGCCGAGCTCTTTTATTAGTATGTCGCGAATTTCTTGGTTCCTCATGATTAAAATATTTTATCTTATTATTGGTTATTTTGATAGTTCTGCAATGGTTGCGCTACGAACAAGTCCATCAAGCTTTTGGCTGGAATCAATTTTTACTTCTACCCCAGAAACTTTTCCAGCATTCATAATATACTTTTGAATTTCGTCGAGAAGGACAGGATTGTTTATTCCAATTGGTTTCTGCAATGGTGATAAAGGAGTATTCGCCCTTGCACTCATTATTTCACCGACTGTTTTAGAACCAAATCCTACCTCAGGGTCTGTCCAGTCTTTTGACTCGAGACCATCAACCCCACCAAAACCAAAAATATTTGGTTTTTTTCCCAAAAGTTCGTTCATGTCATCGTGAAGCGCGGAATTAGAAATTGCTTCTATTTGAGTAGCATACGCTGAGTTCCCCGGGATAATCTCTTGAGGCATTGGTGGAACATAATTTTCCATCAAAACATCTTTTGGTGGGACTTCTGGGGTTGCAACAGCCTGCTCAGGCGTCGGTATTACCTGTGGTGGGATAACAGGAGTTGCTTCCTCTGGAGTAAATGTTGTATGAAGAGGTTCACTCAGGAATTCTTCCGCACTCATTGTTCTTACCGGTGTTTCGTTTCCGTAATTTTGGATGTTGGCTACATTCTCAGGAGTGAGATTTTTTGCAGAGGACAAAGTGTTGTCCATAAATTCTTTGTCTCCAAAAATTCCGCCAAAATCCACACCTTCTCCAACGGTAATATTGTTCGCGTCGGTCAAACCGTATGATTCAGGATATTTCTCAATTCGGTCTTTGATGGCGTCAATAACATAGGTTTTTTGTTCAGGAGAAAGATCGGGAAATTTTTCCACAACGATATTTCCTGCCATTTTCCAAACTGAATCACCGCTTTTTGCGATTTGAATATATTCACCACTCTCAACAGGCGCTTCTATACGAGCTTCCACATGCGCTCCCCCAAATCCCAAAAAGTCGGATATTTTTTGGAATAGCCCGTGCTCAACAGCATAGTCGCGTGCCATGTTTGGCAATACGCCAACAATAACTATGGAAAGCGCTGCCGCAACTGTAGTATCGCGAAATTCTTCAACTCCTGAACGCTTGTCACCTTTTCTCTCAGCGCGGATTTTAAGACCTTTTTCTATGGCAACAAAAAGTCCTGCTCCTCCAATAGCGCGCAGGCCAGCTCCAATAACGGCGATAGCTCCAATAGCTGTGGTTGCTCCAACAGCTGCCGAGCCGATACCAGATGCAACCATTCCAGCGGTGAGCAGTATCTTGTAGCGAGTGGGAACCTTGTTCCATGTTTCTCCTACACGGCGGAGCCATCCATCTGGAACTTTTTTTTCTTCAGCTCTTGCTTCGGCCATCTCTCCGAGTTTTGCGATTTTTGCAAGCACTTGCTCTCGCGTAACCATATTTTCCGCACCCGCTATATTTTCAAATTTTTCAAACGCAACTTCTTGCCCCTCTCTTGGGGTGCCGACAACTTCCTCTACACTCTCTGTTATTATCGGAAGCAGAGAGTCATCCTCTGGTTCAGGCGCAGATTCAGAGCTGACAATAGTTTCTTCGTTTGTTTTTCCAAGGGTGGCGTTTCTTTTTGCCTCGTTCTCTTTCCAAAGGCGGTCCATCGCCACGTCGTATGCCGACTGAAGAGGTTTTGGTTCTTTCATCACTGTAATGTTTTTATCGATGGCGGACAGTGCTTGCATAATGTCTGCCTTTTCTGCCACTGATTCAGTGTCAGTTTTTCCGTCAAGCTCTGTTTGGCGGGCAAGCATCTCCTCTTTAAGTGCTTGGGCACCCTTAAAACGCTCGTCTTCCATGTTTGGTTTTTCCTCCATCGTAAATTCAAGCGGTGGCATTTCTTGCTTCATGTTTTTTTCCTCAACACTTGTTTCATTTATTGTAGCAGGTTCTGATGGCTGTTGCGTTGACACTTCGCTCGCGCTAGTAGCAAGCTCGTTCATCTCCTTTTGCATTTCTTCGTTTTCTTTTTTAAGACCAAAAATTCCTGGAGCCACTCTTTCTGAGCGACGGTTATTTAAAAATTTCCTTTCTTCGATGGCTTCCTCGTTAGTATGTTTAATGCCCCCGTCTCGAACAGGGCTCGGCGTTTGTTTTTCTAAAATCAGTTCTGCCTCGTGCTCAGCTACAGCAAGTCGCTCTCTCGCCTCTGCTTTCTCGGCTTCACCACGTATTGCGTCGCCAAGCACTCTTCCATCACTAGGGTTTGCTTTAAGTATCTCTTCCGCATCATTGATTTTTTTAGTAGCCTTAGCAACATTTTCTTTCTCGGCATACCACTCGCTGACAATAGATTGAATTTTTTTGTGATCTTCAAGAGCTGTTGATTCAGGGATCACACCATTAATTTTGTCTACTTCATTTTGAGCGCCAACAATAGCCTTCCTTATTGCGTTTACTTCGTCTGTTCTACCAGACTCTACTAACATTCTTTCTTTAACACGAAAATCCGCAATTGTGCGCAAAAGGCCTTCTTTTTCATTCTTTAGTTTTGCAAGAGTGATATCAATAACAACAGCCTCCTCCTGTGCTTTTTTAATTGACTCATCAATTTCAGATGGCTCCCCCTTGCTCCTCCTTCCACCTCTGATATTTCGGCGTATTTCTTCGCCGATTTTTGAGTCAGCATTTCTGCTCGTTAATTTTGACAATAGGTGGGCTCCCATTGACGAGCTTGACCCTGCGGAGCCTTCTTTTGCGGAACTAAGCATTTGTTTTTCGAAGCTAGACATGTGTTACATTGAATTATCGCACACTTTCGCGAGAGCGTACAATTTAGATGCTTGTTTGTCTGTATATTATACCAAAATTAGACCCAAAAGTCAATGGTTTTCTTGGCGGATTAGGTTGTCCACAGCATATCCCCAATTCTCTACCAAATGGGCATCATTTATGCTAGCATTATTATAACTTTGGGGATTAGCCCCAGGTTTACAGAAAAGAGAGCATTTACTGACACGACCGCGCGACAGAAAGATACCTATTATTTAGACCTATTTCTACAAAATTAAAGGACCTCAGCCGAGGGCAAAAGAAAGCAGGCTGGGCGAAATATTCATATTTTTCAGGGTTCGCTAGCTCCGGGCTTTTTTTGGCTATAATTGGTTTTGGTTTGGTAACCCCATTGACCTCCGTTCATGCTCGCGCTTTTTCCTATTTTGGTGGCAAATCTGACAAGACACCCGTAGTTTCTGCGCGCCCAGAGGCTCAAAATTCTCAGACAATCGCATTTTTAGAGGCAGTAACAAATGTTGACCCAAAGAAGGCGATGGGTGGTGGAGATATTACAATCGTTGGTGACAGCGCGTTTATTTCAGACGCAGGGCCTACCGGCACCATCGCGGATATTGAATCCAGTGGTCATCAAGGAAAGGTCAGCCTTTATGTTGTTCGTCGTGGAGATACAATAAATCAAATTGCGAACATGTTTGGCGTTACTACAGAAACTATTTTGTGGGCAAACGATCTTTCACGGGGTTCGGTACTTCGTGAAGGACAGCACCTCGTCATCCTCCCTATTAACGGGGTTCAGCATACAGTGCAAAAAGGCGACACGCTTCGTGGTATTGCGAATAAGTATAAAGGAGACCTAGATGAGATTCTAGAGTTTAACAATGTGACAGCCGATCAAAAACTAAGCATTGGTGATATTGTTATTATTCCAAACGGCAAGGAGGTTGTAACTCCTGCAGGAGTTACAACTACGTCTCGTTCTCGCACAATCGCCTCGTACCCATCTTATACAGGATACTATTCTCATCCCGTTCCTGCTGGTCACAAAACGCAAGGCATTCACGGATACAACGGTGTGGATTACGGAGCCCCAATAGGTACACCAGTGTACGCGGCTGCAGAAGGTACGGTTATTGTGAGCAGGTTCAAAGCTGGCGCTTGTGGTAGCTCGTGTTTCGGCGGGTACGGTAACTACATTGTTGTTGAACATCCAAACGGCACACAAACCCTGTATGGACATTTGAATGCTGTTTACACATCAGTTGGTGGACGTGTTGAAAAGGGTCAGTGGATTGGCGAGGTTGGAAACACTGGCAGGTCAACTGGCGCTCACCTTCATTTTGAAGTCCGCGGAGCGAAGAATCCGTTTTAGGGGGCAGAATGGAGAATGAGGAATGGGGAATGGAGATGAAATACGGGCGAGGCCAAAGGCCTCGCCCGTATTTTGTATGAAGCATTTATTCAAAATTCGACATTCAATATTCTGCCCTATTTTAATTCCGTCGGCCTGTACGCGAGCGCTTCTAGAATATGACGCTCTTCTATCTCGTTTGAATCGTCTAGGTCGGCAATAGTGCGCGCAACTTTTATTGTTTTGTGGTGAGCACGCGGTGAAAGTTTCAATCGTTCAGCGGAAGCGTTGAAAAGCGCGCGAAGTTTTGGTGTTAGTTTGATAAAAGTTTCGATATCATCCGCGCGCATTTCGCTGTTTGTCGTAATTTTCCTTGCATGGTTTGTGAAGCGCGCATCCTGCAAAGCGCGCGCTTTTGCAATGCGTTCGCGCACATCGCTTGTTGATTCCCCATTGCTCGCAGAAGAAAGCTTGTCGTGGCTCATATGTGAAACCTTTACCCAAAGTTCAATGCGGTCCATAATCGGCCCGGAAACTTTTCGCGTGTATGAAGCAAGAGTTCCCGGCATACATGTGCACCTCTCCTCGCTTCCATATTTTCCGCAAGGACACGGATTCATCGCGGCTAGTAAAATAAATCGCGCTGGAAAAGTGTCGTGCCCTTTTGCTCGCGTGATGCGAATATGCCCCTCCTCTAGCGGTTCGCGAAGGGACTCAATAACACGCCTGTCAAATTCAGGGAACTCATCTAGAAAAAGCACACCGCGATGAGCGAGTGTAATCTCTCCCGGTTTTGGCACTGCTCCTCCGCCAATGACTGCGGGGTACGACGCTGTGTGATGCGGAGCGCGAAGTGGCGGTCGCGTCATAATATTTTCACGAAGTGTTCCTGCTACGGAATGAATACCCGTAACCTCAAGCGAGTGTTCATTTTGTAAATCCGGAAGCAAATGCGGAAATGCTTGCGCGAGCATCGTCTTTCCTGTTCCTGGTGGCCCCCACATTGCAAGGTTGTGGTTGCCTGCCGCGGAAATTTCCAGCGCGCGTTTTGCAAACTCCTGTCCTTTGATATGTGAAAGATCAACTATTGTTTTGTCGCTTGAGGTGTTTGTTTTGTCTGTATCGGCTCGCAGTGTCGGTGTTAAGAAAAATTTATTCTTTTTATCAAGATGTTGCAGTACTTCAGATAGGTTACGAGCTCCGTACACGGCAATCCCATCCACTAGAGCCGCTTCTCTTGCATTATGAGCCGGTAAAAATATTTCTGTGAAACCAGCATTTTTTGCTGTGTTGGCAAGAAGAAGCGCTCCATGAATAGGACGAAGAAACCCATCTAGGGAAAGTTCGCCGAGGAAAAGACGCCCTTTTGGATCAAATTTTGTTTCGCCAGAAGCCACTAGGTACGCGAGAGCAATAGCAAGGTCGTAGTGTGAACCCTCCTTTTTGAGTTCGGCTGGGGCTAGAGAAATAACAGTCTTCTGATTTCTTTGTTTCGGCGAATCAAAGCCGGAGTTTTTAACGGCTGCGCTAACACGGTCTCGGGATTCATCTACAGAAGTGCTTGGCAGTCCCACTAAAGAAAAAGAGTTGAGCCCTTTAGAGAGATCAACTTCTACATCTACAATATGCGGGACAAGGCCAACTATCTGAGCTGAAAATAGTTTTGAAAATTGCATAAATTTGGGACAATTAACATTTGACAATTGGCAGTGGGTGCATTCGTCAAATGTTAATTGTGCGCACCGGGAAGGATAAGTCGTGAAACGACTTATCCTTCCCGGTGCGCGATGCAGGTCGGCGCGGAAGGATTTGCTTCTAGACGAGCGTCTTCAATTTTTTCTCCACAAATGCGACAGATGCCGTATGTTCCAGCTTCAATGCGAGCAAGCGCGGAGTCCACCTCAAGAAGACGCGCTTCAAGCTCCACTTCTATTGCAGAGTTTTCTTCAAATGCTTCTATGCTGTCCGCGACATCATTAACATCAGCGGTAGGGTTGTTTAAATCAGGAGCAGATGGCTCCCAATCACCCGCTATTTTAGGGTTTCTGTGTCCAACACCAGAAAGTTCTCCTTCCAAGCGCGCTTTTTCTTCAAGCAGTTTTGATTTTAGGTCGTTTGTATTTGTCATAGGGTGCTATATCCAACTAATCTCCGCGCCCCAAGTTTTGAAAATTTTGGCTACGGCTTTGAAAAAATCCTTCAAAATATACTCATATTCCTCAGAATTTTTTCTTCGTCTCGCCTAAAATTTTAAAGACTTAGGCACACATCTTAATTGGATATAGCACTAGTGTACCGCGTTTAGTTTTTGGAGGCAATAGGAAGAACCGCTTCAAGCGCGGTCGTGCTTCCTGCTATAACTACAGTGTTTGGGTTTGCGAATGCGTATGCGACTGTCTGACCAAGTGGCGTCTCAACCAACCGAGCGTCTTTCCCACCAATCATAATGTCATTGAAACTTGCATTTAACGTGGCTTTGTCGGCAATATTAATACCAAAAATAGTATTATAAGAACGCAACAGACTTGATTCCCACTCAAGCATTCCTGCAAACCCTGTTTCGTAAGAAGATACTTTTAAAATTAGGAATGGAGTCGCGCCCCAGTCTTCCTCTCCAAAAAGCCCTGTCATAAATTCCTTTTCAAGAGAGCGGAACATAATTTCTGGTAGAGCAACCTCTGTAAATATAAAAAGTCTATTTGCGGAAATTGCGACAGGAGCGTTCTCTCCTTCCTTTAGATAAAGATTTTTTATAGACCCATAAGCAAGCCCAAGTTTCATTTCTGAAAAAACTTCATCACTAATTTGCTCCTTGGTTTGCTCTGTAATATTAAATTGTTTCTCGTGTTGCGCTGGAACTAGCGACTGCGCGAGCGACGCTACTTCTACGGCAGTTTCAGTGGTGGAAGTAGATGACTGCTTGCTAAGCGATGAAAATGAAGGAATTGAGACGCTCGGGAACTTTATACCTCCTAGTTTAGGTAGAATAAAAACATATGCAGAACCAAGTAAGGATATGATTAACAATGCAATAATTAAGACAACAATGCGACTTATTGGTTTTGGAGCATGAGCAGAAGGTTTTTCAGACTCTACTGTTGATGCATTTGCGCGCGCAAGAGCTTTCTTTTTTTCTTCTGCAATCGCAATAGAGACCACAGATTCGTTTTGGTCTTTCACCGCGTCTGCCATATCGCTTTTCATTGTGCGTATGAAACGAGGTGGAGCAACCTTCTCTGCCTCCGCTAAGTCAGGTCTTCCTTGAAAAACTCCAGGCTCTAATTTCTTGTGAGTTACGATTGGTTCCATTGTTAACAATTATACATTGTATTTAATGTGCATAAAAGGGGGTGTACTAGTTTACTACGTAAGAAAAGTCTCATATGTATGTGAACTAATACAACAGTTTGCAATTATTATTATAGTGTGGTATCGTACACGACAGCTCAGCAAAGCAATTTGCTGTTTTTTGTTCCACTTTTAGGAGAAATTCGTGAGCACAGGAATATCAAAAAATGATAGCTTTTCGAATAACAATAGCTCGCCAAAAGCTTCGTTCGTTAAGCGAGCTATGGAATTTGAATCAAGGAAGGTAGCAAACACAAGAGAAAGAAATTTTCCTGATATTAAGGAAGAAAAAGAAATAAGCGTTCCGTACGGCTTATTTAACCATTTTTTTTGATCCACCCGCTTCACAAAAACAAAAAAACCCGACACAGTCGGGTTTTTTACTGCTGGTCCCTCATCCGCTTAATTTTGTCCAACAAAACTAAGCGGATGAGGGACCAGATCACTCTGCCTTGTGATTTTCCTTGCGCGCGCGTGGAGCCTGCTTGCGTGGACGACGCGTGCCACCACCAGAGCTTCCCCCACGATACCCAAGGAGGTACTTGCGTTGGTCGTCGCACATATCTATGAAGTCATCTGCAGACTCACGAAGCTTACCAGAAGCTGAACGACCAAATGTGATAACCTCAACTTGTGTGCCCATAAACTTTAGATACTCAACAAGTGGTACGAAGTCGCCGTCGCCCGATGCGAGGACCACCGCGTCTACTTTTGAGCCGATGCGGATTGCGTCTACAGCGAGACCCACGTCCCAGTCTGCTTTTTTTGCGCCACCAAAAAAGATTTGGAGGTCTTTTGTTTTTGTTTCAATGCCGAGAGAGTTTAGCGCCTCAAAGAAGCTTTTCTCCTCTTCTCCTTCTGTTGTGATAACATACGCAATTGCGCGTACGAGATGCCTGCCTGCTACTGCTTCTTTTAGAACTGCTCCAAAGTTTACTTTTGCTCCGTATAAATTGCGAGCGCTGTGATAAAGATTTTGAGCATCAATGAACATCGCAACGCGTTGTTCCTTTTGTTTGATTATTGCCATATTAAAATGTGCGCGCATCTTGCGCGCGGAATGAGTTATTTATTAAAAACGATTACAGAGATACTCTAATAGTATCTCATGAAGCGAAGTAAACAAAAAGCTCTGATATGCAGAGCTTTCCACAACGAGAATTCCTCATTTTGGCGTAATTCGAGGCGCGAGTTTTGTTTGCGACCAAGCTGTATGGATAATACTGCGCGGAAGCAAACAAAATGAGCAACATTACGTCCATGAGTCTGCGGCCAAGCCGTGAGACCTGCTGGCTCAGAATCTGCTGATTCAGAAATGCTCAAAAATGTGGAATTCTCTATTTTAGGCCGATTTTCTTTACGATAGTATCATAGCGACCCTTACTCTTGCGCTTTAGGTAGTTCAAGTGCGTGCGACGGTCTGCTACCATCTGGAGAAGTCCACGACGAGAGTGGTTATCCTTGTGGTTTTTCTTCAAATGAAGGGCAAGCTCATCAATGCTTTTTGACAGAATAGCAACCTGAGCTTCTGGCGAGCCAGTGTCAGTCGCATGGATCTGTGCTTTCTTGATAATATTCTGCTTCTGCTTTGTCGTAATCATTGGGTGAACTTTAGCATATCTTGCCAATAAAAGCAAGCCCCCACGCCTTTCCTCGCATCGTTCTGCCTTTAGCCTAGGTTTTATGCTGTTTTTCTGAAATGGTGGCCTATTTTATGAATATGCTCCTCCGCGAAGATGCCAATTATCATGCCAATGAAACTTAACCCAAACCCAACTAGAATTGCGGGGATAAATGGGTCAGTAACGTAAAGCTCTGTAAATTGCCAGCCAGAAGCTCCAAAAATAATGGCAAATAAAGCTCCCATGTTGTTTGCTCTATGCCAATATAGACCAAATACTAGCGGTATAAATGCTGAAACGAGTGTTATTGAGTACGCGCCACTCACGAGTTCGTATATGCTTCCTTGTGATGAGGCTAGAATAAGCGCGCCAAAGGCGATAATAACTACCGAAGATCGGATGATTTTTAGTCTCGTTCTGTCATCAATGTTGTTAAAGAACGGCTTGATGACATTCTCTCCTAGAAGTGTTGCTGGGGCAAGAAGCGCTCCAGACGCGGTACTCATAATAGCCGACAGAAGAGCGCCAAAGAAAAAGATTTGAGTTATCATGCTTGTGTTGTCCAAAATAAGCGTTGGGAGAAGTTGTTGAGGGTCACTAGCAACCAGTTCTGGGTATTTGAAACGCGCAATGAGACCGAGAGTAAGAGGAATGAGAGCAATTGTGAAATACATCACTCCAGCAGAAACTGATGCCCATTTTGCAATAGCTGCAGACTTTGCAGACATAACTCTCTGGTACACGTCTTGTTGTGGGATAGACCCAAGTCCGATAGTCATCCACGCGGCAATCCACGCGAGCCAGTCTTTTGTAGTTGCGTCTGTTGGGGTTATTTTGAAAAATTCAGATGGGGTATTTGCAAAAATTGCTCCAAAACCACCGTTTTGCAATAGAACTTCCACTAAAATAACCACGAGCCCAAGCACAATAACCCCCATCTGAACCGTGTCGGTAATAGAAACAGCCCACATACCACCAACATAAGTGTAGATAATTACAACGAGAGCAGATAGAAGCATTCCAGCGATTGTTGGGATACCAAGTAGTAAATTAAGAATAATGCCAATAGCAACAAATTGCGCCGCCACCCACCCAAAGTATGTAAGGACTATCGCAAGAGAGAGTAGTGTCGCAACGGTTTTGTTGTACCTCTCATGAAAATAATCACCAATTGTAAGGTTTTGTCGCTCGTAAAGTTTCTTTGCAAAAAAGAAACCGATAATAATAAGACATAGGCCTGCTCCAAATGGATCTTCAATAACAGATAGGAACCCACCTTCTGCCATCCTTGATCCAGCCCCTAGGAATGTCTCAGAGCCAAACCACGTAGCAAAAATAGTTGCCATCGCCATAGAAAATGGAAGGTGGCGACCAGCGAGAGCATAGTCTTTGGAAGATTTGACTCTCTTTGACGCATAGATACCAATAGGTATCATCATCAACATATAAACTAATACGAATGTAGCTATCATGATAATAAAAGTCGAGCGAACCAAAATGGCTAGCTCGATGAATTAATCTATAAAAATGACTCCTCCTCATCTCTTTCTACCTCGGAAAAAATTTCAATACCACCTTCGTCCATAAGCTCGCGTGAAAATTGTTCACGAGGTTCTGGCTCACTGCTTGTTTCGTGAGGATTATTGTGCTCACCAGCAATTATAGAAATCCCCTGACCCTCAAGCACGCGAAGAGACGCGTCGTCTTTTTCGTCGTGGACTTCCATGTCAGAATCAATCGGCCATTTGTCCATATCGTGAGATTCGGTAATGATGATGTAGTCGTCTGATTTGCTCATATGGAGATTATACCATTAACAAATGACAACTAACAACTTACCAGAGCGCCGATTGCCGTAGGCAACCGGCGTTTCTTCGGTCAAATGTCAGGTGTCAAATGTACAGTATCGCGCTTTGCGCTATACTGTAGGTATGTCGCACAATATCCCCCAAACCTCACTTGGTAAATTCGCGCGCGAATATTTGGAGTATTTGGAAATAGAACGCGGGCGAAGCTTAAAGACAATTGAAAATTATGAACATTACCTCAGTCGTTTTTTGACAGCAAGTGGAGCAAAAGAACCAAAAGACATTGATGACGAACTTATGCGTTCTTTTCGTTTGTGGCTCAACCGCCAGAGTGCTGGTGTCCACGAAGGGAGGCAAGAAACGCTCAAGAAAAAAACACAAAATTATTATCTAATTGCGCTTCGCAGTTTTCTAAAATATTTGCGAAAGCGAGGCGCGGAGTCGTACGTGCCGGAGAAAATTGAACTTGCAAAAGTTGCAGAGCGCACTATTGATTTGCTAACACCTCAGGATTTGCGACGACTTCTTGATGCGCCGAGCGGAGACGGAGTGAAGGAACTTCGCGACAAAGCCATTCTTGAATTATTTTTTTCCACGGGACTTCGTTTGTCAGAGTTATGCGCGCTCTCACGCGACATTGACATTACGCGAGATGAAATATCCGTGCGTGGAAAAGGTGAAAAAGTTCGCGTGGTATTTCTTTCAGATGAAGCAAAAAAAGCAATTACCGCTTACTTAAAAAAGAGAACTGATCTGGACGATGCGCTTTTTGTGAGCGAAGGCAAGCGCGCGCGCGAGGATGGGTCAATACGTTTAACACCTCGTTCTATAGAGCGAATGGTGAAACACTACGCTACAAAAGCGGGAATCATGGATAAAGTAACTCCGCACATCTTGCGACATTCGTTTGCAACAGACTTGCTTTACAACGGCGCCGACATTCGCTCTGTACAGATGATGCTCGGTCATTCAAATATCTCCACAACACAAATTTACACACACATCACCGACAGTCAGTTGAAAGAAGTCCACAAGAAATTCCACAATAAGTAGTAATGCTTACCCCGCTATGAAGTAGGCGATAAAATTGCCGTTAGTTCTAACGGGGGGCATAAGAAGTTCCACGGAAAGGGTAGGTAAAAGAAAACGCGCCAGACTTTTATTGAGTGTGGCGCGTGGTTTAAGTGGTGATTCCTAGTGCTCGTGCAAGGTAGCCGGCTTTGAGTTGAAGAACATTTACCCTTCTTTGTGTTTCATTGATTTGTCGCTCCGTGAATGCAAGCTCATTTTGTTGCTCGGTAAATTCCTTTTGTGTATGAGGTTTCTGTTTGCGAAGATTATTCATTCTTGCTACAAGATCTTGAATGTCAGCGCCAGCTTGTATAATCAGAGCATTGAGATACTCAAGACGTTCGTTTGCAAAGCGACATTCCAGATCCTCATTGTCTGTGGAAATAGTACTCACGATACACCTCCTTTCGGTCTACTTGACTCCTGTTTCAAGTTTATCCTCTATTCGCCAACTACACAAGTGTTCGCTATACTAAGCATAATGAAACTAGTCTCCTGGAACGTAAACGGCCTGCGCGCAATTCACAAGAAAGGCAATTTTGCTGAAATTATTAAGAAAGATTTTGACATTTTGTGTTTACAGGAAACAAAAGTTGAAGAAACTCAGCTTCCCGAGGAAGTTCGAGCACCAAAAGGCTACTACGCATACTTTTCACACTCAAAAATGCGCAAAGGATACAGTGGTGTTGCGGTGTATAGTAAAATAAAGCCTGAAAAGGTGGAGGAAGGAATGGGTCTAAAGGACATTGACCAAGAGGGTCGCCTCCTTGTCCTTTACTTTCACGATTATGTCCTTTTGAATTGCTACTTCCCAAATGGTGGCGGTGGGCCTGTCCGATTGAAATACAAGTTGGACTTTTACGACGCATTTCTAGGTTTCACGGAGAAGCTTCGCAAAAAGGGGCATAAAGTTATTATTTGTGGAGATGTGAATACTGCGCACGAAGCAGTAGACCTCGCCCGCCCAAAGGCAAACGAAAATAATACAGGTTTTCTTCCTGAAGAACGCGCGTGGATTGATGAACTCATTTATCACGGCTACATTGATATCTATCGTCACCTTCATCCAAATACAAAAGATGCTTACACATACTGGGATATGAAAACTTCCGCGCGCGATCGCAATGTCGGATGGCGAATAGATTATTTTTTCATTACTCTCGATTTACTTCCTCGTGTGAAACAAACCACAATGCTCACAAACTTCCTCGGCTCCGACCACTGCCCGATATTGATGGAAATCAATATTTAGGGCCACCGCCAGATTGTGGAGTTATAGGAATACCTATGTTGTATGGTAATCATTTGGTTGCGCGACACACCATTAAGTTTAGTAATTACCACATATTGACAAAATACAATAATAATGCTATCCTATAACTTAATAGTTATGTAATAAAACTTGATGTTCTTTATTCATTTGAGGTCATATGAGGTTATATATTATGGGACCAGAAGATTTAAAAGTATCTCTTCGAAAGAGGGTTTATGAATTCGGGGAAAAGACTGCATATGTTATCTATCCTGAGGAATTTGCAGTAGGCCTTGAGCACAATCTTTTTCATGTATTGTCACAAGAGGATCGCGGAGACGGGACTATCGTAACAAAGATGACATTTGAAGGGAAAATGTTCCTTTGTTTTACGGAGAAAGATTGAATATGAATCTTTTATAATAAGCGACTACACACGTAGTCGCTTATTTTTTATACCTCTTCTATGTACTGCTCGCGACCACTGACGAAATGAGCTAAATTAGCAATTCTTTTAAGATTTTTGTAGTCCCTTTTTGCTACTGAGGCGTGGTCTATCCCAAATATCATGGTGCACAGCTCGTTGTGTAGCCTCCTCCTTCTTGACTGGCTCTCACTAGGGTCTGTCTCCTTGCCTACCATCTCAAGGTGCACCTCCTTAGAATACTCTTTGCATGTGTCCCATAGTCTGGCATATGCGACTGTTCCCGCTTTTGGGATAGTGGTTACATCTATTCCGGCATCAATTGCAAATTCCTCAAGTAGGCTTACTTCGGGTTTTAAAGACTCAATCTTCGAGGAGGGAAATTTTTCCATAACAGTATTCTATTATCAAAACGCTCCTTTTGCAAAGTTCTATTCTATCCTTGTTGTTCCGTATTTCTATTTCACCCCGTGGCGTTTTCTGATTATTGTTAATTCTTCCGCCTCCGCCGCCTCTTTTTTCTCCTTGCCTTCTTCTCCGAGTTTTTTTAATTCATCAATCGGAAGTTTCGTAAGCTCGAGGGTGCGTTTCACGAGAAACGCTTCGGTATTGCGCTCTGGGTCATCTAACACCTCCTCTAGAAGCGCGTGGAGGATGAAGCCAAGTTTTGGACCGGGTGTTTCACGGGTAACCTCCATAATTTTTTCTCCATCAATCTTTAGCATTCCCACAGACACAGGCGCGCGCATCGCTTCTTCTATCATTGATTCATATTTACGCAAACGATATGGAGCTTCTTTTGGACGACCCATTCCTATACGATCGCAAGCGCGAACTTTCATCAAGTCCCACACATTATCTGGTCCAACGTTTCGAACAATGCGACGCACTGCAGAGAGCGTAATTTTTTCTATGTCAGAGAAAAACAAATGATAACGAACGAGCGCAGAAACAACATCAACAATTTTTTTAGGATATTTTAGATGTTCAAGAACTTTTTTTGCAACGCGTCCACCCACTACATCGTGCCCATAGAAAGTCCAATCATTTTTTTCTTCTGACCATCTGCGCGTTTCTGGTTTTGAAACATCATGAAGGAGCGCGCCAAGTCGCACGTGTAGTGGCCACTCACGGTCTGCAGAGTGCTGTAGCGCGCGCAGGTTATGCTCCCATACTGTGTAAATGTGATCACCGTTTTGCTCAACATCAATTCCACTCTCAATGTCAGGCGCAATATATTTTAGTAATCCAAGTTTCTGACACATCACAATTCCAATCATAGGATTCTTTGTCATTATCATTTTTGTAAATTCATCACGAATACGTTCCATAGAGATATGTTTCAAATCCCCCGCTTTTTCTACAATCGCATTTTGAGTTTCAGATTCAATTGTGAAACTAAGGTCTGTGGCAAGACGCACAGCGCGCAAAACTCGTAGAGCATCTTCGTTGAAGCGCTCCTGTGGATTCCCCACCGTGCGAATGACTTTGTCCTTTATGTCCTTTAGACCACCATGAATGTCCGTTAGATGTCCTTTAGATTCATCATATGCAATAGCGTTAATTGTGAAATCCCTGCGTTTTAGGTCCTCGTCTAGTTTCCCGTGAAACGAAACGCTGTCTGGACGACGTTTATCTGTATATGCGCCTTCACTGCGGTACGGGGTTACCTCCACAACCTTTAGTGTTTCGTCTTCTGTCTCATTTACAATACCGACGGTTCCATAATCATTTTCGTAAAAAGAGTTTTCAAACAGGGCTTGGATCTGTTCCGGAGTCGCATTTGTGGTGGCGTCCCAGTCTTTTGGCTTAATTCCCTGCAAAATGTCGCGCACACATCCGCCGACCAAATACGCCTCAAAACCTGCGTTTCGCAAGGTTTCTGTTACATGTGAAACCTCAGAAGGTATTTTATACGAGATATCAGACTTCATTTAATTAATGAAACTATACAGTTTTTTTTGCCTTTTGACCACTTTTGCGGTACAGTCTCATTATCACTTCAGTGTGATTTCGTTGCCCTCATAGCTCAACGGATAGAGTACCGGTCTTCGGAACCGAGGATGGGGGTTCGATTCCCTCTGAGGGCACAAAATAATAAA
>DMXP01000001.1:44963-75306 GCA_003483855.1 Candidatus Yonathbacteria bacterium
TTTATTATTTTGTGCCCTCAGAGCAAGGCGCCTGCGCGCCTTGCGTAGGGAATCGAAGACTCGGAGCATATTTATATTTGCTACCTGCAAATATAAATGCGAGAGGCAGCCAAAGAACGCGAGATGTTTTATGAGTCGTGAACGACGAAATAAAACTCCGCGATTCTGAGGCGATGAACCCTCTGAGGGCACAAAAACAAAGATGTCGGCTTTTGAAAAGCCGACATCTTTGTTTTTATTGTGCGGATAGGGCTCTCGGTCACGGGTTACTAAGCTTTTTGTTTCGCGTTGCTCACAAAAATCTAAGTACCCTCGACCCCACCTCATTATTTTTGATTACAAAAATATATTCCGGCTTTCGATTCTCCACGCAAGCCAAGCAGTTGGCTTGCTCTATCCGCACAATTAAAAAGCCCCTTTCGGGGCAATTTTAATTGTGCGGATAGGGAGAATCGAACTCCCACTCTCTCGTTGGCAACGAGGAATTCTACCACTAAATTATATCCGCATTTCCACCACATAATTCCCTGTCAGAAAGCATATCAGGGAACAATGAAATCCACAATAACATCTTTTCCTTAAAATATCTACTAGAAACGCCAACTGTGCATACACCGTGCCCCAGACGTTTAGTTTTATGTCTTCCATCTATATAAATACTCTTATTGAATGTAATCTTTTGTAAACCAGCTTCCTTGACCCAGTATTTCTTGCAGTCTGCTTCTTGAAGATCCGGATACAAAAGAAGCCATGCTTTGATTTTCATTTCTCTAATCCCACAAACTTCTTTGAGAAAAGCCATAAATATCTTGATCATTGCTGGATCAGTATTTGTTAACGACACTCGGTGTGGGGACAACTTATCCCCCTCTCCCCAATATAGCATCACTCCAGCAACAAATGTTGGATGGTATTTAAGTATGTTAAATTCTTCAAGTGCTTCTTGTCGCGCTTGATAATAAAGTCTTTCAAGATGTTTTCCACGGATTTTGTTTAGATCTTCTATGCGAACTGTGTTGTTTTTTCGCGCAATAATATTGAGATCTTCCTTAATCTTTTGCGACCAACCAGAACTACTAAACCACGCAGATAAGGTGCTTTTCGGAACACGCAATTTAGAAGAAATTTCCTCATAGCTTTTACCTAGTTTGCGCAAATTTATTGCTTGATCTTTATCTGTACGCATATGTGTACAGTATAGCACGGGCGTTCGGTTTTGCTAGCATAAATTATTTCTAAAGGACATCCGTTACCAGAGAGCACTACTTTGACACACAGTGTCAACGGTCAGAAACGGAAAAATATGGTGAAAAACACTAAAAACTGTGGATAACTATGTGGATAGTGTTGATAAAGGACATAAAAATGTGTCATTATAAAGTCATAAAAAATAAAGGACAAGAGGGAAAATTACGGGAAACACTTGATAAATATGGGTTTCACATGGATTACTCCATTTTTAGGCTAGAAATGGAGTAAAATACAGGTGTTTCACGAGAAACACACCATGATGGTACAATGATTTATATGGCGGAACCCACAGAAAAGCAGAAAATTGGGCGTTTAGGTGAGGATATTGCCGTAAAATACCTAGAAAATAAGGGTTTTTTGGTAATTGAGCGAAATTACCTTAAAAAGTGCGGAGAAATTGACATTATTGCTAAAAAGGCAGGAATTACTCATTTTATTGAGGTAAAAAGCGTTACTGAATTACCAAATTCACATCTTGGATGCAGTGAAAACCTTGCCAAAAATGTTTCCCGTGTAACAGATAAGTATCGCCCAGAAGACAATTTGCACCCGTATAAACTCAAGAGATTAGCGCGTGTTATTCAGTTATATTTGTTTGAGAAACATTCAAATGGGGAACCAGAATGGGTTTTTGATGTTATTACAGTACAAATTGATACTAAAACTAGACGGGCAAGTGTAAAATTTCTGCAGAATATTGTGTTATAGTCTTCGCAAATATAGGTATCTGTGCTATGATTTCCCAACGGTTTCATGCGGAGACAACGATTGAGTCTTGTGTCGGGGTGTAGTATATCGGTAGTACGTCTGCTTTGGGAGCAGATAGGCCGAGTTCGATTCTCGGCACCCCGACACAGTTTTTAATCGGAACCCTTTACCTGAGTGAGGTGTTTTTAATAAAAGAAAATCCGCTGAGTGTAGTTCAATGCGTTGTAATTTTTTAATAATAAAGCCCGCATCGCTCAGTGAATAGGATGTAATCTCCCAAGGCTTGCAACAGAAGTTCGGCTTCTTTTGATGGCGCACAATCATAAATTTTAATTATCCACATATTGAACAATTTTTGGTATTACTAGTGTATAATAATATCAAATGAAACTTGGTACAAAAATAAACTACGCGCTTGTTGTTGTAACAGTCGCAGTACTCACTGTCGCATTCTCTATTATTGTAAAAATAGAAGCAGACACGGCAAGGAAACAAGTTCTCAATGACGCGGAAGTTTCAGCAGATATTTTCCACGACGAAATCGAGCGTATGTTTAAACAAATACGCGACCAACAGATTCGCCTACAAAACACAGTTGACGACCTCGCCAGTGTGGACGGGGTTGTATATATAAAGGTTTTGGGGGTTGATGGCATTAATGTTGCAACATCAAGGCGCGAACTTATTGGTGTGATGGATAACGAGCGAAGCGTCACGCTAATTCAGGAGGTTGTAAAAAATGGAAGTATCCCTGACGTACTAAAAGATAAAGGAACATTTTACGAGATAGAACGTCGTATCCCGATCCACCTTGTTTATAATGATGACTCTTCAGAAATAATATATGTCATTGAAGTTGAGGTTGAAACACTTTCTAAAAGAACAGATGACATTGAACAATCACGAAAGCTATTGCATGCTATTTCATCAAGTATTGAACCAATCGCACGTTCTATTGTTCAGACGCGCCTAGAAGATATTGATTCTATCCAAAAAATTACAGACAGTGTTGTTCAGCTTGGCAAGGTTGATAAGTCTGATGAGTTTGGCTTCTATCACGATTTTATCGTTGCTGATAGTAATATGAACATAGTTGCAAACACAGGGCACGAGAAGGATGAGTATGAGCACGACCTTCCTGAATACAATAAGTACCGCGAGGATGTTCTGTCTGGCAAGCTCGCTGAATCGTACCACACGCGCACACACGAAGGGCACGATATAATAGCTCGCATAAAACCAATTATGCTTGAGGTTGATGGCAAAAATAAAATAGTTGGTATAAAGGAGGTCCATATCCTCACTTCAGCATATACAAACAAAATCACTGTTCTTAAGCTTAGAATGCTCGGCATTGGTATCGTGTTTACCGCTGTACTCGTTATTGTGCTTGCGATAATATTGCGTAGAGAGGTCGTGATACCTATCACAAAGTACTCCGAGGTTGCTAAAAAAATTGCTGACGGAGATCTGAGTCAGACAGTTGAGCATATTTCTAATGATGAAATCGGACAATTTGGGCACGTGTTTAACACGATGGTTGGAAGCCTGCGAGAGTTAGATAAACTTAAATCTGATTTTATTTCTGTTGCCGCGCACCAGCTTCGTACGCCGCTTTCAGGTGTGAAGTGGGTTTTGAAACTTCTTTTGGATGGAGACTTGGGCGCTATTAATGAAGACCAGAAGGGAATGCTCAAACGCGGTTACGAGACGAATGAAAAAATGATTCAACTCGTGAACGACCTTCTCAATGTGTCGCGCATTGAGAATGGTAAGTTCGGTTATAAATTTGAGAAGAATGATTTTATGAAGCTCATTAGCACTCTCATAGAAAACACAGTGCTTCCTTCAAAGGCTCGCAATATTGATGTGCGTTTGGAAAACCGCGCAGGAATTATTCCAGATTTTATGTTTGACCCAGAGAAGCTTCTTATCGCGCTTCAAAATATTGTTGACAATGCAATGAAGTACACACTCCCCGGCGGGAGGGTCACTATTGTTCTAGAGAGACAAGGCGACTACATAGAGGTGAGGGTTACAGACACAGGTGTTGGTATCCCAAAAGCAGATATCGCAAAGCTTTTCTCAAAGTTCTTCCGCGCCGCGAATGTGATTCACTTGCAGACAGATGGTTCTGGACTCGGTCTGTTTATTGTTAAGAGTATTATTATGCGACATGGAGGGCAGATTTGGGTTGACTCTGAGGAAGGCAAGGGAACTACATTTACCATTGTTGTGCCAGTTGTTGAAGGGTTAATACCAAAGGACGGAGTAACGCCACAAGTGGTTGCGCCTGTAGCGCAGGTAGCGGTGGCACCAAGTGAGCCAGCTGTTTCCTAGCAGTTATACGAAATTTGTAATATACTATAAACACTATTATGGACGAGAAAAAGAGAATTATTATTGTAGAGGATGACGCGGTTCTTCGCGATGTCCTTGCGGAAAAACTCCAGAAGAGCGGTTATGTGGTAGACACGGCAGCAGACGGCATTATTGCCATGGAAAAGATTCACGCTGTAAAGCCTGATTGTGTTCTCTTGGATATTCTAATGCCACGCAAGAGCGGGATTGAAGTTTTGGAGGATTTACACGCGGACCCAAAGCTTAGCGGTATCCCAGTTATCATTATTTCAAACTCTGGTCAGCCTGTAGAGATAAAGCGCGCTCAGGAGCTCGGAGCGAGGGAGTTTTTAATAAAGGCGGTGTTTGACCCAAATGAAGTTCTTGAAAAGGTGGAAAAAGTGCTTGCCGGCGGCACAATGGCCCCACAGGGTGAATGGGGTGTTCGCACTCAAAACGTAACAGGTGCAGGAGCCGCAGAGCATCCAGAGGAAAAGCCAACAGTGGCTCAGGTGGCGGCGAGCGTTGCAAAAGCCACAGCGGAGGGCAAAGCGTTCGTTCTTGTTATTGAGGATGATAAATTTTTGCGCGAGCTTCTCGTGAGAAAACTATCAAGCGAAGGATTTGATGTGCAGAATGCGATAGACGCGGAAGCAGCGTTCACTATTTTGGAAGAAAGAAAGCCAAGAGTAATTTTATGTGATCTCATTTTGCCTGGCGTTGATGGTTTTGAAATTTTAAAAAGAATAAAAGCTGATGCAAGGATTGCAGATGTGCCAGTAGTTATTTTGAGCAACCTTGGTCAAAAGGAAGATTTGGAAAAGGCGATGGCGCTCGGAGCAAAAGATTTTATGGTAAAAGCAAATTTCACTCTAGATGAAATTGTGACAAAGGTTCGCGGAATGGTTGACGGCAAGTAGTGGTAATTAAAAGGCTGGGCTTCGCAACTACAGTTGCGAAGCCCAGCCTTTTTTGCTATTGTCTCCTTAGTTGCAATTTGCGGGTGTAGTTTAATGGTAGAATAGGAGTTTTCCAAACTCTTGGTCGGAGTTCGATTCTCCGCACCCGCACCAATAGAAAAAACCCAAGCCATATGGCTTGGGTTTTTTCTATAAGAATCTTAGTGAATTACTTCACTGCATCCTTGAGCGCTTTTGCTGCGCGGAACTTTGGAACAGTTGTTGCCTTTACCTGAATGCTCTCTCCAGTTTTTGGGTTGCGTGCTGTACGTGCTGCGCGCGCCTTTGTTGAAAAGATACCGAGACCTGCGATTGATACCTCATCACCCTTCTTGAGAGTTTTTACCATCTCACTAAGGATTGCATCAAGTGTTTCCTCTGCTGATACCTTTGTTCCACCCATTTTCTCATGAATGATTTCTGCGATAGCTGCTTTATTCATAGTGTGTTTTTAAATTAACGATTAACTTTTTAATACTAAAACGAGTTTCTTACCCGCGTTGCCCGCGACTTCCGTTCGCTACTCCTGTGAACGGGGAGTTGCCCACTTCTACGCGGGTCAGACCTCCTTGTCAAATAGTATACCCCCCTATGTTTTTTTACGCAATAGATACAAGGACTTCTGTGAAGATTGCCAAAATACAAAAATTGTTTTTTAATTTTTGACTACCTTGCGTACTCAATCGCTCTAGATTCACGAATTACCGCTACTTTAATTTCACCAGGATATTTGAGTTCCTTTTCCACACGTATAGCAATATCTCGAGCAAGCTTCTTCGCATCAAGGTCAGAAATTTCCTCTGGTTTAACAAACACGCGTAGTTCTCTTCCAGCTTGTATTGCATAGGTTTTTTCCACTACAGGGAAGGATTTCGCTATCCCCTCAAGGTCTTCTAGGCGTTTAATATAGTTTTCAGCCGAGTCTCTTCGCGCGCCAGGGCGCCCACCGGAAATAGAGTCCGCAGTCTGTACAATAATTGATTCTAGCGTTTCATATGGGTATTCCTCGTGATGCGACTGCATTGCTTGGATAACGCGTGGGTCTACACTGAATTTTTGGAGTATTTTTCGTCCTATTTCCACATGGGTCCCTTGAACCTCGTGGTCTACCGCTTTACCAATGTCGTGAAGAAGCGCTCCAGCCTTTGCAACTGCAACATTCCCGCCTATTTCCTCGGCAATCATTCCTGCAATATGCGCCATTTCTATAGAATGTTGAAGGACATTTTGTCCGTAGCTTGTGCGAAAATGAAGTCGCCCGAGGATAGCAACTATGCGCGGATCAAGATTGAACACTCCGCATTCGTACGCCGCTTGCTCGCCCTTTTCCTTTGTGATTTTGTTTATATTCTCACGAGCTTTTTCAACAGCCTCCTCTATTCTTGCAGGTTGAATACGCCCGTCTTCTATGAGAGATTCAAGCGCAACACGGGCAATCTGGCGACGAATTGGGTCAAAAGACGAGATAATGATAGAACCTGGCGTATCGTCAACAATAACCTCCACCCCCGCCACGCGCTCAAATGCGCGGATATTTCTGCCTTCCTTGCCAATTATCTTTCCTTTTATTTCATCTGATGGGATTGGAACAGATGTTACCATCATCTCCGCCGCTGTAGATGTAGCAAGTCGCTGAATAGATGTAGCCAGAATATCCCGCGCTTTTTGAGCGAGTCGTTCTTCTCCATCCGCTTCAAGTTTTTTAATTCTAGCCAAAAGGTCCTCCTCGTAAGTTTTTTCAACCCTTTTGACGAGCTCCTCTTTTGCGTCCTCGGTATTTATGCGAGCAACACGCTCAAGCTCCATGTGAACAAACTCGTTTTCCTTGTTGGTTTTCTCTCGAATAACCCTTAGTTCATCGGCTTTTTCCTTGATATGAGCAACCTCACTGTCTATGTCTGTCTGCCTTTTGTCTAGAAATTCCTCCTTCTTGATCAATCGCTCCTCGTTTTTTTTGAAGCGCTCGGTCTGTTCACGTTCTTCCTCGTGAAGTTCGCGTCCATACACTTCGGCTCTCCGGTCGGCCTCCTCAATAATTTTTTGCGCTTCTTCCTTTGCGGAAAGGAGCACCTGTTTTACTTCAAGCTCGACTGACCCCTTTTTGCTCATCGCAACAAACCATCGCAAAAGGTAGCCGAGCGCCGCACCGACCAGAATTGCCATCACGCCTCCCAGCGTGAGTGCAATATTAATGTCCATAAATTATCCCGGAAAGCCTCGAATCAGCTGATTCTGAATCCCCAGATTTCACGGCTTGGCCACAGAATCTTGGACGTGAAATGATTTAGCCGTTTCTTCAGCTCGCCAGGTGCTATCGCTTCTAAATAAAGTGTCAAATTAAATTACAAATTGGGTACACTTTCATACTACCGCTTGTGCGGAGCACAAGCAAGTCCAAAAGTCACAAGTCCTAAAGTCCGTAAAGTCAGAATGCGGAAACCCGTAGGGTTTCCGCATTCACTTTTGACATTCAGACTTTTGACTTTTCGACTCGCCTTTACGCGCGTGGATTCTTTGGTTTGTAAATTTCGTCCACAAGACCGTACTTTTTCGCTTCCTCTGCTGACATAAAGAAGTCGCGGTCGGTATCTTTTTCCACTTGCGACAACGGTTTCCCGGTGTTTTTTGAGAGAATTTTGTTCAGGTTCTCCTTTATTTTTAAAATGTGCTTTGCGGTGATGGCTATATCAGAAGCTTGACCCTCTGTTCCTCCAAGTGGCTGGTGAATCATCACTTCCGCGTTTGGAAGAATGAAACGCTTGCCTTTTGCTCCTGCGGAGAGTAGAACTGCGCCCATCGAGGCTGCCATACCCACACAAATAGTCGCAACATCTGGCTTCACGTGTTGCATAGTATCGTAGAGTGCCATTCCAGCAGTCACCGAACCTCCAGGAGAGTTGATATACAAATATATGTCTTTCTTTGGATCTTCAGATTCAAGGAAAAGGAGCTGGGCGATGGTAATGTTTGCAGTGTCGTCATCAATAGCGCCAGACAAAAAAATGATGCGCTCCTTGAGCAGACGTGAGTAAATATCGTAGGCGCGCTCGCCCTGCGAGGTCTTTTCAATAACAGTTGGGATTAAGTAGGACATTTAGTTATGCTACCACACTTTTTGACGTATGCAAGTTCGCACTACGGACGTATCTAATACTATAGTATTAGATACGTCCGTAGTGACAATGTATTGACAGTAGATTTTGCGGGTGTATGATAACGGGATGAACACAACTTTACAAATTCGGGTGGACAAAAAGCTAAAAGATGACGCAACAAAAGTGTTTAAGTCCATGGGGCTCACGCTCTCTGGCGGAGTCAAGCTATATTTAGCGTATGTAGTAAATACAGGAACGATACCTTTTGAAATTACTACATTAAATAATACCCCCAAATCTAAAAAGAAGGCGACAAAATAACATCATGAGGTTGCACAGATTTTTTGTAGAAGAGAAGATTCCAGTGACGGGCCTGCCTGCCGCGACGCCTGCCCGCGCAATAGCAGGCGGGAGCACGGCGCAGGCAGGGGAGTTTTTGGTTACAAATGAAACGTTGCTCAATCAATGGCGGAATGTTTTGCGTATGGAAGAGGGCGACAAAGCGGTTCTTTTTTCTGGTGATGGATATGAGTCACTGTGTGAATTTGTTTCACTGACTGGCAAAATTGCAAAGAAAAGCGCGGTACTCAAGGTGCTTGAAACAAAAAGTGGACTTGTGCCTTCGCGTGAAGTCACTTTGTACATCGCGCTTATAAAGAAAGATAACTTTGAGCTCGTACTTGAAAAGGCAACCGAGCTTGGAGTATCACACATTATTCCAGTGCAGGCGGATAGAAGCGAAAAGAAAGGCGTGAACTACGAGCGCGCAGAAAAGATTCTTCGCGAAGCATCAGAGCAGTCCGGACGCGCAACAGTGCCAACTATCAGTGAAGTGATTGATGTTGAAAAAATTCCGAATGATGTTGTTGTATTTGACCAACGTGGAGAAATTTCAGCAAGAGAATTTTTTTCAAAGCACACCACCGCGCCAGTCTCAGTATTCATCGGCCCCGAAGGAGGTTTTACTGATACTGAAATTGAATCGTTTCACGCGCGCAACATCCCCATAGTCTCCACAGGCACCCAAATCCTCCGCGCCGAAACCGCAGCGATTGTCGCGCTAACGCTTGCACTAATGAAGTAACCAAAAAGAAAACTCAGCCACTCTAGAGTGGCTGAGTTTTCTTTTTGGTTACTTTTGCGCTTCCAGAAATTGGAACACTTTTTCGTTGACGAGCATCATTTCGAGGTGCATGCGGACGCGGGCGGGTTCGGCGTCTTTGTATTTTTCCATAAAGAATTGTGATTCGCGGTCAAGGTCTTCTTTTAGAACTTCAATCTTTTCCAAGAGAGAAATTTCGTTGAGAGTGATTTGTACCTTTGCGCGCTTTTCTGCGTCGGCAGTCCATTCTTTTCGCATTTCTTCAATAGTCTTTTTTGTAGTCGCGAGGTAGTCTTCAAACTTCATTCCCATTTGTTCCACGTCGTGTTTGAATTGCCCAACCATTCGTTCAAGTTCGCCGTCAATCAAAGCCTGCGGAAGTTTTGCAGTGATGCCATCCGCGATTTTCTCCATCGTTTGCATTCGCTTTTTCTCACGCGCGCGAGTGGTTTTTTCGTGTGCGATTGATTCTTTGATTTTTGTTTTGAATTCATCTACATTTGCGAATGGCCCAAACTTCTGCGCGAGCTCGTCGGTTACTTCTGGAAGAATTTCCTCACCGGCGTCGTTTTTGGTTGCAAACTGCTTTCGGAGTTCATTGAGAGCCTGCTCAACTTCTTCAACTGTCACATCTGTTTTTTCTTCCCCAGACATCACCTCTTTAGCAATTTTCTTGTAGTCAGGAAGTTTTATTTCCGGCATCACTTGAAATGTGAGTGTGAACTCAAAAGGATTTCCCTTTGCGAGTTTGGTCACCTTTACTTCCGGCATTGCAATCGCGTGAATCTTGTGGCGAGTGAGAATCTCCGAGTATGCGCGATCCATCGCAAGGTTCGCCATCTCTTCTAGAATAAAAGCATCGCCAAATTTTTGAGCAATCATATTTTCAGGCACGTGTCCTTTGCGGAAGCCCGGAAGAGATATTTCCTCGCCAACTTTTTTGAGCGCGATAGGACGTTCCTTTTCAAACGATTCCGCAGAAACTTCGCAAGTAATTTCTACGCTACTTTCGGAAAGTTCTTTTAATGTTGTTTTTAGGTTTGTGTTGATATCTGTCATCCCAGTAGAGTTTTTGTTAGTCATTTATTCTAATAATTATAATTAAAACCCGCCGTCGCATTCTTTGAATTGATTATCAAATAGAGAAAACTCTAACGGGACAAGTAGTTTCACAATATATCCTTTTAGTATTCATTTGGCAAGAAAAACAAAAACCCGCGTTCGACCGCGGGTTTTTGAGAGAGATTGGTGAGATTGTTAGATTACGATATCGCTCAAGCCCGCATCGAGTCCAGAGAGGTCTGTTGCGTCTAGGTCTTTCTGTATGTCAGAGAGATCTGTTGACGTTCCTTGTGTAGAGAGAGAAGAGATTGCTGAATCCGCTTGTGTCTCTGCTGGAGTTAGTACATCTGAGCCAGTAGGCACTTGCTTTAGGAAGTAGTAACCGCCAAGAGCAAGTACGAGTACAATAATAATAACGCTAACGGTTGCCCCAACTGATTTTTTTTCTTCTGGCGTTTGAGGCGTTTGCGTGCCCGTGTTCATGTTCATTTGTTCCATGTTTGTTTATTTAGGTGAATAAATTACTGAGTTGTTGTGGTTCCTGTAGTAGGAATTGTGCTTGTTGCAGGACGTGGCTTGTTAAGACCTGGCTTTACTGTAGAGATAGCGAGAGCAACATGCTTGTGAGCTTCTTGGATTGTTTTTGCAACATCCTTAACTAACGCCTGAACCTCCTTCATTGCATTTTTGGGAGCGGTGCTAGGCGTAGCGCTTGCAGTAGCTTCTGCTGTAGCTACGGCAAATGCATTCTCAATTGCAACTTTGATTCCGGCAACCTTTGTGCGAGCTTCGTCAAGCTTTGTTTTTGCTTCTGCAATGTGTCCGCGAGAAACAGTTGTTGTAACACCTTCTACTTCTAGTTTGGTCAATCTTTCTGTAACGCGCTCGGAAAGTTTTTGTACGCGTTCTATAGCAGCTTCTAGTCGCTTGTTGATAAGCTCTGTTTGTTTGCGAGCTATTTCAAGACGCTTTTTCAACCGCTCATCCTGAATCTTCGCGCGCAAAGCTGTGGTTGAGGCGCGCATTTCTTTTGCACGTCTCTCCATTTCCTCGCGGTTAGCTTTCATTGCTGCTGTTGTCGTTGCTCCTAGGCGAGCCCTTTCGCCAAATGTCGCTCCTTGTGTTTGTTTTGGAACAGTTGCTCCAGCGCGAAGAGCTCTTTCGCGAGCCTCCATTTCCATGCGCGCTTTAATTGCTGCTTCTGGTGTTAATTGTGGCATTGGTTGTCCATAGAATGGCTGTTTTGGTGGCAAACCAACCATTCCTGCACCTGTTACGCTTGTATTTGTCGTTGTAACCGTTGCGTCTGCGCTAGTGGTTACTGCTGTTTGCGCGCTTGCTGATACTGCTCCGAGCGCGAAAAGCGCTACAAGCGCAATGCTTATATTTTTGTTCATATACTTACTTTGTTATTTAAAACGAATAAAATTCTAACAACCTCTCTTACATATAATAGTATATAAGATGAGGATAATGTATACAATAGGAGCGGTGGAATAAGTAAAAGCACCAATCGTTCAATTGAACGATTGGTGCTTTTACCTATTCCACCTACTTACCAAACTCTTTCTTGTATAATTCAATGCTCTTTGTAACAGCTTCTCGAGCCTCTTTTGCTCCCTCAAATCCAGAAACCTCAACAATTTTGTTCTGAATTTTCTTGTAAGTCGTGAAGAAGTGCTCCATTTCCTTGAGCGTGTGCTTGTTGATGTCGTTTAAATCGTTAATATCTGCCCAGCGTGGGTCTCCAACAGGCACAGCAATCACTTTGTCGTCGCCTTCACCAGCGTCTGTCATATGCATAATGGCAATCGGACGAGCATTCACAAGGATCCCAGGGAAAAGTGGGTATGTCGTAAGCAACACCACATCAAGCGCATCGCCGTCGTCCCAAAGTGTTTGTGGCACAAAACCATAGTCAAATGGGTAGTCTTGCGCAGTATGAAGAGCTCGGTCAAGTGCGATAAGACCGGTTTCTTTGTCTATTTCGTACTTATTTTTTGAGCCTTTTGGGATTTCAACAATAACGTTGATTTCTTTTGGGGCATTGTCGCCTAGAGAAACATCGTGCCAAAGGTTTAAAGACATAATAGTAAATAGTTAATAATGAAATAATGAATATTTGGAATCAAGTCATTGCGAGCACTCGAAGCAATCTAGGAATTCTGGATTGCCTGCGTCCAAGACGTGAATTTGGTAATTCAGCGCTTCGCGCTCGCAATGACGAGCTCTGTAATTATTTTGTTACAGGGGCATCTGTTTCTTCAACTGCGGGGGTTTCTGCGACTGGAGCTTCTGTTGGTTTTTCCTCGGCCACAGCTTCTTTTGTCGTTTCTTCAATTATAACATCCCCCTCCGCAGTTGCTTCTTCTGTACCACTTTCAACTTTTGACTTTTCACTTTCGACTTCCCCAGGGAGCCCAACAATATCAAGCTTCCATCCTGTAAGTTTCGCGGCAAGGCGCACGTTCTGACCTCCGCGACCGATGGCGAGCGACTGCTGATCGGCAGAAACCGTTACGGTTGCTTGGTGATTTTCCTCATCAAGAACCACTGACTGCACCTGCGCTGGCGAAAGCGCGTCTTCAATGAACTTTTTCGCATCATCTGACCAAACAATAAGGTCAATCTTTTCACCTCCAAGTTCGCTCATTACTGTAGAAACGCGAACTCCGCGCTGACCAACGCATGAGCCGATAGGGTCAATGTGCTCGTCGCTTGAAAATACCGCAACCTTTGCGCGAGAACCTGCCTCGCGAGCAACCGCTTTGATTTGCACAGTTCCTGCGGCAACTTCTGGAGCTTCCTGGGCAAAAAGTTTCTCAACCATTTTTGGATGTGCGCGTGAAAGGCGAACGTCAATTCCGCGTGGAGTTTCCTCTACTTTATAGAGATATGCGCTGATTCTCTCCCCCTGCTTGTATCGCTCGCTAGGAATTTGGTCCTCGTACGCAAGGAGACCAGTTGTTTTGCCGAGGTCAACAAAGATGTTGCCACGCTCCATTCTCTGTACAGAACCCTGTATAATATCGCCGACTTTTCCACCGTATTCGCCAACAATAGAAACCTTTTCAGCCTCGCGAATACGCTGAATGATCACCTGCTTTGCAGTTTGTGCTGCGATGCGACCGTAGTCGTCGTGTGTCTCAAGAGGGAAGATGACCTCATCATCAGAAACCGCGTCACGCTTGATTCGGCGAGCATCCTCAAGAAGAATATCGTGCTCGGGGCTGAAACGGCGGAGGGAGATCTCCTCACCTTCTGGAACATCCGCGTTTACGATTTTTTCCTTTGCCTCGGCGTCCTCGTCTGTATCCTCGGGCATACGCACAGCACCCTCGTCAACGACGATTTTAACCTGCACAAACTCGGTTTTTCCGGAGCTTATATCAAAAACAGCTCGAACAATCTGGCCTTTCTTTCCAAAGTCCTTTTTGTATGCGGCCGCAAGCGCCTGCTCAATAGCCTCTATGATTTTTTCACGCGGTATACCACGCTCTTGCTCAAGCTGTTCCAACGCTGAACCCAATGTTTTTAAGTCTAACATGATGATTTTCCAGATTATTTTTAACAAAAAAGTCCGCTTTCGGGACGGACATTAACTTAACTATTATATCAAAATGGTGCAGGATGTCAACATCACGCGGGAGAACCCATATTGTATAACCACACACGCAATTTACTCCACTAAAATGACAACCACGCTCATACTCACTCAGGACGACCCGCTCAAGCACTCAGACTTTCCACTCTAATGACATCTCCAGCAATTATCCGCTATCGCGGATAATTGCTGGGGGTGAAGGTGGCGGTGAGCGTGGGTTTGTTGTTATACACACCTACTATGTAAAATAATTTGCTATACTGTAGGGATAGAATATCGAATGTAGAATATTGAATATAGAATATAAAAAAACAGAGGACTCTTTTGATCCCATTCCCCATTCCACATTCCCCATTCAACATTCAATATTCAACCCCGAATGACCGTTAACAACAAACAACTCAAAGAATTCATCGCAGACTCGGGGCTCGTGCCACGAACAGAGCTTGACCTTGCGGAAAAACAAGCCGAGGAAAAGAAAACATATCTCGGGAACCTCCTTGTTTCTAGTGGAAAAATTTCAGAGGACGACTTGCGTCGCACTGAAGCATACATTTTGGGTATCCCATTCGTAAACTTAAAAGGACAAAAAATTGATTTTGAAGTTCTTTCTCTAATACCAGAACCTATTGCGAGAAAGAACAACATCGTCGCGTTCAAGAAAACAACGACCGCGCTGGAGGTTGCCATGCTAGACACCGACGACCTCGGCGCTATTGAATTCGTAAAAAAGAAAGTGGGATTAAAAATTCTCCCGCGACTCACTGATCAGGAATCAATAAAGGGTGTTCTACTCCAGTATCAAAAAAGTTTGAAAGCCGAGTTTGGAGATATAATAGAAAAAGAAGCTGGAGCTTTAAAGATGGTCTCGGAAGGCGAGGAACCACAGAGCGAAGAAGAATTAAAAAAACTCGCGGAGGATTTGCCTGTTGTAAAAATTGTAGACACTTTGCTTAATCATGCCATCATTCAAGGGGCGTCAGACATTCACATAGAACCACTTGACGCGCAAGTTGTAATTCGTTATCGCATAGACGGAATATTGCATGATGCAATGGTTTTGCCAAAGACAGCTGCAGCAGGTATTGTGGCGCGCGTGAAGGTGCTCGCAAACTTGAAGCTTGACGAAAAACGTCTCCCACAAGACGGACGTTTTAAAATAGAATCAGCAGGAGAAAAGGTTGCGTTTCGTGTTTCTACTCTTCCGACTTATTACGGCGAGAAAACCGTTATGCGTCTTTTGCGCGAAGCTGTTTCGGGGTTCACTCTAGAGGGGCTAGGTTTTATTGGAATCAACCTTGAGCGTATTCATGAGGCAACAAAACAACACGTCGGTATGATACTCACCACAGGTCCAACTGGATCTGGTAAATCAACAACGCTTTATACAATTCTAGATTTGGTTAATAGTCCAGAGGTAAACATCTCTACTATTGAGGACCCTATTGAATATCAAATGGCGCGAGTAAACCAAACACAAGTGAAGTCTGAGATTGGACTCACGTTTGCATCAGGACTCCGCACTCTTATGCGTCAGGACCCAGACATTATTATGGTCGGCGAAATACGCGATAATGAAACTGCGTCCCTCGCAGTGAACGCGGCCCTCACTGGACACCTTGTGCTTTCCACTCTCCACACCAATTCTGCCGCGTCAACAATGCCACGCCTTATTGATATGGACATTGAGCCGTTTCTGATTGTTTCTACGGTGAATGTTATTATTTCGCAACGACTTGTTCGACGACTCACTAATGTGAAAGAAAAGTATTTTCTTAGCACAGACGAAATAAACACGCTTAAAAAATCTATGGACCTTGATCGCATTATGAATGTTTTGAAGGAAGAAAAAATTGTCTCGCAAAATGCAGAATGGAAAGACGTGCCTCTTTATCGTCCACAAAAATCAACTGATAGCGAGGACGGATACAAGGGACGCGTTGGAATTCATGAAGTTTTAAAAATGTCTCCAACAATACGCGACCTTGTGATAAAAGGGGAAACAGCGACTGTGGTTGAGGGGCAGGCGCGCAAAGAGGGGATGCTCACGATGACCGAGGACGGTATGATAAAAGCTGTGCAGGGTCTTACGAGCATAGAAGAGATTTTCCGTGTGGTGTCAGAATAGTTGATGCGGAACATGTGACAATTAACACTTGATAAGTGACAGGATACAAAAGATGCAGTAGTATTAAGTTAAATGTCACATGTTAATTGTCAAAGGTAAATTATAGCGATGCCAAAATTTAAATACCAAGTTCGTGAACTCTCAGGAGAGCATACATCAGGCGAGATGGAAGCCAAGGATCGTTTTGCTGTTGCTTCTGAGCTTCGCGCTAATGGAAAGTCTGTTGTGTCTGTAGAGGAGGTTGCTGGAGGATTTGTAATTAATATGGATACCATCAACGAGATGCTTTCTCGCGTGAAGGTTCGCGAACTTATTACTTTTTCACACAACCTAAGCGCGATGATGACGGCAGGACTATCTTTGTCTCGCGGACTCTCCATTCAGGAGCGTCAAACAAAAAATCCCGCTCTTAAAAAAACACTGAAGACTTTGATAGCCGAGATTAGCAAGGGCTCCACCTTGTCGGCAGGAATGACAAAGTTCCCAAAAGTATTCTCGCCAATTTTCGTTTCTATGGTGCGCGCGGGGGAGGAGTCTGGAGGTCTTTCTGGCGCGCTCCTTACACTGGGTGACCAGCTTGAAAAAAGCTACCTTTTGAAAAAGAAAATAAAGGGGGCGATGATTTATCCTTCTGTTGTTATCGCGACACTCATCATTATTGGTGTGCTGATGTTTATTTACGTGGTGCCTACTCTCGCAGCAACGTTCAAGGAGCTCAACACCGAGCTTCCCACAAGTACAAAAGTAATAATGTGGATATCCGATTTTCTTTCAAATCATTTAGTGGTGGGCATTTCTATCGTCGCAATAATAGGCGCCTCGGTCTTCTTCTCTCTGCGCACAAAAATGGGCAAACGCGGGCTTGAATTTATTTCGTTTCGTTTGCCTGTGGTTGGCGACCTTGTGCGACAGTCAAATGCCGCGCGCACAGCTCGCACGTTGTCGTCGTTGCTTTCGTCCGGTGTTGACATGCTGGAGGCGATTAGTATCACAGGAGACGTCCTTCAAAATTCATATTACAAAGATATGATGAAAATAGCTGGTGACAGAGTTCAGAAAGGTATTCCTCTGTCGTCGGTGTTTGCAGAGACAGATATTTATCCACTTTTGGTCGGAGACATGATAGAAGTGGGCGAGGAAACTGGCAAGCTTTCTGAAATGCTTCTCAACCTAGCGCTTTATTATGAAAACGAGGTTGATGAGGCAACGAAAAATATGTCCACAATCATTGAGCCAGTACTGATGGTGTTCATTGGAGCATCTGTCGGGTTCTTTGCTATTTCTATGATTTCTCCTATGTATAGCGTGATGAGCAATGTGTAGGGGGCAGAATGAGGAATGGAGAATGTGGAATGGAGAATATTAAATACAGATGAAATACAAATTACTTAAAAAAAGGAATAGGGAGGGGAGAATGAAGAATGAAGCGAAAATTCCCCATTCCACATTCCCTATTCCCCATTCTACCAGTCGTGGTTTCACTGCTCTTGAAATTCTCATTGTCATTGCAATTCTCGCGATTCTTTTGGCAACTATTCTGCCGTCATTTACAAACTTTCGCAGGAGCAGTCTTTTGAACACAGACACGATGAACCTCGTGACGCTCATAAACCGCGCGCGACTACTTTCAGTCTCTTCAAAAGATGATGAGCGGTACGGTATACACCTTGAGTCCGGTAAGGCGGTGCTTTTCAAGGGAGACATATACTCCGCATCTGAACCGACAAATGAAACTCATGTGTTCGGCACGGGCCTCACTCTTTCAAGTATTGCGATAAGTGGCGGTGGGTCAGAAGTATTGTTTGAAAAAGTTACGGGAGCGACCACTAATGGCAAAAATGCTACAACAACACTTCTAGTCACTGGCACGACTTCAAGCACGACAGTGTTGATATTTCCAACAGGAATCGCGACGATATATTAAAATAGAATATTGAATATGGAATACAAAATATCAGAAAAGAGAATGGAGAATGGAGAATGGAGAATGAAAATTCCCTATTCCCTATTCCCTATTCCCTATTCTACCCGTCGAGGTTTCGGGCTCATCGAGGTAGTCATTGGCTCTGCTGTTCTTTCGGTCGCGCTGTTTGGAATCTCTGGTTTTTTTCACACAGTTTTAAAGACGAGCGGAATTACAGAGTCAGCTGTTCAAGGAGACTACCTTTTGGAAGAGGGAATTGAAGTGACGAAAATTTTTCGTGATATGAATTACACGAGCAATATTAAAAATATGTCCACATCAACAACGTATTATTTTTCTTGGGATGGTACAAACTGGGCTACCACAACAACTAAAACGATTGTTGATGATAAATTTGAACGAGAGCTTGCTTTTGAGGATGTAAAGCGTGATTCAATCACAAAAGATATTTCTGATACAGGGGTATATGATCCGGATATTAAGCTCGTTACTGTGTCGGTGGCGTGGTGGACTCCTGTAGTTGGAACAACAACACGTTCAATACAGACATACATAGTGAATCTATTTAATAACTAGGTTCAGATGGAATAGGGAATGATGAATGGAGAATATTAAATAAAAATGAAATACAAATTGATTAACAAAAGGAATGGAGAATGGAGAATGGAGAATGGAGCGAAAATTCCCCATTCCTCATTCCCCATTCCTCATTCTACCCGTCGTGGTTTCACGTTGGTGGAAATGATCATCTACATTGCATTTTTTGCGATGCTGTCGGTGCTTGCGATAAACGCGACCATTATGGTAATGAAATCGTTTTATACTTTGCGTATAAATCAAAGCATTAGCCAGTCCGCCACGACCGCGCTTGAAAGGATGAGTCGAGAGATACGCAATGCGTACAGCATTGATACTGAAAACAGCACTTTTGACACGAGTCCAGGCAGGTTAACACTTCTAACAAAAGACGATCTAGGCACACTAACTACCATTGAGTTTTACACTACTGCTGGCAACCAGATCAATATGAAGGTTGGCGGTGTTGAACAAGGGTCGTTAATGACAAAAACCGTCACGGTAACAAATATTGTTTTTATGTCAATAACAACGTCAAATTCAAAAGCGGTAAAAATCGAAATGACACTTACAGACAACAGGTCTGGTGTCTCTAAAACAGTAAAATATTATGATACTATAGTATTGAGAGGGTCAATGCACTAATTCAACATGAGCAAGCACTACGTCAATCGTAAAAAGGGAGCCGCAATCATTACCGCTGTTATATTTTTTGTCGTTATTTCTGTTACTATGGCGGTCGGGCTTTCTTCGCCAGTTGTTCGCGAGTATGTGACAGCGAGGGACTTTGAAAAGTCCAAGGGCGCATACTATTTGTCTGAGGCTGGGATGGAGGATGCTGTTTACCGTCTTAGAAAAGCAAAACCTATAAGCGCGCAAGAAGTTATTTTTCTTGCGGGGAATACAGCGACCACAACAATTACCACCGACAGTTCTTTAAAAAAAACGATTACCTCTGTAGGTGACATTATACGAAATACTCGTCACATAAAATCAACACTCACCACCACAACAGGAGAGTCCTTTATTTACGGTGTATGGGCTGGCGCTGGTGGGGTGAAGTTACAACAAAGTTCAACGATAACGGGAAACCTTTTTTCAGTTGGGCCAGTTACTGGGTCAAATAACGTAATTTCAGGAACAGTAATTTCTGGCGGTTCGACTGGCCTCAATGGCTCAATTTCTGGGATACAAAACGCCAGTAGTTCGTCTATGTATGCTGGCACTATTGCTAACTCTACAATCGCTGGTAATGCATATTGCAATAGTATTTCAGGGTCCTCAACCTCAACCTGCAATGTTCTTACCGAACAAATTGCCGGAGAGTTTCCAATCACTGCAGCAGACATTGCAAACTGGGAGTCCGTGGCGGAAACAGGTGGTTCCGTAACTTGTTCAGCAGGCAAATACAAGATAGATTCAGATGTAAACTTTGGACCCAAAAAAGTGCCGTGCGACCTTGAAATTGTAGGTACTGGATCAGGAGGCGGGATAACGGTCACTCTGCAAGGCCCAATATGGGTTACAGGAAATATAACTCTAAAGAACCAAGTAACTGTTCGTGTGGACCCAGTACTTACTGGACAGGTGGTTGTTATGATTGCCGATAAGCCAACGGACAGGCATGATAGTAGCAGGATAGATATTCAAGGAACAGGAATTAATTTTTATGGCGCTCCAGGGGGGAATTCATGGGTAATGCTTATTTCTGAAAACAATGCCGCGTCGCTTGGTGACCCAGAGGAGGCAATATCATTTTATCAAAGCGCCACTGGCGTAGAGGTGCTTCTGTATGCGCGACTTGGAGATATTCTTTTACAGCAAAGTTCCTCGGTTGCAGAAGTGACGGCATATATGATTACGCTTCAAAATACTGCAAACGTAACATACTCTCAGGGGTTACAAAATGCGCTGTTTACTTCAGGGCCGGGAGGAGCGTGGTATGTGCAGGACTGGATGGAGGGGCAGTAATAATCAAGATTCTTGATTATTAACAATTAACATTTGACCATTGACAGGTACGAAAAATCCGAGCCCTGCTCGGATTTTTCGTACCACAATACTCTGTGATATAATGACGGGATGAAAACTAAAAAACTCATCATTGGAAACTGGAAAATGTATCCCGCGAGTCTAAAGGACGCAAAGGCAAAGTTTACGGCAATTAAAAAGACTGCTGGAAAGCTCGCCAATGTGCAAACAGTCATTTGCCCTCCTTTGGTGTATGTGAGCGAGCTTAAAAAACTTGTTACGGGGCATCGCTGTGTAGTGGGTGCTCAAAATGCGTGGTTTGAAACAGAAGGCGCGTTTACGGGCGAGGTTTCCATAGCAATGCTTGCGTCTGTCGGCGCGCAGTACGTGATAGTCGGTCATTCTGAAAGACGCGCCACTGTCAATGGCTGTGGAGAGAGCGATGAACTTATAAACAAAAAAGTGCTAGCTGGCGTAAAAGCTGGGATGACAATTGTGTTGTGTGTTGGTGAGCGCGAGCGTGATCCAGACGGTGTATATTTAAAGTTCATTACCGAGCAAATAAAAGAAGCGCTTCATGGCGTACAGAAGAAAGATTTGAAAAAAATTGTGATTGCGTATGAACCAATCTGGGCAATAGGCAAAAATGCAATCCACCCAGCATCTCCAGATGATGCTCTTGAGGTTTCAATTTTAATCAAAAGGACTCTTGCAGATATGCACGGCAAAGACGCCACAGGAATCCCCATTCTTTACGGAGGTTCTGTGGACGCAAAAAACGCATGGGAGTTTCTGCTCAAGTCTCAGGTAAACGGCCTCCTCGTTGGTCGCGCAAGCCTTGACCCTAAAGTATTTGGAGAAATCTTAAAAAGCGCAGATCAAATTAAGTAATTTGACTCGCCTTGTTTCTTCATGATAGTATTAAACATATGTCAAATACTATTAGTCTTTCAAAAACAGAATATGTTGACCTCACCAGTCGCGCAAAAGCCTACGATATGATTGTTTCTCTCGTCCAAAAAGAGGTTTCTTTTGTTCCACCAGTACGAAGTACAAAAAAGATTATTTCTGAACTCAAAAAAACAGAGCGTTATTCGCAGGATTTCTTGAAAAGTGTAGAGAAAGGTTTTAAGCGCTCAACACATTTTACAAAGTAGCATGAAAATTCTCCCCATTCACCCTGAGATTGAGGAGTATCTCAAAACACATAAGCTGGTAAAGAAGTTTGAAAAGCAGAGTAAATTTTTTGAAAAAGACCCAACGTACCCAAGTCTCGAGGCTGAGCTACTTGAGCCAAAGCATCTTAAAATCTATAGTTTCCGCGTAGACAAAAAGTATCGCGCTATTTTCGTATTTATCCGCAGGGATGCGGTTGAAATTATTGACGTGAATAATCACTACAGGTAAGGATTATTTTTTCTTGTGGTAAGATAGGTACATGAAAGAGCAAATCCTCCCCACAGTAAAAGACATTAAGAATTTGAAAGGTAAGCGTGTGGTGCTTCGCCTAGATTTCAATGTGCCAATAAAAAATGGAAGGATAGTGGAGACGATGCGCATTGACCGCGCGATACCGACTATTGAATACTTGCGTAAGAAAAAAGCGCGCATAGTTATTTTTTCCCACATTGGCAAGGACGCATCATCATCTCTTAAACCAGTTGCGCAGTATCTTTCAAAAACGATGAATGTCGGTTTCGTTCCAGACTTTCGCACAGATGAAGCGCGAGCAATTGCAGAGTGTCTTCCAGAAGGAGGCGTGGTGCTTTTTGAAAATCTTCGCTTGGACGATTTAGAAACAAAAAATGACCCAGCGTTTGCAAAATATCTTGCTTCGTTTGGTGAGGTATATGTGAACGACGCTTTTGCTGTATCGCACCGCGCGCATGCGTCTGTTGTGGGAATAACAAAATACTTGCCAAGCTACGCCGGCCTCCTAATTGCGGACGAGATAAAAAATTTGTCGCTCGCCCTAAAACCAAAGCATCCGTTTCTTTTTATACTCGGAGGCGCAAAGTTTGAAACAAAGATGCCTTTGATGAAAAAGTTTATGAAGATTGCGGACAAAGTATTTGTTGGCGGTATTCTTGCAAACGACTTTTTCCACGATATGGGCATAGAGACAGGGAAGTCGTTTGTTGATAAGTACAATTTTAAACTTACACCGCTTTTGAAAAATGGAAAAATAATTTTGCCAACTGATGTGGTGGTAAAAAATGGCGATGGAATTAAAACAAGTGTGAAAAATTTGAGCGCGATTTTATCTGGAGACAGTATTGTTGATGTTGGGCCAGAAACAATAAAAAATCTTTCACCGATACTTAAAAAGGCAAAGCTAATAGTGTGGAACGGGCCACTTGGATACTACGAAGGGGGTTTTGATAAGGCAACCATCGCGCTTTTGAAGGCAATCACTGAAACTCGCGCCACTTCTATTATAGGCGGGGGAGATAGTGCGGTTATTGTAGAAAAGCTTGGTGTAGCAAAGAAACTTTCATTTGTATCTACCGGTGGCGGAGCGACATTGGACTATCTTTCAGACGGCAAGCTTCTGGGGATTGAAGCAATTTTAAAGTGCAAGAAAAGGTAATGTCACACAGCGCACCAAAAGATTCATCAAGAAGGATTGTTCCACTTTTATTTATTACTGTTCTTGTGGATATGCTTGGAATAGGAATCCTTATTCCAGTTATTCCTCAGCTTTTTACAAACCCACAGTCACCGCACTATATACTGGCAAGCACTGCGTATGGTGAAAGTGGATATTTTCTGGTCGGGCTTTTGCTCGCGCTGTATGCTGGTGGAATGTTTCTCGCGTCACCTATTTTTGGAGAACTCTCTGACAGATATGGTCGCAAAAAAATCCTTCCATGGGCGCTTACTGGAGGGGCTCTGTCTTATGTCTTATTTGCTTTTGGAGTTGCAACACAAAATATTCCTTTGCTACTTTTCGCGCGCGTCACTGGTGGTTTGTCTGCTGGGAATATTGGTATCGCGCAGGCGGTAATTGCGGACATTACTCCGCCAGCGCTTCGCGCCGGACGTTTTGGTCTTATTGGCGCGGCGTTTGGTATCGGCTTTATTCTTGGACCATCTTTAGGAGGAATACTTTCAAATCCTAACGGGCTCGGTATCTTTGGGGCAGCAACGCCGTTTTGGTTTTCAGCGCTTCTTGCGAGCGTGAATGTTTTGTGGGTGCTGTTCGTTTTGCCTGAAACAAACAAACATATTGAGAAGATACACAGAAAGCTTTCTCTCATTCGTTCATTTACAAACATCGCAAGGGCATTTCGCCCATCAAAACTCCGCGCCCTTTTCGGAGTAAACTTCTTGTTTCAAGCAGGTTTCTCATTTTACACGTCTTTCCTTGGTGTTCTTCTAGTTTATCGTTTTACTATGAGTGAGGTGGACATCGGAACATATTTTAGTTTTGTGGGAATATTTATTATTCTTACTCAGGGGCTCATCACGCGCCCTGTGACAAAGCGATTTACAGAAAAGCAAATTCTTAGCAAAACAATCCCAGCAGTTTCGTTGATAATCATTCTAATCGCGCTTGCGCCCACCGAGACAGCTTTGTATTTTATCGCGCCATTTTTTGCGGTTGCAGTAGGGCTCTCAATGGCAAACCTTACATCAGCAGTGAGTAGGCGGGCTGGAGATACTATTCAAGGCGAAGTGCTGGGAATCAACAGCAGTGTCAATGCGCTCGCGCAAGCGTTTCCTCCGCTTCTAGGTGGAGTGATAGCCACTCTTTCCACACCTGCCTCAGCGCTCCTTGTTGGCGCGACATCCGTTGCTTTTGCTGCTTACGGATACAGGCATGTTACGCACGACTAATTAGCTATAAGAAAAGCCCGCCGAGCACCATTCTGGTGCTCGGCGGGCTTTTCTTATAATCTCTACCTACTTCGCCTTCTTTGTTGCTTTCTTCTTTGGAGCTGGTGAAATTGATTTCTTTATGTTCTTCCAGTGTCCGTGAAGCTCCTTCATCATTGCGTCCACTTCCGCAGGGTCAATGCTTTTTATTGCTTTGTACTTTGCGCCCACTTTGTGAATGATTGCATTGTACTGTTCCTCTGAAACGTCCTTCATTTTTTCCACACCTTCCAGTACCTCGCCCTTTGCCTTAAGCATCCAACCGCGAACCTTCTTTCTATTCTTTGCTCCGTCCTTGCTTCCGTATAAAAAATATCCCGCTGCTGCGAATGCTGCGAGAGTCGCAACTCCTGCCCCAATAGCCACCTTTGTTCCTGTTGATGTTTTTGTCATTTGATTATTTTTTGTTAACTTATTTTTTAGTTGATGAAAAAGACTGCACAAAAGCAATAGTTCTTTGCAATGCGTTTTCCCCGCTCCCTCTTATTTTTTTTCGCGCCGATGAAGCTCCCTTTGCAAACCGCTCACTTTCTCTTCGCACGATATGTATCACCTCGCTTACGTCCTTCGCGGTACGAAGTATGTAGTAAAGTAGTACAGCCAAAAAAATCGCAATCACCACAACTGCGATAGTCGTAACCAAAAAGAAAATATCCATTTTTGCAAAAGCGTCCATATGTGCATTATACAGCTAATACTTAGCTATGCAAAAAATTACAAAGAGTCCTTGATTTTTTCTGCCACTTTGTTTGCCTCTCCTTCGTTGTATCCGCGCGAGCCGTGCCAGTGTGTGAACCCGTCGCCCTCGAAGCGCGGAACGATGTGGAGGTGGGTGTGGAAAATAATCTGCCCGGCGACGGGATCGTTGTTCATCTCAATGTTGATGCCGTCAGCAGAAAGCGCGCCCTTAACAGCGATAGAAAGTTTTTTAACCACTGCTATCATATGCGCGAGGTCATCGTCTGGTGTTTCGTACAGGTTTGCGTGGTGGGTTTTCGGGATAACCAGCGTGTGCCCGATATTTACTGGGTGAATATCCAGAAATGCGAGCACAGTGTCGTCCTCGTAGACTTTTGTGCTGGGAATTTCTCCAGCAATGATTTTGCAGAATAGGCAGTCCATTAAGGCAAGTCTATCAAGTCCGTAAAGTTTATCAAGTCTATAAAGCGGGCCCGGGTATACTTTCGACTTTACGGACTTTTGACTTTATAGACTATAATATCCCCATGTCATCCGACCTCTCTAGCTATCCAGACCTTGTGCAGACGCTTCTCAAAAAGAGAGGCATTACTAATGCGGGCGATGCGGAGCATTTTCTGTATCCAGATTTTGAGCGAGATGTTCGTGACCCATTTGGGATTTTGAATATGGAAAAGTCAGTGGAGCGGATTTTGAGCGCTATTGATGCGAATGAACGCATTGCAATTTATGCCGACTATGACTGCGATGGTATCCCAGGCGCAACTATTTTTAACGATTTTTTAAAAAAGATTAAATATGAAAACTTTGAGGTGTATATCCCTCACCGCAATATTGAGGGGTATGGGCTCAACAACAAGGCGCTAGACGCTCTCGCGGAACGAGGAGTAACTGTTGTCATTACTATAGATTGCGGAATTGTAGACATAGAGGAGGCAGATCATGCGCGAAAGCTTGGCCTTGACCTCATTATCACCGACCACCACCTTCCGCAAGACGTTCTTCCAAAAGCGTACGCAATTATAAATTCCAAACAGGCTGGTGATACGTATCACGACAACATGCTCTGCGGAGCTGGTGTCACATGGAAGCTTGTGTGTGCATTGCTCGCGCTTCGTGGAGAAGTATGGGGAGTGCCAAAAGGCTGGGAGAAGTGGCTTCTTGATATGGCGGGACTTTCAACTATTGCGGACATGGTGCCACTTCGAAATGAGAATCGCGCACTCGCAAAGTATGGTTTGATGGTGCTTCGCAAATCTCGTCGTCCTGGGCTACTCGCTCTTCTTCAAAAAATGGATATGAATCAGGCGAACATCGTGGAGGATGATATTGGTTTTATGATTGGTCCACGCATAAATGCAGCGAGCAGAATGGGGGAGCCGATGGATGCGTTCCGTCTGCTCTCTGCAAAGACTCGCGAAGAGGCAGATGAGTATGCAGAGAAGTTGATGCACTTGAATGATGCGCGTAAGGGTTTGGTTGCAAGTATGGTAAAGGAGGCGCACAAACATTTAGAAGGTCGTACACTAAGAGAAATTGTTGTTATAGGAAATCCAATGTGGAAGCCTGGCCTCGTGGGCCTCGTGGCGATGAACCTTGTAGAAAAATACGAGCGTACTATTTTTGTGTGGGGTCGCACGGAGAGCGGAGATATAAAAGGTTCGTGTCGCTCGGACGGCACAGTGCATGTGGTCGATATGATGACATCAGTTCCCGAAGGTGTGTTTATAGATGTTGGTGGACACGAAGAAGCAGGAGGTTTTTCCGTTTCATCTGACGCTATTCATACGCTTGAAGATGAGCTCGTGAAAGCGTATCAACTTATGCGAAAAGAAAAAGAAAATGCCGAACGCTCCGTAGATATGGAACTCACACTCTCGGAAGTGAATTGGGTGAACTGGAAACAAATCGAAAAGTTTGCGCCGTTTGGAATGGCGAATCCCAAACCAGTTTTCTTTTTTGAAAAAGTAAAAATCTCAGAAGCGCGATTCTTTGGAAAAGAAAAAACACACCTAGAACTTTCGTTTGAAAATTCTCCCACGAAAGCAATTTTATTTTTTGCTGATGATGAAAAGTACAAAGAATTAAAAGCAGGGGATGCTGTGGACATAATCGCAACAATTGAAGTAAATACATTTCGTAATAATAGAGAACTTCGTTTACGAATTGTGGAGGTGGTAAAAAAAATGTAAACTAAACACATGTCAAAATCACCAGATATTATTGTTTACACAGACGGTTCATCGCGCGGGAACCCTGGCCCAGGAGGATGGGGCACAATTATTGCTACACATGAGCGCGTAGTTGAGCTTGGCAGAGGAGATAAGCACACGACGAACAACAAGATGGAGCTCACGGCGGCTATAGAAGCCATTTCGTATGTGCGAGACCTCGGTGGTGAGTACACTATAGACATGCATGTGGACTCGCAGTATGTCATCAACGGTATCACAAAGTGGGTCGCTGGTTGGGAGAAAAATAATTGGTTGACGAGCAAAAAAGAAAAGGTACTCAACCGCGATTTGTGGGAACCTCTCGCGCGCGTCGTTGCCGACCTTCAGATGAGCGGCTGTAAAATTTCATGGCACTACACACCGGGTCACGTTGGTATAGCTGGGAATGACCGCGCAGATATTATTGCGACAATGTTTGCGGATGAGGAAGACCCAAAACTTTTTAATGGCGCGCGAAGTGAGTACAAAGTTGACCTTATACCACATGCTGGCGACTCAAAGCTTCTTGCGTCAAAAAGAGCAAAATCTCCCGAAGAAAAGAAGCGACAAAAAATTAAAGCGTATTCGTATCTAAGTTTGGTGAATGGGAAATTGGAAAAGCATTCTAGTTGGGCAGAGTGTGAAAAACGCGTGAAAGGGGTGCGAGGGACAAAGTTTAAAAAATCAGTAAGCGTGGAGGATGAAAAAGCGATTATTAAAGAGTGGGGAGTATAGAAAAATGACCGGCACAATAGTGTCGGTCATTTAGGTTTTGCGCTCTTCGATTTTTGATACTAGAACGATTCGCGCCTTTGGTGTGGATAGTGACGATGAGAGCTTCATAGTAACAATCTCAGTTGCCATTTTGGCAAACATTCGTGGGTGCTGACGAACAAGTGGTACCCATTCAATAAGGTTATTGTCTCGATAGAGTGTCCCTGGGAGTGTCACTGTGTTATTACCCACATCTATTTTGTCTCGCACATACAAACTCCATAGCATAAGTGACGCGCCTGACCAGCCATCTTTCTTAATTTCAGAAGCAACGCTTTTCCACGATTCCTTTTCTTCAAGCACACAGAGGGCGATTATTATACTCGCATCCTCATTGTTCGGCAAGTATGTATTATAAACAAACTTTTCCGCTTTATAGGCTCGTATAAAATCCGTTACAAGAGTATCCATCCTGTTTGTGCGTACAACGGGGTTTTCTCCAAGGATTGTTTCGCTCAGAATAAATGTCCTACTATCTGCGATATTCATAGAACCTCCTCCACCTTAATGTCTTATATAATGCTAGCAAATGCGAGTACTAATGTACAATAGACAATATGCGCCCGAATTATTTTTTTGGTTTCATAATCAGTTTCATTGTTGGAGTTGCGCTAGAAAGTATTTTAGATTTTGGTTACTCGTTCGCGATATTATTTGCGCTATTGTCTCTTTTTGTACTGTTAACACCACGAGTGATGTCGCAATCAAAAAGCGTTCTCATTGTTTCACTTATTTTGTTTGGTGTTGCTCTGGGGATTTTCCGTGTGGATGTTTCCCAAACAAATACATCAGCGAGCGCATTAGATGCTATTGTTGGAGAGGTTGTAAAAGTTGATGGAATGATTGTTGGTGAGCCTGATGTCCGAGAGGAATATACAAATGTTGTCATAGAGACAGAAAGTGTCCATAAAGAAAAAACACGAATACTTGCGCGAGTGCAAGCATTCCCAGAATTAAAATATGGAGACCTCGTCTCTGTTGTAGGCAAGGTAACGGTTCCTAAAAACTTTCCGAGCGAGGATAGTATACGAGCGTTTGACTATCGGTCATATCTCGCAAAAGATGGCATTTTTTACCAGATCTATTTTCCAAAGGTGGCAGTAGTTTCACATGGCAATGGAAATGTGATTCTTGAAAAACTTTTTGCGTTTAAATCGTGGCTCATAAAAAATATTTCACAGAGTATTCCAGAGCCAGAGGCGTCGCTCGCGAACGGTATCACACTTGGAGCAAAGCAGTCCCTTGGCGAGGATTTAATGCAAAAGTTTCGCGAGACTGGGATTGCTCACATCGTAGTTCTTTCGGGGTATAACATCGCGGTGGTAGCAAGTATTATTTCTCGCCTCGTTATGTTTATGCCTTTTTCAATCCGCCTCATTATGAGCGCGCTTGGCATCACACTTTTTGCTGTGATGGTTGGCGGTGGGGCAACAGTAGTGCGCGCGACATTGATGGCTCTTGTGGTGATCTTGGCGAGAATGCTTGGTCGCGAGGGAGACGCGCTTAGGGTACTCGCTCTTGCGGGAGGGCTTATGGTTTTTGTGAACCCGATGATACTCCTTCACGATGTGTCGTTCCAACTTTCATTTTCGGCGACGCTCGCAATTGTGGTTTTTGTTCCAGTAATCGAAAAATATTTTTCGTTCATTTCAAGCAGAATTTTTAGAGAAATTGTTGTAACAACTTTTGCAACACAAATCTTTGTGTTGCCACTCATTCTCTATCATATGGGGAGTGTTTCGCTTGTGGGCTTCGTTTCAAATATTTTTATTCTGCCGGTTGTTCCAGTCGCAATGATGCTCGTTGCGCTAGTCGCAATATTTGCGTGGATGCCAATAGTCGGAAGCTTGCTCGCGTTTCCTGCGTACATACTTCTCGCGTACACTGTAACACTCGTAGAATTTTTCTCACGCGTGCCGTTCGCATCGCTACATAATATTTTATTCTCACTTTCGATGATGACACTGCTCTACTCGCTACTAGGACTTTATATTGTAAAAAATTTCAAGCAAAGACCGCGAAAACAAGAATCCATAATAAAAAAATAAAATTAAGAAT
>DMXP01000001.1:75425-77836 GCA_003483855.1 Candidatus Yonathbacteria bacterium
TTCTTAATTTTATTTTTTTATTTTTCAAGTTCGTTCACGATTGCTTCACTATTGATGTAGCGATAAAAGAGAAGAACAACAACTGTCGCGATGATGACAAGAATGATTGCGTATTTGCCAAACACATCTGTAGATTTCCCAAAAAAGTATCCGATATAAATAAATCCAAGTGCCCAGATGAATGATGCGACAAACATGATAGGCGCAAAAAGTACTCGTGAGAATTTTCCAAGCCCCGCAGTAATAGGAACAAAAACTTTTATAGCAGGCAAAAGTTTTCCTATGAAAACAAACCATGCGCCTTTCTTTTTGAATGCGTGCTCAACTTTCTCCAGCTCGCGTGCCGGAAAAATTTTCATTCGCTCAATAAATGCTCGCCCGTGTTTGCGCGCAAGTTCGTAAAGAATGATGTTGCCAATTGTGTTGCCAAGAGCTCCGACAAGAGCGACAAAAAAAAGCGCAAGGTCTCCGCGCGCGATAAAGTATCCAGCGATGATGTAAAGTATCTGGCTCGAAGGAAAAGAAACGGCGCCGTTTGCAATCATTAAAGAAAAAATCGCAAAATAACTACCGCCTTGTATCAGCGCCTCTATCGTAGCATCGGTCATGATACTATATTAGCATGAATGACCTCTCACGGCGTAACACGCAGTATGTAGTGCTATCAGTTTTTATTATTGTAAATATTTTTATTTGGTCTGCTGTCGCGCGCGCGGACAGACACGGCGTTCTCACTGTCGCGTTTCTAAATGTTGGACAAGGAGACGCAATATATATTGAAGCGCCAAACGGAAACCAAATGCTCGTGGATGGAGGACCACCCTCTGGAGCGGTGCTTCGCGAACTTGGTCGTGCGATGCCTTTTTGGGACAGGTCTCTTGATGTTGTGCTTGCGACACATCCCGACCAAGACCATGTGGGTGGTTTGCCATCTGTGCTCGCGCGGATGCGTATTGACAATGTCATTACATCTGAAAATACATCCGACACAGGCGCGTACGAAGCGTTTGAAAAAGCGATTGCGGAAGAAGGCTCTCGTAGTATCCTTGCTCGCGCGGGAGAGAAAATAATTTTGGATGAAGGAGTGGTGTTTGAGATTTTGTTTCCGAATATGAATACAGCCGGATGGGAAACAAACACCGCGTCCATTGTGGCGCGCCTTTCGTACGGCGACCAATCCTTCATTTTTACAGGTGACTCGCCACATTCGGTAGAGAAGTATCTCGTAGGCAAAAATGGTGGAGCACTGCACTCCTCTGTACTAAAGCTCGGACATCACGGCTCGCGGACCTCAAGCTCAAAATTATTTCTCTCTGCAGTTGATCCAGAGTACGCTGTTGTTTCTGCCGGCAAGGATAACAAGTATGGACATCCACACAAAGAGGTTACTGACCTACTTGCGGAAATTAAGATTCCTTCTATTAGTACAGCAGAGCAAGGAAGGGTAATTTTCAAAACAGATGGAGAATCTCTCCGACTTAAATAGTTATCCCCCCCCCACCATCCCAGCAATTATCCGCGATAGCGGATAATTGCTGGGATGGTGGGGGGGTGGGTTATACACAGTTATTTTTCAATTTGCTTGCAAAACGCTTGCGGGGGGGGGGCAACATAAAGGTAAATTGTAAAAGACAGAAATAAATAAAGTTAATAATTTTAAAAATAATATGGAACCACAATCACAACCACTCGTGTGCCCTTCACACACCACTCAATATATCGGTGCTGTTATTGTCGGCATCATCATTGGCGCAGTCGCATCTTTTACATACTTTAATCAAGCGCCTGCAAGTATTGGAGGTGGTACATACCAAGAAGGCTTCAACGCTGCAAAGAAGCTCGTGGAAGAAAGCAGTTTTGGTATGATGCTACGCACTCCCGATGACACCCGCACACTTTCTGGCACAGTCACAAGTGTGCAAGGCAACCGCATCACAATCCACACACAGACCATGAACCCATTTGAAGACCCAGCTCTTCTAGACCGCACTATCATCGTTACTAAAGACACCAAAATTTCTAAACTCACCACAAAAGACCCAAAAGTAATGCAGTCTGAAACAGAAGCGTTTATGAAAATGATGCAAGGAGATAATACAGGATTGCCAACAATGCCACCAGAGCCATTTGTTCGCGCCCCATCCGATATCGCAAGCATCATAGTGGGCACAATTCTCAATGTCACAGCAACAGAAAACATCAAAACACTGAAGGAGTTCACCGCAAGCGAGATTCAGGTTCAGCAAAATATGACACCGCCAATTATTAATTAATTTACACACTATGACCAAGCAAATCCTTTCCGCTATCAAAATTACAACTCTCGCCCTCGCGCTTTCATTCGGACTTTCATATGTCTACGCATGGACAGCGCCGGATACAACTCCACCGGGAGGCAATGTTTTGGCGCC
>DMXP01000002.1:0-47710 GCA_003483855.1 Candidatus Yonathbacteria bacterium
GTATTGCCGAGGGTGACGAGTTTAGATCCGTCGTCTGCCAGCGTTAGTGACTCAATAATAGCAAACGGAAATCACTTGTGCCAAAGCGGTACCTGCCCTGTGTCCTTCAGCGCCGCAAACAAAGTAACATTCACTTCTGCAGTGGACGCAACAGTGTTTACAAGCTGGTCTGATACGGCAATTAGCACCCAAGTACCTACCGGCGCAGTGACTGGCAACGTGGTGGTGACATCAGATACCAACTATACCTCAAATGGTGTAAATTTCACCCTAGCTTCCGCGGTGCCTAACAACCCTACAAGCCTTGATCAATTTAAGGATGTTGGCCTCACTCAAGCTATTGCGATTGGAGGTAGCGCAAGCTCAACACCTATTTATCTTAAGATGACCATGCAAGCGGCGCTTTCAGGAGGAATGCTGTATCCACAAGTAGAGTATAAAGCAATAGGCACGCCGTTTGTATGTACAGATGTCGCAGTATGTGCAAGCGATGCGCTTGAGGGTACCGGCTCTGCGGGTCCAGGGCCTACCCCTGGTTCGGTGTCTATTCCACCAAACCCTTCAGCGGAAACAGGTGAGGTATATCATTGGCAAGCTCGCGTGAAGCACACAAAGAATGCTGTTGACTATTACAGCGCGTGGGTTTCGTTTGATGATGTAAATCCTGAAACTGCGACAGATTTCAAAATAGACATCATAGCACCTGTGATATCAGGCACATCTTCTGGAACGCCTGGAACCAACAGCGCTTCAATTACATGGAGCACTTCTGGAGAGATATCAACAACACGCATAGAATATGATACTGCTGGTACCTTTACTGGTGGATACGATTGCGCGGGTACCAGCGAATGTACGGCGCTTACGGATACTTCTCCTATGATTAATTCACCACATACTGTGGCGCTTTCAAACCTAAGCTCTGGTACCACTTATCACTACCGTGTGCGTTCAAAAGACGCAGCGGGTAACGAAAGTATTGACCCATCAACAGGTGATTATACATTCCCGACGGCGACGGAAAATCATCCTGCAAAAACAACGGTGGCTGTCATTTTTAATGACCCGCTTCAGGTAACTACTGCAACGACAACCTATTTCACTGTACATGTACCGGAACTGTCGCCTACAGTGCAGAGCGCGTACATTGAAGTGGTTGGTCTCGTGTCTGGCGGATTCTCGGGTACTATTACCGTACAGGCAAACAGCGCCGCATCGCGCGCGTATACGGTAAGCACGGCGGCTTCTACGCCGACACTTTACAGGTTTGTTTACCCCATTTCGTCACCGGGGACAGAAACAAATTTGAATCTAAACGATGTCGCGCCGTGCTCAAACAGCGTTGTTCCTGGCACTCCGCCGGGCTGCAACAAGGTGGTGCTGACGCCTTCAACAGGGAGCATCAACGTTCTTTCGGCAAAAATTATTACCACTTATTCATACACACCATAATGACCCCAAAAAATAAAATTATTCTCATCGTTTCCGTTCTCATAGTAGCCTCAGTGCTTGGAGTGTACTTGTGGCGCACATCGCCTATTTTCAGAAAGACAGTAACTTTTTTTGAAAAACCGGTTGTTGTTACGGAAACAATCAAGGTTCCGGAAACAAAATTTATTACGGGGGGAGAAGGTTGGTATGCAAATAGTGATGCATACAAAGTTCCTCTTGCCCCGGAAAGAGAAGGAGAAAAGGTTGTGGTCGCAGGGGCTGTTCTCTCTCCACGTGGCGCCTACCTCATCGCTTTGCCGATAGCGCAGGCGTGGTCGGCGGATGCAAAACTTGTTCTAATAAAGTCGCTTAGTGCAGTTACTCTTGAGGGCAAGTCTCAGGGGTGGCAGATTGTGCTGGGGTCAAGGACAAAAAAGAAAGGATATGAAGTGGTCGTAGAAGGCGAAACGATTGTTTCTAAAAAAGAAGTGCCTTCCAGCTCTTATGGCGCTGATGTGCCGAAAAATTTTGCTGATCGTGATGCGGTATGGGCTATTGCACAACTTGCAACCAATCCGCAATTTAAAGAAGCGACAATGACGGGACTTAATTTCACCTACAACCTGGATGCGAAAGCGTGGGATTATATAATAGCAAACTCTTTTGGCGGGACAGAAGTTAGGGTGCGATAATTTTCTATGAAGCATTTTGCGCGCATATTGTTTGTGATGATTGGCGTCGGAGTTGCGGTTTTTTCCGCATACGCTACTGATCAAATGCGCACGACAGAAATTCAAGTCGCCGACTCCGCATCTTCAGTCTCCACAGCGCAAAATTATCCATTCACGCTTTTCATTGGCGATGACCTTACCGACGTCACCGCTCCTGCGATGAAGTCTATGTCGTTTGTAACATCAGGCGTTTACACTGGGAGCGGTACTGTCACATTCACCCTTGACTCCGACGGCGACACGATCAAAGCGTACACTCTTCCAAACGTGGGTGCCACTCCAACTCCATTTGAAATTGAGTACAAGGATCCGTCCGGCAAGATTAGCCCAACTTCTGGAGGTTCATACGGCTACACTTTAAACTTTACTCCGTCTGGCGTGACCATATACGGGCTAGGCATAAAGATGCGCGAGACGCATAGGTACAAACCGCCGACGTGCGGAGGGATGCCCGTATTGGGAGACCTTACCTCTGCTGTGTTTGATTCAACTGAAAGCGCGGACGGGGCAGGGTACAACTCTGTGATGTGGAAGGGAACTCTAGGCGGGCCGGGTTCAAATGAGGGCAAGGTTGGGTTTCAGTTCTCCGCGTCTGACGCATCTACTGGCCCTTGGACATATATCGGAGGCGATACATGCGCGTCAGGGGATTGGTTTGACGCGCCAACTCCAAGCACTCCTGTGGAGCTAAAAGGGGAGATATGCCAAACAGCGTGGAACAATAAGCGATATTTCCGTTACAGGATTCGTATTTGTTCAAATGACTGCATTGGTGCCGGCACATACACGCCAACGGTGAACGACGTGGTAGTCAGCTGGGCACCGTAAGCGCGAAGCGCTTAAAAGGGTAGAATATAGAATGTAGAATATTGAATATAGAATATGGAAAACAAAAGACAGAATATAGAATGTAGAATATTGAATATTGAATCTAAAATGAAAGGTTCAGTTTTTTTGGAATTCAATCCCATTCAACATTCCCCATTCAACATTCAACATTCAACACTCCACCTTCCCCATTCTCCGCGTACTCGCGGAATCAGCTTGCTGGAACTTTTGATTTACATTGCTCTGCTGTCTGGACTTATGGTGATAGTTTCAGACGCGTTTATTATGCTCTCAAAAGGTCGCGGTCAGGCAGAAGCGCGAAGCGAGATCAACTCCGCTATTCGCTTTGCAGGCGAGATTATAAAGCAGGATGTCAAAAATGCTACCGCCGTCTCTGCTCCTCTGCTCGGTGTTCCTGGAAGTACGCTCACGCTCACTGTGTCTGGCGATACAATTCTCTACGAGATGTCCGGCGGGACTCTTCGTCGTAAGGTGAATGCCGGCACGCCAGAAGCTGTAACAGGCGGTTATGTTACTGTGGATGTGCCCACGTTTACACGCATTGAGAACCACAACTCAATACATAATGCCACCACAACAGCAATACAGGTCGCTATGACAATGCGGTACAATGCGGTGAGTGGGGACTGGACGTACGAGGACTCCCTTCGCACTTCAGTTACGTTTAGATAGAATGATGAATGTGGAATAGAGAATGGAGAGGGGATCAATATGCATATGAAATACAAACTACTTACAAAAAGGAATATTGAATGGAAAATTGAGAATGAAGCGAAAATTCCCCATTCCAAATTCCCCATTCCTCATTCTGCAAGTTCCCGTGGTGTCGCGACTCTCCCCACAGTGATGCTCCTTGGAGTGATGGCGCTTGTGGTTGCTGTGAGTATTACCACGCTTTCTTTCACCGAACTGTTTATTTCACAAGGTAGCGCGCAGTCCTCGCGCGCGCATTTTTATGCTGAGGCAGGAGCTCGCGACGCTCTAATAAAAATAGCTCGCAACAAAACATATTTGTGCGCCACCACCGATTGCTACTCAGTAAATTTTAGTTCAAATGGGTGCACCCTATCAAAAGATTGCGCAAAGGTGCAGGTGACAGGCAACGATACCGCAAAAACAATTACATCAAAAGGCATAATGAACGCAAACACGCGAACACTCCAGGTTGCCCTTACTTTAGACACAGACGGTCTGATCACCAGTGCCACCTGGAGCGAGGTCACCAACTAGCTATACACACTCTACATTCTAGTTAGTTTAGTTATTGCAGTAGTTGCTCATTGTCATTTTTTAATATCTATTTAACACTTCTTTGTCACATCCCCCCCCCCTGCATAATAAGAATGCGGTCGCATTCTTATTATGCAGGAGTTGTGATACAATTTACTAATGTCTGGCGCTGAGATAAAATTAAAAAAGAAGATTAGAAATTCAAAAATTCAAAGTATTATATTGAATACACTTTACATCGTCGGCGTTTTGAGTGTTGCAGCGGTTGCTCCAAAGATGCTCTCGCTCTTAAAGCACCTTGATCCACAAAAGAAAGGAAGTAGAAAATCAAGTGTGAACACTGCGATTAAAAGACTCACCGAAAGAGGTTTGATTGTCTGGGAAAAAACAGATAAAGGCACATTTTTGAGATTAACAAAAGAAGGGGAAAGAACGATTGAGCTCATTGAGCGTAATGATTTTAGGCTTAGGAAGCCGAAAAAATGGGATGGAAGATGGAGAGTTATCATTTTTGATATTCGAGAAACAAAAAGAGTAGCTCGGAACAAGTTTAGAATGACATTACAGAGGATTGGTTTTTTGAAGTTACAAAATAGTGTGTGGGTATTTCCATATGATTGTGAGGAGTTGATTACTCTTATTAAGGCGGATTTTATGATAGGGAAGGAAATTTTGTACATTATTGCGGATTCAATTGAGAATGATAAATGGGTAAGGAAGCATTTTAAACTCCCGTCGTCCTGATTGAAGCCACATACTGCATAATAAGAGTGCGACCGCATTCTTATTATGCAGGTAACTTCGTTGGCATTATTTGTTGATAGGATTAAAGGAGTCGTTTATTCGTAGCGGAGGGCGTCTATGGGGCTCTTGTTGGCTGCGGTGCGGGCAGGGTAGAGTCCAAAAATGAGTCCTATACCTCCAGAGACAACAATACCGAGGATTGCGGCGGATACGGGGAAGGTAAACGTCCATGCAATGTTTGTGAAGTTTGTGATTGTGGTAGCTATAGCCCACGAAAGAAACGCTCCGAGAAGAATCCCAACGAGACCTCCCATTCCCGTGAGCATTACCGCCTCAAGAAGAAATTGTGTGAGAATATTTTTATATGTTGCGCCTAACGCTTTTCGGAGTCCGATTTCCTTTGTGCGTTCAGTAACAGAGACGAGCATGATATTCATAATGCCGATACCTCCGACAATAAGCGATATTGCCGCAACAGCAGCGAGGAATATTGTAAGGACAGACGTGATAGATGAAAGACGCCCAGCCAGATCAACTTGTGTAACTACAAAAAAATCGTCTTTTGCGGTGCCTGTAAGATCGTGTGATTCGCGTAGTGTGAGTTTGATTTCTTCTGCCGCATCATTAATGAGCGCTTCGCTTGCCGCCTCGGTTATGAAGCGATTAAAATGTTTGATACCAAGCACGTAGTCTTGAGCCGTTGTGTATGGGATGATAGCTGCTTCATCAAAGTTAAAAAAGTCTTGCCCGCGCTCTGAAAGCACTCCAACGACACGGAAGTTATGACCTTTCATTTTAATTATTTTCCCAAGAGCGTCGTCAGCGCCGAAAAGTTCATTTTTTACTTTGTTGCCAATCACCACATATTTTGCGCGCGCGCGGACATCCTCTTCCGTGAAAAAGGCGCCAGTTTTCATCGGCATATCAAAAATCTTTTCCATCAGTGAAGAGACTCCGTAAATAGTGAGATTGAAAGTGTCGTTTGCGTATCCGGCATCAGCGACACCAAAAACAAGAGGCATAACATACTTTACGCTCGGTGTGTTTTCTTTCCGCTCTAGGGCTTCCATGTCGCGTTTTTTCAATGAGTCGCTAAAAATTTGCCCTGCATCCGATACGCCAGCAGGCTCACGACCTCCACCTACAATGATTGTGCGTGTACCCATTCCTTTTACTTGGTCAAGAATGAGGTCCTGCGCGCCTTGCCCGAGAGACATCACGAGAATGATTGCAGTGACACCGATAACGATGCCAAGGATAGTAAGCAAAGACCGCGCGCGGTTTTGCTCTAATCCTCTGTATGCGGTTTTTATACTGTGTTTAAATCGCATAGTGTTATTTCATTAGGATTCCACCATTGGTATGGCGACGTTCAGTGACTTCTTCGTCACTTTCCACGAGGCCGTCTTTGATGCGAATGATGCGTCGCGCGTGTTCTGCAGTGTATGTTTCGTGGGTGATGAGAATAATCGTGTGACCGTGTTTCTCGTTGAGCTCCTGAAGTGTTTGCATAATGGCTCCGCCTGACTTTGAGTCAAGGTTCCCAGTAGGTTCGTCGGCAAAAATAACCTCTGGGTTGCATACCAAGGCGCGCGCTATAGCCACGCGTTGTTTTTCTCCGCCAGAGAGGCGAGTAACATCAAAATCTGTTCGGTGAGAAAGTCCTACAATTTCAATAGCGTCATTTACTCGTTTTTCCCATTCCGATTCTGGGATATCTGAGTAAAATAGTGGAAGCCTTACATTTTCAAATACGCTAGCGTGCGCTAAAAGATTGAATGACTGGAAAATGAACCCGAGCTTTTTGTTGCGGATGCTTGCTGTGGCATCTCCTGCGTATGTGCTGGCCTCCTTCCCCTCAAAGAGAAAGGAACCATCTGTGTAGCTGTCTAGAAAACCAAGCACGTGCAGAAGAGTTGACTTGCCCGACCCAGACGGCCCCATGATAGCGACAAACTCACCGCGGTTTATAGAAAAAGAAACGCCATGAAGAACCGGTGTTTCAACTTCCTCGTTTACATACACCTTTGTAAGATTGTTTATTTCGATGAGGGGCATAAATAGGCAGAATATTGAATATTGAATATTGAATGGGTGCAGGCCCACACTCATTAATCCTTTGGAGCCATGATGATAGTCGCGCCCTCTGTAACACCTGAAGTAATCTCTATTGAACCATCTGAACCCTTAAGACCAGTTGTTACAAGAACATCTGAAGTATTTCCATCCGCAAGTACTGTTCGTACAAACTTCTCGCCATTCTTTGTGATAATAGACCTTTCAGGGGTGTATAATACTCCAGAGCGAGATGATGTGCTTACATCAATATTTGCTGTCATCCCAGATTTTATGCGTGTATCTTTTTTTGTGAACTGGAAGGTTGTTTTATATGTAGGGACATTGTCTATGATTGTTTCTGCTGGATCTATAGCGACCACGACTCCACTGAATGGAACATCAGAACCGTATGCGTCTAATGTGATATGAGCATTATCGCCAATTTTTATTTTTGCAATATCTGCTTCTGGCACATAAGTTTCTATTTCAAATGACGAATCTGAAAGAACAGAAAACACTGTTTTGCCAACAGTTGACCCTTCGCCGACTTTTATATCAACTTTTGTGACAACTCCGGCGATAGGGGAGGCGATGCGATATTTTGCGAGTTCCCCTCGCGCAGATAGCAATCGCGCTTCCTGCGCTGTAATCACCTCTCTTGCAGTACCAGCCTCAAGTAGCGCAAGCTCGTCTTTTGCTTTTGCTAATGTTAGCGTAAGTGTGGTGATTGATTGTTTTTTTGTATTTACATTTGAAAGCGCTGTAGTTATGTTTGTACGCGCAGTATTTATATTTGAACGGTATGTATCAAGCGAGGTGTTAGTAACGGTGCAGTCAAGAGAGAGAGCGCGTCCTATGGACTCAAGTAGAGAGAATGTTAATCCAATGTGCTCGCTTCCTCTGTTTAGTGCATCAGCGAAATCATTTTTTGAAGGAGAAAGAGGGAAGCCAGCAATCTCTCCGCGCCATGAGTCAAAATCGATCTCGGCTGTTTGGCGAAGAGACTCGCTATTTCCGGCAAGCTGGCTGTCGCACACAGAAAATGTGTATTTGTATGAAGTGTTTTTGTAGCCAGAAAAAATTCCAGTTGTCTTTGTGTGAAGAGCGTCATCCGCTTTTGTGAATGCGTCGTTTAGAATATCGGTAATGCCGTTGTATGCGTTGTCCAAATCCTGGGTATATTTTGCAAGCTCAGCTCTTTTGACAGTCAGCTCCTCTGGTCGCGCGCCACGGTTGAGCTCCGCGAGACGAGCCTCGGCTTCCATTATGCTTCCTCGCGCGCTGGAGGACTCCACCTCGCCAAGGAGCTCATCTGCTAAAACGCGATCACCGACTTTAGCGTATATACCTGCCACGCGCCCACTTTTTTCAAAACCAAGATCAACAGCAGATGTGGATTTTACTCGGCCCGTCACGCTCACTTCTTGTATTACATCACCGCGTTTAATTGTGGTCGTGTTTGGAAGCACGGCATCCTTTTTGTTTGTCGCGACAAAAAATATTATTGTGCCGACCGCGATAATAATACTTCCCCAGATAATTTGTTTTTTAGAGAATTGCATATATGTAGTATATCAAACTTTTTGTGTAGTTGTAAGGCGGTAGTACGACATTTTTGCAAATTCGGTCGTTACGAAATACAGAGCGACTATTCCTAGCACAAAGCCAAGAGATGATGCGGTAGGAGCTATAAAATGGAACAATGATTGCCCGATACTGGTGAATGGAATGAGCAACGTAGCCGAACCAGCGAGAACGGTAAGAGCTACCAGCACAAATGAAGGAGCCTTTGTTTGAAAGAAGAACCCTCGTGAACGAATGGAGAAAAGGAACAGAAGCTCGGTTAGGATACTTAAAATAAACCAGTGTGTTTGTAACACCTCTGGTCCGAGCTTATAGAATGACGCAAAAATAATGAAGTCAAAGACTGTTGAAACAATACCGAGAACGGTTCCCATCGCGACCAGTTTGCGAACATTGTATTGTTTTGGTTCTCGGACTTCGGCATCATCTACTGTGTCCGTCGCTATGGCGATAGCAGGGAAGTCTGAAAGAAGATTTACGAGAAGAATTTGAGTTGCAAGCATTGGGAGAAATGGAATAAAAAGGGAAGAAATTGCGACAGCATAAAAATTGCCAAAATTTGAAGAAAGAGAACTTCTAATATATTTGACTGTGTTTGCAAAAATAGCGCGACCTTCGCGAATACCACCCACAACGACCGAGAGACTGTTGTCCAGAAGAATTATGTCTGATACTTCGCGCGCAATGTCGGACGCGCTAGCGACAACAATAGCAACATTTGCGATTTTTAGAGCAGGAGCATCGTTGATGCCCTCGCCTAGGAACCCAACTTGATAGTTTTTTTGAAGGAGTTCAATCAGGCGATATTTTTCCTCTGGTGACACACGCGCGAACACATTTGTTTGTTCCAAAGCGCCCTCGCGCACACCCTCTGGTAGCGCAAAAAACTCTCGCGCCGTGAGTACGTCATCTGGAGATTTAGCCAGCCCAACTTTGTGAGCAACTTGCCCCGCAACCTCCTTGCTATCGCCAGTAAGTATTTTTATTTTTAGTCCGAGCTTCTGCGAGTCCTTTATTGCTTGAATAGCTGTGTCCTTTATGGGATCTATAAAAGAAACACAACCAATAAATGTAAAACCAGTTTCCACTTTACTACGAGCAGTGATTTTTTTTGAAGCAATTGCAAGAGTGCGACGCCCAGAGCGTCCTTCCTCTGCCATCCATGCGAGAGTTTTTTCTTGCTCGTCCTTGGACATCTTTGAATTTGCGATTATTGATTCTGGAGCGCCACGAATTATCATTATTGTTTCGTTGCCTTTCTTTAATGTTACGCTGTTTCTTTTGTGCACAGGGTCAAATGGCGTATCAGCTAGGCACGAGTATGACGCTACATCCGTTTGTTCTTTTAGTGAAAGAGATTCCCATAGTGCAGTGTCAAAAGGGTCTGGTGCTCCTCCGCGAGCTTTTGCTCCAAGGTAATTTCCACCAAGAGCCCCAGCAAAGAGTGTCGCGCGCGCGTCTTCTCCGCACATTTCGTGGACTGTCAATTTATTTTCTGTAAGTGTGCCAGTTTTGTCAGTGCAAAGCATTTGTATTCCCCCAAGGTCTTCTATTGCGGAGAGACGTTTTACAACCACGCGTTTTTTTGCAAGATGTCGCGCTCCTCGCGAAAGTGAAAATGTCATAACAAGAGGAAGCGCTTCTGGCACAACAGAAACCGCAAGGGCAATGGAGAAAATGGCAAGCTCAACAATATTTGCAGAGTAGCCCTTTAACACTATATTCATGGCAAAAATGAACAGCAGTGTGCCTATAACGAGATACAAAATAAAACGGCTAAATTTACCAAGCTCTTTTTCAAAACTGCTCACGTGATTTGTTCCTCCTGCGAGCTCTGCTATGCCACCAATTTGGGTTCTGGCTCCAGTTGCAAAAACTATTCCAGTCGCGCTTCCAGACACTACGGTTGTGCCAGAAAAACAAATATTTTTTGCTTCGTAAAGCTCCGCAGTGACTCCAGTAAGAGGCGCGCTTTCTTTTTCCACCGAAACAGATTCTCCAGTGAGAGGCTCCTCGTTTACTACAAGACCTTTTTCCTCAATAATGCGAATATCCGCCGGGACTCCATCGCCAGCCTCAAGGATTATGATGTCACCAAGGACTAGCTCGCGCGCATTGATGGTGGACACTTTTCCTCCGCGCCTAACTTTTACGCGTGTGGCGACATAGCGTTTTAGGAGCTCAACCGTTTGTTCCGACCTATACTCCTGATAAAAACCAAGGCCGGCATTTATGAGGAGGAATATCAGTATCATTATTCCCTCGGTAAATTGTCCAAGAATGAATGAAAGAGCAGTAGCAAACAACAACAGATAAATAAACGACGACTTGAACTGACGAAGAAAAATTTTAAGAGGACTAACCTTGCTGTTCGCAAGCAGGTTCAAACCAGTCGCCTTGCGACGAGTCTCTATTTCAGACAGTGGAAGTCCTTGATATGGGTCAACAGAAAAAAGTTTTGTAACTTCCTTGATGTTATTGTTTGCATACTGTGAAAAATTCATTGAGATATTTACTACATTGTACCGTTTTTAACGATATCGGAAAAGACGAAGCGAATTTGCTATTGGGATAAAGTCGGTGAGAAAGTTGTATGCCGCGGCACCCGATGGACCAATGACATGAGTGAAAACGAGGTAAAGACCTATTGCGTTTACAACTCCCCAAATTACAAAATTCCCCTGCACAATGGAGGATACCTTTTTGGAGATACCGCGAAGGTCAAGTATTTTTTCAAAATTGTCTTGCATAAGGACAATGTCGGCAGACTCTATTGCCACATCCGAACCAATACCGCCCATCGCGATGCCCACGTCCGCTCGCGCAAGCACTGCCGCGTCGTTTACCCCGTCTCCAACCATAGCCACCAATCGGTCGTGTTTGCCGAGATAGTCTTTTAGCACATACACTTTGTGTTCTGGCAAAAGCTTTGAATAGTATTTGTCTATACCAAGGTAATCCGCAATTTTCTTTGCGACGCCATCATTGTCGCCTGTGAGCATCACCACTTCCTTTACACCCGTTTGCTTGAGTGTTTTCATCGCGCTCGCGACACCCTCGCGCATTTCGTCGGCAAGGGCAAATATACCGATTACTTTGCCACCAAGAGCGACTAGAGTTACATTGTTTCCTTTTGACACCCACTCGGATACAACGCTTGTTACTTCATCGGAAAACTTAATCCCTCTTTCGTTCAAAAATTCGGGTCTGCCTATAATTATTTCCTCATTTTTGTCGCTTGAGCTAGTTATTCCTCGCCCCTCCACTTCTTTGAAGCTCTCAGGTGTCGCGCATGAGCAACCAGCATTTTTTGCGTACTCCACTATTGCTTTTGAGACTGGATGGTTTGAACGCGCGCAGACCGTTCCAGACAGCTCTAGCACCTGCTCTATCGTTGCTCCTTCAAATGCGCGAGCATTTTCAACCGCAAGTTTTCCGAGTGTCAGCGTGCCAGTTTTGTCCACAACAAGCGTGTTAATTTTTCCAGCAAGTTCCAAGAAGTCCGCGCTTTTTATAATGATTCCGCGACGCGCCGCGGTACCTATCGCCACAATGTACGCAAGTGGTACAGCAATGGCTATGTCGTCGGCGCAAACAACAAGCACAACAGCAAGCACAAGGCGTGTGTCCTTTGTCACGAAGTAAAGAACAATAGCGACCAAAAGCATAATGCCTATGTACCAGCTGGAAAAACTTTCTGCGGACGTTCGCATCCTTGTTTTTGCGTCGTGTGAAGCTTCAATGAGGTTTATCATTCGCTCAAATGTGGTCTCTGCGCCAATTCTTTCTGCTCTCACGACAATATTTCCAGACACAACAACAGTCGCGGAAAGAACGGTAGACCCAATTCCGCGAAGAACAGGAACTGATTCACCCGTCAGCGACGCTTGGTTTATAGAGGCTCCACCTTCGCTCACGATTCCGTCCACAGGTATTTGCTCGCCAAGGTTTACAACCACTAGGTCTCCTTTACGCAAGTGAGTAAGCGTGATTTCTGTGGTTTCTCCATCGCGGATCACGCGAGCCTTTGAGGGTTTCAGCTTGATTAGACTCTCAAGCGATATTCTAACACGTCTTTTTGTGTACAAATCAAGCACGCGCGCGAGAGCGAGCATCATGTTTATAAAAAGCATTGAGCTCCACTCCGCGCTTATAAACGAGAAAAAAAGCGCGATAGTTGCGAGGAGGTCTACATTTAGTTTCTTTTCTTTTAGCGAGCGATACGCGCTTTTGGCAACTGGAACTATTCCAACAAATCCAACAATGCCGAGAATCTGACCTTCAAACTCTGCAGGGAACACATCGCCAATATAAAGCGCGAATGTAACAAGGAAAAGAACTACGAGATATATTTCAAAACGAAGCGCCCTTTTAAAATTGAAGTACCCGTTATTGTTCATGGTCTTGCTCTAGAAGAACAGGTGATACACAAAGGAAACAAATGGGTCTACCTCGGGTCCATGCACCATTGCTCCGCCTAGAGCTCCGGTAATTGTAATCCCAACAATGCCTATAAGAGCCAGTACGAGCGACGCGGGTGTGTCAATAATCCACTTTGCAATTTTTATCAAACGCTCCCATGGGCTTGCAAGACTTGGATATTTCACAAGGAATTTTTTGGAAGAATCATATTCAATCCACAAAACAAGATACGAAATGGCAAGTATCAAAAATATTCCTATTGTTCCTTCGGCAGACGCGGAGTGCACAGGCACTATTGCGTCTTTTGTCGGATTTTCATCCCTGAACATTTTTTCAATCGCTTCACCACTTACAAGAGCAAGCTCAGCCGTCACAAGACCGGCAATAATTAGAATCGCTTTTACGTGGAACCAGTAATGCTGTGCAATAACTTTCTTGAACCTAATAAGCTCGCAGATGGCATAAAGTGCAAGGAAGGCAATAGGGAAGTGGACAAGTAGCGGATGTATGTTCATAGATTTTAGTTTAATATATAGTTACGAGTTTGGATTTATACCTGAACTTTCCAGCTTAGCGCGCATTTTTTCTATTTCTTGTTTTAGTTCTGTCATGCGAATTTCGCGGTCAACAGTGAGTCGCTGAAATCTTTCAAGTTCGTCAATTTTGTCCTGAAGCGATTTTGTGCGTTCGTTAACATTAGACTCAAGGTCCTCGGTGTGTTCTGCAACTTTTCTTTCTAGCTCCTTTCTTCCCGTAATATCCTCAACCATTACAAGTAGGTGCTCTACATCGCCAGCAGGATTTTTCAAAGGAACACCGTAGTAATGTCTGTAGGTTTTTTTGTGCTCGCCTAATGATGATTCCACTTCAACTTCTGTTTCAAACGGCACACCGCCTAAACCGCTCATCAAGAGTTTGTCCAATCCATTTTTCTGGTGTGTCGTGGTGTCAAACACATTTTTGCCTATTGTTTCGTTTGTGTCTGTGATGCCAGAAATTCTCATCATGGCGGGATTATAGCTTTCGATAAATCCATTTGTGTTTACTGTGTAGATGCCGATAGGAGACTGTTCAATGATGCCATTTAGATATTCCGCCTGTTCCATAATTCTAATATCTTGTTCTCTAAATGCGAGTTTTGTTAGTATGAGTACGATACCGAGCATGGTGAGAATAACGGCCCAAATTGAGTATTTGATTTCATTTATAAACGTCTGAATATTGCTTGTGTCAAAATATATTTCAAAATATCCAAGCGTGTTTCCATCGCGGTCCTCCATCGTTGACCATACCTCAAGCAGACTCTCCTTTCCAAGCTCGTTCTTCGTAGCTTCGCCTGCGGGCATAATCATTTTCTTGTTCGCTCTCACTTGCGCGAGCTGTCCATCGCTTTCTGACTTTTGGTATCCTGGCTGTACGCGCTTCAGATCTGTCCACGCGAGAATTCCATCTGTTGAATAGATTTTCATCGCAGCTGTGTTAGGAATATATTCTTTTGCTTCTTTCGCAAATTCATCCAAGCGAGCATTTGATTCAGCGTTTTGCCAGTTTTCCACGTCGCCATTTTTGAGATAATGTATCGTAAGCTCGTGTGTTACATCTGCAACCGAGCTTGTGTGAGCTTCCCAAAAAAACTTCTCAATTATGTTCGTGAAATAGAATGTGACACCAATCCCAAGTATCACAATAGTTGTAGCTATTAATAGAATAGTTTTCTTTGCAACAGGTTTTTTCTGTTGTATTTTTTGCAGGTGAGGTACTGCCCCATGCGATTTTGCTGTATTTTCCATAGTTTGACTGTAAGTATTTCACTTATTATTATACACCCCGGCGCTCTTGCCCGCAACGAATCCTGTTGTCCAGCATATCTGCAGGCTGAAACCTCCTGAAGGTCTGTCAAAGTCCAAAATATCGCCCGCTAGGCACAAGTTCTCAATTTTTTGAGAACGCATTGTTTTGAAGTCCACTTCCTCTAGCGCCACGCCTCCAGACGAGACTATTGCTTTTTCCACACCTAGAAGACCTGAGGGCGTGAGAGTGAGCGACTTGAGCTTCCTTATGAACGCCAGACGAGCTAAGCGTGGAACTTTGTTGACTGGCATAGTGGGGTTGATACCAGAGAGCTCTACTAGAACTGGAGCAAGAAGCGGAGATACAAAACCCGCGAGTGCGTTTGCCCATTTTTTGTTTTGCACTTTTGCGAGGTGCGCGCGGAGTTTTTCGTCCAGCATCACTTGGTCAAGAGTGGGGAATAAATCAAGCTCAAGAGTCACCATGCCTTCGCGCAGACCCTCACCTATTGCTTGGCTCATACCTAGAGCGAGTGGCCCAGAAAGTCCAAAATGTGTAAAAAGAATCTTTCCTATGCGCGCCTCTCCGCGCGACTTTGCGTCAATAAGAGTTATTTTCACGTCTGGAAGAGATAGCCCTTGAAGTCTGTGTACCCACGCTTCTTTAATTTTTACAGGAACAAGCGCAACACTCGGCGCGCTAATAGTATGCCCAAGTTTTTTAAGCCATTTGAATCCGTCGCCTGACGAGCCTGTTTCTGGGCGAGCTGTTCCGCCTGTGGTGAATATGAAAGTTTTTGCGGAAATAACAGCATTATCAGTTTCAACATATATTATTTTATCTTTTAAGGATTTTACTTTTATAGCGGGGGAGTCAGTGATAATTTTTACATTGGCGTTTTCAAGCTCATCGAGCAAAACATCCAGCACGCTTTGCGCGGAGTTGCTTTTTGGAAAGACTCTGCCAAGTGCCTCTTCTTTTGTTGGCATTTCGCGTGTTTCAAAAAAATCAATCGTGTCTTTAGCGTTCCATTTTGAAAAAGGGGAGAGAAGGAACGTTCCTTTTTTGCCGTACTTTTGCGCAAGCGCGCGGTTGTCAAAAATGGCGTTTGTCACATTGCATCTGCCACCACCAGTTATGAGGAGTTTTTTGCCGAGCGTTTTGTTTTTCTCAATTAGCACGACAGAAGCGCCCTCTTTTCCGGCATGAATTGCAGACATCATTCCCGCTGGCCCTCCGCCTATTACTGCGACATCATAGGCAAGTTTTTGTTTTGCACCGCTGTTTTCCTTTTCCATTGTTGCATTTTACTTTAATTCTCGTATAATGGCGAGGTCGTATCAGAATTTTAACTCCTAAGCGAGGGATGCCTCTTGTTCGGGGACTTGCGAAAGCGACGGCTTGAGCACGAGGAATTTTCTAGCAAGAAAATATCCGTACCCCGCACGAGACGGCTCCCGAGCGACCTCCATGCCAATCCCAAAAATCGGAAATGTTAAATATAAAGTAAAGAAGTCAAACGCTGGTCTTGGTATTTTCGCCGAGGAACCTATTAAACGAGGCACATGGATTATTGAATACGTTGGGAAGATTATAAGTGGAAGGAAAGAAGTGGAGGATTATCTAGAGAACAAGTATTTGTTTGAAACGAGCGCAGTGAGGATGATTGACGGAAGTGCGCGCTCAAACACCGCGCGATACATAAACCATTCCTGTAAGCCAAATTGCGAGGTGGATATTATAGGTGGACGAGTGTTTGTGAAAGCTATAAAACGCATTGAGGCGGGGGAGGAGCTCAACTATGACTACGGCAAGGAGTATTTTGATGAATATATCAAGGATATGCCATGCAGATGCGCGTCTTGCAAAAACAAAAACAAGTGACAATTGACCTGTCACTTGTTTTTTTTGAGTTGCATTTTCCTCAGAGCGAGGGATGCCTCTCGTGCGGGGACTTGCGAGCGTGACGACGCGAGTACGAGGAATTTTCTAGCAAGAAAATATCCGTACCCCGCACGAGACGGCTCCCGAGTGGCCTTTATTCCTTCGCCCTTCCAATCCCATCCTTCACATACGAACTCATTTTTTCTACATTCTTCTTTAGTTTACCCGCAATATACTCGTCATCGGCTGTAGTAGGCGTTTTTTGCGCGTCTTCTAGTTTTTGTATGTCGGTTTTTATCATATTAAACACATTCGCAGTATCTCTTTCAGCAACCTGAACGCGAAGATTTGTTCGCTCTCGTCGTGATTTGTGGTAGAAGTATCCCCATACAAGTGCTCCAAGCAAAACAACTATTATGATGATAATTGTATTCGTGTATTTTCCAGCAACCTGAATCTCTGGCGCTGTGACAACAAGCGAGAGCGCTCCGCGAGAATCCTTGCTTTGTATTGTAGCAAGGTAACGACCGTTGCGAAGATTATCGCCATATGAAAACACCCAGTTTCCGCTTATGTCCACAGGCACAGTGCTCTCTGCTACAATCGCATTCCCCTTTTTAATAGTGAAAAGTATTTCAGTAGACGGCAACGCTGTTCCGTTGAAGGACAATCCGGCAGACGTGTTTGAATAAATCTTTTCTGTAGCAAATGTGAAGGCTGGCGATGCAAGCGGAATTGTCTCGTAGTCAAATGTGTCTTCTATGCTATTTCCTGCGTTGTCCACAGCTTGAATTGTAAGAACGTGCTTTCCCGGAACCTGTGGCGCTAGTTTGTGTGAACCTTTGAAATCTTTTGTAGGAATTGAAACCCAATTCCCATTGTCTACTCTCACGCGGTATTCACGCAGACCAGAGAGCGCGTCGCTCGCCTTGAAGGAAAATGTCGGAGTAGGGTTGTCTGTGGCCTCGCTTTCGTTTGTCGTGATCTCAAAAGGAAGAGGTGCTTTTGTGTCTACTGCTATGCGGTAATGCGTTACAGGACCCCATCCAATATAATTTTTGAAACGTGCGTGGAGATACCAAACTCCGTCTGAAATGGCAGAAAACATTTTGTTGTCAAAAAGCCCTTCGTTTTTTTCTGGAACATAGCTTGGTTGTTTGTTTATCGCAGTAGCTACACCAGTTATATCGCGAGGAAGAGTCCATGAAGCGGTGAATGTATTTGAGTGATTGTACCATAGAGCTGGGTCTGAGTATAGAGGAACAGTTAGAGAAGGTTTTGTAGGCAAACCGACAGGCTCTACGGGCTCTCTTTTTATTTGAGTAGGAGGGGTGATCATAGGAGGAACAGTTTCTCCCGTGATTGTAAATGCCGCTTCAGCTGATTTTGACAGTACGTTTGTTCCGCTTCCGTCAGAAGCTGTAACGGCGCTGTCGGCAAAGGAAAGCTTTGCAGTTCCGCTACTTTTTGCCAAAAACGTAATACTAATAACTTTGATAGATGCGCCGGAGATGCCGTACGGAGTACCGCCCACAAATGTTATTACGCCATCAGTATTGGAGAACGAGGGCTCCTCAAGCCAGAAATTAAACACCGAGTCTGTTTTGTCCACAGACTTAACTTCAAGCATATCCTTTGGGAAGCGAATGGTTGCCTGACTGGCGTTCACACCCACACCATCGCTGTCTATTTTTAAATCAGCAACTATTTCTTTATTAAGGCCAAATTCACCTGTGCCAGGCGTGAAGAAAAGTGTAGCGGCTTCTGCTATATTTGCAAAAAAGAGCGCTGTTCCTAATATGATGGTAAATGATGTAGTGCGTAACATTTTATTTTTTTCTTATTGTTTTAATGAATATGCTAAAATCCGATATATCAACCTTCCCGTCGCTGTTTAGGTCAATCCCTGCTCTCCCTAAAGAACTTTTTGAACCCCAACGAGCGAGAAAGATGCTCCAATCTGTGATATCAATTTTCCCGTCGCCAGAGAAGTCTGCCTTTACAACAGTAAGTTTGGATACGATGAATGTTCTTTCTGTTGAATAATCGCTTTCTCTTCCGCCGTCAAGGTTTATTTGTTTTGCGCGAACTTTGTGTTGCCCAAAATCAAGCGCTCCCGTAGGCACATCAAACGAGTACACACCTCCACGCCCTGCGAGCGCCTCTTTGACTAGTATATCATCAAAGTAGACGCGAATGGTATGGCCGGGGGACGCGTACCCAAAAACTTTTAGGTTTCCACCGCGCGAAACCTGCCCGTGCAAAATATCAACAGTCGGCGGAGTGATAATGTCTTTAAATATTTCATCGCCTCTGCTTACGTCAACAACAAAAAATTTAGTTTGCGAAGTTCTGCCGTCGGGGTCTTTTATTAGTACTCCAAAACTGTGTGCTCCAGTTTGAAGGTCTGTGAATCTTATATTAAAGAAACCGTTTGCGTCTGTCGTGCCCTGCTCCTTCGTTACGATTTCATTGCCGAGTTCCTTTCTAATAATTGAAATTTTTCCATCAGGAAAAGCTCTGCCTTGAAAAGTCACGCTTGCTAGTCGTCGCACTGTAGCCACAATAGGCGCTGTGCCAGGGGGCACTACGAATGTCGCCTCTATTGTGTGGTCTACGGTAACATTTGTAAAAGTGTAACTTGTGGACGTTGAAGAAAGTGGAGTGCTGTCAATAATAATTGAGCCAACATCATAGCCAGAGTTTGGAGTGATGGTGTATGTTTGTGATGCGCCCTCTGTCACGATAGTAGAACCGCTTGGTGATACTGTGCCGTTTGGATTTTGGTTTGCGATAATGGTGAATGAACCCGGAGGAGGAGGGGTGAGCGCGAATGTCGCTGTTATAGTGTGGTCTGCGGTGACGTTGATAAAGGTGTATGAGGTTGATGTTGCAATACTCACGCTGTCCACAATAAGAGTTTCCACTGTGAATCCGCTATCTGGAGTAATGGTAAATGCCTGCGATGCGCCGTCTGCAACTACTATCGCGCCAAGCGGTGTGATAGCGCCGTTTGAACTCGCGCTTGAAGTGATGGTGTGTGTAACTGGTGGTGGTGGAAGCAAGACGAATGTAGCGTATATTGTGTGCGTTGCTTGAACATTTGTAAATGTATAGGAAGTTGATGTCGCGACAGACCCGCCATCAATGAGCAATGTTTCAACATCGTAACCAGAGTCAGGAGTGATAGAATAAGCTTGCGAATCCCCTTGGGCTACTGTCGTTGTACCAGTTGGAGTGACGGAGCCATTTGCTCCAGAGGACGCGACGATGTCGTAGTATGTCGCAGCAACCGCGCAACTGCTTCCGTTCCATGAAGTACCAACCTCGCAACTCCCCGTTGCTGTTGTAGAGTTAAGCACTGTACTGCTGTCCCTCGCTTGTACTGTATTCGCACCGTTTGTAATAGGGTAGGAAACCCCGCTTCCAGTAGCTGATGTAGAATATGTGTTTGCGGTCGTTGCGTTGTAAAGATTTGGCGAGGTGGCATTACTGATGCTCCATGTGAATGGGATTGTGCAAGTGCTTGCCCCAGATGAAATAGCGCAAGAGGAAGGCGACGCAGAGACAGTGCCGGAGGCTGGTGGCGAGTTGATGGTTATCGTTCCAGAAGAATACGCGCTCACTTCAGAGGCAATGCCGTCAGTGACGTCTCGCCCGTATACATAGTAATTTCCGGGCGTAAAGCCAGTTGTGTTCCAAGAGCAAATCGCGCCAGCGCCTTCAGTTTGGTTCTGGCATCCGGCAATTGCCGTACCATCAAGTCCGGAATTGTTTGTGTCGTAATAAAAATCAACAGTGACCGCTTGTTCGGGGTCAGACAATGAGTAAGTAATATTGTATAAATCGCCAACAGTTATCGTATCGTCAGTGCCGTCAGGTTGCAAGATTGAAAGAGTCGGCGCCGTATTTGGCGGGGTATAGTCTATTTCAAGAGTGACATAGTCAACGTCAACATCTGCGTTATTCATTGTTGCAATAACACCAATTGCGATACCGAAGTCTGGGTCTTTTACCCACGCAGTTGTCAGGGCGTTGCCCCAAGTGTCAAAAGAGTTCCCATTTGTAATTATTGTTCCTGTGTTTGTCGTGAGTGCAACTGCAGTGGAACATTGGTTTGTTCCTATTTTTGCGCGCGAGGCGTCAAGAAGCTGACACAAGTCCATTGAACCGGAACCTTGTCCTGTCCTGTAAAAAGAATTAATACGCGCAGTAACACCATTAATTGTTGAACCATCTGGGACAGAACCGAAATCAAAACCAGTCGCTTTCAAGACATATGTTCGGTCGTTAGTATCATATGATGCTGGTGTAACATTTGCTGTCGCAGAATCGTCTGAGTAAATATTTGTGGGAGTGGCCCAGCCATTGTCGCTCCACGGCGATTCAGAAACAGATGTTCCTAGGGTTGGGTAAACCTGTCCGGTGGTTAGAGCGAATGCGGTATTTTGAAATGAGAAAAAAACCGCGAGTACAGTAAAAACAGCAAAAAGTTTTGAGATTGATGGACGACTGATTAATAGCATTTCTTTCCCCCATTATACCCTAGAGAAATAGAATATGGAACATTATGAGGAAAGGGGTGGGTTGCCGAAGGCAACCCACCCCTTTCTAGTTTCAAATTCAATATTCTACATTTTTCTCATATCTCCCGCATTTGTGGAGCCTTTTCCTTGGAGATACTCGCGTACTTTTTCAATAACTTCCTGAATAGGGTGTTGTGACTTCACAAAGTAGTCGTTTGCGCCGAGCTCAAGAGCGCGCTTGATTTCGGAGTCCTCGCCAAGGTTGGAAAGGATGACAACGGGAATCAACTGCCACTCTGGACTCTGGCGAATTTCCTTTAGAACATCAAACCCATTTTTCTTTGGTAGCAAAAGGTCAAGCAGAATAAGACTTGGGGTCTTCTTTTTTAGCTCCTCGAAAACCTGTTCGCCGTCAGTGGCAACAGATACGCTGTGCCCTTCTGAGATTAGGTTATCCTTTAGCGCTCTGACCAAGAAATCCTCATCTTCAACAACTAATACGTGGTTCATACAATATTTATTAAGGTTATGTTCCTACATTATACACTAGGGGTATTCCACTTACAATACCCCCGTCTGTGGATATGGCACATGCACATAAAAGGTGGATCCTTTACCTTCTTCGGATTCAAATGAAAGATGAGCGCCGATTTTCTTTGCAAGCATAGACGCTATATATAGCCCGAGCCCGCTTCCGCGCGTATCAAAAGTTTTTGCATTTGATGCGCGGTAAAATCTTTCAAAAATTTGTCGTTGTTCGCCCTTCGGAATGCCGATGCCGGAATCCTTTATTGAGAATATGACCCACAATGGTTTTTGCTCAACATGGAGGGTTACCTCGCGCCCAGACTCTGAATAGTTGATAGCATTTCCAACCAAGCTCTCAAGGATATTTCGCAGAAGGAGAGGGTCTGTGTTTATAGTATAGTCTGTATTCTCGGGCGCTCGGATAGCTATCTGTTTGCTCTCTGCTACACCGCGCATAGTTTCAAAAACTGTCCCAATAAGATTTTTTGTTGAGGTACTTTCTTTTTTTGTTTTTGTGTCACCACCTTCCAAGCGAAGCACACCGAGCATGTCGTGCACAAGTCCAGTCATTCGCTCGTTAATTTTGTAAAGTTCATCTAGATATTCAATCTGTGGCGCTGTGAGTGGGCCATGAATGCCCTTCCTCAATGTTTCAATAAGCCACTTTGTCCCAGAAAGTGGAGTGCGAAGCTGATGTGATGCGAGAGAAAGCAAATCCCCGCGCGCTTTTTCAAGTTCCTTTTCTTTTGTGATGTCGCGAAAGATGCCAACAGCGCCGGCAACAACGCCTCCAAGCATAACAGGTGTCCATGTCACAGAAACGGGGAAGTAGCCGGCGTCTTTTTTCTTGTAGCACATCGTGTTTAGTGTCGCAGATTCCCCCCTGAGCGCTATATTTAGGACTCGCTTTTCGTTTGGTATGTCTATATTATTTTCATCAATGGCCTCTATCACATCAACAGCAAGTTTTCCAATAACCGCTTCAGATTTTAGATCAAGCATTTTTTCTGCCACGGGATTCAGCGCGATAAGTTTCCCATCCTTGTCTGTGGCAATCATTCCTTCACCTAGGCTCGCAAGCAGAGCCTCTGCCTTTGCCCTTGCTTCCTCTATGTCTTTTGTGCGCTCGCCAACTTTTTCTTCAAGTCCTTTTGTATACTCGCGAACCTCACTCTCAAGCTCCTTGCGTTCGGTAATATCTTCTGCCATTAGGAGCAGAGAATCAATTTCACCGTCGGCATCTTTAAGAGGCACACCATAGTAGAAGTGATATGTTTTTTTGGCGGTATCAGATGAAGGTGGAATTTCAACCTCTTTTCTAAAGGCGTTTCCTTGTAGACCTTCACGTATTGAAACATCAAGCCCAGAGTTGCGGAAGTAATCCAATTCAAAAATATTTTTACCAATGATTTCGCTTGCGCTAATAATTCCAATTTCGTGTGTCATTGCGGGGTTGAATGTTTCAACAGTTCCATCCTTCGCCACCGTGTAGATGCCGATAGGAGATTCTTCTATGACCCCAGATAGTTCCTCCGATTGTGCGATAATTTTTGCATCCTGTTTGCGAAATACATAGCGTAGCAAGAGGAATATAGAAAGAAGGGCAATAAATGACCCCATCCATAGGGTAGTTTGAATTTTTCTTGTGAACACAACAACATCACTAGTGTTAATGTACGCCTCAGCTACGCCTACGATGTCCCCGTTTATTCCAAGTATAGGCACATACATTCCAATCAATGCGTTGTCTCCAAGTTCTGAAACAGTTTTTTTGCTTGCGCTTGACCTGACAATTTTGCCGGTCGCGATCGTCTCGGCAACCTCGTCCACTTCTGGGCTCGTGCCTAGCACTTCGCCTTGAAGTGTAGACCAAACCAGCACCCCGTCCGGAGTGTGAAGTTGAAATGCGGACACTGAGCTAAACGAGTGTAAAATTTCATCACTAAAATCCTGAAACTTCTTTTTTGTTTCAGGCGCGTCCCATACAAGGAACGCATTGTCTGCCGAACCATTGATATGCCGATTTGCCTGTTGCGAAACAAGGCTTGAAATGATGTCAGCTCTTTTTTCAACAATGAATTGCTCAATACTTTTTGTGAACACGTATGAAATGCCGATGGTTGCGATGATCATTATGCTTATTACAATACCCAAAGCCACTCCGCTTGAAATAGTATTAGGGAAAATATGGCGAGCCCCACGGATAATATCCGCCCCTGAGAGGTATGCGTACACGAGAATTAGGATAAGGACAACTATAAGGATTGCGCTCGCAGTATTTCGCAACCTGTTTATTTCTATCAACACTTCGCTTTTGTCTGTTTCAACAATGTGTGTGCCAAAAAAATTATTATCGCAGACGGAGGCTCCAAAAACCTCAACACCGCGATAATCCTCGTACAGACCCTGAAACGGCATACCGTGTTGCAAACACTCGTTCACTGGCGGTGTGTTTACTTCTTGTTTCAAAACAGCATCTGAAACAAACCGCGAGGGTGTTACCATCAGTTTATCTTTGTTTACCATGTAGCTTTCTGTTGTCAGCCCTCTGTTCTCGGCAACAATGATGTTTAACTCTTTGTTTTCCGTGTGCGCAAGAAGCACCCCGACGAGACGAGCGTTGTCCGTAGACGCAATCGGCGCCGTGAGATGAACCATTATTCTCCCTTCAAATTCATCCGCTTCGGAAACGAGTTCGGGGAAAAATGTTGCCTGCCCAAAGGGGAGCAACTTTGCTTCACTGAATGGTATTTGTTCCTTGCTCTCGTTAGACCCGATGCGCGATGTGTCGCTTGACGCGACTATAACTCCGTCAACATTTAAAATATCAATGATGCCGACAGCGTGAAGAAGCGGAAGTTTATATTTGGTGAGGTACTCAGAAAGTTCAAGAGCCACAGGGCACGTTGATGGAGTCTTCGCTTTTTCGCACGCCCCGTCATTTATTTTTTGCGCGAGCTCGCGGATCTTCCCGTCTGTGCTCCATGCCGCCGTGTTAGTTTGTATTTTTTCTATAAAGAGCTTCATCTCTCCGTGTTTCTGTTCCACGAGCGCAGTTTGCTTTGCGAAGGTCTCTTTTTTTAGGAGATTTATTGTGGTGTAGTACCCAGCGATGAAGAGTAGAACGAGTGGCACTAGCGAGGTCCACAAGAAAAAAATTAGAAATCTTTTTTCTGTTACGGGTGGTTTAAGGACAAAGTTTTTTTCCGTCTGCGCCATTGCTTTAAGTATACACCCCCACACCTATTATTTATAAATACTCTCTGTGGACAACTTGCTCTATATATAGTGTGTAAAAGGAGTACAATATAAATGTATGAGTAACAAAATAGAATTCACGCCACTCGGGGGGGGGGGCGATAAAGGGAAAAGGAGAAATACTGAAATGAAACGATTGCCGTTGTCCGCGATTTTGTTTTTGATAATTTTACCACTTGCTCTCTCTGGCGCATATTTGTCTTTTCGAGAGTTTGATCACCAGACAAAAGTCGCGCTTGAGCGTCGTGGTGCCATTGCCGACTTGGGCGCGCTTCTTATTCACGAAAAGTTTGACGGCATCATAGATGTTGGCAATTCGCTTGCTTCGCGCGCAATGGTTTATCAAAATATACAGAAGGGTGATTGGAATATTGCAATAAAAAGTTTGGAGGGCATATCACAGGCATTCCAGTACATTGATTCAGTTGCGATTTATGATAAAGAGGGAACATTGAAAGCTGTCATTCCGCCGATGCCAGATGTTATCGGAAAAAATTTTTCTTATCGCGACTATTATCAAGGCGTGAGCAAAGAATGGAAGCCGTATGTGTCTGAGGCATTCAATCGAGCTACTTTGCCAAAATACAATGTAGTCTCTGTTGCGGTTCCAATATTGTCACCAGACCAAAATGTCCTTGGTATTCTTCTACTCACTATCAAACTTGATGCGATTGTTGGGTGGATTAAGGAGGTAGATACGGGCTCTGGCGGGCTTATCTTTGTTGTAGATAAAAAGGGGCAATTGGTTGCGCACCCGCAATTGCGCGCCGAGGACAACTTGGTTGACCACTCCTCTCTTTCTTCCGTTCAGCGACTGCTTAATAATGATCATGGCATCGAAGTTCATGATAAAGATTTTGCTATTGGTGAAGAGCATGTCGCCTCTTATTCTCAGGTGAAGGATTATGGGTTTGGAGTTGAAATTGCGCAACCAACACGCATTGCATTCGCAGAGAGGAGTAGGCAAGTCATTGAATTTGTGGTCATTTGGGCATTCATTATACTCACTGTCTGTGTTTCTTTGTATCGTGTATTAAAAGACAGAGAGAGGATTAGGTCGCAACGTGACCGCGAGCGGATACTGCTTGAAAGCATCGGAGACGGCATAGTCGCGATTGATCGCGATTGGCGTATTACTCTATGGAACAAGGCGGCAAGCGCGATTACAGGTTTTAGTGAGAGTGAAGCGCGGGGGCAGTCGTTTCGTTCGGTCGTAAAGTTTATCCGCGAGCGCGACCGCAAAGAGGACATCGCGTTCATTGAGGATGCAATCGTTATGAAGAGGACTTCTTTTATGGAAGATGGCGTTCTTTTGATTAGGAAAGATGGAAAGGAGATTGTGGTTGACGACAGCGCTTCACCAATTATTGACGCAAAAGGAGAAGCAGAAGGAGCCATCATTATTTTTCGCGATGCGTCCAATGAGATTGAGTCAGCGCACCTTCGTTCAGATTTTGTGTACGCATCGCATCAACTTCGTACTCCGGTCACGGAGGCGCTGTGGAACCTTGAGACTGCGATGAGCGAGGAGAATCCCGAAAAGAAAAAAGAAGGCCTGCGAATTGCTCACCAGTCTGTCTTGAGCATCAAGAAACTTTCGGAGGACATAATAACTGTGTCCGAGATTGATCAAAATAATATTATGGTCCACCGCGTGCCAATCAAACTCATTGATGTGTTGACCGAAGCGCAAAGCAATCTTGAGGTGGAAGCAAAAGCGCGTAATGTCGTGATTGCAATCGCGCCCACGTTGCCCCTCATTGCGGTAAATACAGACCGTAAATTATTGATACGAGTGCTTCTGGAGCTTCTAACGAACGCGGTTACCTATGGTCCGCGGGGCGCTACCGTGGATATGACGGCAATGCTTGAAGAGAAAGGAATCTGTATTGAGGTAGCTGATCATGGATTTGGCATACCCGAAGAAGAACAGGTTACTATTTTCACCAAGTTCTTTCGCGGGAGCAATCGCGGAAAGGAAAATGTTGGGGACGGTCTCGGTCTCTATATCGCAAAAGCGTACATCGCATTACTTGGAGGGAAGATATGGTTCAAGTCGGAAGAGGGCAAGGGTACGACATTCTACGTAACGCTTCCGATTGAATAGCGAGTAGTTGTCACTTGGAGGCTTTGCCTCCAAGTGAAAGGTAAAAGCAAAATCCCCATCGGCCGTAGGCCGATGGGGATTTTGCGAGAGTTGTATATATTATACGCGCTCTACGTTTACTGCGCTCATTCCCTTAGGAGAGTCTTCAGTTTCAAATGTTACTTCATCACCCTCGCGGATATCATCAAATGTTGCGCCTACGAGTGAATTTGCGTGGAAAAAGAGATCCTTCTCCATGCCTTCTGCGGTGATAAAACCAAAACCTTTGTCAGTAACCTTCTTAATTGTTCCTTTCATAAAATATAATTCATTAACCTACTAATATACAAAAATATACAGATGATTGACTATGGAAAATCGACTCTTCCTACAACTCCTTCCTACTACTTTTGTACAGCAAGTGTAGCATATCTGTATAAAAAAGTCAAGCACGTGGACGAGTGCAAAAGAAAACCGCCTCTTTGAGGCGGTTTAGCGAAGATTCGCTGAGAATTCTTTTTCAAGTTTCATTCGTGTGTTTTGCGCGTTGTCTGTGTAGACATGCAGTTTTTGTACAGCATGCGCGCCAAAAACCTTTATCATCCACCCTCCGTGAATTTGAAAAAATTTGATTCCAAATTGCGAAGGACCTTTCCCGCTGATGGCTCCATTTGCAATTTTTGTAACTTCAGGAAATTTGTTAAGAACTTCCGCGACCCTTCTCGCTGGCTCGGTTACTGTTGTGTGCCTGCAAAACTTGCTTCCGTGTATACAACCACTACGTTTTCCGTTTCCCATCATACGCTCCCATGTGTATATTTCTAGCGAAGAGTATTACAAAAAAATCGTGATTTGTCAAAGTCCGTAGTATCTAAATAGCGCTTTGATGCCAGCCAGGTTTCTGTCCCATTCCACGGTTTCGTGCGTAGAGAGCTCCACTGTTATAGCGGGGATATTTATAGAAGCGAGCCATCCCTCTGCGTCGCCAGCAACTTCGTACGAATCAAATTTTTTGATAGCTGTGTATCCAGACGCTCTGGAGTACGCGTTCATAATATCAAGAGTCTTTGGGAGTATGCCGTCTTCACATTCTGAAGCGTACACCGCGTTTGCTTGGCTATGCCAAAAAATTACCGAGTCGGGGGAGTACGTTTGCGCAAAGTCGCGAATAGCCTGAGCCTCTGGTTCGGAGAATGCGCTTGTGCCCGCGCTCACAATTTTATTTTTCCAAGTGCCTTTTGGTTTCCATTTACAATCAAAGTTTCTGTTGAGGTCTACATTGTTTGCATTGAAGCGTCCGGTTCCATTGGGGAGTTCTATTGCTGGCACGTCATCAAAAGAGAAGCGTCCTTCTTTTGGAATGACGCGCGCCATACCGTCTGGATTTGCGGAGGGGATTATTGCAACAGAAATATTTTTCGGAATTATTTCAGGGTTTTCCTTTAGGTAATCCATAAACTTATACGCGAGAAGAACGCTGTTCCATTCGTATCCGCCGTGGATACCGCCCACGAACAAGAGGCGAGTTTTGCCGTCACCATATATATAGGCGTCAATATTTCGCCCTTCCACAGACTTGCCAATAATTTTATGAGTAACGGCGTCCGTGGGCTTTTCAATTTCCTCCGCCTCCTTTACAGGCGTAACTTCACGCAATGAGAAAAAAACAAACACTAGTATGCCAACCGCAACAAGAGTTCCTATTGCGATGAGGGCTCGCTTGGAAACAAGTGCCTTCATTTATTTTGAGTAGTAGTTTAGAACCGCTTTAATGCCCGCAAGATTTTTTGTCCACTCGATGTCTTGGTGTGTGGTGAGGAGGATGCTGATGGCAGGAATGTTTTTCTTTGCGAGCCAGTTTGGCATATCGCCAGTTAGCTTGTAGAAATCGTAACTCTCGTATGCGGGATATTTGGATGCGGTTGCGAATGCGCTCGTGAGAGCTTTTGTTTCTGGAAGCACGCCGTTGTGACAGCTTGAGGAAAATACTCCACCCGCGGAACTGTACCAAGTAATAACGGCTGAGGGGTTTTTGGTTTCAATATAGTTTTTGAATGCTAGACTTTCTGGTTCAGAAAATACTTTGCTTCCACCACTTACTGTTTCTGTCATCCACACGCCTTTTGACTGCCAGTCACAATCAAAGTTTCTGTTGAGGTCTACATTGTTTGCGTTGAAGCGTCCTGAAATCACAACATTATCTGATGTTGAAACATCCGCTTTTGTAAAACGACCTTCCTTGCCAGTGACTTTTTTCAAACCGTCTGGGTTGAGCACTGGTATTACAGTCACCTTCACATTTGCGGGAATTGTTTTTGGATTTGCAGTGAGGTAGTCCATAAGCTCGTACGCAATGAGTGCCGTGTTCCATTCATATCCGCCGTGAATACCACCAACGAACAAAACTTCCTTTGCGCCTGTGCCAAAGTGGTATGCTGTGATGTCACGCTTTTGAACAGAAGTGCCCAAAACTGTTTTTGTTGTATCAACAATTGGCTTCTGAACAACCTTCTCTGTGGTCGTAGCTGTTGCAGGTGTTTCTGTTACAGGAGCAGTTACTGCTGGAGCATTGAAATAATAGTACACACCCACACCAATAATAAGCGCACCAATTACCAAAATTATTATTTTTTTCATAATGTTTATTTTACCATAAATATATTAATGCAACCATATAAGTATTTTTTTCAAACTTTGCTCCAACCAGTGCAGAAGTTTAGAACTTTAAACTAGAAGTTGTTCGAGAAAAAGCTAGAATATGTCGTTGTGTAATGACTTGTTAACATTGTTGTTTCAAATCCATTGAGTTATGATTATATATATGACAAATGACACAAACACCAATCACGTTTTCTCGCGAAGAAGCAATATAAAAAAAATTAAGGACAAGTTGCATGATTGTGGTTTTACACTTATTGAGCTCCTGATAGTTGTTGCAATCGTTGGAATCTTGACCTCTGTTGTTTTGATTAGCTTGAATACTGCTCGCGAGAAAGCGCGTGATACTCAGCGAGTAGCCAATGTAAACCAGATTACGAATGCTGTTGCGCTTTATCAAAATGATAACGGAGGAGTACCGCCTGGCGAAGATGGCGTGGAATATGTGAACGGCAACCCAGAATGGATTCCAGGACTTGTGCCAAAATATATGTCCTCTGTCCCGTCGGATCCCATTGATGTTGGTGAGCACAAATTTCATTATTCTCGCCAGGGCAATGATTACGAAGTAATTTCGTTCCTTGAGCAGAGCGGTAACCAGGCTGCCTGCGGTGATGGTGGTTCCTCGTGTCAGTACTACGAGAAAGCAAGTGGAAAGTTTTTGGCTATTGCAAATCCTGGCGCAAGCGGATGGCGCTTTGCATCTTCCACCGAAATAGTTGCTGATTTGCCGCCAAGTCCTGAGGCAACACTGATCGCCCCTGCTGGATTTTCGATGTCTTCCGCGCTCCCCGGCACCAATTTATATTCAGGCTACTTATCGTTTTCTTGGACACCGCGAAATGACGTCGCGGGATATAGGATATATTTGACGAACACTGCTACAAATGTAACGACTACTCTTAATTTCTCCCCAGCAAATCAAAGTGGTGTTGGCAACTTTGGGTATGCTCAGGGAGTCCAATATTCCGCATACATTGTTTCAGTCGATGCTGACGGAAATATTTCAACTCCGTCCACTACACTTTATGCAACAACTCTGAAATTAACTAGCCCAACAAATTTCACTGCTTCTGCTACAAGCCCGACATCTGTCTCATTAGCATGGACTGCTTCAGAAGGAATTATCTATAAATATATGATTACAAGATACACCGGCAATGTGGGTAACGCCCAGAATATCGTAGAAGTTCTTGCTCCAGCGACCTCATATGTCGATACTACTGTTGAGCCAGGTGTAGCATATATTTATTGGATTAAAGCTATGAGTTCAGAAAATTACGCTGGTTTCAACATCGGTGTTTCGGTAACAACACCAACATCCTAATATTTGGCTCCGCGGGTATGGACGCCTCTCCCTTCGGTCGAGACCATCCATTTTAATCGTCGCTGCACTCCTTTAAAATGGTGGGGTCACGATAAATCTAGGACACTGCGATTTTAACGGGTTGAGTACAACCCCAAAAATCGGGAGCCTACGGTTCGATCCCTACGCACGCGGTAGCAAGATAAAAGTAAAAACCGTCCACGAGGGACGGCCTTACTTTTATTGCTCCGCGGGTAGGGATCGAACCTACGACCAAGCGATTAACAGTCGCTTGCTCTACCACTGAGCTACCGCGGAATATTTGTACTATATTTAACTCCTAAACCTCGGTAACTCATTTACGACTGTTAAACAGTCGCTTGGCTAATTTCTATTACCACTGAGCTACCGCGGAATATTTGATTTTGACTCTGCTAATAGCATTTAGAATTGCCACGTCTATATGACTAAGCTTTCATCCAAGATGTGAATCTGCTGATTCAGAATCAGCTGATTCGGCTACGCGGAATACAAAATGCATAGTAGCAAAATTAGCGGAAAAAGCAAAATTTTGTATTCTGCAACTTGATTCCATCTTCTACATTTTATATTCTATCCAATATGTATATTCGTGTTCGCGTATCGGCAGGCGCTAAAAGGGAATCGCTTGAGCAGACCGCGGACGATTCCTTTTTGGTGTCTGTGAAGGAACCTGCGGAGCAAAACCTGGCAAACAAACGCGTGCTTGAGCTTATTGCTCTGCATTTCGGTGTTTCGCCCAAGCAGATTCGTATTATTTCCGGCCACCACAGCCCAGGGAAAATCCTATCAATCCCAGACAAAACCTAAAACATAGCAATAGAACGCGATCGCGTTCTATTGCTATGTTTTAGGTTACGAATATTTGTCATACTTATATCATGTGATACAATGTCTATATGAAGATCAAAATTACAACAACAAACATTGAGCTTACCAGCGCAATTGAAAATTATGTGGAGGAGAAAATAAGAAGCGCGGAAAAGTTTGCGATTCCGCACGAGGACGAGGAACCAGTTGTAAGTGTAGAGATCGGAAAGACGACAAATCATCATCAATCAGGAGATGTGTTTGTCGCAGAAGTAAATATGACCGTTCGCGGAAAACATTTTCGCGCAACGTCTGAAAAGGATGACCTTTATGCTGCGATAGACGATATGCGAAACGAGCTTGTTCGTGAACTTTCTTCACACAAGGACAAAACGCAGACTCTTGTTCGCAAGGGCGCGGGAATGATTAAAAATATGCTCCGTTTTGGACGCGGAGAATAGCTATAATATTAAGGAATTATATGAGTACACAAAATACTATTTTTACCGTTATTGCGGTTGCCATAATTATTATTATGGTATGGGTGGGCGGAGCGCAAAAAACACCAGATGCTCCAGTAAATGAGACACCAATTACGACAGAAACTAAAGAAAAAAATTTACAGCAAAGCCGAGAATCAGCTGATTCTGAAACTAACACAATAAAGAAAATGACAACAGTAACAATGACAACCAATCAAGGAGTGATTACGCTTGAACTTTTTGGAGACCTAAAGCCAAAAACAGTAGAGAATTTTACAAAACTCGCAAAGGATGGATTTTACAATGGCACGCGTTTTCACCGCGTCATTAAAGGCTTCATGATTCAAGGAGGTGACCCACTTTCAAGGGACGTTGCAAACCAACCAAGGTGGGGGACAGGTGGGCCGGGGTACAGCTTTGCGGACGAGCTCAGCACTGAAAACAAAAACGTTATTGGCACAATCTCAATGGCAAACTCTGGACCTAACACAAACGGAAGTCAGTTTTTCATTAACACCGCAAACAATAATTTTCTAGATACGAAACACACCGTGTTTGGAAAAGTCGTCGCAGGAATGGATGTTGTATCAAAAATTGAGAATAATAAGACAGGGCAAAATGATCGCCCGATAGAGGATATGATAATAGAGAAGATGGAGATACAAAATTAGTGAGTAGTTGTTAGTTTATAGTGAGTAGAACAAAGGACGCCTTTTAAGGCGTCCTTTAGTCTGTTTATGTTTTATAATTCCTATCAACTAAAACCTACCAACTACTAACTACCCCTCTGTCCTCTCATAAAATCCTCGTAAGACATTTCTTTTTTGCCTTCAGGAATCACGCGGTCAAGGACTAGCTTTCCGTCTTCTAAATGCGCTTCGGTTACCACAACTCTTATTTCTAGGTTGTTTCTTGTGGTTGTGAAATACGCGCGGGGCCATGAATCAAACGCTCGAATTTTTCTAAACATACGCGCGGAATCGTCATCCAAATAAATTTGTCCGCTCCCGCTAGTCATTTTTTTTGTGAATGTCGCGTGGTCGTGTTCTTGCTCCTCAGGCGTTATTTTCCCAGACACCCAAAGCGGAATAGTTTCAACCAAAAGTTTGCCTCCGAGAATTCCAAGCATCTCCTCAAGGTCTGTTCCTTTTGGTGGCCAGTTTGGCACTGTTATTTTTTGTTGCGCTACAATAGGCCCGTGATCCACCTCCTCGTCAATAAGCATTATTGTCACACCCGCGTCGTGCGGTTCGCCGACAGGAACCTCCTCCAATATTGCCGACTGGATAGGGGATGCTCCGCGAAGTTTTGGCAACAATGATGGATGCACGTTTAATGTCCCGTGTTTTGGAAGGTCAAGAATATTGCGTGGTACGATTTTCCCATATGATGCAATGACAAACAGCCCAAAGTCCAAAGTCGAAAGTTGAAAGCAAAATTCAGAATCCAACTTCTCAGGTTCAAGGGCTGGAACATTGTGAGCATCTGCCCACACCTTTACTTCACTCGGTGACATTTCAAGCCCGCGACCTTTTTGTCGCGGTGGAGCGGTAACGATGAGAGATGGGAGCATCCCTTCGCGCGCCATTTCTTCTAGAACGATTACGGAGATGCGAGATGTTCCCCAAAATGCAATTTTAATTTCAGATTTTGTTTCTTGCATTATTTTGATTGCTCCCTGTGTCTTATCTCTTGTTCCTCGGCGGTAATTTTTTCTACGTTTCGCGCAGTATCTATAAATAGCGCTCCGTTTAGGTGGTCGGTCTCGTGTTGAAAAATCTGAGCAAGTAAACCGCTCCCGCCCCATGTAAATGCTTTGCCATTTTGATCATACGCGCGCACTGTTGCTTTATTCGCGCGGGAAACTTCGCCGTAGAGCCATCTGACAGAAAGACACCCTTCTGGAACCCACTTCCTCTTTCGTGAAAGTTTTGTAATTACAGGGTTGATGAAAACCATATCATAGCGTATATGTTTTTTATGTAGTGTAGGTTTTGCAAGGCTCACATAGTCTGAATGAATATTTTCTAATTCGCTCTCGTGCTCATTCTCGTCTTCATATTCAAAAGCGCGATGTGACACAATAAAAATGCGAAGCGGAATGCCGATTTGCGGAGCCGCTATTGCAACACCGTCCTCCTCCTTTCCTAGAGCAGTCACCATGTCCTCCAAAATTTTTTTGAGACGAGGGGAGCCAAAATCTTTTGGATTTACCGGCTCGGCAACCTCGCGGAGTACGGAGTCTTCTTTTTGGACAATCTTGACCATAACGTTACAAGTATATCGCATTCAAGCCTTTTTTTAAAGCAGGTGGTCTGGGTTTACCTCCACCGTGAACTGCATTGGAAGAGCGCGAAGTTTGCCAAGCAGTTCATTGTTTGGCCAGTTACCCTCTGCAAGTTTCAAAATCATCTGCATGCGGAAAATATTTTTGGGTTCTTTTGCGATGCTCACGGGAACGATCGGCGCGAAGCTTTCTAAAAAGGTTTTCAGGCGCTCCATTTCAGAAGATATCTCCACTCGTTTGCCTCTCAAAGTGATTTTTATAATCGTGCCGTACGGCGGGTAAGAAAATGCTTTTCTAATCGCAAGTTCGTTCTCTGTAAATTTCAAAAGGTCGCCAGCGAGCGCTTGCTCAAAAATTGTCGTGTCGTCCGCGCGCGTTTGTATAAGGAGCGCGCCTGTTGTTTTTTCACGAAGCGTTAGCACCAGCGCGAATATGCGTTCTGACATTCGTATATCGGGAATGGCGAAAAGTGAATCAATGGAAATAATTGCAGTGTTGTCTACTGACCCTAAAAGCGGAAGCGCCATAGGGGTCGCGATGAGCACGCCAGAATCCGACTTCTCAAATTTCTCAATAATCTTTTTTGCCTGCGCGCGAGTTTTCGCGCGGTCGCTGTCTAAAACAAATCGTTCTATTTTTGGAAAAAGTTTCGCAACTTCATCATCAATGCGATCAATGCCAATGCCAACTCCTTGTAGTTTCCACCCTTTGCAATTTGGGCAAGTTTCGTTTACGTTGTTTTCTGGCACTCTCATAAATCCGCATCCGTGGCATACAAATATTTGCGAAGAACCGTTCGCGGATTCCTTGCGGTGCACTACTAGCGGAGTTTCGCATTGCGGGCATCTTACCAGTGTTCCACAGTCGCTACACGTTGTTACAGGGGCGAGTCCTTTTCTTGCAGACAGAAGAAGGACGCGCTCGCTTCGCTCGCGCGCACCATCTAAAAGCTCATCTAGCTCTCTAGAAACAAGCACTATCTCCCGCCGTCCTGTTTTTTCACGGATAAATTTTTCCTCCTTACGTGGATCCACTAAAATAACTTTTGTTTTCTCGAGCGAGTGTTCTGCTATTCGCCCAAACTCGCCAATCAAACCTCTCGCTATTCGTTCATAAGTTTCCGCTCGAAGTATTGGCGCGCCGATTATCAGCTTGCCTCCGCTCGCGCGAGCGTACTCCTCCACGAATACGCGTAGGTCAATGAGAGGACGTGAAATTGTTTTCCACGCATGCGAGTGTTCCTCGTCCAAAACAATTGTTTTGAAACGGCGAGGAAGCGCTATGTACTGCGCAGTGCCGACCACAAGAACCGCGTGCTCTTCTTTTAAAATATTTTTCCATGTTTCAATAATCTTCTTTTTTGAAACACTACGGTGAAGAGAAAATGTGTAGTCTAGAATGCCGTGCCCTATCTCGGCAGATATTCGCAAGACATCTTCTTCTGTCGGCACGCATATAAAAACAGATTCGTGTCGCGCAAAGGATTCGCGAACTAGTCTTTTGTACTCTTCGTAACGAGTTTTTGTATTGCACTGAATCGCGAGCATCTCAAATCTTCCACCAGTTTCCTTTGAAGCAGGTTCTTTAAGCTGGCCCTCTAGGTGCGCGTCCAGTATCGACTTTGGCGTGAGCGCGAGCAATAACTCGCCAAGTTTTTGCGCCGACAAGCCCGCGGTTTCCTCTACAGCTTTTAGAAATGTCGGCAACCAGATCCTTCGCGGTTTTGCGCGCGTGATTTTTCGTATCGCGTAATCCGACGACCTGATTGACGACCTCTCTTCTGAAACTTCGCGACATTCAAGCACAATAGCTGGCACTTCACGCGTGCGTATCGGCGCCACAACAACCATCCCCACCTCAATCGGTTCCTTTGAAAAATATGTGAGCGAGCCTTGAAGTGCGCCACTCGCGATAGGGGCGACTGTGATAATCTGCATACGCTTATCTTATCGTAAAATCCTCACAATAAGAAAAAACTCAGGGGTCTCGTTGTTCGCCGTTCACCCCGTCCCAGCTAGCGTGTTTATATTGGCCCACAACGCATCAGTTTGGTCAAAACACAATTTACGTAGTAAGATAGACTCCTACAGCAATTATATGAGCAACACATTAGTTATTAAAGGGCTTGGAGGAGAAAGGAAGCTCCACGGAACAGTGAGAGTTACTGGCGCAAAAAATGCCGCTTTAAAAGCCATAGCTTCCACCGTGCTTTTTCGCGACACTGTCACACTGACCAACATCCCAGAAATTAGCGACACCCTGAGAATGTTTGACTTGCTCAAGGATATGGGCGCGGAAGTTCTTAATATAAAAAAAGGCGCTTATACAGTTTCAATAACAAAAGGTTTCGTGCCGGAGCTAACACCAGGCATTGCGAAAAAAATGCGCGCGTCTATTGTAGCTACTGGCCCTATTCTCGCTCGTTATGGGAAAGTTTCGTTTCCGCATCCCGGTGGATGCGTTATTGGCGCGCGCCCACTTGACCTATTTGTTAGCGGTTTTGAAAAAATGGGAGCAAAGGTTTCTGTAATAGACGACTCATATGTCGTGGAAGCAAAAGGAGGGCTAAAAGGCGCTGAATTTTTTCTTAAAAATCAAAGTGTTACCGTAACAGAAACTTTTATGATGGCAGGGGTACTCGCAAAAGGCACGACTGTTATAAAAAATTCAGCAATGGAGCCCGAGATTGCAGACCTCGCGGAATTTTTAAACAAATGCGGAGCAAAAATTTCAGGAGCAGGCACACCAACCATCACTATCAAAGGTGGAAAACTTTTGTCTGGAAAGGGTCATCCGTACAAGACAATGCCTGACCGTATTGAGGCGGGGAGTTTTTTAATATTGGGGGCAATTTGCGCGAGTGAGATTCATATTACTAACTGCGAACCATCGCACCTTGAGTCGCCGATTGAAATTCTTCGAAACGCTGGGGTAGGTATTGAAATAAAGAAAAATGAAATCATTGTGCGCGCGCCTTCTCGTTTATTGCCTGTTGATATTAAAACTCACGAGTACCCAGGTTTCCCCACAGACCTCCAAGCGCCAATGACAATTCTTCTCACACAAGCAGATGGCGAGAGCACCGTCTTTGAAACTATTTTTGAGGGACGGCTCAACTACACCGAGTCGCTTTCCGCGATGGGCGCGAATATTGTGATGATGGATCCGCACCGCGCTCTTGTTCGCGGAAAAACAGCTCTTCGTGGACGTAAGCTCACTTCTCCAGATCTTCGCGCCGGACTCGCATTTGTCATTTCTGCAATAGTTGCAAAAGGGGAGTCAGTCATACATAATGTGGACACTACGATCGACCGCGGGTACGAGGATGTGGAAACCCGTTTGCGCGCTATTGGTGTGGTTATAGAAAGAGCAAATGTGGTACCAGAGGTAATTTCTGAACCAGCAGTTTAATTTATGGGACTATTTGTAACAAAAATCGGCATTGACCTAGGCACGGCTAATACGCTGGTTTTTATACCTGGAAAAGGAGTGGTTCTAAATGAGCCGTCTGTTGTTGCTGTGAACCAGCAAGATAATAGGATAATGGCCGTAGGACTTGAAGCGAAACAAATGATAGGTCGCACTCCAGACAATATAACCGCATATCGTCCAATGAAGGACGGTGTGATTGCTGACTATCGCGTAACAGAAGCTATGATCCGCTACTATATGTCTAAGGCTTTGGGGAAGTGGAACATTTTGAAACCTGACGTGATGGTTTCAGTTCCAGCTGGAGTTTCTTCTACGGAGCGTCGAGCGGTTATTGAGGCTACCATTAGAGCTGGCGCAAAAAATGTGTATGTTGTGAAGGAACCTATTCTTGCTGCTATTGGGGCTGGGATCCCCATTTATGAGGCGCGTGGACATATGGTGGTGGACATAGGAGGAGGCACAACAGATGTTGCTGTTATCTCTCTTGGTGGTATCGTGGCGTCAACATCGGTAAAATGCGCGGGGAACAAAATTGATCACGCGATTGCTGATCATATTAAAAAAACATTCAATCTTGCAATCGGCGATCGCACCGCTGAAGAGATTAAGGTTCGCATAGGTTCAGCTATTCCAATAGATGACGAGCTTTTACTAACCATAAAAGGTCGAGATTACATTACTGGCCTCCCGCGTACAGCGCAGGTTACTACAAACGAAATAGTGAAAGCGATTGACAAGGAACTTCGCGAGATCATTCGCGCTATTAAAGATGTATTACAGGAAACACCTCCAGAACTTTCTGCGGACATTATAGATCAAGGAATCATTATGACAGGCGGTTCATCACAGCTTCGCAACTTCGCGGAGCTTGTGGAGCGTAGAACTGGGGTAAAGGCTGTGCTTGCTGATGAGGCAATATATTGTGTGGTAAAAGGGACAGGCATCGCCCTTGAGCATTTGGACACGTACAAGAAAAGCATTCTCGCCAAAAAATAATTATGAGTACATAATTATTTTTTGGCTCAAGTCTCAAAGTCAAAAGTCTATAAAGTCTGTAAAGTAAATACAGATGCATTCACTTTTGACTTTATGGACTTTATAGACTTTATGGACTATCTCTTCGAACACTACAAAAAGACCGGGTACCTTCACCACGCGCATGTCATTGTGGGTGCGTATGATACGGTTTCTCCCGCGCTTGTTTCCGCTCTTGCGAAGCATTTGAATATTGAAACAAAAGGCAACCCCGATTTAATGGAGAGGTTTTATGAAACGCTTGGTATAGATGAAGCGCGCGAACTAAAAGACGCGCAGACGCGTGCTGGCTTTGATGGAGCTAGAAAAATATTTATTATCGGGGCGGATTCGTTTACTCACCAAGCTCAGAACGCGCTTTTAAAAACTTTTGAAGAGCCAACCGCTGGTACACATTTTTTTATAATCCTTCCTCACGCCGAAATGCTCTTGCCTACGCTCCTCTCGCGAGTGCTAGTTGTGACTGGAAACGTCGTGAATACTGATGAGACAAAAATACTTGCAGAGAAATTTATAGAAACCAACCTTGAAGGACGTTTTGCTATAGCAAAAAAGATGGCAGAAAAAAAAGCGGGAGAGACTGTGGACCGCGAACTCTTTAGAAGGATACTAGATCATATTGAGCGTATTTTATACACCCGTACTGCTGACTCAGCAGAGTCACGTCTTGGACGTGGACAAATTAGCACAGCCAATATTTTCCACGAAATTTTCCAAGCAAAGACTTATCTTTCAAACCCAGGCTCATCTCCTAAAATGCTAATTGATCACATAGCCATTTTGTTACCCCATTCCATTTAAAGTATTTTTTTGTTAGGATGAGATAGTATATAAATATTAAATGGGTGTAATGACAAACAAGCAAACCCCAGTTAACCCCCGCAATGCGGGAATATTGCTTCGCAATATTGTTTAACGGGGTGATGATTTTTATAGTCGTTGCACTCTTTAAAAATCAATCATGACTTACGATTTTTCAGAATTTAAAAAGAAAGCAGGAGACCTTGCAGAGCACCTCTCAAAAGAGCTTTCCGCAATACACACAGGTCGCGCCTCAAGCGCGATTCTTGACGGTATCTTTATAGAGTCCTACGGCGCTCAGCTCGCCGTGCAACACGTTGCAACTATTGCAAATGAGGACGCGCGTACACTCCGTATTGTGCCGTGGGAGAAAGCAAACGGCAAGGAGATTGAAAAGGCAATCAATGACGCAAACCTAGGTATCTCGGTTTCCACCGACGAGTCTGGTCTTCGCATCTTCTTTCCTCCTCTTACCACAGAGCGTCGAGTTTCATTTACAAAGCTTGTGCGTGACAAGGTGGAGTCCGCGCGCGTGACGCTAAAAGGTGTGCGTGAGCAGGCGAAAAACGACATCATTTCAGCTGAGAAGGATGGCGATATGAGCGAAGACGAAAAAACTCGCGCTCTTGACGACCTTCAAAAATTTGTGGACGAAGCAAATAATAATCTTGAATCCATCGGAGATAAAAAGGAGAAGGAGATTCTTGGAGAAAACAATTAACAATTAACTTGTGACAATTGACAATAAATTTTCGCAAAGCGAAAATTTATTGGGTCACATGTCAATTGTCATAAGTCACATGTCAATTTTACTATTCATCGTCATACTCGCCGCGCTCATCCTCGTTCACGAGTTTGGGCATTTTACAGCCGCAAAACGTGCTGGTGTGCGCGTAGATGAGTTTGGAATTGGGTTCCCGCCACGCCTTTGGAAAAAGAAAGTTGGGGAGACGTTGTATTCAATCAACGCGTTTCCTATCGGAGGGTTCGTTAAAATTTTTGGTGAGGATCCAAACGAGGAGTCATTGAAAGGTCACGATTCCTCACGAAGTTTGACACACAAGTCGCGACTAGTGCAGGCATGGATAATTAGCGCAGGAGTTATTTTTAACTTACTTTTTGCGTGGATTCTTATTAGCATAGGATTTATGGCAGGACTTCCGTATTCTGTGGACGACTCTGCGTACGGCGAGCGTGTTGAAAATCCCAGACTTACAATTACGCATGTGATGCCATTGTCACCTGCGCATGAAGCAGGTCTCAAAGGAGGAGATATTATTTTGAAACTTGTTTCAGGAGCGGATGTTCTTAAAAACCCCAAAGTATCTGCCACGCAGAATTTTATTTCCTCTCACGAGGAAATGGAGCTCACATATTTAAGAGGTGGAGAGGAAGGGACCGTTGCTGTTGGTGGCGCAGAGGGTTATATAGATGGTCGTCGCGCTATTGGAATATCAATGGATAATGTTGGTATTTTAAAACTGCCTATTCATGAAGCGTTTTTTGTTGGGCTCACCACGACAGCATCCATCACTCTATCAATGACAGTGGGTATTATGGAGTTTTTCAAAAATATATTTATCGGGCAGGCAAATTTTCAGGACATCGCGGGGCCCGTTGGAATTATTGGAATTGTCAGCGATGCCTCTACTCTGGGTTTTATCCATTTGGTTTCTCTAACGGCGATTATTTCCATCAATCTCGCAATAATAAACCTTCTTCCTTTCCCAGCTCTTGACGGGGGACGTCTATTTTTTATTCTTATTGAAGCAATTAAGCGTTCACCAATAAAACCTGAAGTAGCAAACATTGCAAACGGTATAGGGTTTCTCATCCTTATCGCGTTTATGGTGTTTATAACATTCCAGGATCTGAGTAAGCTTATTTAGATATAAGTATTATAAAAAAACGGGAGCAAAATGCTCCCGTTGATGTGGCTATCCAATTCTTAGCTCAGCGACTTTAGAACGCAAAGAAGACAAAACCTCAGTCTTCTCGTATTTGCTAAGCGTGGAATATTCACCCACTGCGATGCCAAGTCTCATTATTTCCTGGGGTGTCATATTTGCAAGTACATTTATTACCAGGACTGCCGTTTCGCATTTTCTTAATGAAGATACTGCGGGCAAAGCATTTGCAATTGCCTCGTAAAGCTGATTTGCAATTGTTGCTTCTTTTTCAAACTCATACTTACTCATTTTAACCCCTCCCATGTAATGTTTAATGAAATGAACTCTATCAAGTATAACATAAAAAATATACAAAGTCAAAATTTGGAACTGTGTAATTTTTAATGTAGTATAGTAGGACCGGTCATTAATAACAGATTCGGCTAGTTCTACAAATTTTAGGCTACGACTTTAAGAAAAATCTTAGGGATATATTTATATCCCTCATCGTTTTTTTTGTCTCTCATTCAGCAGAATGACCTACGGGTCGCTAAAATTTGTAGAAATAGCTCGAAAGCTTATTGATTCCCAGTCCTGACATGCTCCAGTCCCAACTCTTTACCAAAACACGAAAAGAAGCTCCTGCTGACGAGGTGGCAAAAAATGCCAAGCTTCTTATCCGCGCTGGCTTCGTAGACAAGCTTCAGTCCGGCGTTTACACGTATCTTCCGCTCGGACTCCGAGTGCTTAAAAAAATAGAAAACATTATTCGTGAAGAGATGAACAATGTAGGTGGACAGGAAATTTTTATGCCATCGCTTCAGCCAAAAGAAAATTGGCTTGCAACTGGTCGCTGGGACACGATGGACGACTTGTACAAAGTGAGCGACACTTCTGGTCGCGAAAACGCGCTCGGCCCCACGCACGAGGAAGTCGTCGTTCCGCTCGTGAAGCAATTTATTTCTTCGTATCGTGACCTTCCATTTTCCGCGTATCAATTTCAAAACAAATTTCGAATGGAACTTCGCGCAAAGTCTGGCATTCTTCGCGGGCGTGAGTTTATGATGAAGGATATGTATTCGTTTCACCGAGACGAAGCGGATATGACAGCGTACTATGAAAAGATGAAGGGTGTTTACACGCGCGTTTTTGAAAGAGTTGGCATTGGCGCAACAACGTTCCTCACCTTTGCGTCTGGCGGAAGTTTTTCAAAATATTCTCACGAGTTTCAGACTATCACTACCGCAGGCGAGGACACTATTTATATTTGCGACAAATGTCGCCTCGCGGTAAACAAGGAAATTATTGATGAACAAAAGAGCGCTTGCCCAGAGTGCGGTGGAAAGAATCTTCGTGAAGAAACGTCCGTAGAAGTAGGAAACATTTTTGAGCTCAAGACCAAGTACTCCGCTCCGTTTAACCTTTCCTACAAAGACGAGATGGGGAAGGACCAGACTGTTATAATGGGTTGCTACGGCATTGGGCTCGGGCGTGTGCTAGGCACGGTGGTGGAGGTGCTGGGCGACGACAAGGGGCTCGTGTGGCCAGGGTCAATTGCGCCTTTTGCAGTTCATTTGGTAGAACTAGGAGGCGCCGATGACATAGCAGTGCGCGCGGAAGCAGAGAAAATTTACAATGAGTTTACAAGTGCAGGTGTTGAAGTTCTTTGGGACGACCGTGACCTACGAGCTGGAGAGAAATTCGCGGAAAGTGATTTGATTGGAATTCCTCTTCGTGTCGTGGTGTCGGCAAAAACTCTTACATCTGGAATGTTTGAAATAAAAGACCGTACAACAGGCGACGTTTCCATGGTTGACCACAATGAATTATTCAAAATTCGACATTCAATATTCTAAATTCTATTCTTATGTTTGATAAATTTTACCAACTTTTTTCCAATGACATCGGTATTGACCTCGGTACCGCCAATACGCTTGTTTATTTGCGCGACCACGGAATTGTTATAAATGAGCCTTCTGTTGTAGCTGTAAATCAAAAGACTGGGCAGGTGGTGGCGCTAGGTCAGCAAGCAAAACAAATGCTCGGTCGCACACCGGGGCATGTGGTCGCTATTCGCCCTCTTGTCGATGGCGTCATTTCAAATTTTGAAGTCACTGAGGAAATGCTCTCGTATCTCATCAGTAAAGCAAACAAAGTTAGCAAAAAAACCGTGCGCCCGCGCGTGGTTATTGGAGTGCCGTCTGGTATTACCACTGTGGAGATTCGCGCAGTTTATGACGCGGCAAAAAACGCAGGCGCGCGCGAGGTGCATATAGTAGAGGAACCGATGGCGGCGGCTATTGGCATCAAGCTCCCTGTGAAGGAGCCGATTGGCAATATGATTATTGATATCGGTGGAGGTACTACCGACATCGCCGTCATCTCGCTCGGTGGCATCGTGCGTTCAAAAAATCTGCATATCGCGGGAGACCGCTTGAACAACGACATAATTGCTTATGTGCGTGACGAGTTTCGCGTGCTCATTGGCGAGCGCACCGCGGAGAGTGTAAAGATTGCGATTGGCTCGGTAAAGAAGGGAAAGGAACCGATGGAAGCAGTTATACGCGGTCGCGATTTGGTGACGGGGCTTCCACGCGAGGTTGTGGTTACAGACAGCGATATCCGCGAGGCGATGAGCGTGTCTATTGCGGGTCTTGTAGACGCGGTAAAGGAGGTTATTGAAACAACTCCGCCAGAGGTTCTCTCGGATGTGATGAGTCGAGGAATTATTTTGGTTGGCGGTGGAGCGCTCCTCAGAGGTCTTGACGAGGTTCTGTCTCAGACACTCCATGTTCCTGTGTATATTGCAAATGATCCATTAACTGCTGTTGCCCGAGGAGCAGGTTGCATACTCGAGGAGATGGAAAATTTCAAGGAAGTTCTTATTGAGCACGAAAATGACACGCCACCAAAATAATTATTTATTGCAAAGAAAAAAAAATGCGCTAATTGTTTTAGTTTCAATAAGCGCATTTGCACTTTTGTATTCGCCGATTAGAGACACGCTTACTCGTACGCTGTACTACATAACTCCAGGAATATGGTCCATCGGGGATACAACAAAAAACTCGATTGGCTTTGTTTTGGCAAATTTTCGCGACAAGGATACTCTCGTAAACGAAAATAGAATACTCAATGAGGCAATTGAGCTTATGCGCACGCAAGTTTTGGATAGAAATCTTCTTGCGGAAAAGGTTATAGGGCTTGAAGAGGCACTCGGACGGGTGAGAATGGATGACCGTGTCGTTGCTAGTGTTTTGGCTGGACCAGGAAGGTCTCCATACGACACATTAGTTATTGACGCTGGAGAGAACGAAGGAATTAACGTGAATAATTATGTTGCGTATGCTGGCTCTGGAGTTATTGGGAAAATTATTGAAACAACAGGAAATTCTTCGAAGGTAAAACTTTTTTCATATCCTGGCGAGGAACATGCGGTGCTAGTCGGGGACCGTTATATCCCTGCGGTGGCAGTTGGCACAGGGATGGGCAATTTCGAAGCAAAAGTCCCACAAGGAAGTTCTGTGGAGATTGGTGACAACATAATTACAGCAAAGGGAGATTTTATTTTAGGAACTGTTTTCACAATAGAAGAGAAACCATCTGAGCCATTTAAGAGATTGTTGTTTCGCCTTCCGTTTAATATTTCTCAGATTCGTTCTGTAGAGGTAGTTATTGATAAGAATCTTTGATATGAATAAGCGAATTATTTTTGACATCGTGCTCCTCTCATCCGTTTTTTATGCGCCGTGGTGGATTGTTGTGATGCTTGCGATTGTGGGCGCGTATATTTATGACAAATATTATGAAATTTTTCTTTTTGGAATACTTATAGATCTTCTGTATGGCGCAAATTTATTTCCGCTTGGGGGAGCGCTGGGTATTTTAGGAGCAATAGTTATATTCGTCTCAGTGTCATACGCAAAAAAAATGGTAAGATAGGCATCTAGCATAAGAATACATTCGACTGTTTATTTTGTGTCTATTTTGCTATAAAAACTTATATAAATAAGAAATAGCTCTGTTTGTCGTCTGCTTTATTAACACAGCCATGTCAAGAAGAATATCAGCAAAATTTTTTAAACAGGTTTCACGAAACATTGATCCAGATGAGATTTTTCTTGATTCAAAGAATTTGCCAGGGTTTGACAAGTATCAGTTTGAGGGACGAATTGAAAAACCAATAAGTCGCACATCTATTTGGGGAGTAATGCTAGCATTTTTGATTGTTTCAGTCGTTTTTCTCGGTAAGGTTATAAACTTGCAGATTGCGCAAGGAGAAGAGTTTCTAAAAAAGAGCGAAAATAACCGTTTAGATCATGTGCCATTGTTTGCTATGCGTGGAGCTATCTACGATAGAAACAATGTTCCTCTTGCGTGGAATTCATTTGATGATGAGGCGTCGCGAGCCGCTTTAATTGCTACAGAAACAAGCACGACAACAAAGGTAATGCAATTTCCTCATCGCGCATACATTGCTTCGCCAGGTTTTGGTCACGCATTAGGGTATGTAAGCTACCCAAAGAGTGACAAACAAGGATTTTTTTATCAAAAGTCGTTTATCGGCATGGACGGTATTGAAGAATACTACAACGAGTTTTTATCTGGTAAAAACGGCCTACAAATAGTAGAAATAGACGCGCTCGGAAAAACAAGAGATGGAAGCATTGTTGAAAATCCAATAAACGGCACAGCGCTTACCCTTGGAATAGATGCGCTCGTGCAGGAAAAACTTCACACAACAATTCGCGATACAGCAAACGATTTTGGCTACATGGCTGGCGCGGGCGCTATTATGGATGTGGAAACAGGCGAGCTCCTCGCGATGACGAGCTACCCCGAGTACGAAAGCGCGGTGCTTTCCGAGGGTAAAAATATAAAGCTTATTCAAAGTTACAACCTCGACAAGAGGTCTGTGTTTCTAGACCGCGCTGTGTCTGGCATGTACACTCCAGGGTCTATCATAAAACCCTTTATGGCCGTAGCGGCGCTCGCAGAGGATGTCATTACTCCAGAAAAACAAATATTAAGCACTGGTTCTATTTCAATTCAGAATCCGTATTATCCTGACATATGGTCTGTGTTTAACGACTGGAAGGCTCACGGTTGGGTGGATATGCGTCGCGCTATCGCAGTTTCCTCGGACGTGTATTTTTATGAAATAGGCGGTGGCTTTGAAAGTCAAAAGGGAATTGGCATTGCGAACATAGAAAAATATGCGAGACTGTTTGGTTTTGGCTCGCTTACGGGGATAGACATTACAGATGAAAAAATAGGGACGATTCCAAGTCCGGCATGGAAAGAAAAAATGTTTGCTGGTGAAGCGTGGCGCTTGGGCGACACGTACCACACTGTCATCGGGCAGTATGGTTTTCAAACGACAATACTCCAGGCGCTTCGCGGTACGGCAAGTATCGCAAACGGAGGCACTCTCGTCACTCCGCATCTTTTGAAAGATCCTGTCAAAGAATTTTCATCATCAAAAATCCCTCTTTCTTCGCAACACCTAGAGATTGCGCGCGAGGGTATGCGTCTAGCTGTAACAGAGGGGACCGTCTCCGGTCTCGGTGTGTGGTACGTGGATGTAGCGGGAAAGACCGGTACAGCGGAAATAGACGCGGGCAAAAAGTACATCAACTCGTGGGTCGTAGGCTTTTTCCCGTATGACAAACCAAAATACGCGTTTACTGTAGTAATGGAGCGTGGTCCGCACGCAAACACAATTGGAGGTGTGTACGTAATGCGTCAGCTTTTTGACTGGATGAACGAAAACACACCGGAGTATCTTGGTGATAGAATGTAGAATGTAGAATGTAGAATGGGGAATCGGATTTCTTAATGCATAATAA
>DMXP01000002.1:47854-56724 GCA_003483855.1 Candidatus Yonathbacteria bacterium
TTATTATGCATTAAGAAATCCGAGCAATTTATCAAAAGCCAGCTTCGGTTGAAAAATTGACTTTTGGCTTATAAACAGATAGAATGCAAACATATGTCAGATGAAAAAGAATATTTAAGCCAGGAGAAATTTGAAGAATTAACCAAGGAGTTGGATTATTTAAAAAGCGTTCGCCGTAAAGAGATTGCGGAGCAACTTGAGTTTGCAAAAGGTCTTGGAGACCTTTCTGAAAACGCCGAGTATCACGAGGCGCGCCAAAATCAGGCAGAAGCAGAGGAGCGTGTTTCTAAGCTCGAGCAGATGATCAAAAATGCCGTAATCACTGAAAAGCATAAGGGTGGTAATGTCGGTATTGGGTCAACAGCAGTTATCCTCATACAAGGCGAGAAGGAGAATCGTCGTTATCAGATTGTCGGTTCAGAGGAGGCTAATACAAAAGAGAACAAAATCTCAAACAAGTCACCACTTGGAGAAGCGCTCATGGGCAAAAGCAAAGGAGAAAGCTGTTCCTACGAAACTCCTATGGGTGTAGTATCGTGTAAGGTTGTTAATGTTGAATAGAATTTAGTCTATAAAGTCCAAAGTCAAAAAGTAGAATGTATTAATTCTTGTATCCACTTTTGACTTTAAGACTTTTAACTTTTCACTTATTATTATGGCTTCACTGGAAGAGATTCGTGCAGAACGTCTAAAGAAGCTCGCGCTTCTCAAAGAATATGGAATGAACCCGTACCCGATCGCAACAAAGCGCTCGCTTTCTGTTGTGTCCGCACTTTCTTCGTTTGCAAAGTATTCGAGAGATCATAAAAAGATGACACTCGCTGGACGCGTGATGGCTATTAGGGGTCAGGGAGCGCTCGCATTCTTTAATTTGCAAGATGATGAAGCTGTTATACAAGGGTTCCTAAAGCGTGACGAGATGGATGATAAACTTTTTGCGCTTTTTCAAGAGGCCATCGATGTTGGCGACATTATTGAATGCACTGGAACGCTTTTTATGACAAAGCGTAAGGAACGCACGATTCAGGTGAAGGAATGGAAGATTCTGTCAAAAAGCTTGCGCCCGCTTCCTGACAAGTGGCACGGTCTTCAAGATGTGGAAGAGCGTTTTCGTAAGAGGTATCTGGATATGATAATGTCTTCGGAAGTCCGCGAGCGTTTCAAACTTCGCTCAAAAATCATCACAGAGATCAGAAATCTTTTGAATGACGCAGATTATTTAGAAGTTGAAACACCCCTTCTTCAGTCACTAGCAGGAGGCGCGCTTGCAGAGCCATTTAAAACACACCATAATGCGCTTGATATTGATTTGAATCTCCGCATTGCCCCAGAACTATATTTGAAAAAGCTCTTAGTCGGTGGCTTTCCTCGAGTGTACGAGATCGGGCGCAACTTTAGAAACGAAGGCATTGATGCGACACACAACCCAGAGTTTACGATGTTGGAATTTTATTCCGCGTACGAAACTTGCGCATCGCAGATGGCATTTGTGGAAAAATTGATTAAAACACTTGTGAAGGTTGTTCATAAAAGTACAAGAATAAAATCTGGAGAGGATACTATAGATGTTTCAAAAAAGTTTGCAGTAGTTTCATTTTTAGATTTGTTCAAGCGCTACGCGTCTATTGATAATCCTGAAACAATGTCGCGTGAGGATTGGCGCCTTGCATCTGAGCGTTTTGGCGTGAAAGTTGAGGCTCATGATTCCATTGAAAAGATTATGGATAATGTGTACAAAAAAGCTTGTCGTCCTAAAATAATTCAGCCTACATTTATTATTGACTATCCAGCAGGATTTTCGCCGTTTGCAAAGAAGCAAGAGGTTAACCCATCTCTCATTGACCGTTTTCAGCTTGTCATTGGCGGTATTGAAGTTGTAAACGCTTTTTCAGAATTAAACGACCCGCTTGAGCAAAAAGAGCGCTACGAGGAGCAGGATATAAAGAAAAAAGGCGGAGAAGGGGATGTGTCACCCTCGGACGAGGATTATTTGGAGGCAATAGAGTATGGGCTCCCACCCGCAGGTGGAGTTGGAATTGGTATTGATCGTATAGCGATGATTCTTTCTGATACGCGTAATATACGCGAAGTATTGCTTTTTCCCACAATGCGTCCAGAACAAGGATAATTTTTGCCCTTGCAAAAAGTCTGGTTTCGTGATATACTTTATTTAGATAATTTTTAGGAGTAGATAAATTGAATTATTATGACCTAGTGCGGGTTTTCAGTGATAGTGATAATGTTCTTGATGTTATAAACAAGGACAAAAAACTAACGGAGATGTATCGCGAACTTTTTTTCGAAGTTAGGAAATCAAGGAAGCAGTTTGGACTCAGGAACCTGCGCGCACCACCGGAACAGTTTGTATTGGTTCCGTTGTCTGCAGCAGTAATAGTCCGTTTGGATACCCTTGCGAAGCAGCTCAGAACTCGCCATAAAATTGAGTTGCACTTGAGAATACCTCGCATTGTAAAAAGTTAATACACCAACCTGACAAAGGTTGAACCCCCCCTTTTTTGCCCTTTGTCCAGAAATGTTGGCGTTCCTGTAGGTAGTGACCCCCTCTTTCACGGGCCTGCAGGTTTTATTTAAAACCCCATTTTGCATAGCAAAATGGGGTTTTTCTTTATGCTGATACACAAAATTGTATCAAAATAGTTATCCACAGTTATTGTGTAGCGAAGTGTTGTATGGTGGGACAAAGTGTAATATAATGTTAATAAGTGGGATGAAGTGGCGAATTAGCAAATTCGGGTCTTGGACCAAAAGTTGTTAAAATCCCACCCAGTTAAACCCTGCGGAGCAGGGGTCTTTCAAGAAAGACCGTTTAACTCGGTGAAGATTTTCTAACTTCGCTTCTGAATTAGTAAATTCACGTCTTGGACGCTCACTAAGAAAATCATCATGTTAATCGGCGAACACATTCACACCTTGGACCCAAAGAAGCGACTCGCGCTTCCAGCAAAGTTTCGAAAGGAACTTGGGAAAAAAGTAGTCATCACGCACGGCTTGGACAACTGTCTTTTCGTGTACCCGATGAAGGAATGGGGAAAGGTTGCCGAGAAACTCGCAGGGCTTCCAATGGGTCAAGCGGACACTCGAGGGTTTGGACGCTTTATGCTCGCGGGCGCAGTTGAAACAGACGTGGACAGTATCGGTCGCATCCTTGTTCCAGATTTTTTAAAAGAGTTTGCAGATTTAAAAACTCAAGTTGCCGTCGTCGGTGTTTCCACCCGCGTAGAGCTCTGGGACGAAAAGGTATGGCAGGGATACAAGACACGCATTCAAAAAGGCGCTGACGCACTTGCAGAAAAGCTTGGAGAGATTGGCGTGATTTAAAACCATGCATATCTCAGTTCTTTTAAAAGAATCAACAGAAGGTCTCGCTCTCGCGGAGGGCAAGACAGTGTTTGAAGGGACAGTTGGTCTCGGCGGACACAGTCGCGCGCTTTGCGAAATGATAGGGAAATCAGGGTTCTTTATCGGTACAGACGCCGACCAAGAGTCGCTCGCAATAGCCGAAGAAAGATTGAAAGATCTTCCTTGCAAAAAACTCTTCGTTTGCGACAACTTCCGAAATATTGATGTCGTGCTCGCAAAAGCTGGCGAATCAGTAGATTCGCGTCTTGGACGGGAACTTAAACTAGACGCGATTCTTCTAGACATAGGACTCTCTAATCGCCAGCTGGATGTCGTACCGCGAGGATTCTCATTTATGCGTGATGAACCTCTCCTTATGACATTTCGCTCAGAGGGCGACGGTCTCACCGCTAGGGAAATAGTAAACGAGTGGGCCGAGGAAAGCATAGCGGACATCATCTACGGCTACGGCGAGGAAAGGTTCGCAAGACGCATCGCAAAAGGAATTGTTGAGGCGAGAAAAGAAAAGCCGATAGAAACATCAGGACAGCTCGCGGAAATAGTAAAAAAATGCGTTCCAAAGTTTGGCTTAAGTAAAATCAATCCCGCCACAAAAACATTTCAGGCTCTACGCATTGCTGTAAACGACGAGCTGGGCGCATTGAGAGAGGGTCTCGCAAAGGGGTTTGAACATCTGGCTCCGGGGGGAAGAATGGCGATCATCTCATTTCACTCGCTGGAGGACCGAATAGTAAAAGAATTTTTTAGACAAAAGGCAAACGAGGGAGTTGCCACCCTAGTTACCAAAAAACCAATTGTACCAAGCGATACAGAAATAAAAGAAAATCCAAAATCCCGCAGTTCAAAATTAAGGATCATCATTAAAAATTAACATCATGATTACAAAAACACTCACATTAAATAACATTGAAAGAAAGATTTTTTGGGGGCTACTTGTATCACTTAGCGTGGTTGTGTCGTTCTACCTGTATTCCGCGCTCGCGATTACACTTGCCGGTGTAGACAGGAACAATATAAACCGCACATTGAGCGAGCTGTCAAACAATGTAGGCACACTTGAGGCAGAATACCTTTCAATAACTAACGGATTTACCCTATCGTATGCAAAACAACTAGGATTTCAGGAAACGAAAGAGAAATTTACTAGCATGCCTGCAGTCACGTTTGCGACGGCCGTAGATTCAGAAACAAGGGTCGCTGTTGCGCGATAAGGATAGAATTATAGAATGTAGAATATTGAAAAATACAAAGAACCAAACCATGAAAGACCGTCGCCTGTACAACGTTTGGTTTATAAACACAGGAGTGCTTTTGATAGCACTCCTTTTGATTACGAGGCTCGGCCACATACAAATAGCAAAAGGTGAATATTATAAAAATCTTGCCGAGTCAAAATATTTAGTTTCAAATGTAGCAACTTTTGATCGTGGCACAATATTTTTTCAGGAAAAAAATGGGAGAAAGGTTTCTGCGGCCACAGTTTTGCCAAGCTATTCGCTCGTTATTGATCCTACAAAAACTTCTAACCCAGATTCGCTTGCGGACAAGCTCTTAAAAATAATAAAGTTTGATCGAGAAGAGTTTATTTTACGCGCTGGAAAGAATGATGACCAATATGAGGAGATTGCAAAAAATTTGTTAAAAACAGAAGTCGAGAGTATTCTCGCGCTTGGTGAAAAGGGTGTCACGATAGATAATAATCCAAAACGTTTTTATCCAGGAGGAAGAGTGGCAGCGCAAGTACTCGGCTTTGTTGGTTCCGATGGGAGCGCGAGTATGACACAAACTGGAAGATATGGGTTAGAGCGTTACTACAATGATTCACTAGAACGTTCTGGTAAAAATAATTCGCCTAGTTTTTTTGCTGACATATTTTTGAAACCAGTGGCATCAATACTTTTTGACAGAAAACGCGAGGGGAATTTGGTCACTACCATAGAACCAACAGTGCAGGGGTTTCTGGAGCGCGTGCTTGAAGACGATGTTCTAAAAAAATACGACGCGGTGAGTGCTGGCGGTATCATTATGAATCCAAAAACAGGGGAGATATATGCAATGGCAACCATGCCATCATTTGACCCAAACAACTTTTCAAAAGAAAAAAATCAAAGTGTCTTTTCAAACCCACTCGTGGATGGCGTGTATGAAATGGGATCCATTGTTAAACCTTTGACTATTGCGGCTGGGTTGGACGCAGGGGTGGTGACCGCAAGCACAACATATGACGACAAGGGTTATCGTATTATAAACACAAAACGCATCTCAAACTTTGACGGAAAAGGACGTGGTGTCGTGGCTCTACAAGAAATTTTGAATCAATCGCTCAATACAGGCACGATGTTTGTATTTGACAGACTTGGCAAGGATAAGTTTAGAGAATATTTTAAGTCGTTTGGACTTGGCGAGGAAACGGGGATTGATTTGCCAAATGAATCAGTTGGCAACCTACGCAACCTTGAAAGCTCACGCGATATTGAGTATGCTACAGCCTCATTTGGTCAGGGCATTTCAATGACACCTATAGCTACAATACGGGCGCTTGCGTCCCTAGCAAACGGCGGGGTGCTTGTGACGCCTCATGTGGTTACACGCACAGAGTACAGCTTGGGCCTGCCACGCGAATTTGTTCCAAGCAACGAAAGGCGTGTATTAAAAAAAGAAACATCAGAGGAAATTTCGAGAATGCTTACTGTGGTTGTGGATAAAGCATTGTTGGGTGGAACCTTAAAAATGGAACACTATAGCATTGCCGCAAAAACTGGAACTGCTCAGATAGTAGAGGATGGCGCGTATTCTGAGAAGGATTACCTTCATACATTTTTTGGATATTTCCCATCTTATGATCCAAAATTTATAGTGCTTCTTACTCTCAAAAATCCTCGTGGTGAAGCATATGCATCGCACACACTTTCTAGTCCGTTTATGCAAATCACTAAATTTCTGCTAAACTATTATGAAATACCGCCGGATAGATAATGGGGCTGAATATTGAATATAGAATACGGGATATAGAATTGGGGAATGATTCAAAATTCGATATTCTACATTCATCTCTAAATAATCTACTCCATATAAAAAACACCATGCTTAAGCAAATTTTCAAAAAAATAGTAACCCTCATTATTGAAGCAGAAGCGCACCTTGTGATTCGCAAATATAATCCTAAAATTATCGCTATAACGGGGAGCGTGGGAAAGACATCCACCAAGGATGCTATTTTTGCAGTGGTTGACAATACTCTTATTGCTCGAAAAAGCGAAAAAAGTTTTAATAGTGAAATAGGACTCCCACTTACTGTTCTTGACTGCGAAAACGCTTGGGCAGATCCACTTCTTTGGTTAAAAAATATTTTGAAGGGCCTCGCTCTTGTTGTAACTAATGTGCATTATCCAAAGTGGCTTGTGCTTGAGATCGGAGCAGGTATGCCAGGAGATATTGCGCGAGCGACAGACCTTATTACGCCAGACATTGCCGTATTTACACGTTTTGGAGATGTGCCGGTACATGTTGAATTTTTTAAATCGCCAGATGAAGTATACGAGGAAAAGGCTAAACTCGCGAAGGCTCTTCGTCACACAGGCGCTCTCGTGCTAAACGCGGACGATGAACGCGTTCTTGCGCTTCGCGAAAAAACAAAAGCAATATCTCTTACCTACGGGCTAAATGAAGGCGCAATGTTTCGCGCTACAAACATTCAGGTTGAGTATGAGGATGGATTGCCCGTAGGTACTACCTTCAAGCTTGAGTACGACGGAGGAGTTTTTCCTGTGGACATGCGTGGTGTTTTGGGTATTCAGCCTGTGTACAGCGCGCTTGCTTCTATTGCTGTAGGCGCGTATCTGAAGCTGAATATTGTAGATATCATAGGACGGTTGTCTTCCCATCGTAGCCCTCCAGGACGTATGCAAATTTTAAATGGCATCAAGGACACAATAATTATAGATGATACTTACAATGCGTCTCCAGTGGCATCAGAGGCTGCTCTAATGGCTCTAAAAAGTATAAGCACAAATGGTAGGCATATTGCTGTGCTTGGCGATATGCTTGAGCTTGGTAAATTTACAATAGATGAACACAAAAAAATTGGCAAGCTCGCAGGTGAATTTTGTAATCTAATCATCGCAGTTGGCCCTCGCGCAAAGTATATAGTAGAGGGAGCGCTGGACGCCGGTATGAGCGAAAAAAATATTATTGACTTTGACGATTCTCGTTTGGCTGGAAAATATTTGGAGGGCGTTCTAGAAAAAGGAGACATAATTCTTGTAAAAGGTTCGCAGGGTATTCGTATGGAGAGAGCAGTAGAGGAGGTGATGGCAGAGCCAGAGCAGGCTAGCGAGTTGCTAGTGCGTCAGGAGGAAGAATGGAAGGCAAGGGTGTAGCCAATTATATGCAGGACAAAAGAAGAATAGAAACCATTGCTGGACTCGTCGTCATTGCTCTCCTTTTTATAGGTATGTCGTTTCTTTCTCAGCTCTATGGAGATGAAATATTGAAATTTGCGCTCGCTGAATATAATTTCAGCAAGGCAATCTACGTGCTAATCATAATTTTTGCGATTGTTGTCGCTCCGTTTTCTACGGTGCCATTAATTCCGATTGCTTCCCATCTTTGGGGCTGGACAATAGCTGGAGTGCTTTCTATTGTGGGTTGGGTAATCGGCGCGCAGATTGCATTCCTCTTGGCGCGACGGTTCGGGAAGCCCTTTGTAGAGAGAATTTTTTCATTCAAAAAGTTGCATACATTTGAAAACAATTTCAGTGACAAGAATTTGTTTTGGACAGTAGTCCTTTTGCGAATAATTGTTCCTGTTGATATTTTGTCATACGCCCTCGGTTTGTTTTCAAAAATGAAGAGCGCGCCATTCTTTTTTGCGACGCTTATTGGCGTCACTCCTTTCGCATTTATTTTCGCGTATGCGGGTAATTTGCCTGTTAAACTACAGTTGTTAGTCCTTATCGGAGTTAGTGCTTTTTTGGGAATTGTGTTTATTGTGAGGAAGGTGGTGCAGGGGAGGAAAAAATGACGAGCGAAGCTCGGCTAAATCTGTGTGGACACAAATCACTAAATATTTTAAGTACCCTTCGGGTTCTAAAATATCTAAGTGTTTGTCGTCCTCGGCTCGCGGTTTTTGTTTCAAGTAGAAACAAAAACATCACTCCGCCTTCACAAATCGCCAAAGAGTAAAGCAGTTTACTCTTTTAAAAATAACAAAGGATGCTTCTTTCAAGAAGCATCCTTTGTTATTTTTGCGATTTGTGACTCTACGGAGACGTTTTACTATCTCACTCCTGGGAAACCCACGGTTTTCCCAATCCTTCCTCCACGGGGAAACAGGTTCTCGTATTGCCTGCTATCGCAGTGGCAATTTCGCTTCGCGAACCCGATAAAAAGTAAAGCAGTTTACTTTTTATTCCTACCGACCCCCTTCCTGTTCGATTCCCCGACGTAAAAACGGATGTTTTTACTTAGAGTCATGAAATACAGAAACA
>DMXP01000002.1:56850-112713 GCA_003483855.1 Candidatus Yonathbacteria bacterium
TGTTTCTGTATTTCATGACTCTACGGAGAATCGAACTCCGGTTTAAAGCTTGAGAAGCTTTCGTCCTAACCACTAGACGATAGAGCCTAATTTAACTAATGCCAAAGCGCCCTATGGCGCTTGTTTGGTACTATATCACATTTTCCCCATTTTTGGCAATTTTTAATTGTTGTAGAACCTCTAAATTTATATAAAGAAATCGAAATCCCGCTCTCGCCCTTGCCGGAGCAGAGGAGGATTGTGAAAATTTTGGATGTGAGGTTTTTGGACTTGGGGTGAGGGCATAACCGTGAAAAACCTAGTTTTTTTACTCTTTTTCACGGTTATGGGAGTAATTTCAGTTTCTGTGTATTTACTGTATAATTAATCCGTCATGAAAAAAATAGCTTTAATAGTAGCTATCCTGCTCGTAGTTGTCGTAATATTTGGCCTAGGCGTTTTTCGATTGAAATTTGTAGTAAATGATACGCCAATCGTTGATATTGACGCCAATGAATTAAGCGATGCTACATACACAATTGGTGGAGGTTTGATAAAAATGAGAGCCAATAATGATATTGAACTCAACAAAAAAAACCCGAACACAAAAACATGGACATGGGTTAGCACGACCTATAGTGATGGTACTATTGTGAAGCCAGTTGATTCAAAAATGTTCGCATTGATTTTAAATAGCGACCAAACTTTTTTTGCTAGCACAGATTGCAACAACATATCGGGTAAATATACAACAGATGAATATAAAGTATCTTTTGAGCAGATTGCATCCACGCTCATGTACTGCGATGCATCACAGGAAAAGGATTTCATAAAATCCCTACAGGAGGCTGTTGAGTATAAATTTAATTCCTCAGGAGAGTTTACTCTTTTGTTAAAGGATAACGGAGGGGTAGCTGTATTTAGGTAACTAATGAAGGATAGTATTTGTTGTCACACGCAGAGCACTTTTGTTACTTTATGAAAATATTTACACATAGAGGATGGTCGGCAGGTAACGACGAAAACACATTACGCGCCTTTAAAAAATCAGTAACATCTGGCGCAGATGGCGTGGAGTTTGATATTCGGTGTGGCACAGACAAAAAAACAGTTGTTTGCGCTCACGATCAAGTATTAAATGATTCCGCGCTCACTCTTGAGGAAGCGTTAAAATATTTAGCGCCAACAAATCTAGAATTGTTAATCGAATTCAAGGAGTTCTCAAAAGAATTTTATAATGATGCTATAAAACTAATCCGTAAGTATAATGTTGTAGACAGAACAACTATTTTTGGTTTTCCACCTGAGGCCGAGCTCTTTCCGTGGGATACAAGGCAGGACATTAAATTGGGGATTATTGCCCCTTACCCAAAATGTATAAAAAAATATATTGAAATGTATAATCCAGACATTGTTCTTTTAGGGTGGGGGAACAAAAAAGAGAGATTAAAATTCAGAGCAGTGTGGAGCTTTTTAACTCTTCAAAAAACATTTACAAAATATTCTAATATTAAATTTGTCATTGGCGTTGCGTATACAACAAGTGATAAAAAATGGCTGTGCAGACAACACGGACTATATGGCATAACAGCCGATATGCCTCTAGTGTAGCTATTTTGCTGAAGCGCGCATTATGCGATAGAATTAGTGAATGGATAACCTAAGGAAAGTGGCAATTTTTGATATTGATGGCACTATTTTTCGTTCTTCGCTTTTGATAGAACTTGTGGAAGTTTTGATTGATTTTGGGTTATTTCCGCTACATGCCCGAGCGGACTATGAAAAAGAAAAAGTGAAGTGGCTAGACCGCGAGGGAGACTACGAGGCATACATAATGGCAGTGGTTAAGGTATTTATGAGTAATATAAAAGGAGTTGCGTACAGTGAATTTATGCGCGCCTCAAAAATTGTTGTTGATCGCTATCGCCACCGCACCTATGTTTATACCGAAAATCTTATCAAGGATTTAAAAAAAGATGGATATTACCTTCTCGCGATCTCAAAGTCTCCAAAAGGGACTCTGGACTTATTTTGTAAGGATGTTGGCTTTGATAAAACATACGGGATGCTTTACGAGACAGGCCCGACGGAATGCTTCACTGGAAATGTCATTGATGAGCATTTGATCGCCAACAAGGCAAATATAGTGCGACGAGCCTGCGAAAAGGAAGGGCTTACACTGGAAGGCTCTGTAGGCGTGGGGGACACGGAAGGAGACATTTCATTTTTGGAAATGGTGGAGCGACCTATTTGTTTCAATCCAAATCAAAAACTTTCTCGCCACGCAAAGCTAATGGGCTGGGAGATAGTGGTTGAACGCAAGGATGTGATTTATAAACTTAATGAGAAAGGTAGTGTATAAAAATTATGGAACCAATAAATATCATTAAAAATGAGGGAAGTCGTATAACAAACGAAGTCCGTGAACGTTCAATGACTTACATAGCAGGAGGTTTAGGTATCGTAGTTGGCCTCGCATGGAATGAGGCAATCAAGTCGCTCATTGATTACCTTTACCCAGCTTCATCAGCTAACTCAATTTCTGCAAAATTTGTTTATGCAATCATTATTACAGTAATTGTAGTACTTGTGACAATGTACATAGTGCGTCCTCCAGCAAAAAAGGTATAAAATATTCTATGAAACAAGTGACTGAATAGGAACCTCCAATTTTGCGAATGCGGAATTTTTGTGCACGTTGCCTTCTTCGTCTATGAGAAAGTAGGGAAGCCCGCTTTGCTCTAGGCGAGCGGTGGCTTGTATCGGTCCGAGGAGTATCGCGAGCGATGCTTCTGTATCGGCGCGCTCGCATGTTTCCGCTATTACTGTCGCGCTTACCACGCCGTTTGCAGGACATTTATTTTTCATATTCACTAGATGGTGCCATTTTTTGCCGTCCTGCTCGCCTTTTGTTTGGTACACGCCAGATGTCGCTATACCAGCGTTTTTTAGCCCCACAGCAGACACAATGGCGTCTGGATTGTTCGGAGCCTGCACCGCGATATTCCATGCCGAACCCCCATCGTAGTCCCCTTTTGTTAAAATATCCCCGCCGACATTTATCATAAATCCTGGCACTTTTTCTAGTGCCTTTCCAGCAGAGTCTATCGCCATTCCTTTTATAATGCACGCAGGTTCCAAAATTTGCCCAGGCGCGAGACGGATGAGAAGCTCGCGTTCATTGAAAGCAAGGTCGCGATATGTGGGAGAGTTTGCAGGCGAAATAAAATTTTCTGGTAGCCCGTAACCATACGATGCTAGAATACCACCGACAGATGGGTCAAATGCGCCATCTGTTTCCGCAGATAGGGCTACGCATTTTTTGATAACCTGAAAAAGTTCCACGCCAACTTTGTGCCATGCGCCATTACTCATATTTAGAGCCATAAGCTCGCTATCTGGTTCGAAGCGACTAAAGCGAAGATCGTATTCATTGAATACAATCTCGGCTTTTTTAACTGCTTCGCCTGCTTCTTTTTTTGGTAATCCAACAATCGTGATATGAATTGGAATACCCATTGAGTGAAAAACGTAGTGTTCGGTCATATAGTAAAATTTTAATCATCGTCATGATCGTCATCCCATTCATCATCATCATGATCGTTACCTTTTCGGTATTTTTTAGGTACTGCAGGTTTTGCAGTTGATGTGGTTATTGCGCTTCCAATATTTGCAGTTATTGATTGTCCTTCTGTATTTGCCTTAGCAATAGCGCTTTCCAGTGAGGATTTGAAGGCGATACTTGTATACGTTGCGCCTGATACCCCCTGTATATTTGCTGAACCTGCCCTAAGTGCTTGCTCAACTAAAAATGGCTCAGCATAAACAGATGGGGGAGAATCGGGGATTGATGGCATATTTGTAGCAATAATTTTCCCATCCTTAACAGTAATAGAAGCAACCGCGTTGCCCCACGGGGTTTGGTATGCTTTTCCAGTAATGGTCGTCGCAGAGGATAGAACAGACGGAGATAGAGGAGCTGTTCCTTCTGGCGTTGTCGCTGTTGCAAGTACCCCCTCCTTCTTAATACGAGTAATGCCGGCAAATACTAAAACAACTGAAACCGCTGTAAAGAAGATAACGAAAAACTTTTGAAGAATTTTTGATAAAGAGGTCATAATTATACTGCTTCAAATATCTCGCGAACTTTAGAGCGAATAAAGAACCACCAACCAAGAAGAAGCACCAACTCTCCTAGATAAAGAGCTACGAGCGCAAATGCGAAACTCGTTACCTCTCTTTGAATAGCTGTAGTGGATTTCATTAGCACAGCTTGTTTATCAATGTCAGCGTAAGCGAGGTATCTTTCATCGCCAATTGAGGTTTCGTAAAACCCGACATGTGCGCTCGATTGGGTACGAAATAACAAAATATCTTCCGGTAGCGTAACCGTTTGTTCAGTGGCTGTTGCATCTGGTGATGGAAGAGACTCACTATATCTTAGAAGCTCATCATGTAGTTCGTTGTTTTCTATCCAGTTAAGAGCTCCTAATGTAACGCCATTTAATGCAAGGAGCGCAAAAAGAACCGCAATACCATAATTGCGCACTGCCCCTAGCCCTCTATACACAGCTATTTCGTTTGATTCCATAATGTTTTATTATTATCTCTAAATTATACCCCCACACCTACTTTTTTCATAGTCAGTTCTGTTGTTGAATACAAAAAAGTGAAAGTAGGTGTGGGGGTATACTCCCTAGCCAAACTTTTGTACAAATACTTGTTTCTTAGGCATTCCAATATCCTCAAGAGCGGAGAGTACGCCAAGTGTCATTGGAGGAATACCGCAAATATAAATATCGCTCTCTTTTATTGATTCCGCGTTTTTTGGAACATAGTCGGTTACGTATCCACGAGCCCCTCTCCACGACGGGTCTCCGTTTGAAAGAACAGGGTTAAATGTAACGAGTCCTGGATACTTTTGAGCAAGATCCTCAAATTCATTTTTGAAAGCGATGTCCGATTCTTTTGGAGAGCCAAGGTAGATGGTTGAATGCGCGCCCTCTTTGATAGCTTCCTCAAGCATCATTCTAAAAGGCGCGATACCAGTAGATGTGGCAAAGAATACTTTTGGTCTGCCTGTGCCAGAGCGGTACGGAAAATCATCAAAGGGTCCGTAAAAAAGCACTTTTGTTCCAACTGAAGTGTCGCGAAAGAATCGCGCCCCGCATCCACCTCCAGAAAAACTTACTAATAGTGTGAATGAATGATCGTCGCTTTTTGCGGTGGAGTAGCATCGTGGTACGCAGTCCCATGTGAGAGCCGTAACATACGACCCAAGGGGGAATGGCGCCTTTATGTTTTCTGGAAGGCCGATTCGGACTCGTTGAATACGCGAACCAATGCGCTCGCTTTCAATGATTGCGCCAGTGAAGTGATGCGCTTCTGTGAACCATTTGCGAACGACGCGAGGAATAATTTTCATATTTAGAAGAATACAAAGAATACCGAACTAAAGAGCGCGAGGAGAAAGTGAACCAAGAGAATTCCAAAGCAGAGCCAGCCAAACCAGTGATGAAACGGCGTGAGCGGTATTTGAAACTTTGTAAAAATATTGTAGTTGTACTGTTTCGTAAGGGCGGTAATGAGGAGCAATAAAAAAAAGAACCCGCCAATCATGCCAGTCCACCACACGAGTCCGTGCCCCATAAATATTGTCATTGGTGTCATATTCGTAATACAGACGGCGATAATTAGCCATTCTTACCGATATATTATCACTTATATTGCTATGTTGTAAACGGTGGTTGTCATTTGCGAGTGGTTGTGATACGTTAAAAATAGAAGTACCGACAAACCGTAGAAGGAGAACATTCAAATGCTGAAAAAGATATTTTGCGCAATTTTGGAAGCAATCAAATGTTTGGACCCCTCAAGATTCAAGGAGTTCAAGAACGAGATGGATCGCGACCAAAAACACGCGCAGTGAAAAGAAAATGCCCACATCGCAATTGCGATGTGGGCATTCATTTTGTTGCTAAAGATCATGAGCGGGGATTCCCGCTATGAGTGACGCTTCGCATTTCCCAGCGTCCTCAATGTGTTCGTCTCTGGTCATTTTTGAAAATAAATTCATTTGCTGACCAGAGATTTTTAACTTCCTCGGACGTTTCTTCCTCTTGCCGAGGATGCTCCCGACTTCACGACGTGTTGTTGCGAAGTCAAGATTGTAATTTCGCATCACTTGCGCGAATGCAAAATCAAACCCAATCTTCTCGGATTTCATTACGAATGAAATCCGATTTGCGACTTCAACATAAATGTCGTTGCTCACAGCACACCACCTTTCAAAATTTATCTTTTTATATTATACCATATCCACAGAAAAAAGCAAGCGAAAACGCTATGCACAAAATATCCACAGAATTAAGGGTCTACCTCCAATCTCGCATCCGAACAGAACGGCAGAATTTCTTGGCAAAAAGCAAGCTGGAGCCCGAATCATATCGAGATATTATGAGGGCGAAGCGAAGGTTTTTTGACAGAAATTCTGACGTTCGGACGGATGAGCAAGAATTTTCAAATGTATATATTGCGTCGAGATTGGAGGTAGGCCCTATGCATTTTTTTGGAATTTTGAAACTTGCGAAGGCATGCGGTTGTGTTAAGATAAGTGCACACAAATTAATTTTATACTCTTTATGCCAATCGGAATGCCAAATCAAATGTATCAAAATTCAATCTTCTGGATTGAAATTGAAAAAATAAAACCAAATCCTTTTCAACCTCGAAAAGAATTTGATGAGTTTAAGCTTCGCGACCTTGCGGACTCTATAAAACAATACGGCATTTTGCAACCGCTCGTTGTTACACGCAGAGAAATTGAAAAGCCCGAAGGTGGACTCGCGGTAGAGTACGAACTCATTGCTGGAGAGCGTCGCTTGCGCGCTTCAAAAATTGCAGGGCTTCAACAAGTGCCAGTGCTTATTCGCATCGGTGAAGAAGGTAAGGAGGAAGAAGACCGAGTGAAGCTTGAGCTCGCCATCATTGAAAACCTTCAGCGTGAAGACCTAAACCCAGTAGACCGCGCAAAAGCGTTTCAGCGTCTTGCGGACGATTTTGGTTTCAAGCATGTGCAGATTGCGATGAAGGTGGGCAAGAGTCGTGAGTATGTTTCAAACACTCTTCGCCTGCTTGCTCTCCCAGAGGAGATGCTTACAGCGCTCGCAGAAAGAAAAATTACCGAGGGACACACACGTCCGCTACTTATGCTTTGCGATCGCAAAGAGGAGCAACTTACTCTTTACAAAGAAATTATTTTCAAAAAACTTAATGTTCGCGAGTCGGAAAGAATTGCGCGTCGTATTGCGGTGGAAAAAGTTCGGAAAATTAGTCTCATAGATCCAGAGGTTGCGGAATTTGAAGCAGAGCTTACGGAAGTGCTTGGAACCCGTGTTCAGATTGAAAAGAAGGATGTTGGTGGAAAGATAGTTATTGATTTTTTCTCAAACGACGATGTGCGAGCTTTTATGAAGCGTTTGCACAATGAAATGAAAGGCGTGTCCGTAGCGGAGGCCCCATTGGGTGAAACTAAAGCAGAAGCGGCACAACCCGCAGTGGCTGGTGACCTTGCTGAAGGCGGGGAGGATGTGATGGAAAAGGATCCAGACGAAGATTTGTATAACGTAAAAAATTTCTCATTATAAATAACAGAATATGGAATTTTGAATAGATGCAAGAATGGGTGTGTTGCCTAAGGCAACCCACCCATTCTTTATTCTAAATTCAACATTCAATATTCTATTCCCCTTACTTCTTCCCAAAAAGTTTCTGAGCGATTGCTCCTATTGCGCTGTTTTTGTCCAAGTAGTTTCTAATATGGCGTTTTGCCATTGTTGTTTTAGCGTAATCCAACCATTTTCTTTTTGGGCTCGCGCTCTCTTTTGTTTCTATTTCAACGATGTCTCCGTTTTTAAGTTTTGTATCTATGGAAACAAGTTTTCCGTTTACTTTCGCGCTTGAAACATGGTCACCGATATTTGAGTGAATAGTGTACGCTAGGTCAATCGGGCAAGAATCCTCCGGAAGGTCAATGACGTCTCCTTTTGGCGTGTATACGAAAACTCGATTCTTAAAGAAATCCATATTAAGGTGCTCCAAAAATTCATCGGACGTGGCAACTGTCTTTTGCCATTTTGCGAGTTCCTTTACCCACGCCATATTCTTGTCCAAGTCGCCATTTGAACCACCTTTTTCCTTGTAGGATAGGTGTGAGGCGATACCATACTGCGCCTCCTCGTGCATTTCCTCCGTGCGAATCTGTATTTCAATAATACCTCCATCACCGCGAAAAATAGTGGTGTGAAGCGAGCGATACCCGTTTGCTTTTTCGCTTGCAATATAGTCTTTGATTCGTCCTGGAACTGGTATCCAGTGTTTGTGAATGATGCCGAGTGTCCTGTAGCAGTCTTCCACAGTTTTCACAATAACCCGCACAGCAAGGATGTCGTACACCTTGTTCGGGTCCATCTCTTTTCTTTTGAGTTTTTTCCAAAGACTAAAAAGATTTTTCACGCGGTAGTCTACACGCGCGTTTTTTATGCCGTTTGCAACAAGCTCCTTCTGAATAGAGTGATGCATCTTCTCCGCGTATTTCTCATCGGCAATTCTTTTTGTTTTTATGACTGCGACAACCTTTTCGTAATCTTCAGGAAAGGCGTACGGGAAAGCAGAGTCTTCAAAGATTGCTTTCCACTTTCCCATACCAAATCTATCAGCTAGGCGAGCGTGTATTTCCAGCGTCTCTAAAGCGATTCGTTTTCTTTTTTCTTCTGGCACATGCTCTAGTGTTTGAATATTGTGTAGGCGATCGGCGAGCTTGATAAGTAGCACACGGATATCGTGCGACATTGCGATGAAGAATTTTCTCAGACTTTCCACATGTCGTTCAACTCCATGATAACGAAGTTTACCAAGCTTTGTTGCCCCTTCTACGAGTGTCAAAACTTCATTTCCAAATTCTTCTTCAATATTTCTAGGTGTTATGGACGCGTCTTCAAGTGCATCGTGCAGAAGCCCTGCAGCGATTGTTTCAGCGTCCACATTGATAGCGGCGAGATAGCTTCCAACATTCGCAAGATGGCAAAAATACGGTTCCCCGGAATAGCGTTTTTGACCCTCGTGAGCTTTTTGGGAAAACTCGTATGCCTTTTTTATCAATACAGCATCTTCTTTTGTGTGTTTTTTGAGTAGCGCGATAATATCCTCGGCTGTCGGGCAATCCTTGTAGTCTTTAGGGGTAAACATCTATCCATATTATGGGAATAGGTCAGGAAAAGCAAACGCCCCCATTTTCGCGATGCGAAAATGGGGGCTGGGTTTATCATGACACAAAAACCTAAATAAGATCATATGCGACAGAATAGTAGCTTTTTACATTTATTCCGTCATCACAAAGAACCATTCCTTTGTTTACATAACAACTGTTGTCGCATTTATATTGAGCAGACTTGTTTCCGTTGTTCGCACGATCAACCAAATCCTCCAGACTTTTTCTCAGCTTGCGGGAATCTCTGAATTCAAGTTTCCAAACAAACCAAGCTAGCAAAAGGACGACAGCAATCACTCCTAGTTTTTCAAACATAATAACCTCCGTAAGTAATATCTATCGAAAGACTATACTTATTTCCCCTTGGCGTCAATCCTCGCTTTTTCCAACTTGTGTGGGTTATGGTTGGGGCAGGTCTTGTCACTGCATCTTTCTGGTATCGTTTTTGTACCATCCATCATGAGTGAACCACAAGGAGTGCCATCTACTTTTGGATACTGACAAATTTTTCCAGTTGGCTTTGCCTTTATAGCGTACTTGCAGTCAGGGTAGCCGGTGCAACTATAAAAAATTCCAAAACGCCCTTTGCGCTCAGTCATAAAACCTTTTTTGCAAACAGGACACCCAACACCGGTGTGATTTAGGAGCGCGGCAGTCTCGTCTTTTTTAATAAATTTACACTTTGGGTAACTTCCGCAAGCGATGAAGCGACCGAAACGCCCGTCACGCTCAACAAGGTTTGCTTTTTCGCACTTTGGACAAAGCTCGCCCGTGTCACGCGGTCCCTCTAGCTCCTCGCCGTCAATTGTGCGCGCGCCTTCACAATCTGGATATTTTTTACATGAAAGAAATTTTCCGTTGCGAGCGAGTTTGATAATCATCGGGCCATTGCACTTTGGACATTTGTGCTTTGGGTCAGCATCTCCCATATTTGTTTGCTTCTCAATTTCATCCTTTGCCTTTAGGTCCTTCGTAAAGGGTACATAAAATTCTTTGAGAACTTTTACATACTCGCGTTCGCCGTTTGCTATATCGTCAAGCTTGTTTTCCATCTCTGCGGTAAATGTATCAGAAATATAATTAGCAAAATGTTCCTCAAGGAATGAGCTCACCACGTCGCCAGTATCTGTGGGCTTCAAAGTTTTTCCGTCTTTAATCACATACCCTCGGTCGCAAATAGTTTTTATAATAGAAGCGTAAGTAGAAGGACGACCAATGTCGCGCTTTTCAAGCTCTTTTACGAGCCCTGCTTCAGAGTAGCGGGAAGGTGGTTCTGTAAACTTTGCTTCATCGTTCAAAGAAAGAAGGATGAGGGACTCGCCCTCGGCAACTTTTGGAAGCTCCACATCCTCGCCACGAGAGTCTGGGTCCGCGGATAGCCAGCCGGGCATAATGACACGTGAGCCTGTGACGGAAAAGTTTGGTATTGAAAAATCACGAACGTTTGCGAGTATGGTTGTCCTTGCGAGCTTCGCATCCACCATTTGCGACGCCATTGTACGCGCCCAGATAAGTTTGTAAAGTTTTTTCTCCTCGGGGTTGATGCCAAGATTGTCCTTGCTCATATCGGTAGGGCGTATAGCCTCGTGCGCTTCCTGCGCGTTCTTTGATTTTGTTTTATACACACGCGCTTCCGCAGACGATGCGCCGTAGCGTTTCGTTGCCTCTGCTATAACTGCTTTCTGAGCATCAGCAGAAAGTGTCGTGCTGTCGGTACGCATATATGTGATGAAACCTTTTTCGTAAAGCTTCTGCGCGATGCCCATTGTGCGCGAAGGCGCAAAGCCGAAACGAGACGAGCCCGCTTGCTGGAGAGTGGATGTGATAAACGGCGCTTTTGGCGCGCGACCAACTTCGCTTTCTTTCACTTCACGCACAATCCACTGATTTGAGCGACCAATTTTTAAAATATCTTTTCCGATTTTTTCATCGCGAGGTTCCTCAGTACATGAAAGTTCAAGTTCAAAACCTTTCTCAGTTTTTACTTTTGCGGTGAGCGACCAATATGCCTCGGGAATGAACGCGCGGATTTCACGCTCACGCTCCATGATGATACGGAGAGCAGGGGACTGCACGCGCCCAGCCGAAAGGCCGTAACGCACTTTTTTCCAAATGAGCCCCGAAAGGTCGTATCCTACGAGTCTGTCCAAAACACGACGCGCCTCTTGCGCTTTGCGAAGGTTCTGATCAATCTTACGTGGGTGTGCGATAGCTTCCTCAATGGCAGTCTTGGTAATCTCGTGGTACGTAACACGCTTTGGGTTTTTTAGTTTGCACGCCTCTGCAATGTGCCATGCGATAGCTTCACCCTCACGGTCGGGGTCGGTTGCGAGCAACACCTCGCTTGCTTTTTTTGCGAGAGAATCAATCTCAGAGAGCACCTCCGCTTTTCCTTTTGAAATTTCGTAATGAGGAATAAAGCCACCGGGAATGTCTATAGCTTGCTTGTTTGATTTTGGAAGGTCGCGTACGTGTCCTACGCTCGCCTTCACGATGTAATCATCGCCGAGATATTTTCCAATCGTCTTTGCCTTTGATGGTGACTCGACAATCAGAAGCTTGTATTGTTTAACAGTCATTAACGTACATTAGTACTATGAAGTGATTTATTTTGCAAATTGTTAGACTCTTTCAATTTTACCCATACGCTCCTTAATCAAGCCTTTGATTTCTAAAACGGTAAGTACTGAAAGTGTTTGTGATGGTGGAGTATCAAGCGATGCGATTATTTCTTCGCGCTCGCGTGGTTCATCTAATAGTATAAGCACCGCCTGTTCCTCGGGTGTGAAAAGCGTGAGATCAAGCGCGCCGAAAGTCTGTTCTACAAAACCAATTTCTTCAAGCAAGTCTTTTGCAGATGTAATCGGTGTCGCGCCTTGGCGAAGAAGATTGTTTGTGCCTTTTGATGTTGCGGAGAAAATTGGGCCAGGGACTACAAAAACATTTTTATTGTAATCCAGCGCCATACGCGCGGTTATGAGAGTCCCTGATTTTTCTTCTGCTTCTATAATTAGCACGCCTTGGGAAAGCCCCGCCATTATCCTGTTGCGCTGAGGGAAGCTCCACGGAGTCGCGCGAAAGTCCGGCTCATATTCGGAAAGAAGCGCGCCGTCATTTTCTACAATCTCTCTTGCGAGATTTAAATGTGTGCGTGGATAAATAACAGACTGGGCAAGCCCCGAGCCCGGTACCGCGATAGTGCGAAGACCAGCGTCAAGCGCCGCGCGATGCGCAATGCCGTCAATACCCATTGCGAGTCCTGAAACGATTACAATAGGGTAGCCAGCGAGTCCTTTTATTATTCGCTCGCATGCTTCTTTGCCGTAGCTTGTGTACTTGCGTGAGCCAACGACAGACAAATAGTAGTAGTCCTTTGGGTCTGGGAGCTCACCTGCCAAGAAAAGCTTTTCCGGAGGCTGAGGAATTTCCAAAAGGGCTTTTGGAAATTCCTCAGGCGAAAGCGTAGTAATAGTATATGAATCTGAGGAGTTCATAATTTTACTCATTCTATCATGTTTGCTATACTCAGTCATACATATGTTAGACATCAAATTCATTCGTGAGAATGCGGAGCTCGTAAAGGAGGCGGCGCAGAAAAAGAACATTGCTTTTGACGTGCAGGAGCTTTTGAGCGCCGACGACAACCGCAAGGCAATTTTAGCCGAGGTGGAAGCAATGCGTAGCAAGCAAAACGAGATTGCCGACGCTGTGCCACGCGCGGAAAATGTAGAGGCGCGCGAAAAGCTTATAGCTGAATCAAAGTCATTGAAGGATATTCTACAGACTAAGGAGACTGAACTCACTTCGGCGATGCACACATGGCAGGCACTAATGGTGCAAGTGCCAAACATCCCAGATATGTCGGTACCTGACGGAAAGGATGACGCGGACAATGTGGAGGTGAGGGCATGGGGCACGATTCCCAAATTTGATTTTACGCCGAAGGATCACATTGAACTTTTTGAAAAGCACGGCATGGCGGATTTTGAGCGAGGGACAAAAATTGCGGGTTTTCGCGGATATACGTTGAAAGGCGATGGCGCGCGATTCGTTTTTGCACTCTCGCAGTTTGTTTTGGAGGAGCTTTCTAAAGAAGGGTTTGAGCCGATGATTGTGCCATCTCTCGTGCGTCGCGCGCCACTCGTTGGCACAGGATTTTTGCCACAAGGAGAGGAGGATCTTTATAAAACTCAGGACGGAGATTTTCTTGCTGGTACTGCCGAGGTAGGCACGATGGGTCTTCATATGGATGAGGTGATGACTGTTTCAGATTTTCCGAAAAAATATCTTTCTTTTTCTCCAAGTTTTAGACGCGAGGCGGGAAGTCACAGCAAAGATACAAAAGGACTGATTCGTGTGCATGAATTTTTCAAATGGGAGCAAGTAATTTTGTGCGAGGCGAGCCACGAACAAAGTGTGAAGTTCCACGAGCACCTCACGGAGAATAGCGAGAAGCTTATGCAAAAGCTCGGCATACCATATCATGTGGTTTTAAACTGCGGTGGCGACTTGGGACTTGGGCAAGTAAAGAAGTACGACATAGAGGCATGGGTTCCTTCGCAAAACACATACCGAGAGACGCACTCCGCGTCATACTTTCATGATTTTCAAACCCGTCGTTTAAACATTCGTTATAAGGATGCCGAAGGAAAACTTCGTTTTGCGCACTCACTCAACAACACGGCAATTGCGATGCCACGCATCTTGGTTCCACTTGTAGAAAACTATCAAAACGCTGACGGTTCTATAACAATCCCTGAAGTCCTTCGTCCATATATGGGAGGCAAAGAAAAGATTGGGTAAATAATTTTATGACACGTTTGACGAATATTTTTCTCCGTCTCCGTGAACAATCTCAAATCTGGTTTAGCAGGTTTATTATTCTCGTTCTTCTTGGACTTATTTTTTTTGTCGCAGGTGGTGGAGTATCGCATAATAAAAAATGGCAGATTATTCAGATAAATGTAGAGGGCGCGAATGCGGTTTCTTCGGACGAGATTCGCGAAATTGCGCTTGAAAAAATACTTGGAAATTATTTCCTAGTGTACGCAAGAAACAATAGCCATTTGTTTCCAGAGAGTGAAATTGCTCAAACGCTTCTGCACACTTTTCCTCGTATCGCGAGTGTTTCAGCAGTTCGCGACGATGAGCACACAATCACTATAAATATTTCTGAACGTAAACCATATGTGCTTTGGTGCGGGGAAGAACAAAGCTCAAAAGATTGCTGGTTTATAGATGAGGGCGGATTTGTGTTTGACAAAGCGCCGGAGTTTTCAAAAGGCGTGTATATAGAAGTATACGGAAAGCTTGTAGAAAAAAACGCTGAGAAACCACTTCGCGCATCTGTGCCATTTGATAGATTTGCTGTAGCAAATACTTTCGTAAAACTTCTTCGTGAAAGTATCGGTAAACCATTTCGCATTGCATTAAAACCGGAAGATGAAATTGAAGTCACTATGTACACAAGCGCCAAACATCCGTTTCTCGCGGATGTTGCAATACGATTTAATGATGCATCAGACCCCGCGGTTCTAATAAACAATTTAGAAAAAGCGATATTAACTCAATTTCCAAATAACACTTCACCTAAAAAGAAACTTCAATATATAGATATGCGCTTTGGAAGCAAGGTCATCTTTGGGTTTGAACAGTAGAAATGAACGCACAAATTGTGATAGAGTGCGTGTAATGAAGAAAGACGAATCGCAAAAGCCAATAATGGGATTTTGGGCAGACTTGCCAAAGCCTTTTTTTGTGTCTGCGCCGATGGCGGATGTGACTGATTCTGCATTTAGGCAGATGATTGCAAAGTACAGCAGACATGGCGAGAAAGGCGGTGGCCCAGATGTATTCTGGACGGAGTTTGTTTCCGCAGACGGACTTTGTAGCGCTGGGCGAAAGGTTTTGAAAAGAGATCTAGCGTTTGGTGAAAACGAGCATCCAATTGTCGCGCAGATTTTTGGTTCAACGCCAGAGCATATGAAAAAAACTGCTGAGCTCATCAAAGAGCTTGGTTTTGACGGCATTGATATCAATATGGGTTGTCCAGATAGAAGTATAGAGAAACAGGGAGCAGGCGCCGCGCATATTAAAAATCCAAAACTAGCTCAGGAAATAATTCGCGCGGTAATGGATGGCGCTGGTGATATGCCAGTTTCTGTAAAAACTCGTGTTGGGTACAACAAGGAAAATCTGGAAGAATGGATTGGAGCAATTTTGGAAACAAAACCTGCGGTGATTACCGTGCACGCGCGCACGCGAAAAGAGCTTTCACTCGTCCCTGCAAACTGGGACTATGTAGCTCACGCAAAAAAACTCGCAGATGGGACTGGCACGCTCATCATTGGTAACGGAGATGTGAAAGACATTGCTGATGCGAATGAAAAAGCGCGCGCGACTGGCGCGGATGGGGTGATGCTTGGTCGCGCGATGTTTGGCACGCCGTGGCTATTTGATCGCGAGCGTAAAGAGCCACCCACACTAGCGGAGAAATTTGAAATACTTATTGAGCACACGCATCTCTTTGAAAAACTTCTTGGCGACGTAAAGAACTTTGCCATTATGAAAAAACACTACAAAGCGTACGTTCACGGCTTTGATGGCGCAAAAGAACTCCGCGTGCATATGATGGACGCAAAAAACGCCGACGAGGTGGAGGGGATTGCGCGGGATTTTTTGAAAATTTATAACCTTGGCATTATTCCTTGTCTGTGGTATTCTAAAAATAGATAACTTTCACAGAAAGGTAGGCCAGAGATGAATCTTCGGACGTTAGTCCTTCGGTACCGGGACACAAGCCACGGCCCCGAAGCAGTCATTGAGGTTGCTGTGGATGGCGGTGGTGCTGGAGTGTTTTTTGTTCAACATTCAATACAGGCGAATGAAACAATGTTGTGCAGGATACTCACATTTCTCACCTTGGGCGATGCGATTGCGTGTTTCAGCGGTTACGAGCATCCTCCTCCGTTGTTTCAGAAAGACGTTACCGACGAGTCACTTTTTGAACTAGTGAAGCGATCAATCGGAGATCCGGCAGGTAAACCCCCGGGGGAAATGGTCGAGGAACCCAGCACGGGTATTGTCGGTGAATGTTATTATCAAACAGTATTGCATATCGTTCTAGAAGCATAATGATTGGCTCGACGTGACAAGGAATCCCCGCATTTTCGCGGGGATTTTTTTGTGATATAGTGGGAGAAACAGAATACGAGTTTTGAATTGTGTCTGTATTTATTCTACATTCTATATTCCATATTCAACCCCACACCATGTCCAACCTCGCCCTCTACACCAAATATCGCCCAAAATCCTTTGAAGAGGTAATAGGGCAGGAGCAGGTCATTAAAACACTAGAGGGGGCTATCAAGGCTGGCAATATTGGGCATGCGTACCTTTTTTCAGGTTCTCGCGGTACTGGCAAAACCTCCATCGCGCGTATTTTTGCGCGAGCTATCGGCGCGCACGATGATGATATTTATGAAATAGATGCTGCATCAAATCGCGGTATTGATGACATTCGCGCGCTTCGCGACGCTGTGCATACTGTACCGATGCACTCTAAATACAAAGTGTACATAATAGATGAGGCGCATATGCTGTCGCGAGAGGCATTTCCAGCGCTCCTGAAAACGTTAGAGGAGCCTCCAAAGCATGTCGTGTTTATTCTCGCCACTACAGATGAAGAAAAGATTCCTGAAACTATTGTGTCTCGTTGTCAGAGTTTCCGTTTTGATAAACCTTCGCAAACAACATTAAAAACTCTTGTTGAAACTGTTTCAAAAAAAGAAGGTTACTCGCTAGAACCCGCATCGGCCGACCTCATTGCACTTTTAGGCGACGGGTCATTTCGTGACACGCTTGGGATTTTACAAAAAGTTATTGCATCGTCTTCTGATAAAAAGATTTCAGCGCAAGAAGTGGAGGCGGTTACTGGCGCGCCGGACAGCCGTTTGGTGAACTCATTTCTAAAGGCGATTGTAGCGCGTGATGTAGAAGCGGGATTAACCGCTTTACAAAGTGCCGTAGAACGCGGAGTGGAAGAAAGGGTGTTCCTTGATTTACTTCTTCGCAAGATGCGCGCAGTAATGATGTTTCGTTTCGTTGAGAATTCGCGAAAAGAAATGTCGGAAAATTTTCCTGCGGAAGATATAGCGCTCATAGAAGACCTCGCAAAAAACTCAATTCAAACACTAACTTCAAAAGAGCTCGCGGAAGTTTTGAAAGCGTACGAAAGCGTGCGAGTAGCAGTCGTGCCAGGACTCGCATTGGAAATCACACTCTTGCGTATCTGTGGCAAATAAGGCGTTGCCGAATCATGCCTTTTGGTGTATTGTGCGTCATTATAAGTAGTAAATTGATCAGATCGTCTAATAGTATGGATAATGAAACAGTGTGTAAACACTGTTTCATCCTGTCCGAAGGAATCGGTGTTGTTTGTATTCATTGCTGGGAGATCGTCTAATGGTAGGACAGCGGCCTTTGAAGCCGTCAATCTTGGTTCGATTCCAAGCCTCCCAGCAATGAATATAAACCACCGATAGGGTGCCCTTTGAAGCCCGAATTTAAGTTTTTTACAAGCGAAGCGCTCCTTTATAAAAAAGCTGAAATTCGCGTCGCTGTGTTTCCCCTAGAAACACAAGGCGTGAACTAATCTTGGTTCGATTCCAAGCCTCACAGCTTTGAGCGTGAACCGCTGTTCATATTTGCTATACTTAAGTATATGAACAAACGCCTTATCCTTTTCCTCTGCATCGCAATAATAATTGCATTTCTATTTTGGTATTCAAGCGTTCTTCAGAGCGCGTTTTATACTATCGCGGGATACCTAAATACGCTCGCCGTAGAAAATGAGCTTCTCGCGATTTTTGTGTTTGTTCTAACGTCAGCTCTTGCCGCGCTTATCAGCCCTCTAACAAACATCCCACTTGTACCAATCGCGACATTAATTTGGGGGCCTATACCTACTATAATTTTTTTGCTCGCTGGATGGCTCATTGGCGACATCATTGCGTATCTCATTGGGCGCTACTATGGCTACAAGGTTGTTTCTTATTTCGTATCAAAAGAAAAAGTTGATGATTGGAGCAGTATGGTCAAAAAACACACAACTTTTTCCACCGCTTTGCTTTTACGCGTCGCTCTTCCTGCCGAGCTTGGGTACGCGTTTGGCATCATTCGTTATCCGTTGAATTTATACATATTTATTACATTTCTCGCAGAGTTGCCGTTTGCTATTATTTCCACATATGCGAGCGAGGCAGTATTGCTTGGCGACGCTATGAAATTCTTTGGGCTCATAGGAATATTGTTTGTGGTCATCATTGTAGCGTTCCGCACGACACATTCGGATTTGGTATAATTGGCGTATGGACGCGCCTATCTCCCTAAAAAACTCAAATTCTAAGGTCATTTTGCACATAGACGGCGATGCGTTTTTTGTGGGTGTTGAATGCGCAAAAAATCCTAAGTTAAAAGGTTTACCTGTGGTGACTGGAGAGGAGCGTTAAGAGTATTAATTAATATTGTCTTTTAATGTTATAACTCGTTTCCCTGTGGTCTCTGCCACAGGGACCTTGTAGGAAAGTCAGAAAACCCTCGGTTTTCTGATGTATACTGTGCCAATGACTCCACAAAAAGGTTACCACTGTGCATACGATACCCACTACCACATCGTGTTTCCCGTAAAGTATCGTAAGGCACTGCTCTCCGACGACGTAACGAAAACCATTAAGGAAATTTCAAAAGGACTTGAAGAACGCTACGATTTAACCATTGAGCAAGTAGGATGCGACAGTGACCACATACACATGTTGGTTTCCATTCATCCAAAATATTCAATTGGTCAATTCGTACGTCTCTACAAAAGCATCACCGCGAAGCAAGTCTTTTTGAAATTTCCTGAGGTAAAGAAAGACCTCTGGGGTGGAGAATTCTGGACAGATGGTTACTATGTTGCAACCGTCGGAGAGAAGGCGAACTGGTCTATCGTAGAACGATACGTAAAGAATCAGGGGAAACACGATGAAAAGCCTCCCACACTATGGTAGACTGTTACTACTAACGAACTGCGTCATGGGCCCGGGTCATACCCTGTGGTCTCTGCCACAGGGTTGTTGATTAGCCTAATAAACAAAATGTTACGTTTTCAAATATTTAAAAAAAAACTACCAAAAGTCACCATAGAGTACAGCAAGCTGCTCGATTCTTTTTTTGTTTTTTACTGCCAAAATAAACCTGAATTAAAAAAAGGTTGGAGTGATTGGGCTCCTCTTCCTACAGATAAATTAATTGAGAATGTTGAACTATTTAGACAGGCTTGGGAAAAGGATGGAAAAAGGATGCTTCTGGAGGCCTGCAGTGTTCTTAATTTGGATTTTTCCAGAAATATCATTCCAGTTTATGTTGTTAGTGGAAGCCCAAGACCGTTCGGAGATCCGGTAGTTATTAGAGCTGATTTTGCAAGGCCAGATAGTTTTATAGATGTACTCGTCCATGAGCTGATACATGTACTATTTGCCGATAATCAAAAAAAAGTTCCATGGAGTATTCATATGGAGATGTTCCCCAATGAAAACCCTGATACACAGAACCATATTATTGTTCATGCAGTACTCAAGTATGTTTATTTAGATGTGTTGAAAGATCCAGAGAGACTACAAAGAGATGTCAATAGATCGGCAAAACACAGAAGTAGCGACTATGTGCGTGCATGGGAAATTGTAGAGCAATATGGATACCAGGAATTAATAACTAAATTTCTGAGTAAATATAAATAAAAACCTCTCCGCAGTAGACTGGGAGAGGTTTGTTGGTAGTGGCTGGTTGTCTTATCCTTGCTGGCTTCCGTCGCCGTCTGGCCCGTGCGGATCTGGATAGGATGGGGCATCCTTGTCATCGCCATACAATTTTTGCTTGCTCATGATAAGCTCCTCTGGTTGTGGGTTCATCTGTTAGCGGACGCCAACAGTAATTATATAGTAGCATGTAATATGTGTGTTCGTCAAGTTGCTTTGCAATAAGGACGCACACCCCTATCATATTTGCTACAATATGGGGTAAATGAGCCCACAGACCACAAAAAATAAGGTCATTTTGCACATAGACGGTGATGCTTTTTTTGTGGGTGTGGAATGCGCAAAAAATCCTAAACTAAAGGGTTTGCCAGTAGTGACTGGCGAAGAGCGGGGAATTGTTTCAGCTCTTTCGTACGAAGCAAAGGCGCTTGGCGTTGTGCGTGGTATGTCGATATTTAAAATTAAAAAAGAATTCCCAAATGTCGTCGTCCTTCCGGGCGACTACAAATCGTACGTAGAGTATTCCAGCAAGATGTTTGAAATCGTAAACAGATACGCGTATGGCGTGGAGGAGTACAGCATTGACGAATGTTTTGCCGATGTTACTGGTTTGGATAGAACTCTCAAAAAAACTTACAGAGAAATTGCTGAAAAAATTAAAAAGGAAATCGGTGACGAGCTCGGGATCTCGGTGTCCATTGGTCTCGCGCCAACAAAAGTTCTAGCGAAAGTTGCATCCAACTGGGTGAAGCCAAATGGTCTGACAATAATTGACGCAAACACCGCAGGAGATTTTCTCGCCAAAGTGCCTATCGGAAAAGTGTGGGGGATAGGACCGAGAACTGCGGAGGTACTAATACGCCGAGGCGCAAAAACAGCGCTTGATTTTCGCGAGAAGGATCTCCTGTGGGTAAAAAAGTGCCTGTCAAAACCTTATGTGGCAATTTGGCTGGAGCTAAACAGCGTTTTGGTTATGGGTGTGAACACAGAAGTAAAGAGCACATACTCCTCCATTCAAAAAACGCGAACGTTTCACCCTACGACAAATGATAAAGTTTTTCTGTGGTCGCAGATTTCAAAACACATAGAAGACGCGTGCCGAAAGGCGCGATATTACGAATTAACTCCAAAGAAAATTTCTATTTTTCTCAAGACAAATGATTTCAAAATAGCATCTGCTTCAACCACGCTTCCATCGCCATCAAACTCGCCAGAAATATCTCTTTCACTCGCGCGCGAGCTGTTTAAAAAAATTCACGCAAAGGGTATTTTGTACAGAACTGCAGGCGTAACACTGGAAGCCCTCACTGCCGATTTTACGCCTCATGCAGACTTGTTTGGAGAAACAGCAAAGGGTGACAAATTTGACCTCATACACAAGCAGATTGATTTTTTGGAGAACAAACTTGGCAAACGCGTAATTTACCTTGGTTCAACCAAGCAGGCTCTTGACCACAAAGAACTCGGTACAGATGCCGACGAGCTTGACCGCGATTTGCTGTTTTTGTGATTCTATTTTTGCCAAAATTTGACATAAAAACCATAGTAGTGTAGTATATGCAAATCGACCCACCCGGGCCGATTTCGTTTTTTACCAAGAAGGCAAGAACGAATGTTCTTTCAACCATAACTACGAGGGTTCAAATATGCAAAAGCAAAATAAGGGTAACCAAATGTTCAAAACCGTTCCGATCATTCTGGACACAGGAATCACCGCCACGATGAAACCGCAGGATATCCCGGAAGACAAGTGGAGCCACCATCACGGGAAAACGGCGGCAGGCCAGCAGGTCAACAGCTTGCAGTCAGCCACAATCGGAAAATCCCTGATCCTCCGCAAGAATACCGGCGGTCCAGTGCTCTCCGTCTCGCAGGCCGAGTTCGAAGTTGCCGCGGTTCAGATCCTGGCCGGCATGGGCTACAAGATGCAGGCCCCCACAAACCTCAGCTAACCTCTGAGGTCGTAGTAAAACCAAAGACGGTCCCCATAAAGGGCCGTCTTTTTTTTCTTGCAAATTTTTTAAATGTCCAGATGTGATATAATTTTAATATGAAAGGATACATTTCAAATATTGAAAAAGCAACTCTTGAAAATACAGACTATCGTCGCGTGCTTTATACCGCGAAAAACAGCCAGCTTGTTTTAATGAGTATTGCTCCAGGAGATGAGATTGGAGAGGAGACGCACCACCTTGATCAATTTCTTCGTTTTGAGAGCGGGGAAGGGAAGGTAATTCTGGATGGAGTGGAACACGATGTCTCTAATGGATTTGCAGTAGTCATCCCGCAAGGCACAAAACACAATGTCATCAACACTGGAAGTACGCACCTGAAGCTTTATAGTGTTTACTCGCCGGCGGAGCACAAGGACGGCACTGTGCATAAAACTAAATCAGACGAACGCGAGGAACACTTTGACGGAGTCACAACAGAATAATGCTTGTTGATGGGAACAAAATCACAAAGACTCTTGAAGAGAAGCTTGCAACAGAGCTTCTCTTTATGACGCCAGTCCCCGGTGGAGTCGGCCCAATCACTATTGTTAGCCTATTACGAAATCTCTTGTAATCCTTCATTTTTTGTGTTATTATTAAAATATGGTTGGAAACAAGAAAAATATGAAGGAAGCGCCTGTGTTGATTCCAGTTTCAGAATTCTTGGAATCCTACAACAAAAATATGCCTGCTGGGTGGCCTCGAGTCACTGGAGCGCTTCTACAAAAGTTTAGAGACGCTCACGCGTCGCTCTTTACTCATGGCGACCTTTGGTCACTAGATCAGCACAGAAAAAAACTAATGGATTGGCTTCCACGCAATTCAGACTAAAACACCTAACCTGGTGTTTTTTTGTTATAATAAGACCTACAAAATGATAATCTCAAAAACCATATTTCTTGATTATGTTTTCTGTCCAAAGAACACTTGGCTCAAGCTTTACAAGAAGGAGCTCCTAGAAAAGTTTGAACTTTCGGCTTTTGAGCAAAATCTTATGGAGCAGGGGAACGAGGTGGAGGCAGAGGCGCACAAGCTTTCAATTTTTTCTGGCGGTGTAGAGGTTCTGGAAAGAGGCGAGGAGGCTGTAGAGAAAACCCGCGAGCTAATGGAAGAGCGAACGCCATGTATTTTTCAGGCAACATTTATTGAGGATGGCTTCATTGCGCGAAACGACGCGCTCGTGTGGAATGGAAAAGAAAGTTGTTGGGATTTGTATGAAATAAAAGGCACAAACTCGCTCAAAGAGGGCGGTACCGACCACAATCATATTGACGACCTCACGTTTCAGGCGTCGGTTCTTTCTCGCGCGGACGTGCCAATGGGAAAATATTTCCTTGTTCATCTAAACAAGGATTATGTTCGTTTCGGAGCTCTTAACACAGAAGAGCTATTTTTGATTGAGGACCAAACTGAGGCCGTCACCGCGGGTCTTCCATTGGTTGAGGAACAAATGAAAACAGCCAAGGAATATTTAAATAATAAAAAGGAGCCTTCTGGCGGGTGCGAATGTATCTACAACGGAAGGAGTCGCCACTGCACAACTTTTAAGTATTCAAATCCTGAAGTGCCGGATTATTCTATACATGATATCTCACGCATTGGCACAAGCAAGAAGAAACTTGCAACGCTTGTTGATGGAAAAATATTCAACATGCTGGATATTCCCGAAGATATGGAACTTTCTGATGTTCAAGTGAACCAGATTACAGTGCATCGCAAGCAACAGTCAATGGTAAACAAGGATGGCATTGCTGATGAAATAAAAGACCTCGTATTTCCTTTATATTTTTTTGATTATGAAACATACGCGCCGGCTATCCCAGCGTTTGATGGTTTTCGCCCGTACCAAAGAATTCCATTCCAATTCTCACTTCACATACTAGAGAAGCCGGGAGAAAAAATGTCCCATATTGAATACCTTCACGAAAAGAGGAGCGACCCTTCTGATGCTGTGGCGAAACTTCTAGAAAAACATATCGGTAAGTCAGGAACTGTTATCGCATGGAACAAATCTTTTGAGGCTGGCGTAAATCGCGAGCTCGGTGAGCGACTACCTGAGCACAAGGCTACGATGGAGCGTATCAATAATATGCTCTACGACCTTATGGATGTGTTTAAAAAACAACATTACGTCCATCCAAAATTTAAAGGAAGCACCTCCATTAAAAAAGTTCTCCCCGCGCTTGTTGATTTGTCGTACGACAGCCTTGTTATTAAAGAGGGCGGGCAGGCATCCAACTCGTGGTGGGAGATGACAGACAAAAAAACTCCTCCAGAAACAAGCGGGCATATTTCAAAACACCTAAAAATTTATTGTGGACAAGATACTTACGCTATGTATGCTATTTGGGAAAAGCTCTATCAGATGCTCGCGTAAACTCGGGGTTAGCAAAGTGACATTAGTTTTAATAATGATATAATATTGGTAATTATTAAGTAATAGATAGAATATGAAAGAATTAATCAAATGGAGCGACATGTACAAACTCGGCTTAGAGGAAATTGATCCTCAGCACCAAAAGCTCGTTGGGATTATTAACAGGCTTTATCAGGTGATGCAGGAATCAACTGAAAAGGATGAATTGAATACAATCTTTAGTGAGCTTACTGATTACGCAGAATATCATTTTTCAACAGAGGAGAGACACTTTGAGGAATTTAACTACATAGACAAGGTAGAACACACTAGATCTCATGAAGCATATAAAGAAAGGATTGCTCATTTTGCAAAGGAATACGAGGATAAGGGGTCGACAATACTACCTTTCCAGTTGCTTGATTATCTTGGGGAATGGTGGACTGGACATATTCTTGGTGAAGACCGCAAGTATGTTGAGTGCTTCCACGAACACGGTTTGAAATAAAAAATACATATGTCATATGTTGTGTATATATTAGAATGCGTAGACGGCACATTTTATGTTGGTAGCACAGACAATCTAAAAAAAAGGCTGTACGCGCACAACAATCTAAAAAGTGGCGCTCATTACACAAAAATCCGCCGACCTGTCGTGCTTAAATATTCCGAGGAAGTGCCAGACTTTGCAATAGCTCGCGCGCGCGAGGCTGAATTCAAAAGGTGGAGCAGGTCAGAGAAGTTGGATTTCATAAACTCGTAGACCTTATAGCGATAAATTTGCTAGAATGACAAAATGAACTCCACCAAGGAAAATAATATTAGGCCAGTATGGCACACAAAATCATTTGAGGAAATATTTACGATACTTGAAACGGACGGAGAAGGCCTCAACTCCCCTGAGGTAGCCCGTCGTAAAGAAAAGTACGGTGAAAACAAACTACCGGAAGTTGCTCCAGACAGTATTTTACGCATTTTTTTTCGCCAATTTGAAAGTCCTCTCATCTACGTCCTCCTTGCTGCAGCTGGTATCGTGCTTATTCTTGGAGAAGCTCTCGATGCGGTAGTTATCTTCGCAGTGCTTTTTATAAACGCCATAATCGGTTCAGTGCAAGAAGGACGAGCACAGAATACAATTGCAAGTTTACGAAAATATATAGAAACTAGAGCAACTGTTTTAAGAGAGGGAAGAGAAGTCATTATTCCAGATAATGAGCTAGTGCCTGGGGATATCATTGTGGTGCAAGAGGGAGAAATGGTACCTGCCGATGCCCGCCTTGTTACAATACGAAATCTTCGCGTTAGTGAGGCTGCGCTCACTGGCGAATCTGTCCCAGTTAGAAAAACAACTGACACTCCAACATGGGACAATATGGCCGTATCTGACCGTCGCAATATGATATATCGTGGAACTCACATAACAACTGGGACAGGGAGAGCTATTATTGTTGGAACTGGCCTTAACACCGAAATCGGGACTATCGCGAGGGAAATTGTTTCTATTAACAGCGACGTGCCACTAAAAATTGAGATAGGTCGTCTTGCGCGTTTAATTGTCATTATTACCGCGCTTATTTCCATCTCGCTTTTCACTATAGGAATTGTTGCTGGCAAAGGAGTAATAGAAATGTTGCTAACTGTTGTAACCCTTTCTGTGTCTGTTGTTCCAGAAGGTCTACCGATTGTGCTTACTGTTGTGCTTGCAACTGGTGTGTGGCGAATGAGTAAGCGAAATGCGCTGGTAAAGAGAATGCAAGCCGTAGAGGCTCTAGGGCAAATTGATATCTTGGCTGTAGACAAGACTGGTACACTAACAAGAAATGAGATTATTGTGCAGAAAATCTACACAAACAACAAATTTTTTAAAGTTGGTGGTGTTGGATATGAACCGCATGGAGAAATTATTTTAAATGGCGCTGAGGTGGAGGTGGCAAATCATCCAGAGCTTTTGCTACTTGGAAAAATGTCCTCGTTGTGCGCGAGCGCGCGTGTATTGTTTAACGATGAAACAAATCAATGGAATATTTCTGGAGACCCCACTGAGGCGGCGATGCTTGTGTTGTCACAAAAGCTTGGTTTTCACAAGGATGTGCTTGAAAACGAATTTCCCATCATCTCAGAGATGCCGTTTGACTATAATTTAAAATACCACGCGGTTCTAAACAGAGAAGGCGATATAAATGTTTTGTCTCTTTCAGGCGCTCCTGAAATTATTTTGGATTTCTGTAACACTATTATTATAAATGGTGATACTGTCACTATAAATGAGACGATGAGATCTGAAATTGAATCCGTGCTTATGGGGATGTCCAAGGACGGACTTCGCGTGATTGCATTGGCGACATTAAAAGGGGCGAGTGATTTGCCAAGTATTACGACTCCTCCACATGCTACATTTGTGGGCTTCCTAGGGATGCACGATGCCTTGCGCTCGGAAGTGCCGTCTATTGTTGTGCGAGCACGCGATGCAGGAGTGAGAACAGTGATGATCACCGGTGACCACAGAGTTACAGCGCAAGTTGTCGCGTCTGAAGCTGGAATTTTTAGCGAAGGCGATAAAATTCTAACTGGCAGAGACATAGACACTATGTCCGACGAGGAGCTAACGAATGCTATTCAGAATGTTTCGGTTTTTGCGCGCGTTACTCCAGAGCATAAAATAAAAATTATTCACGCATATAAAAGCGTTGGAAACATTATAGCTATGACAGGAGATGGCGTGAACGACGCGCCATCCTTGTCCGCAGCAGATCTAGGAGTTTCTATGGGTGTGATAGGGACCGAGGTTGCAAAATCTGCCTCAGACATTGTACTTCTAGACGATAATCTTGAAAGTATTATTTCTGCAATAGAAGAGGGTAGAAGTATTTATAGAACAATCAAAAGAGTTATTTTATATTTATTTTCAACAGCAACTGGAGAAGTTCTGACTATCTCAGGAGCATTATTGCTCGGCTATATGGTGCCAATTTTACCAGCGCAGATTATTTGGCTCAACTTTGTGACAGACGGTTTCCTAGACGTATCTCTTGCAATGGAGCCAAAGGAAAAAGACATTTTGCTTGAAAAACGGTCAAAGGAGTCTCGTCGTCTTGTGGATCGCCTTATGTACACGCGCATCATAATAATGGCAAGCGTGATGGCTGTTGGAACTTTGTATCTCTTTGGCGACTATGCGTACGGCGAACCAGCAAAGGCGTGGACAATATCGCTTACGCTTCTAGCAGTGTTCCAATGGTTCAACGCAATAAATTGCCGTTCTCACAGGTTGTCAATTTTCCAAATGAACCCATTTTCAAATCTGTACCTTCTCGTCGCGTTGTTGATAGTTGTTCTCCTTCAAATGTTTGCTCTTTACACAAGTGTGGGACAGAGGCTCCTACATACAGTTCCTCTCTCGCCATCGGAGTGGGGTACAATATTCGCAATCGCTTTGTCTATAATTCTAGTTGAGGAAATACGAAAATTTATACACCGCACAAAGGATTCAAAAAAGACATCAGTAGTGCTACAATAATCAAGTATGAGAAAATTAATCAAAAGTTTTGGGTGGGCGATAAATGGTTTGAGAACTGTCTGGCAAGAAGAGGTGAATTTTCGCATAGAGGTTGCGGTAGCGCTCGCTGTTATTGGGGGTGGCTTATACCTTCAATTTTCAAAACTTGAGTGGGCATTTATTATTATTTCCATTTGCTCAGTACTCTCTGCAGAAATGGTGAACACGGCAGTTGAAGACCTTTGCAATAAAGTTGAGCCAAACACCGACCCGATAATCGGCAAGATCAAAGACATGATGGGCGGGGTGGTGCTTATTGTGTGCGTAACATCTGTAATTATTGGTGTTATGGTTTTTACTAACCACCTATAATTTTTATGGCTACTATTGAATGTATTGCGCGAGGAGTTATAGAAGAGAATGGAAGGATTTTACTTTGCAGAGGAAAAGGGAACGGAAACTTCTTCTTCCCCGGTGGACATATTGAAGAGGGTGAAAGCGCGCCTGAGGCGCTCATGCGAGAAATAAAAGAAGAACTTGGTGAAGAAAGCGAAGTAAAGCGATTTATTGGCGCATCAGAAAACAAATTTAATACAAAGAATGAGGAGGTGCACGAAATCAATCTCGTGTTTGAGATAGCACTACTCAATGATGGCGAGCGTATAAGAAAGGAAGATCATTTGGAGTTTGCATGGCTTACACATGAAGAACTTCGTGACGCTGTTGTCTTCCCAACATCACTCAAAGACGCCGTACTTTCATACCACACAAAAGAAAAACCCTTCTGGGTTACCGAAGGGTTTTAGACATAAAAAAGTTTAACTTTTTTTGTATTAGAGCCCGATACTTTTCTTGAGTTCTGCGAGTTCATCACTGACAATTTCACGATAAGCTCCTTCTTTAAGATTGCCGAGTTTAATATTCATAATACGAACACGCTTAAGCTCAAGCACTTGGTAGCCTTCGGCGGCGCACATACGGCGGATCTGGTGTTTTTTGCCTTCGGTAAGAACAATACGGAAAAGAGTTTCTCCGGCGCGACGCGCCTTTGCGGGCTTGGTCTTGTAAGTTTCTATCAAAATCCCACGTTCAAGGTGTCGGATGAACGTGTCTGTGATTTTTTTGTCTACTTTTACCAAATATTCTTTTTCGTGCACGCGGTCTGGAGAAAGCACGCGGTCTGTCAAACGTCCGTCGTTTGTGAGAATCACAAGCCCTTCAGAGTCTTTGTCTAGGCGACCAAGCGGGAAGAGCCCACGGAGCGCAGGGAGCTCTGACTTAATGCTTTCGCCTTCTGTCTGTGTGTCTGTAGAAATGCCTCTCGGCTTGTAGTACGCGAGATAGCGATGCGAGCCTTCTATCTTTGCAATGACTTTTTCTGAAACTTCTATCTTGTCGTCAGGAGACTCTACTTTATCTCCAAGCACGGCAACTTTGCCATTTATTTTGACAAGCCCTTTTGTAATAAGCTCGTCGGCGCCACGGCGCGTGGAAAAACCTTTGTGCGCAAGGTAACGGTTGAGACGAACAGGAAATTCAAGAGGTTCCATAGAGCACGAACTGTACCACTATCTCATGAAGAAATCAAATTTTTGCTCATCCACACACTCTAATCTTACTTAAAAGCGAGGTCGGCCAGTTTGAATTGCCTTGCGCAGGCTGGCGAGCCGAGCAGAGCAAATTTTCAACAGAAAATTATGCGTGCAATTCAAACTAACCGACCGAGCGTCACTTATCCCCAATTTTCTTGCACACTTTTGTATTCGCACGTGTTACAATGGTGAAGATACCTTTACATTAAATTATGCGAGTACTTATGTTCGGATGGGAATTTCCTCCTCATAACAGCGGTGGCCTAGGCACTGCGTGTTTTGGTCTTACTCGCGCGCTCGCCGGAAGGAAAATTGACGTCCTCTTTGTACTTCCAAAAAAAGTTGGCGTATCTGCGGACTTTATGAACATACTTTTTGCGGATACGCGCAAGGTAAAGTTTTTAGAAATTGAAACCCCGCTTAAACCGTATGTAACATCAGAGGGCTATATCCACGAACGCGACAAAATTCTCTCGGACATTTACGGAAACACTCTTATGCAGGAGGTTCGTCGCTATGCCCTTCGCGCTCGCGATATCGCAAAGAAAGAAAAGTTTGATGTGATTCACGCGCACGACTGGCTTTCTTTCCTTGCTGGAGTAGAGGCGAAAAAAGTTTCTGGCAAGCCTCTAATTCTTCATATGCACGCAACGGAGCTTGACCGCACTGGCGGACAAGGCGTGAATCAGGATGTTTACAAAATTGAACGCGAAAGTATGAACTACGCCGACGGCATTATCGCTGTTTCAAATTTCACTAAAGAAAAGATTGTTCAGCACTATGGTATTCCTAGAGAAAAAATTGAAGTGGTGCACAACGGCATTGATGAATGCGACTACGCGAATATTCCTGATAGACTTTCAGAGCTCAAAAAGTCGGGGCAAAAAATTGTCCTCTTTGCGGGGCGCATCACAATTCAAAAAGGACCTGAATATTTTATTCGCGCCGCGAAACGAGTACTTGAAGTAAATCCAAATGTTCTTTTTCTAGTCGCAGGCTCGGGCGATATGGAAAGGCAGATGATGCTCGAAGCGGCGTACCTCGGTATTTCTGACCGAGTGCTCTTTGTAGGATTTCTTCGCGGGAATGATTTGAACGCGGTGTATAAAATTGCAGACCTGTTTGTGATGCCATCCGTATCAGAGCCATTTGGTATCACACCACTTGAGTCAATTATCTCTGGAGCTCCTGTTCTCATTTCAAAGCAGTCTGGTGTGGCGGAGGTGCTTACACACGCTTTGAAGACTGACTTTTGGGACACGGAAGACATGGCAAACAAAATTCTTGGTGTCATCTCGCACCGCTCACTTAAGGACACTCTCTGGGGAAACAGTCGTGAGGAGGTAAAGAAAATCAGCTGGGATACTGCAAGCAAAAAATGTATAGACTACTATGAAAAAATTATTTGCGCATGCGGAGTTACGCCAGAAACTCGCTACATTTAATTAGTTTCTGCTATACTGTTTTTTATGGCGTCAATATGTTTTTATTTCCAAGTGCACCAGCCGTTCCGCGTAAAGGATTATCGCGTTTTTGATATTGGGCGAGACAGCGAGTACTTCAATGATAGTTCAGAGCGTTCCATAAACAACAAAAAGATTTTAAACAAAGTAGCGGGGAAGTGCTACCTACCTGCAAACGCAGTAATGCTTGAGCTTTTGAACAAGCATCCAGAATTCAAGATAAGCTTCTCTTTTTCTGGGATATTTTTGGACCAACTTCAAGAGTTCAGCCCAGAAACATTGGAGTCATTTCAAAAACTTGTAGCAACAGGCCGAGTGGAAGTACTTTCAGAAACCTACTATCATTCGCTTTCATTCCTCTACTCGCCAGATGAGTTTCGCCGTCAGGTAAAAATGCACCGCGAAAAAGTACAAGAACTTTTTGGCGTCACACCAACAGTATTCCGCAACACTGAGCTTATATACAACAACGCGCTTGCGATGGAGGTAGAAAAAATGGGATACAAGGGGATAATTGCCGAGGGAGCAGATCATGTGCTCGGTTGGAGAAGCCCAAACTTTTTATATCGCCCGCAAGGCACAGAAAATTTGAAGCTAATGCTAAAAAACTACCGTCTCTCCGACGACATCGCTTTTCGCTTTTCTTCAAAAGACTGGGCGGACTTTCCACTTACCGCTCCAAAATTTGCAAAGTGGGCATCTCAAGTTAATGGCAACGGGCACGTCATCAACCTCTTTATGGATTACGAAACATTTGGAGAACACCAGTGGGAAGACACAGGCATTTTTAATTTCCTTCGTCATTTGCCAGAAGAAATTTATAAGCATCCGGACAATGATTTTATAACACCGAGCGAAGCGATAGAACGATACGAGCCCGTGTCTGAGCTAGACGTGCACAACTATATGTCATGGGCAGACGTGGAACGCGACCTTTCCGCATGGCTCTCAAACCCAATGCAACACGATGCAATAAAGAGCGTGTACGCCCTTGAGGAAGAGGTGCTCGCCACAAATGATGAAAAGCTTATAAGCGACTGGCGCAAACTTCAAACGTCTGACCATTTCTATTATATGTGTACAAAATGGTTCAACGATGGCGATGTTCATAAATATTTTAACCCCTACAATACTCCATACGAAGCATTCATCGCGTATATGAACGCTCTCCAAGACTTGCGTCTTCGTGTTGTTGGTCACCCAGCGTATGCAAAAAAGATAAAGGTAAAAGAGTTGTCATAAAATTTTTGTTTTGTCTGTTGTAAGTTGCGAATCAGCTGATTCGTGTCTTGGACATAAACGTTGTTAGTTGTATAATTATCATATGCCTAAGTCCCTTTCTCTTGGTAATGGAAATATTCTTGTCTGCACCGACAAGCGCGCGCAGGTGCGTGACTTTTATTTTCCGTATGTGGGACTTGAGAACCATGTCGGCGGTCACTACACTCATCGTATAGGTGTGTGGGCGGACTATCAGCTCAACTGGTTTGATAACCCAAACTGGGATATACAAATTCGCTCGGCAGATCAGTCGCTACAGGGGGCTACTACAGCCACAAATAGAACGCTTGGTGTAACTCTCAATCTAACCGACACTGTATACAATGAAAAAAATATTTTTCTCCGTGAAGTAAAAGTAACAAACGATTCCGACCGCAAGCGTTCAATCAAACTTTTCTTTGGACACGAGTTTGAAATATACGAATCCCACCGCGGAGACACAGCGTATTTTGACCCTATCAATCATGTCGTCGTTCATTACAACGGCAAGAGAGTTTTTCTTATAAACGGATTATCGGAAAAGGGAAGTTTTGACGATTACACCGCAGGGATATTTAAAATAGAAGGAAAAGAAGGAAGCTTCAAGGACGCAGAGGATGGCCAGCTTGCCAAAAACTTGATAGAACACGGCCCGGCAGATTCCGTTATGGGGTTTTACCTTGATATTCCCGCGAGTGAATCAAAAACTATTCATTACTGGGTTGCTGTTGGAAAATCCATGAAGGAGGCGCAGGAGCTAAACAAATACGTTTTAGAAAAAAATCCTGGTCATTTGCTCCGCACCACTCGCGATTTTTGGCATGCGTGGGTAAATAAATACAATTTTACTTTTTACGGACTCACACAGGACGAAATCTCATTGTTCAAAAGATCACTCCTAACCATTCGCACGCACGCAGACAACCACGGAGCAATTATTGCCTCTGCGGATTCGGATATGCTTCAAAACGGTCGTGATACATACAGCTATATGTGGCCCAGAGACGGAGCGTTTTCAGCTATTGCGTTTGATATGGCGGGGGATTTTAATGTTGCAGAACGTTTTTTTGATTTCTGCAATCATGTGCTCACTGACGACGGGTATTTTATGCACAAATATCGCCCAGACGAATCGCTTGGCTCCTCTTGGCACCCATGGATGAGAGACGGCAAAATAGAACTCCCGATACAAGAAGACGAAACGGCGTTGGTTCTTATAGCTCTTTGGCATCATTACGCTCAGACAAAGGATTTGGAGTTCATTGAAAAAATTTATAATTCTCTGATAAAGCGTTCAGCTGATTTTATGGTCGGATATCGCGACCCAAAAACACAGCTCCCTAAAGCATCGTACGATTTGTGGGAAGAAAAATTCGGTATTCACACATTTACTTCCGCGTCGGTTTACAGTGCTCTTATGTGTGCCGCAAAATTTGCAAAACTTTTGGGCAAAGAAAAGAGCGAACATATTTACACTACAGCCGCCTTTGAAATTCGCCAATCCATACTCAACTATTTGTATGATGAAGAGCAGGGAATTTTTGTAAAAATGATAAATGTTGCTGACGATGGAACAATTACCTACGACCGCACACTTGATATGTCCAGCGTGTACGGCATCTTTGCGTTTGGTGTTCTTGATGTGGAGGATCCTCGTTTGGCTCGTACTGTAAAACAGGTAGAGGACAGACTTTTAATAAAAACTGCCGTAAGCGGTATTGCTCGTTACGAAGGGGACATCTATTTCCGCGACACAACTGGCGTGCCGGGGAACCCATGGATTATTACCACGCTCTGGCTCGCTCAGTATTATATAGCTCGAGCAAAAAAGGAGGCGGATTTTACCCCCGTGCATCAGTGGCTAGAATGGGCTGTTAAGCACGCAGGTTCTTCGGGAGTATTTTCTGAGCAACTTCACCCATACAGCGGAGAGCTTCTTTCCGCAACGCCTCTTACGTGGAGCCACTCGGAATATATTATGACCATCGTAAAATACCTGGACAAATTGGAGGAACTGGGAATTTGCCTAAAGTGCAACCCGATGTATACGGAGAGTTAGTCGGTGTGTAGAGTAAAAAGTTCATAAAATTGGGTACATTTGGATTTAGTCGCCAACTATATTAGAATAGGGGGTATGTATATCCTTTTTGATATTGGTGGCACAAAAATGAGGGTTGTGGCAGCTGATCGAGACAAATTTCTCGGCGAGCCTGTTGTCGTTTCCACACCAAAGGACTTTGGAGAAGGTATTGATACGCTGAAACGCATAATTGATAACCTTGCTCAAGGTCTAGCCTCAGAAAATCGCGCCGTAACGGCAATAGTGGGTGGGATCGCAGGGCCTTTGAACGACCTTCAAACATTGCTCGTAAAAAGCCCGAATCTTCCTGGCTGGGTTGGGCACGATATTAAAGAAACTCTCCACGCGACATACAGAGTGCCTGTGGAGCTTGAAAACGACTCTGCTCTTGTTGGTCTAGGTGAAGCCCACTTTGGCGCAGGGCGAGGCAAATCAATCATTGCGTATCTAACTGTGAGCACGGGTGTTGGTGGCGCGCGCATAATTAATGGAAAGATTGATCGCTCTTCGCTCGGCTTTGAACCTGGACATCAAATCATTGACCCAGACAACACCCTCTGCCCAAAGTGTGAAGGCAACGACCTTGAAGCATATGTATCTGGCACATCAGTAGAAAAAAGATTTGGAGTAAAGCCGTACGAAATACACGACGACGCGGTGTGGGACGAGCTCGCAAAGTTTCTAGCGTACGGACTCAACAACACTATTGTTCACTGGTCGCCGGACATTGTTATTGTTGGCGGTTCAATGATGAAGGAGGTCGGCATTCCTATCCCGGCTGTTCGCAAACATCTCGCAGAAGTTTTAAAAATATTCCCGCAAATCCCGCAGGTTGAAAAAGCAGAGCTCGGTGATTTTGGCGGTCTTTACGGCGCGCTCGCTCACGCCCGCGCGCATTACTAATAAATATGGACGACGTATACAAACGATCCCTTAGTCTTCACAAAAAGCACAAGGGCAAAATTGAAGTAATAAGCAAAGTTCCTCTCACAAATCGCGAGGAACTTTCTCTTGCGTACACACCAGGAGTAGCAGAGGCTTCGCGTGAGATTGGGCGCGACGAATCGCTTGTTTACGATTACACGATAAAAGGCAACACAGTTGCCATTGTTTCCGACGGATCAGCAATCCTTGGTCTAGGTAACCTCGGAGCGCATGCGGCTATCCCTGTAATGGAGGGCAAAGCGGCAATTTTTAAAGAATTTGCAGGAATAGACGCGTTCCCTATTTGTGTAAACACTCAGGATGTAGAGGAAATTATTACCCTCATAAAAAATATCGCGCCTGTTTTTGGCGGTGTTAATCTTGAAGATATTTCTGCCCCGAGATGTTTTGAAATAGAGGGGCGTCTACGCGCGGAGCTTCCAATACCAGTGATGCACGACGATCAGCATGGCACAGCAACGGTCGTTCTTGCGGGGCTCATCAACGCGCTAAAACTTCGTGAAAGCAAAAAAGAGGATGTGAAAGTAGTAATGAGCGGGGCGGGAGCTGCAGGCACTGCTATCACAAAACTTCTACTTGAGTATGGGTTCAAGCATTTCATCGTTTGCGACACAAAAGGCGCGATATTTGATGGACGCGGCGATTTGAATTCTGAAAAAGAAGAGCTTGCGCGCATTACAAATCTCAACAAGAAAGCTGGAGCGCTTGCCGAAATTCTTCACGATGCAGACATTTTTATCGGCGTATCAAAAGGCGGGTTGTTAACCGCAGAGATGGTAAAAACAATGGCCGACAAGCCGATCATTTTCGCGCTTGCAAATCCGATACCAGAAATAATGCCTGACGTAGCAAAAGAGGCAGGCGCATTTGTTGTTGCGACTGGTCGTTCTGACTTTCCAAATCAAATAAATAATTCGCTTGCCTTCCCAGGAATTTTCCGCGGTGCTCTAGATAACCGCATCAAGCAGTTTAATGAACAAATGTTCATTCGCTCGGCAGAAGCGCTTGCAGGATATGTAAAGGACCCAAAACAAGATCAGGTGCTTCCTTCAATGTTTGATAAGGGAATTATTGAGGTTGTCAAAGAGGTGATTCGCGATTAAAAAGAAAACCCAGCCATTCTAAAATGGCTGGGTTTTTGCTAATTTGCAGAACGTATCAGTGTTATAAAAGACATCGCATGTTTGTTCTTTTGATCAGCGGGGTGGAATACTTCCTTTCTTGCCACCCACTCTGTGTTATGCAAATGAGGGAAAAAAGTATCACCATGATACTTTGCAAAAATTCGTGTCATATGCACAACCCGAGTTTGCGGAAGCTCAACAAATTGATGATAAATATCCTCTCCTCCAGCGATAAATATACGGCACCTTGTGCCGATGCGCGCAATTGAATCAATGTCTGAAACACCGATGCAGTCTGGGAAACGACCGTTCAACTTCTGCGGATCGCGTGTCAAAACATAAATTACGCGACCAGGAAGTAGTTTTGTTGTGCGATTTCGCATACTGGAAATTGCAACCAGTGTATTATAGCCAATCACAATAGCATGACCCATTGTCATATCTCTGAAATGCTTCAGATCCTTTTGTAAACTACCCCATGGTAATTGCCCTTTGTACCCGATAACATTATCCTTTGCAACAGCTACAATAACTTCAAATGTTGGCATAATACCCCCCTTATTTAACTAATGACATAGAACTACTACTTGTAATCCTATAAATATTTACGCATTGTGTCAATGTATGATATTATCACCCAAATGAAACCCATCTCGTTTACAATAGAGAAAAAGATGCCAGGGCAAAAAGCGCTCGGTAGGGCTGGCACGATAACCACTCCGCACGGAGATATAAAAACTCCTGCGTTTGTGACAGTGGGAACCAAAGCAACAGTAAAGGCACTTACTCCTGAAATGGTCGCAGACCTGGGAGCACAGGTTGTTCTTGCGAATACCTACCATCTTTACCTAGAACCAGGAGATGAGCTTGTGCGTGACGCAGGAGGATTTGCAAAGTTTATGAACTGGAAAGGCCCAACAATGACCGACTCTGGTGGCTTCCAAGTATTTTCACTTGGCGTAGCGTTCGGCTCAAAAGTTGGGAAGCTCTCTAAAGTCCCCCAAGAAGTCGTTACGGGTGAGGAAGTTGAGAAAGAGGACGAGGCCGGCAAGCTCGCAAAGATTGATGAAGACGGCGTGACATTTAAATCCTACAAGGACGGAAGCGTGCACCGCTTCACACCAGAGCGTTCAATGGAAATTCAGCACAACCTTGGCGCAGATATGTTTTTTGCCTTTGATGAATGCACCTCGCCAATGGCTCCGTATGAATACCAAAAAGAAGCAATGGAGCGCACACACCGCTGGGCAAAGCGTAGCCTTGATGCGCACAAGCACTTGGAAACCCGACGTCCAAGTGGGGAAAATCGGCAAGCGTTACTCGGTGTGGTGCAGGGTGGGCGGCACAGGGATCTTCGTGAGGAGAGCGCGAGGGTATTGGGAGCAATGGATTTTGATGGTTACGGCATTGGTGGTTCCTTTGATAAAGACGATATGACGACAGCAGTAGGGTGGGTGAACGCAATCCTTCCAGAAAACAAACCACGCCATCTCCTAGGTATCGGTGAGCCAGAAGATTTGTTTGGCGGGGTTGAAAACGGCTGTGATCTTTTTGATTGCGTTGCTCCTACGCGAATGGGGAGAAACGGCACACTCCACACAAGAGATGGGAAAATAAATATTCGTAATGCGAAATTTACTAGAGACTTCACCCCAGTAGACAGTGAGTGCGATTGTTATACTTGTAAAAATTACACACGAGCATATATTTCACATCTTTTCCGTTCAAATGAAATGCTCGCGGGAACTCTTGGCTCAATTCACAATCTCCGCTTCCTTGTGACGCTCGTTGATCAAATGCGTGAAGCAATTTTAGATGACACGTTTGATACACTTAAAACAGATTTTCTCGCTCGTTACTACAAAAAATAAACACAGGCGTACTAGTACGCCTGTGTTGGTTATGCTGCTTTTAGATAAGCCCGGGGAGTTGCTTTGTTTCTCCTTTCGCGACGAGCTCCTCTATACAGTTAAACTCAGTGCAAACATTTTCAAAATAATCAAAGGCTTCTGTTTTTGCGCACGAAACAACGTAACCTCTGAGCGCGACAGCCATCTTTGGAGTAAACATTGCCGATCTTCCAAACCAGTTTTCAAAATTCTTCGGGTCTGGTGGTGGTGAGTTAGGTAGTGATATTTTCATATCAACAGAAGGACCTTTTAACGAGAGCTTAACGTACTGTAATCCTCGCTCTTCGTGTTCTTTTTGCAGCCAGTTGCAAAATTTAAGTATTTCAGGGTAGTGATTATCAGCCAGCGACTCAGTGTTCATAACGTCCTCCTTTATCTGATTATTTAAATGTATCCTCCCTAAAACTACCATTCTATGGTATATTGTCAACCTTACCGTTATGTCTACATTTAAAATAAAATCAGATTGGCCTCCAGTAGGGGACCCCAGTACCATATCCTCGCAAGGCTCGGCTAGCTACGGGGCGAGAAGTTGTATAACAACTTTAACGTATGAATCCTAACATCTTCAAAATAAAAGCGCCGTTTCCTCCGAATGGGGACCAACCAAAGGCGATTAAGGAGCTTTTGACTGGGCTTAAAAAAGGGATGCGCGCGCAGACTTTGCTTGGTGTTACCGGCTCCGGAAAAACTTTTACGATGGCGAATGTCATTGCTTCTGTCGGCAAACCGACACTTGTCATCGCGCACAACAAAACCCTCGCCGCGCAGTTAGCGCAAGAGTACAAGGAATTCTTCCCCGACAATGCGGTGCACTACTTTGTTTCTTACTACGACTACTATCAGCCAGAGGCGTATATGCCGACGACGGACACATATATAGAAAAGGACGCGCAGATTAACGAGGAAATTGACCGCCTACGTCACGCATCCACGCAGGCGCTCCTTACTCGCAAGGATGTGATTATCGTTGCCTCTGTTTCGTGTATTTATGGCTTGGGTTCACCCGCAGAATACGAAAAGGAAAATATGAAGCTTTTGTCGGGCCAAAAAATTGACCGTAAGTCGCTCATGCAGAAGCTCATCAACATTCACTTCACACGTACGAACGCCGACCTTACCCCCGGAACATTTCGCTCTATCGGCGCTCTTATAGAAATAATGCCAGTATCAGAAAAGATAGTGTGGAGTATCACAATGGGTCGCACTTCAACGGACACTGCGCGACATGATTCTGCAGAATCAGGCATTGAGTCAATCAACAAAGTTGACCCAGTATCACAGAAAATCGTAGACACTCCGGAATCAATTTTTATTTTCCCCGCAAAACACTTCATAACCAATGAAGCTGAAAAATCGCGCGCAATAAAAGTTATTAAAAAAGAGCTGGACACTCAACTAAAGAAATTTGAGAAGGAGGGGAAGCTACTTGAGGCTGAAAGATTAAAGCGTCGCACCACGTACGACTTGGCTATGATTCGCGAAGTTGGCTACTGTAGTGGCATAGAGAACTATTCAAGGCATATGTCTGGGCGTAGCGCAGGCTCTGCTCCTGATACGCTTTTGTCGTACTTCCCAAAAACTAAAGACGGAGACCCTGACTTCCTAACTATCATAGATGAATCACACGTAACAATTCCACAAATAGGCGGAATGTACGCAGGCGATCAATCGCGCAAAAAAACTCTTGTGGAGTTTGGCTTTCGTTTGCCTTCTGCAATAGATAACCGACCACTTCGTTCCGAGGAATTTCACGAGCGCGTTGGGCAAATGATTTTTACATCCGCAACGCCATCCGTATATGAAAAAGAAAATAGCGAACAGGTTGTGGAGCAAGTAATTCGTCCAACAGGCCTAATTGATCCTGAGATTTCTATTCGCCCGATATTGGAGAAAGGGCATTACAAAGGACAAATTCAGGACCTCATCGCTGAAACAAAAATTGCTGTTTCAAAAGGTGGACGCGTGATAGCAACAACCCTTACTAAAAAAATGGCTGAGGACCTTTCAGAATATTTAAAAGGAGAGGGAATCAAGGCTGAGTATGTGCATAGCGACATCAAAACATTAGAACGTATCCAAATCCTAACCGCATTCAGAAAGGGTACTTTTGACTGCCTCGTGGGTGTAAACCTACTCCGAGAAGGCCTAGACCTGCCAGAAGTAACACTCATTGGGATTCTTGACGCAGACAAAGAGGGTTTCCTTCGTTCAGAAACATCGCTTATTCAGATTATTGGTCGCGCGGCGCGAAACGTAGAAGGACGTGTAATTTTGTATGCGGAAAAAATTACTGGTTCTATTGAGCGCGCGGTTTCCGAAACAAGTCGCCGTCGCGCTATTCAGGTTGCCTACAACAAAGAGCACGGCATAACCCCAAAAACTATCATCAAACAAATCAAGGACATCACCGAGCATCTAGAAACAGACCATATGAAAGCAGTGCGAATGAATTTGGACATTGACGCCCAAGTATTTATAAAAGACCCCCAAAAACTATTGAAATTAAAAGAAAAAGAAATGTCTAAAGCGGTAAAGGAGCTGGATTTTGAAACCGCAGCAATCTTAAGAGATGAAATCGCAATGCTTAGAGAGCAACTTTTGAAATAAGAAAATAGCGGTAACGATATATATCGTTACCGCTATTGAATGACCCTGTCTATTTGAATTCATAAACGAGTATAGCTGAAAAAATGCTAAATGCTCCAGTTCTTTGCCCTTCAAACCTGAGTGATATTTTGTTTGGAAACTTAGCGTCTACTCCAACGCTTATCATTGGAGTAGTTCCTCTGTACTTGCTTTCATCTGCCAGAAAGGTTGATGTGTCCGGGAGTAAAATCCTGGTGGTCGTTTTTACGTTATATTCATAAAAACCAACTCTCCCAAATATATCAACATAATCACTGGCGGGTAATTTCAATAATGCAGATAATTGTGACGCCGTAACATCTGCATCCTGTCGAACAAAAATATTCGCAGGCAGGGCGTTAAAATTTACTGCTGACCCGTTAACATTTATAACACCTATGCCTGTATTATTAATTGAGAGACTTTTACTAAAGCGAGCTCCCCACAAATATGCTGCCTCTATGCAAAAAATCTCATTCCAACAGCGACCAAGAGCTAACGATTTGTACGTCGTTTTATTCTTTATATCTGAATTATTAATGATACCCGTAGCGTTTGAAATCTGCTTTTCGGTGTCTGACTGCCTGAATGTGTTGAGGACTGCCATCTGCCCAACACCGATACTACCTGTCCAGATTGCTTCTGCATGAACATGCATTGGCAACAAAAGAACAATTACAAATACAAGATACTTTTTCATCTTGACCCCCTATTTGTATTTTAAGAAGATTTCCTTGCTAAATAGGATACTATCACAAATGACCATGCTCAACAACAGCAATTGCCATAATTAAGAAAATCTGGTATACTATGTACCTTATTCACTATGGCTGAAAATAAAAAAAATAAGCATCTCGACAAAATCACAGTCCGCGGTGCTCGCACACACAATCTGAAAAACATCAGCGTAGAGATGCCACGCAACAAAATGATAGTTTTTACTGGACTCTCGGGATCTGGTAAATCATCGCTTGCTTTTGACACCATCTTTGCAGAGGGTCAGCGTCGTTACGTTGAGTCTCTTTCGGCATACGCAAGACAGTTTTTGAATCAGATGCAGAAGCCCGATGTGGATGAAATCACAGGTCTTTCTCCATCTATTTCCATAGACCAAAAATCCCACTCATCGAACCCACGTTCTACAGTGGCAACCATCACCGAAGTATACGACTACCTTCGTGTGCTTTACGCGCGCATTGGTAAACCACACTGTCTGGTCTGTGGACAGGAAATCAAGCGTCTTGGTACCGAGGAAATTATTAATTTCATAATGGATGAGATGAAGGGCGATTCGGGGAAAAAGGCATCTTCCATCCGTATCTTTGCTCCGCTTGTTCGAGGACGCAAGGGAGAATATTATCAGCTTCTTTATGATCTATTAAGCAAAGGATATTTGATGGTGCGCGTGGATGGGGTGATGCATAATCTCCGTGAGAAAATTGAACTTTCAAAAACAAAGAAGCATGAGATTGATGTACTAGTGGATGAAATTCTACTTGCAGATTTTAAAGGAAAAGAAAAAGGGAGAGAGCGTCTCGGTGAAGCAGTAGAGAAAGCTATAGATGAATCGCAAAGTTTGGTTCGCATTGTGCTATCAAATGCAAAGGGTGATATTAAGGACTTTATAATGTCTAACCGCTTTGCCTGTCCAAACGACGGTTTTTCATACCCTGAAATAGAGCCGAGACTTTTTTCATTCAATTCCCCATACGGCGCATGCTCTCTTTGTAACGGGCTTGGTACAAAGCATTTTTTTGGGAACGAAAAATGTCCAGACTGCGACGGAGCGCGTCTTCGAAAAGAAGCGCTCAATGTTTTTGTGAGCGGAAAAAATATTGTTGAGCTCGTAAACATGTCCATTCAAGACGCATCTGATTTTTTCGCTACATTGAAAATCTCTGCGAGAGATCGCGACATTTCTGTGCCAGTGGTTAAGGAAATCCAGAATCGTCTTTCATTTATGTTGGAAGTGGGCTTGAGCTATCTCACACTCAGCCGTCGCGCTGGGACGCTCTCGGGGGGAGAGGGTCAGCGTATTCGACTTGCGTCACAGCTTGGTTCCCGTCTTGTCGGAGCTCTCTATGTTTTGGACGAGCCAACAATAGGACTTCATCAGCGCGACAACGACCGCCTCATCAAAACTCTCAAGGAGCTTCGCGATATAGGCAACACAATCATTGTGGTTGAACACGACGAGGATACTATTTTCGCTGCTGACTATATGGTGGACATTGGCCCTGGCGCTGGTGTGCACGGAGGAGAAATAGTAGTTTCAGGCGACTTGGACGAAATCATAACTAACACAAAAAAATACAAATCGCTCACGCTTGATTATTTGCGTGGAGATATTTCTGTACCAATTCCAAAAAGACGCGATACTGACAAAGGGCATCTTCGCATTCGCGAAGGTAGTATTTTTAACATCAAACGAATGAACGCCGATATTCCACTTGGAAAACTTGTTGCTATAACAGGCGTTTCCGGCTCTGGAAAGTCAACCTTTATGTATGAATTAATACATAGAAACTTGCAGGCTCGACTAGAGTTTAAGTATCGGACCAATGATATTTTTAATTGTGAGAGTTTTACAGGGACAGAATACCTAGCACGCACAGTCTTGATAGATCAGTCAGCCATTGGTCGCACGCCACGTTCTAATCCTGCAACCTATACTGGAGCATTTACATTTATTCGCGATCTTTTTTCTGAAACAGCCGAGGCACGTTTGCGTGGGTGGGGGCCGGGTCGTTTTTCATTCAACGTAAGGGGTGGGCGATGCGAAACATGCCAAGGAAACGGAACTATTGCTGTGGAGATGCATTTTTTGCCTACAGTGTACGTGACCTGTGACGTATGCCGTGGCAAACGTTTTGAAAAAGATACGCTTGAAATTAAATATAAAAAGAAGAATATTTACGAGGTGCTTGAAATGAACGTGGAACAAGCATTGGATTTTTTTATAGACATTCCAGCAATTTATGACCGACTAAAGACGCTTAATGATGTTGGGCTTGGATACTTAAAACTTGGACAATCCGCAACGACGCTTTCTGGAGGGGAGGCACAGCGTGTTAAAATTTCTTCTGAACTCTATCGTCCGCATGTAGAAAAAACTATTTATCTACTTGATGAGCCAACAGTCGGTCTTCACTACGAGGATGTTCGAAAACTAATTGAGATTTTACAAAAACTTGTTGATAAAGGAAATAGTGTAATCCTTATTGAACATAATATGGATGTTATTAAAAGCGCGGATTATGTTATAGACATTGGCCCTGAAGGGGGAGAAGGTGGTGGACAAATTGTTGCGCGTGGGACCCCTGAGCAAATTGCCACGAGTCCGCTTTCTCACACAGGAAAGTATCTGAAAAAAGTACTAAAAAGAAAATGAGTACCCAGCGTTTGCTGAATACTCATTTATTTCTCGTTTCGGTCAATTGGTCTCGTTAAACCAACGCTCAAAGGTTTTATTAATCAAGATGTCATTATAGAGCCATTTGTTCCCCTTATAATAAACGTGCGTATTTTTGGTAATAAGCATAACAAGGGAGGCGATGTCGTTCTCTGAAAGATAAAACAACGAATCCTCTGGTTCCTTATCAAGCACTTGATTACGAACATATTCAAAAACTTGTGGGCATGCGACGCGCGCTATGTCTGGATCATCATACGTGCTAATGTTGTTTCGCCAATACACCACAAGTCCTTCTATTCGTTCTTCTCCCACATATCGCAAGTCCTTGATATCGATATAGGCGATAAAACGCTCCTTTTTTTCAGGTATAGCAACGGCGTACCGCGTCAATTTCTCGGCGCATACCGCCAAAAGCTTGCCGACGCAACGAAGATGCAATACACGGAAGTGTCGCGTTAATGCACAGGTGACTAATTTGTGTAATTCCGGAAACAGCACCGAGAATGGCAAATGTTGGCTGACTACTATTTCACGAGACGACATGATTTCCCCCTATTTGTTTGTTTAAGGACATGTTTCTATAATTACTATATACTCTCATTTAAGAAACTGCAATATGATGAAATTAACTACAAAACTTCCTGATAAGCCTGGCATATACATTTTTCGCGGATCTGCCCGCACGATTCTATATATTGGAAAAGCGACTTCTTTGCGCACACGGATTGCGAGCTATTTTCGTCGTAACCTTATCGCAACTCGTGGGCCTATCATCGCTGAAATGGTAGAGCAGGCAAAATCGGTAGATTTTATAGAAACCGATTCTGTGTTGGAAGCGCTAATTCTAGAGGCACACCTTATCAAAAAACATCAACCACCTTTTAACACAAAAGAAAAAGACAACAAAAGTTTTAATTATGTGGTCATCACAAAAGAAGATTTTCCGCGTGTCCTGACGATGCGCGGGCGTGAGCTCGGCGAAGCTGACCTAAAACCTAACACCTCAAACCTAAAAGCTATTTTCGGTCCTTTTCCACAAGGAAGTGTCTTGCGCGAAGCACTCGCTATCGTTCGTAAAATTTTTCCATTTAGGAACAAATGCAAACCAAACTCTGGCAAACCCTGCTTCAATGCGCAGATTGGACTTTGCCCAGGCGTGTGCGCGGGATTAATTTCAAAAACAGAATACGCAAAAACAATTCATCGTATAAAAATGTTTTTTGAAGGAAGGAAAAAAACTCTTGTGAGCCGACTTGAGCGCGAGATGAAAACCTCTGCAAAAAATCTTAAATTTGAAGAAGCGGGACGAATCAAAAAAATGATTTTCGCGCTTAATCACATTCAAGATGTGGCTTTCTTGAAGGCAGACTTCTTAAAAAGCCCCGGCCTTTTTGAGCGCATTGAGGCGTATGACGTCGCGCATATTTCTGGCACAAATGTAGTGGGGGTAATGGTTGTTCTGGAGGATAACGAACCAAAAAAGAGCGATTATAGAAAATTCAAAATCAAAACAAGCACAAACGACGACAACGCATCTCTACGCGAAATGCTTGAGCGTCGGTTTAACCACACCGAGTGGTCAATGCCGAAATTAATAGTAGTAGACGGGGGGAAGGCACAGGTAAACACCGCTGAAAAGACGCTCAAAGAGTGGGGCATCCAAATCCCCGTCGTAGGTGTAGTAAAGGACGAACGTCACAAGCCAAAAGGCTTCATCGGCAATGAGATTATCGTTCAAGAACGAGACCGCGTCATCCTCCTTGCCAACAGTGAAGCCCACCGTTTTGCTATAGGCTTTCACCGACAACTTCGTGGCAAAATTAAGAAAAATTAGAACAGTTCATCCACCACCGCCTTTACGTCACCCCCATCTGCTTTACCAGCAAGTTCTTTCATAATGGCGCCTGTGAGCTGACCTGCTTTTGATTTGTCCGTAACACCGAATGCTTCTTTTTTTGCAAGCGCGATTTTTTTAATTTCATCACGAGACATGAGAGGGGGAAGATACTTTTCAAGAATTGCGAGTTCTGCTTTTTCACTGTCCGCAAGCTCTGGGCGTCCGCCGTTGATAAATTGCTCAATGGAATCTTTGCGTTGATTTGCAAGACGCTTGATGACTTTTAAAACGCCGGCATCATCTAGGGTATCTTGCGGGGTCTTGCCTGTTGCAACAAGCTCATTTGTAAACGCGGAAACCATATTGCGCACAACAGAGAGACGCACAGCGTCCTTAGCTTTCATCGCTTCCTTTACTTCACCCTTGATTTGTTCGTGTAGAGACATTGTGAAAAAATATTGTTAGACCAGTTATTTATTCCTTACAGTATACGGTTTTTTTATGGCTTTGCCACCATTGACATATATCTATAATCATGCTAATCTTGAAGGAGATATTGTTAGTTATTTCTCAAAAAACACAGATACAGGAGGTATAAAATGTCTGACCAGTCTGGTAGGTTTGTATTCTTATCACGCGATACCGAAATAGAGTTGTTGAAAAAAGAAATACAGCAACTTCATTTACGATACGAAGATGCGCTTACATCCTTACGTTCTACAATTCTTGAACTCGAGGAATCAAGACGAAGAGCAAGGATGCTTGAACAGGAGGTAAAGGAAACAAGGAAACTTGCAGTTTACGACAATCTCACAAACCTATTTTCGCGGTATGAGATGGAAGGGCAGATTAACCACCATTTTTCGCTTCTTTTACGAGCCGAACATATGATGGAAAAAGGGAAGCTCACTCAAACCGAACCGGAGCATTTTTCGATTTTGTTTATAGACCTTGACGGCTTCAAGGAAATCAACGATACACATGGGCACCAGTGTGGAGATCGCGCTCTAAGAACTTTCTCTTCCTTGCTCAAACAATCTTTTCGTGAGGCTGACATTATATCCCGATGGGGCGGTGATGAATTCGTTGTGTTGCTTCCCGGCGTAAATCGCGAAAAGACTGTAAAGATTATCAGTGTGTTGCAAGACAATCTGACGAACGTGTCTATCCCTTGCGACGATGGCTCATATATTCCTTTGAGAGCCTCAATCGGGATTGCTTCTACTTCAGAAATAAGCGCGCCACGAACACTCGAAGAAATGATCAAGCGCGCCGACAATGAAATGTACACAGAAAAAACTAACAATCGTGGAAAATAAACAAGATGTTCATTCAAATCCCATACGAAATTCGTATGGGATTTTTTTTATGCATCATATGTAGTAGAATGTTTATATGGAGCAAGAATTTTTAAACCGACTTCAAGCACAGGACGAACTACTGCAAAAGGTGTACATTTCAACTGAAAAAACACGCAAATATTTTCTGTGGACTTTTTATGCGACACTTGCGCTTTTTGTACTCCCGCTTGTCGGACTTATGTTTACAATACCGGTGCTTCTATCTACACTAGGTAGCGCGTACGGATTTTAACTATGGACTCAATTCTACTCATTTTTATCGGGTTAGCAATAGGCGCAATCGTTGCATTTATTTTTGTGGCATTTTTGCGAAAGCAAAGCGACGCGAATGCAGAACCGCAAGGCGACGCTTTGATGCTTATTCAAAATCAGCTAGGCAACTTTCAGGCGCAACTCGGAGATTTTATGAAAACAGTAGACGCAAAAGTCGGCTCTTCAAACAAGGAGATGCAGCAGGCGGTGCATATGCAGTTTAGCGAATCCCAAAAACTCATTCGCGAAATCAACGAACAAGTAGAAAGAAATCTTTCAAACGTTGCAAAAGAAATGACGACTGCAAATGAAACAAGCAAGCAAGTTTTGGGTATCACAGACCAGCTTCAAAATCTTGAAAAAGTTCTCACTCATCAAAAACAAAGGGGTAACTTGGGCGAGGCGGCGCTTGAACTCATTCTTTCAAATATTTTGCCACCGACAGCGTATAAGCTTCAGTATCAGTTCAAAAGTGGAGAAACAGTTGATGCCGTTATAATTACAAAAGACGGAATGATTCCCGTGGACGCAAAGTTTTCTCTTGATAATTACAATAGAGTTGTAAATGAAACTGACGGAGCGCGCAAAGAGGAATTGGAAAAAGATTTTAGAAGCGATCTTAAAAAACGTATTGATGAAACTGCAAAATACGTTCGTCCATCCGAAGGAACACTTCCGTTTGCTTTTATGTTTATTCCCGCGGAGGGGATTTATTATGACCTTCTTGTAAATGAAGTTGGCGCTGTGAAGGTAAACACTAGGAGCCTCATCGACTACGCGACCAACGAAAAGAAAGTGATTATAGTTTCGCCGACGACTTTTTCCGCATATTTGCAGTCAGTGCTTTATGGTTTTCGCGCATTCAAGATTGAGGAGTCTGCACAGCTCATTATTGGCCGTGTGGAGGAGCTCCGCAAGCACCTTGTTGCTTACGAGGATTATATGAAAAAGTTGGGAAGCACCCTTGGCACAACTGTAAATCATTACAATACGGCCTACAAAGAGCTTAAAAAGGTGGACAAAGATATGGTAAAGATTACAGGCGAGACGGCAAGCATCGATCCTCTCCTCATTGAAAAACCTGCGATTGAGGAATAAAAATATCCCTCCTTCATTTTCATTTCATTATTCTTAATCTCTATTTTGTGGCAAAAAAAAAACCCGAAACGCAAGGGGGGAGCGTCTCGGGGTGGTCATATTATCCCATTGTGGTAAAAAGTGGGGACCTAAGGGTGCATCATATGGATCTGTCACAAGAGAGAGGGGAGTCATACTCAACCCGTACCTCAAAAGCTAATCTCCACATGATAGGATTTTCCTTTAGCCTCGGGAGGGTGAGGCATCAGGTCATCCTAGGCCAAACATAACAAAAAAGCGTTGTTTTGTCAAGGGAATCCTCCTCCCACAGATGTCGGACCTCTGTGGGAGGAGGATAGGGCTTGCATTTCGTTTTATTTAGTGTAGAATACGGGGACTATGAATTTTGCAGTAATACAGACAGGTGGCAAGCAATACAAGGTCGCTCCGGGCGAAACCCTCCTTATTGAGAAGCTCCCTGGAGAGCCTAAAGTTGGAGACAAAATCGTCTTTGACCAGGTTCTTCTTGTAAACGACGGCTCAAAGACCCTCGTTGGCGCGCCAGTGGTTACAGGCGCCTCAGTACACGCAACCCTCGCAGAGGAAGGACGTGGCAAGAAGGTGATTGTCATCCGCTACCGCAACAAGTCCCGCTACTTCAAGAAAAACGGACATCGTCAGCCTTTTATGAAGGTAACGATTGACGCGATTAAGTAACTCTTTGGATAGAATATCGAATTTTGAATGTTGAATTTAGAATAGGGTTAGTTGCCTACGGCAACTAACCCTATTCTCACATCATTCCATATTCTATATTCTATCCACGATTCTTTAGCGCGTGGCGGAGGGTATCGCCGTCGGAATACTCAAGCTCGGTGCCTGTGGAAAGCCCGCGACCAAGAGTGGTGATGGTGATGCCAAGCTGTCCTGCGAGAGGAGTGAGAGCCTTCGAAACATAATCGCGCGTAAAATCTCCTTCTGGATTCACAGATAGAGCAAGAATTATCTCTGTTAGTCCATCGGTTGCCGAACCTTCAATCCGTTCCAAAAGCTCACGAATACGAATCTTTGAAGCAGGATCTTTTTCAAGAACAGGAATGGTGCCACCTAGTATAAAGTATCTCCCCGCGTAGCTACCGCTCCTACGCACGCTGTCAAAGTCGGTGTCCTTTTCTACAACCATAAGAGTCGCGCTGTCTGCGTCATCCACGCACACGGAACATAGTCCACGTCCAAGACGCGAATCTGCTGATTCGCCAACGCGAGGATAAAAACGAAAACACGAGGTGCATTGTGTAATATTTTTCTGAAGTTCTGAAATTTCCTTAGCAAGAGTATCAACAAAACTCGGATTTTGGGCAAGCAGAAAATAAACGAAACGCTTTGCCTGGCGTGTTCCAATACCTGGGAATTTCATAAACAATTGCGCAAGTGTATCAATGTTGCTCATTTTGGAAAATTAGAACTCTTCAAAATCTCCTCCAGCATGACGGGTTACACCATTATACTCGTGGTTTTTATCAATCGACATAAATGTTGATTTTTCCTCGTCAAAGTAAAGTTTAATAGCTCCAACCGGCCCGTTTCTGTGCTTTTCTACGATAATTTCAGCAACATTTGTTTTTTCGGCATTTTTATCCATCTTATCCTCGCGGTGGATAAACATCACCACATCAGCATCTTGCTCAATAGAACCAGAGTCACGAAGGTCAGACAACTTCGGCTTGCCCCCACGAGACTCAAGCGCTCGAGAAAGCTGAGATAATGCAATCACTGGGACATCAAGATCCTTTGCTAGCCCCTTGAGTGAGTGCGAAATTTCTGTAACTTGGTTCACCATAGAGTCGTAATGACGCGCGGTGTTCATAAGCTGAAGATAGTCCACTATAATTAGCCCGAGCCCGTGCTCGCTCTTCAGCTTTCGCGCAGCAGAACGCATTTTCATAATAGTATTACCAGATTGGTCGTCAATAAAAATAGGCGCCTTTGAAAGTCTATCGAGAGAGTTGCGAAGTTTGTCAAAGTCCTCATCTAGTGATAGCTTTCCTGTTCGAAGCTTCCATGCATTCACGCGCGCTTCCGCAGAAAGCATTCTGTCTACTAACTGTTGAGTATTCATTTCTAGTGAAAAAATACCAACAGGGATATTGTGATGGACTGCCGCCTGACGCGCGATATCCAAGGCGAGCGTTGTTTTACCCATAGATGGGCGCGCAGCGAGAATAATAAGGTCTGACTTTTGAAAACCTGACAGAAGTGTGTCTAACTCAGCAAAACCAGACGGGACACCGCGAAGCTCACCTCCAGTTTTGTGCATTTTATCCAAACGTTCCCACGCTTCTTCTAGAGTATCCTTGAGTCCAATAAATTTTTTACTAACACTAGAGTTCGTGACAGAATATATTTTCTTTTCTGCTTCGTCTAACACATTTTCAATTTGCTCAACTTCATTATAGCCAAGCTCTGAAATGTGCGCGGCTGCATCAATGAGTGTGCGTAAAATATATTTTCGCTGAATGATTTCAGCGTAATGCTTTGCGTTTGTAGAAGAGGGAACAGAGTCCACGAGCTCAGTAAGGTAGCTACCACCGCCAATATTGTCAAACTTGCCACGCTCCTTGAGGCGCGTAGACACAGAAAGTAGATCGATGGGCTCATGCCTTGTGTGGAGCTCGAGCATAGCGTCAAATACCATGCGGTGTTTGTCCACATAAAAGGTTTCGCGAGTCACCATATCTGCCACGTCGTACATTCCGTCCGGACGGAGCATAAGGGAGCCAAGTAGAGCTTTTTCAGAATCAATGTTCTGTGGAGGAATCCTGAGCTCATGCGTCTTGAATTGTCTGTTTTTAACATCTGCCATAAAGGCTATCTTAGCATGAGAATACTACGTTCGGAACCTTAGTCTGTGGGCAAAACAGGGGAAAAGAGGTGGACAAGGGCAGAATGTAGAATTAGCGTCCAAGAGTCTACGGCCAAGCCGTGAAATCTGCTGATTCAGAATTTGCTAATTCAAGAATGTAGAATTAATCAACAAAAAACCGCTTTTTTTGGCGGGTTCTTGTTGACATTCAATATTCAATATTCAATATTCTAGATATCTTAGGACCTTTATCGGTGTCTTCAATGGTCCAACCAAGAGAATTAATTTCATCGCGTATTTTGTCGGATTTTACCCAATCCTCGTTTTCGCGCGCTTCTTCGCGTGATTTAGCAAGCGCATTGATATGAGTTGGGATAGTTTCCTTTTTGCGAGTCGCAAGCCCTAATCCAAACACGCGGTCAAAGTCTAAAAGCGTCGCGGTTTTGTCTGCAGGAGAGAGAGATGCGTCTTTTGCAACCTCCCACACTAGGGCAAGAGCGCGTGGCGTATCCAAATCCTGTGTTACAAAATCTCGGAAACGCTCTTGATAATCCTTGTTTACAGAACCAACTTCCTCCCCTATATGCTCTGTGAGTTTTCTTAGAGCATTTTGCGCGCCTTCCAGCGCTTCAAATGTAAAATTAAGTTTTGAACGATAGTGAGCCCCTATCACAAAGTATCTATAGGCAAGTGGTGAAAAACCGCTTTCTGTTATTGTCTTTAGTGTCGTGTAGTTTCCTAGGGACTTGGACATTTTTTGTCCGTCAACCATCACATGCTCATTATGAAGCCATATTTTCACAAATGGTTTTCCGTTGAATGCTTCTGACTGCGCTATTTCATTTGTGTGATGTGGAAAAATAAGATCTACTCCGCCAGTGTGGATGTCTATTGTATCGCCTAAAGTATCTCGCGCCATTTCGGAGCACTCTATGTGCCACCCAGGGCGCCCACGCCCAAACGAGGCATCGTATGCGTTGCCGTAGTCATCGGACGTTTCAAATTTCCATAAAGCAAAATCACGAGGGGATTTTTTATCCAACGCGCCCTCCACGCGCGATTCTGTCTCGGCGTCCATGTCCAGATGCGCGAGATCGCCGTAATTTTTTGCCTTTGCGACCTCAAAATAAATACCGTCGGACGCTTTGTACGCAAACCCTTCACGCAAAAGTTTTTCTATCATCACGACCATACCGCCAATATGATTAGTGGCGTGAGGCATTTTATGTGGAGTGAGAACATTTAATGATTTAAGGTCAGCGAAAAGAAAATTTTCATATTCCAGTCCTAGCGCGTGAATAGAAATACCCTGCTCATTCGCGCGCGCGATCATTTTGTCGTCAATATCAGTAATGTTCATCACTTGCCTTACATCATGTCCTGTATATTCAAGTACGCGACGAAGCACGTCGTTTACAACAAACGAACGTAAGTTGCCGATATGCGCGAAGCCGTACACAGTAGGACCGCAGTTGTACATCCGCACCTCTCGGTCGTGAATAGGCTCCAATTTTTCAATAGAGCGAGTAAGTGTATTAAAAAGTTTAAGGTAGTGGTTCATGTTTAATGTATGATTAAATACCAAAACTTCTTGCGAACATTATGAAGTGGGAGGAGGCATATCGTGATACGTCGACAAACACTGAATAATTTGTAGCAGAAATTTTGGCATTTTGGCAGGCAGGCAGTTCTCTCTTCATGCGATTGTGGTTAAACATGGATCACGACATCAGAACCATTTACGAATCTTAAAGAATAGGGCGAGTATAATTCCCAATATTGCCATCCCAGAAAGGATCATCCAGAAGGCATTTGGGTTATCAAGAATCGGCGTGCCGAGAGCTCCGATCTGGAAAAGCCCACCAATAAACGAAAGAGGGAGAAATATAAATGACAATACGGTCAATAGCTTCATTATGTCGTTCGTCTTTGTGGTGAGCAGAGAGTCGTTTGTGTCGCGAATGTCAAGCACGGTCTCGCGGTGCCCGTCTAAAATTGAGGAAACCTTATAAAACTCACCGACGATAGTTCTCAGATAATACGCAAAATCTTGTCCAAAGAATTTTGTTCCTGCAAGTTCAAATGATTCAAGAACCTCCTTGTGCGGACGAATAATTTGTTTGAAATTCAAAAGGTCGCGGTTGAGATGCGAGATAGAGCTTACCATTTCGCGCTCGTTTCCACTAAAGATTTTTGCTTGTATTTCAAAGAAATCCTGATTGATGTGGTCAAGTTCTGTGTCCATCAATTTGTAGAGGTCCTTCAAAATATAGAAAAGAATAAATCCAGCATGATCGCCAATATTTGATTTATCTAAAATTGAATTCACCTCAAACACCTTTGAAAATTCATGAAGTTGGTCTATGTGATCGTAGTGAGCAGTTATGATAAACTTTTTGCCGATAATGAAGTCAATCTCCTGATCCTCTCCGCCATCGTGCTTGTGAGAAATGGTTGGGAAGTGCAATATTAGGTAAATGAAGTTATGATATAGGTCTACTTTTGGGCGAAGCGTCGGCCCCAAGAGCTCGTCAGCAACAAGCGGGTGAATATCAAACTCCTCCATCAGTGTTCGAACTTCCTCTTGTGTTGGCGACTGCACGTCAACCCAAACGAGGTCCTTGTATTTGTATCTTGAAATCATGTTAAATATTCTACCATTTCAACATTCACGAATCAACAGGTTCGCATCTTGGATACTATTCAATATTAAATAGCGACACGACCCCACAATGTACGTATAATATACTATTCTCAAATAAGTGAGAGAAATACAAACACGGAGTTTGTATTTCTGAGCGAACGCAGAGAATATTGTACCCAGTTATATCGGACAAATACGTACATAGGGGGAATATTTACTCAACATGTTTGACCAGACCCTCAACTTTTGCGATACTACAGAAGATGAAACTTAAAATACCTGTTAGCAAGCCATTTATTATCGCAATTTCAGTTATTGCGCTCGTGGGGGCGTATAGTCTGGGTATCCAATCTGGGCTGGAAAAATCCGCGGTCACAAATGCTTCAAAAAACACGATAGCAACGTCCTCAGATATTTTGGACCTCGCGCCTTTTTGGAAAACCATTGAGACGCTCAACGAGCGATTTGTCGCAACAACTGCTTCTTCGTCTGCTCCTACAAACAAGGAAAAAGTGTACGGAGCAATAGAAGGCCTCACAGCATCATACGGCGACCCATACACTATTTTTTTTCCACCAAAGGAGACGACGGCTTTTGAGGAGGAGGTGCGCGGAAGTTTTGAAGGTGTTGGAATGGAAATAGCGATTAAAGACAAAGTACTCACAGTTGTGGCTCCTCTAAAAAACACGCCCGCAGAACGAGCAGGGATTCAACCAGGCGATCAGATTTTGAAAATTGACAAGCTCTACACTGGCGGAATGACAGTAGAGGAAGCAATCAAACATATTCGCGGGCCACGCGGAACGACAGTTACGCTCGCTATAAAACGAAACGGTGGAATTGAGGATATCAAAGTGACTCGCGATGTCATTAATATTCCAACAATAGACACGAAGCTTCGCGATGACGGCGTGTTTGTAATCTCTCTCTACAATTTCTCCGCAAACTCCGCAAGCCTCTTCCGCGATGCGCTTCGCGAGTTTATTCAGTCTGATTCTGACAAGCTTGTGCTTGACCTTCGCAATAACCCTGGTGGATATCTAGAGTCCGCTGTTGATATGGCAAGCTTCTTCCTTCCATTAGGCAAAACAGTAGTCATTGAAGACTCTGGCGCGAGTGTAAAACAAAAAGCAGAGAGAAGCGCGGGTTATGATGTGTTTACTGAAAACCTAAAAATGGTGATTATTATCAACGAAGGCTCGGCGTCAGCATCTGAAATTCTCGCAGGAGCTCTCCACGAGCACGGCATAGCAAAGCTTGTCGGTGAAAAAAGTTTTGGAAAAGGTTCGGTGCAAGAGCTTATTGAAATCACGTCAGAAACCTCGCTCAAAGTTACTATAGCTCGTTGGCTCACTCCAAAAGGTAAATCAATTTCTGAAAATGGACTTGAACCAGATGTAAAGATAGAACTAACTGAAAAGGATATTGAGAAGAAACTTGACCCGCAAATGGACAAGGCGGTCGCGATGTTATTGGACCCAGCATTTAAACGCTAACCAATCTCAGGAAGTCCAGGACTTAGT
>DMXP01000006.1:0-21570 GCA_003483855.1 Candidatus Yonathbacteria bacterium
AGAGTAGGGTTCATTCGACCATTTTCTATATTACTGATATACGCTCGGTCTACGCCCAAGCTTTTTGAAAGGTCACCCTGCGACATTTTTTTCGCTAGGCGTATCCTCTTCAAATTTTCCCCAAGTTTTTTACCTGATTGCATAAGATATATAGTATTGAAACTTGCATTGTATTGCAATAGTGCAGTATAATGCACATAGGGATTCCCGCTGCCCGTGCCCTCATCGCCATACCTTTTCAAAAAAATCCCCCCGCCAAACAAAGAAAGAATGGAAAAGCGATGAGGGCGAAGGGCGGAACGCCGAGGTATCCCGAGGCGTTGGCGGAATGATTAGAGTTTCCGCACTATCCGAGCGTATGCATTGGTACTGAATTACCACGCGCTCCGAGCGGGCGTTAGTCCCCATCCTGTTCGAAGTAGGTTCGCGCAAAGCATAGCAATACAGCACAATTTGAGACTTTAGGAGAAAAATCGGTCGCGCGCTGGCGCGCAATGCTGACAAAGGGGTGGGCAAAATCTGTTTCGGCCTTGCAGGCAAATGCGAATTCGGTGGGCGGGCAACGGGTGCAGAAATGAGACGGAGACGAACTTTTCTTTTTTCATATCTAAATACAAATCTATGACCAAACCAAAATATTTTCTTTATGCGCGCAAATCCACAGAGGATGACGACAAACAAATTATGAGCATCGAAGCACAACTCTTTGAGCTTCGTGAATTTGCGCGTAAAGAAAATCTGCAAATTCTTGAGGAATTTACAGAGTCAAAAAGCGCAAAGAAACCAGGTCGTGAGAAATTCGGCGTAATGATGTCGCGCATAGAGTCAATGGATGGTGTGGGTATTCTCGCATGGCACCCCGATCGTCTAGCGAGAAACTCCATTGATGGCGGGCGCGTCATCTACGCCGTGGACACGACAAAAATTGTTTCTTTGCGATTTCCGACTTTTTGGTTTGAACCCACCCCGCAAGGTCTCTTCATGTTACAAGTGGCGTTCGGTCAATCGAAATATTATTCTGACAATTTAAAGCAAAATGTTGACCGAGGCATCCGCCAAAAACTGCGCCGTGGCGAATGGCTCACAAAAGCGCCTTTTGGATATGTAAATAATGTTAAGACGAGAAATATCGAACCGAATGAAGTAACATCTCGTCTTGTTGTGCGCGCTTTTGAAGAATTCGCCATGGGCAAACATTGCTATGAGTCCATATCGCAGTTTTTTGCGGAACACGGCGTCGTTACTCGGAACGGCACGCCACTTAGCAAAAGTGCCATCTCCATTATGCTTTCCAATAGAGCATATCTTGGTTTCGTAAAGCATAAGGGAGAATTGTATGATGGCACTTTTTCTCCAATTCTTTCTCCCGATTTATTTGAAGCTGTACAGAAAAGATTGAGAGTTCGAGCGAAACCTCGCAAATCAAAAAAGCATCACGATTTCCCATTCACAGGTCTTTTTCGTTGTGGAGAATGTGGAGGAATGATAACCGCGCAGTGGGCAAAAGGTCATGGCGGTTTGTATAGGTATTATCGTTGCACGAAAAAGAATGGAAAATGTGAGCAAGGATATTTGCGAGAAGAAAAGCTCGTCTCTCAACTAAAGGAACGGCTTCAACAAATCTCACTTCCCGACGATTGGATAGAGTATATGACGAAGCAAACAGAAAAATGGAAAAATGAGGAAACTCTATCGTCGGGAAGCACTGTCGAGCGGATACGGGTCAACGAGCGAGAGACACAAGAGAAGCTGGACAATTTGGTCACGCTGTATCTCGATGGCGATATTCCAAAAGCAAACTATCTCGCCAAAAAGGACGAGCTTCTCTTGCAAAAAGTCTCTCTCGCTCACAAAATGGACTCCGCTCGACAGGAGAGAAAGAATTGGGTCGAACCTTTGCGGGAATGGATTTTAGATATGAAAAAAGCCACGCAATTGGTTTCGAGCGATGATTTTTTTGAAATTCGTGACTATTTCAAAAAAATTGGAACGAACCATCTTTTGCTTGATAAGTCCGTCTCCGTCTCATTTAGCCCGCCCACCGAATTCGCATTTGCCTGCAAGGCCGAAACAGATTTTGCCCACCCCTTTGTCAGCATTGCGCGCCAGCGCGCGACCGATTTTTCTCCTAAAGTCTCAAATTGTGCGGGTACCGAGAATCGAACTCGGGTCTCAACCTTGGGAAGGTCGCATCCTACCACTAAACTATACCCGCAAGCCTATGATTCCGTAAAGAAATCCACAATGCTTCGCCAGAAGCCATTTCCGATTCCAGCCTCACTATTCTCGCTTTTTTTCGCTCTATCGTCAACAATAACTACTACTTCCTCGCCAGGACGTACAACGGAATATTTTTGTCGTATTTCCTCCTCCACTCCTATATCGCTTTTCAAATGTATTAGACTCGATTGAAGCTCGGCAGTTCGCTCTTCCATCTCCAGCATAGAACGCTGTGCTATGTTACGCTCAGAAATTGCAATTTGCGCTTTTTGATGGATCCCCCATGCGCCTTTCCCAGCAAAGAAAAGCATCACCGCGAGCATAACGATGGATATCTTTGAATACAGTATTTTCCTTAATTTTTTTCGCTCTTGAAATGGAATCACTTATAGAGTATTATAATAAAATATCAATTAACTTACACCCCCCCTGTTATGATGTTTGACAAAAAATTCAAAAAATACTGGAATACGTTTGGAGTCGTTGTTGCTCTCCTCGTAATTGTAAGTATGGTGCTTCTGTATGCCGCACCGAGCCTAATTGGGTAGCCAACTGGAATAGGTTTTAGGTGTGAGGTTTTAGGTTTTAGGAAGGGCTCTGGATTGCTTCGGGTACTCGCAATGACACGTCTCCATTCCCCATTCCCCATTCCCCATTCCCCATTCCCCATTCAATCCCCTAACTTTCCCCTCCTCTCACCATTTTCAAAAATACTTCGTGAGGAATGTCCACAGTTCCTTGCGCTTGAAGTTTCTTTTTTCCTTTTTTCTGTTTCTCCCAAAGTTTTTTCTTGCGCGAAATATCACCGCCGTACAAATATCCCGTCACATCTTTTTTCATTGCTGTGAGCGAGCGTGAAGAAATTATTCGCCCTAGCCCGCATCCTTGAATCTTCACGTTAAAAAGTTGCCGAGGGAGAATGCCGTGTAGCTTTTCCACCATATCCTCCGCTTCCTTTTCAATACGGCGTCTTGAAACCACCTTTGAAAATGCCGGCACAATTTCCTCTGCTACCAAAATATCCAAACGCGCCACATCAGCTTCGCGGTTGCCGGCGAGCTCGTATGCGAGCGAGGCAAAACCAGATGAAACACTCTTTAAATCATCAAAAAAGTTCCGCATAAGCTCACGAAGAGGCATCTCTACCTCAATAGCCGTGCGGTTGTCTCCAAAAAGCTCAGTAGCGCCCACAATTGCCTCGTGATCATACAGTAGTGTCATAATAGGGCTTACATATGCTGGCGGAGTGATAATTTTCACCTTGACCCACTGCTCAAAAATCTTGCTTGTTGAACCGTAATCTGGAAAAAGGTGCGCTGAATAAATAACCTCATGCTTCCCGTTATTTCGCATTTCTACCTCATAAGTAATAGATGGTGTTGTAACAATAATCTCAAGAGTAAACTCGCGACGAAGTCGCTCCGTCACGATTTCCATATGTAGCATTCCGAGAAACCCGCAACGGAAACCGCGACCAAGCACACCCGAAACTTCTTCTTCAAAAGAAAGTGAGGAATCAGAAAGTTGTAAAATTTCAAGGGATTGCCTAAGCACAGTAAAGTCATCTGCACTTTCTGGGTAAACAGACGCCCACACCACTGGGCGTGGCTTCATATATCCTTCAAGCGGAGAGGCGGAAGCTTTTTGCGTGGTAATAGTATCACCGACTGTCGCGATACCCGGCTTTTTAATCCCAGTCAAAATATATCCGATTTCGCCGGCAGAAATAGTGTCAGTGTCCACCATATCCGGATGGAAAATTCCCACACCGAGCGCGCCGAATTTTTCTCGCGCCTGTGAAAAGAGCAGTGTGTCGTTCTTCGATGCTCTCCCATCTAGAACACGCACATACACAATAATCCCCTTATGGCTTGAATATCCAAAATCAAAAACGAGGGCGCGAAATGGCCCGTCTACGCCACCTTCTGAAACTGGAGCCTTGATGCGCTCAATAATTGCGCCAAGAATTTCCGGAACCCCCTGCCCTGTTTTGCCAGACACTTCAAGAATCTCACTTGTATTAATATCAAGAAGTTTTGCGAGTTCGTCTTTTACTTCGTCCACGCGCGCAATTGGAGAGTCAACTTTTGAAACCGCGGGGATAATCACGAGTCCTGCATCGCGCGCCATAGCGAGAACAGAGAGTGTTTGAGCCTGCACTCCCTGTGTGGAGTCCACGAGAAGAATAGTTCCTTCTACCGCCTTCATCGCGCGAGAAACTTCGTATGCAAAGTCAATGTGCCCTGGGGTGTCAATGAGGTTCAATACATACTTCTCTCCCTTGTACATATGCTCCATTCGCACCGGTTGCATTTTGATAGTGATACCACGCTCACGCTCAAGCTCCATAGAGTCGAGAACCTGCTCCTTCATTTTGCGCGCTTCCACCGTGCCAGTCACTTCAAGCATGCGGTCTGCAAGAGTAGACTTGCCGTGGTCAATGTGCGCGATAATAGAAAAGTTTCGGATCTTGATTAGTTCCATAACTAAAAGACTGTACCACAAAACCCTTGAAAACTAAAGGTGCGCGACGTAGTCGCGCACCTTTAGTTTTATTCAAAATTCTACATTCCACCTTCAATATTCAGTCCTAAATCTCCTCCTTGTCTGGCATAACCACATTTGATTTCCAGAATTTGCGATGCAGAGCGGTGCGAACATCACGAACTTCCTCGTTGCCCATAAGCTCCAAAATCAGCCACCATGTGAGAAGTCCGGCGACACCAGCCACCAAACCCTGTGTAAAAATCCCGATGAATGTATTAAGGTCAAGATAGAGTCCAAGTATTTCCAAAAATTCGTACGCCACAACTCCTGCGATTATTGCCGAGAACGCTCCATGCATCAAGGTGTCCTTAACCGGAGAAAGAAACCTACCGAACTGCCTTCGGAAGAAATAAATAAGTAGCACTGTATTAAGAAGCATTCCAACTGTGTACGCGAGTGGTAGCATCAAAACAGATGCGCCCGTAAGACCTTCAACACGAAGAAGCGAGCCGATAAAATCTTGTATGAATGGAGAACCAGCATAACCAATCAAAAAAACATATCCTGACACCCCTATCACAATGGCAGACAACACATTCGTGATAAAAGGAATGCTGTTGTTGCCAGTCGCATAAAATCCTCGCGCAAAAAGATGCCCTGTGGACTGCGCTACTGCCGAGACTGTGAATATCGCAAGACACGCTGCCGTGAGCCTTGTTGCTGTCCAGTCAAACGAACCAGACCCGAGAATAGTGCGCACTATTTGCGCGCGAAGCACTATCATAAGCACAAGCACTGGAAGCGACCAGAACACAATATGTCGAGCGGCGGTCAATATTTTCTCAAGAAACTTTTTGATTTCCTCGTCGGCAAAATGCTTTGAGAGCGCTGGAAAGGCAGCGGTAGCGTAGCTGACACCAATGATAGCAATTGGCACTGATTGCAGATTGAGAGCAAAGTTAAACACAGTGATAGAACCCCGCGGAAGACTTGCAGCTAGGACAACTAGGGCAAAGAGCGCGAGCTGGTTTGCGGAAAGCGCTATAGTGCGTGGAAACGACACACGAATCACCTCCCAAATATCTATAAATGACGGCATGAACGAAATGCTCAATGTAAAACCATTTCGCGAGCTTATATAAAAATGCACAAAGAAATGCATGAAGGCTCCTAATACAACTCCCCAACCGAGTCCTATTACGCCGAATGTCGGATAGAAAAACAAAGCGCCCGCTATAATGCCAATATTGTAGAGAACCGGCGCAAGAGCGAACGCAAAAAATTTGTGGAGCATTTGCGTCACACTACCGAGAAGATTTGAAAGTCCGAGAAGAATCGGGGACAGCAAAAGCAAACGCGACATTAAAATAAGTTCATTTAACGCGTCGCCAGAAAACACTGGAAACAATGCCTTAGCAATAGTCGGAGTCGCAATATATACACAGACAGAAACAACAACGAGTATTGAAAAAAATACAGTGAACGTGTCATTCAAAAACTTTTGCGCGCGCGCATCGCTATCGTTTGCTTTTTTAGTTAAAATTGGAATAAGAACCAATGCCGAAATAAAAGAGGCTACCCCAGCAAATACAAAATCCGGTATGCGAAATGCCGCGTAATAAATATCCAGAGTTTGGCTCGCTCCAAAAAGATGCGCGAGTAACCGATCGCGGATTAGAGCGAGCACTTGTGACAGGATTGCAAAAAGTCCTAAGAGAAACGCTGCTTCATGTAGCCCGTTCCATTCGCGTGAGAAAAATGAGAGGAGTTTTTTAACCATAATTATACAGAGTATACAGTAGAAGACGCACTCTGTGCAAAAAACTTACTATACACGTATTTTCCCGATAGTATAAGATACGCACATAGTCTAAAAAAGAAAGGCCGCGGTTTTTATACCGCGGTCTTTCATATACCATATCTATAAGCCGAATTCTGTACCAAGCACCATTACTGATGCTCGATGATGGTCATTTATCTGGGAGTGCGATTACTCGCACCCTCGAGCGGCACTCCGAGCACCATTGCTGGTGCTCGGCACGGCCTTGCACCCAGGTAAGGATTTAGCCGTTTCACTTTCGCCTTTCGACGAACATATTCCCGAAGGAATCCTAGCCTTTCGGCATCGGCGTCACTGCTCGCACCTCTGAAATTACTTTCGACGGGCGTTACCCGCTACCCTACTCCAAGCACCATTGCTGATGCTCGGGAGTGTTCGGACTTTCCTCCCCCACTAACGCAGGAGCGACCATCTGATATGGAAGAAAACTATACCATTGAGTAACACAAAAAACAATAAGTTTGAGTAGATTGAAATAATGGGTAAATTTAACATGTAAATTATTGACATATGCTAATTCCCCAATAATAAGGACCTGCTGCTATCGAACAACCTGGAGCAACTGAAAGAGGTCCTGCGCAAACATAGCAGGCTGGCTTATTTTCGTAATTTATTCTTATTGCATAAAACAATGCTGGGTTTTGTGATGCTGTATAATAATGATACGGAACGGTATTTACAGGGTCTGTCGGTATTAATTTTATGTATGTTGGAACTAAAGCTGTTGCTAATACCCCTGGAAACACCACATCTGCACTAGAAGGATATGTCCCACCGTTGTCATGGTAATACATTTCTAGGGCAGTTTGTACTTGGCGAATACTTATACTTCTTTGTGCATCTCTGGCCTTCGCCCGCGCACTATTCAAGCTCGCCAACACCACAGAGGAAAGCAAGCTAATGATTGAGATGACAACTAGGAGCTCAATGAGAGTAAATCCTTTTGATTTTCTAAAAATACTCATAAAGCAGGGGGTATTTGCACTGGTGACACTCCTGCGTTACTAGGGAAAAGAAGGAGTGATAGAACAAAAGCCATAACCGCAAATCCCACAAGAACATAATTTGCCTGAGTTTCACCTACTCGCCCGCCAGACAACCTTACCACCAACCTTGAAAGCCTTGAACCTGAGCGGTTGTATTCTGGGCGCTGTTCTTCTTCAAAATCAAATTGGCCTCCGCTTTGCATGAGATAAGTATATATATATATCAAGTCAATGTCTAGGCTTCTGCACGTAATGAAAATAAAGCCGACTTTTTATGGTCGGCTTTATTTATTTTTTAGGATGTAATTACTACTTTGCCTTCTCCTTCTTTGGCTTCTTTTTTTCTTTATGCGCGTCTCTTCCTTTTGCCATGATTTTGATAGTTAATAATTAAATAATAAATAATCAAATAGTTTTAGGTCGATATTCTACTGTTTTACTATTTTGATATTAAACTGCTCACGCTATCTCGCACACACCTGCGACACAGGCGAGCTCCTTTGCGCCTTGCGTCTGATCCTCGCGTTCATATGTCACAATTTTTGCAAAATCAATCTCAGGGAATTTCCCCACCATTGCTTCATACTGTTCTTTTGAAATTTCCTCGTATGGCGCTAATCGGTAAACATGATTTGAACGCGGTAGAAATGATAGTCCGCCAATCATATCCCAATTGTCATAGAGCCAGTTTGCAACAGTAATCCACTCATCATCCCCTACTGAAATAGTAACTGACGGATTATGTTCTGTAAAGTTTTCCTTTACCATCTTCCAATAATTAAGTTGATCAATCGCACTTTGATCGTTCTTAAAAATTGATTTTTCTGGAGCCTTTACTGGGAACTCGAGAACATATGTCACTGCATTTTCCATTGATTGCCCCACTTCTGGTTGAAACGACACGCCCTGATCTTTCATCATTTTGAAAAGACTGTCCGTAGCAGCAATGCGAATACGTCGAATATAGTACTGTGAATTGCGTGGATGCATTCCGGATGCGGCATCAACAAGCTGTGACACTGTGCCTGAAGGTTTGACTGCTGTAACTGCCGTTGAAGCGTTTATACCGAAACGTTTTGCATACTCTTTGTTCATTTTGACAGCTTCATCGCGAAGTTTCTTCATTATCTCTGGTTCGCGAACTGCCTTGCAATCCCATTGCCCAGTAATTGATACGCCAAGCAAACGCTCCTCCTCGCAGTTTTCCTTCCACTCCTTAGAAAGATACCCGAAATTAGTGAGAGACGACTGGTATGTTCCTAAAAGAGCCGCGAGGCGCGCTTTTTTCAAAAGTGTCTCACTAGTGTCCTCGTGTCGAGCAACAATTTCCGACAAATTACAAAACTGTTTTGATTTAAGGATAATCTCACCGCACGGATTTGTACCGCATGTGTCAAAATCTTTTTCAAGAGTCTTCCAACGACGCGCGGGAACTTGTTTTGAAATAGACCCACGATTGAAAATACCTCGCTCTCCAGAGCCTCCTTTCATCAGAGCCACCCATTCATCTAAAAACTCCGTATTTGACGGCTTTTGCCAATATACAGCGGAATTGTTTGCCATCATACGCTCTGGATCAGTGAGGTAAAACTGTCCATCCTTTGCATGGCGCATATCATGATCATCAAGATCAGAAAGCGATATAAGCGCGCTTCTGCGAACACCTCCGGAAACAACCACCTCACCAATTTTGCATATAATGTCGTGAAGGTTGATATTGGAAAGACGGCGTCCTTGTTTCTTCAAAATTCGCTCGCGTGAAAATTCCATAAGCGCAATAAGAGGTTCTGGGCCAGAACTTTTGCCACCCATAGTAAGCAAGCGAGCGCCTGCTGGACGGAGCTTGGAATAGTCAAATTTTATGTCTGTGCCGCCAAACCATGTGTTCATACCGAGTATATAAGCGTCTGCCCAACCCTCTTTGCTATCCTCCACGATATGAGTTGGAAGCATCTTTCCAGTTTGCTTTTTAATTTGAGGAAAAGCCTGAGCATTTTGACTCTCGACAGTATATCCAACTCCAGTACCGCACATAAGAAGGTACATAATCTCGCCGAGGTCCTGCGTACACGATGGCGCAATGAATGAGCAATTATACCCACACACATTTGTTTTGCGCGCAGCATCACCTGCTCCCCAAAGGAGTCGCATCGAAGGCATTACTTCTTGCTTTAAGATTGCTTCGCGCACTTCAGCATATTCACCAGCTTCTAGCTTGTCGCCTAGATTTTCCTTCATAAAATCAACATAACGGTCTACTGTCTCTATCCATGTCTCGCGACGACCCTTTTCAGGCATCCAGCGAGAGTATGTGCGATAATACACAAATTCCGACATCGGATTGCGAAAATATTTCTTTCCTTCAGCAACGGATTTTTTGACCTCTTCTGGAATGTCACCCTTCGCATCACGAGCTCGAGCGCGTCTTTCACGAAAAAGAATGTATCCCTTAGCAGTTTTTACAAATTCTTCCAAAATAAGCTCTTTTTCAACAATATCCTGGATTCCTTCCACTGTTGGCACGAATCCTTTGAATAATTTCCCTATGCGGATAAGCTCTGACTGCACCTTACGCGCTATATATTCGGCTTCTTTACGTTCACCCTCCTTAGAGGACTGCATCGCCTTATAAACTGCGCTTACAATATGTTCAATATCATAAGGAACAACCTCACCGCTACGCTTTTTAACACTCATTTCCAATCTATTTTTTACTTGCGGTGCGGGCTTCGAAGCCTGTTTGGTACTTTTTTGCATAAGATGCTTTTTAAAATTAATTAATTACTATTCTCTGCTTTATGTTTACTCATTGTACCCCAAAATAAAAATTACAACAGGTGGATAACTACAAAAATGAACAGTGAAAAACAAAATAAACTAACTGTAAACCCGCGTCCCGTGAAACCACTAATCTATTGGAGTATTTTGAATGTACTTCCAATTTTTAAATTATGATTTGAAAAATAATTTGCTTGAACTTCCAAAACAAACTGTGATTCGCTTTGCGGTATGTATATTTGTGGGTATGATTCTGGATTCGCGCGCTCCCACACATCGACAATCCCATAATTTTCATCAAACCAAATAATGTCTATCGGGAAATGCATATCTTTCATCCAAAATCCATAAAAATCAGGTTTTGGAAACACAAAAAGCATCCCCTCATTTGAATCAAGACCCTTGCGACCACTTAGTCCTTTCTGCCGAAGCGCGGGTGTGTCTGCGATAGTGACTATTATTTCCTCACCACCTAGTAAAACCTTTGTTTGATTGGTTTTTTTAGTAGGTACAGCAAGCACCGCAGTGGCCACTACAACCACTGCGATGCTTGTATACAACAAACCTAGAAATATTTTATATGTTGAGGTCATCCATCATTCTCTCACCTCTTTTAATCATATCTTCAAGGTCATCCACATCGTCTCCATCAATGTCCATCCCGTCAATATCTATTTCTGACATCTCCATATCGCGAATCGCATTTTCGCGAATGCGATTCTCATTTTGTTCCATATGCTTTTGAGCAGAAAGTTCTTTGCCCATTGCCTCTTCAAAAAACTCTTGCTCGTCGTCCATATCAGCATCTAGGTCATCTAATTCTTTTTTTGTATCACTCTTTTCCTTTGTAATAGACTCCAGAGCCTGCGTTAATCCCTTAAATTGTGAATCCTCTACAGAAAGAGTTGCGAGTTTTTCACGGATTTCCGACTCTGCGACAGAAGATGCGTACTCATGTTTCTTGAGCGCCTTTCTAATTGTTTCCTTGGCATCATCAAGCTTGTCATCAAGTTCGCGCGCTAGGATGGCAACATCTGCTCCCTTATTTTTTTCTTCATTTACAATGCTTGCTGCCTTTGCGACACGCTCTTCAAAATTTGATTTAGCTTTTTCAACATGCTCAAGTTTTGCGGTAGGCTTTTTTAAAACCTCATCCACTTCAGCAACACGCTCCAAAGCATATTCAAGATGCTTGCGAGCCTTTTTTTCACTATTTATTGTGATTGCCATATTGAGCGCCTCAGCCCATCTGTCCAAGAAATAAAGGAGGTCTCCCGGCAAAAGACCCGACTTTACAACTGTCGTATCAATTGTTGGGACGGCAGTTGTCGCTGACGTCTGCGCAAAAGTAGCAAACGGCACAGTCATAAACATAATTCCTGCAATAATAAATTTACTCATAAATTTCTAAAATTAAACTGGTAAAACGTGGCTTAATTATACCACATGGCGCAAGCCGTCTGTAATAGATGACTGTGTATAAGTTTAAATCTTACAACAAAAAAACCCTGAATCAGCTGATTCTGAATCCTCAGATTCACGGCTAGGCCGCAGAATCTTGGACGCAAGCTGATTCAGGGTTTTTTGTTTTTCACATAATTACATTCGGCGATTTCCGCCACCAAACTCACGACGTGGAGCGCGCTCCTCGAGAGGACGTGCTTCGTTTACCGTAAGTGTTCGGCCCTGGAAATCCTTGCCATTCATTTCTGTGATTGCCTTGTCAGCATCTGCATCATTTGCCATTTCAATGAATCCGAAACCTTTTGAGCGACCAGTCATTTTATCAATGATGATTGCTGAAGAAGTAACTTCGCCCATCTCTGCAAACGCTACTTTGAGATCATCCTCAGTTGTTGAGTAAGGAATCCCCCCTACGTACAATTTTTTTGCCATAATACTACTTATTTTTGCTTAATTCTAATCGTAAGATGACCGTTCTCCTCGCCCTCTTCCTAACCAGAACCAAGCAGTCAAGCAAGCACTGAGAGAAAACTTCTTACAATAATAAGGGTACCACGCTGGCAGAAAAAGCACAATGCCATAAAATAAAGCTGTGGATAACTGGCGCGGAGCGCGCACCCCGCCCCATTCCCCATTCAATATTCAATATTCTACCCTTTGCGGAATGCCTTCACCCTGTCTGCATCTGTCAAAAACTGCTTGCGGAGACGCACTGATTTTGGAGTAATTTCCAAATACTCTTCTTCTGTCATTGTTTCAAGTCCACGTTCAATGGATAGGTCAAACGGCGGAGTGAGAATGATTGCCTCATCAGTACCTGATGAACGCATATTTGAAAGTTGCTTCCCTTTCGTAGGGTTCACTGTCATCTCGTCGCCCTTTGCAGTATTGCCAATAACCTGCCCTTCGTACACCTCCACAGCAGGCCCGATGTAGAGCGTTCCACGGTCCTGAAGATTGTAGAGTGAAAAACCGAGAGCTTTTCCAGATGCCATTGAGGTCATTGACCCAGCCGCGCGCTTTATAATCTCGCCTGCATGCGGACGGAACTCCACAAAACGCGCTGACAAAATGCCGTCGCCCTTTGTATCTACCACGAACTGCCCACGGTAGCCTAGAAGCCCGCGTGTAGGAATATCAAATGTGAGACGCGTGATGCCGTTCTCCTCTTTCATATTGGTCATCATCGCTTTGCGCTTGTTGAGTTTTTCAATAACAATTCCAGAAAGTTCAGATGGAACGTCAATGATAAGTTCCTCGTACGGCTCGAGCTTCACACCATTCTCTTCCTTAATGATAACCTGTGGTTGAGAAACCTGAAGCTCAAAACCCTCGCGACGCATTTGTTCAAGAAGAATAGAGATGTGCATTTCACCGCGACCATACACTTTGAATGAATCATTTGCTGAAAAATCTACACGGAGACCCACGTTCACCTCAAGCTCGCGCTCCAAGCGATCACGAATCTGACGAATGGTAACAAACTTGCCTTCACGTCCTGCAAACGGCGAGTCGTTTACGAAAAAGTTTAGAGAAATCGTTGGTTCGTCCACCCTAATAGCTGGAAGCGCCTCTTGGTCTCCTGTTTTGCAGAGCGTTTCGCCAATGTACACATCGGGTAGCCCAGCCACCATTACAATGTCGCCAGCAACCGCTTCCTCTACTTCCTTTCTCTCTGTGCCTTCAAATGTGCAAAGTTTGGTGATGCGTCCATTACGAGAAGTCCCATCAACATTTTTAATAATAATATTTTCACCAGCATGAAGAGTGCCTTCGTAAATGCGACCGATAGCTAGACGTCCGAGGAAGTTGTCGTAACCCAAGTTGAATGGTTGCATACGCACAGGAGCGTGAATATCGCTTTTCACTGCGGGAACTTTTTCTAATACAACATCGAGGAGTGGCGTGAGGTCCTTTGAATCTTCCTCAAGCGTACGCTTTGCAACACCTTGACGACCAATAGCGTACACAGTTGTGAAATCTAGTTGTTCATCTGTCGCGCCGAGTTCAAAAAATAGCTCAAACACTTCGTCGTGTACTTCCTTTGGGCGAGCTGCTGGCTTGTCGATTTTATTCAAAACAACGATTGGCTTCAAACCGAGTTCAAGCGATTTTTTGAGCACAAAACGAGTCTGTGGCATTGGGCCCTCCTGAGCATCCACAAGGAGAAGCACTGTGTCTATAGAGCGAAGCACGCGCTCAACTTCAGAGCCAAAGTCCGCGTGGCCAGGGGTGTCCACAATGTTGATTTTTGTCCCTTTGTAAAAAACGGAGGTATTTTTAGCATAAATAGTGATACCACGCTCTAGCTCGAGAGCGTTTGAGTCCATAGTTACACCCTCCTTTGTCATTCCGGTCTGGCGCATCAAAGCATCGGTAAGAGTTGTCTTACCGTGGTCAACGTGCGCAATGATAGCTATATTCCTAATTTCCATGATTGATTCTAAACCGAGCACTATCTTTCTTGTTAAATTACCTGATGATGCACTGTCTTTCAAGGGTTCCTAACACCTTGAGTGTGCTCTGCATAGATAGTGCTCGGTAAACAAAAAATCCGCCGAATGCGGTCTATGATGTGCCTACTATACCAAAAAATACTTTGTAAGTCAACGACACGCTGATATAATAAGAAAATGAAACGAATACTTATCCTTCTTGTTGTTCTGTACACAATTTTCGTCTTTGGAGCTTGGTTTATTTTTTCTGAAAACACTAGAACAAAAGCAACACTTGCAAGCGAGATTTCAAATCTAAAAACTGAGATTGCTATGGAAAAGTCTCTACGAATAACACTAGAAGAGAAGATTGCTGAATCGCGCGTTAATGCGTCATTTCTCGCACTCGCGCTATGCCCCACACTAGAGGCAACAAACAAGGAGGCATTTTGTATAAAAAATAGCACTGAGTGGCTCTCACAAACAATAACTTCCGGCACTGCGCTAACAGACACTGATGCGAAAGCAAAAATGGACGTGCTTCTTGTTGCGCTCGGCAAAAAAACAAAACCGACCGCGAAGCAACTTTATGAAATGCTCCGACCTATTGAAGTTGACGCGCTTAAAGCGCTCACAGAAAATTTGAAATGATAAGTTACTGAGAGCCGAAAATCCTAACACCCACTGTGATAAATGTCTACAGCCCTTTTTATTGCGATATTTGTACCTTCAAGTATGTCAATATTCCTTTGATATTTTAAGGCTAGGCACATTACATCGTCACCATAAAACCATAGTTTTTTGTTGCTCACATTCCCACAGCCAGCTAGATAGCACATCGCAGAAACAAACTCTGACTTTGATGTCTGTTTATCCGCTCCTGAATCAGAGAGGTAAAGAGCCGATGCCATAAATGCGTCTTGAGGGTTCCATGGATTTGGCGGGAAGTTACCAGTGAGCTTGCCTACACGGTCTTTACTTTTATTGTATTCCCACGGACCATTCCATGAACCATCAGGGTTCTTGCTACATTTTCCAGTTGTTGTATTTATGTAGCCAGAAAAACATGCCCATGTGGATGGAATAAACTGCGCGGGACCCATTGCTCCACCATACCCATACCAAACCTTTTTTGAAACCGGCATATTGTCTGGATTAAGACCTAAGAGTGAGGTCAAATATTTAAAAACAGGAACATCGCGCGTTTTGTGCATATCCACAGTCCACGTTCCCTTGCCAACATTTTGTCCAAGGTTTGATTCCTCCGCGATAATGCCAAGAATCATTGCGGGGCGTACGCCAGTTTTTCCTGCAGCAACTCTTGCGTACGCAAGCGCCTTTTCAAACGAAATCGCGGTTGAACCACTAAGTGAAAATAATTCTGCGCGAATCTGCGCGGCGCTTTGTTGCTTATCCTTTAAAATCTTTTGATACGCAGCCTCCTGTCCCTTTGTTACTTTCAAAATATTCTTCTTTTCTACTTCCTTTGCTTCTATTCGTTTTTTCTCCATCTCCTGAACACGGCGCAGGTCAGTTTCTTCGGCTTTTTTATTTTCAAGAATTTTCTTCTCTTCCTCTGTTGTTTTTTTTGCAACTCCAACTGATTCTAAAGATGCGCCTATCCCATCTTCAACATATTGAAAATTATCCAAATCAACAAAAAACTCTGAAAAGTTTCTACCCGAAAGAGCTACCTCAACTATAGAATAACTATCAAGCTCATTTGTCCGTCGCATAAGACCCGCAAGGGACTCGCGTTCACGGTCAATTTTTGCTGAGTATTTACCGATAGTTCTATTTTTAGACGCAATGTCATCAACCAAACTGGAAATAGAAAGATTGCGTGCCTTGATTGATAGCTTTGCTTTTTGGATCTGTGCGGTTAAAATCGCTACGTCGCGCTCAAGCGAAACACCCTCTTTTTGTTTTGCCTCAAGAATTGTTTTTTGCGCGTCAATTTCTTTTTCAATAGATGAGAGCTCTGCTTCAAGTTTTGCCCTGAGCGCCAAAACATCCTCAGCAACAGCTTGCGCGGATGCAACCATTGAAAACCCTTCATAAGCAACGGCAAAAAGGATTAGCGCAACTAGTATTTTTCCGAAAAAACTTTTGTACATGTGGTGTATATTATACCAAAAAAAGAGCCGAGCACCAGAATGGTGCTCGGCTCTTTTTTTACGGAATTATTCAGCAGCTGGTACTTCCTCTTCTTCCTTCTTGCCCTTCTTTTCAACTTCAATTGCGGAGAGATCCATAACGGGAGCTTCTATTGGCTCGTCCTTTGCAACCGCGATTGCTGCAACTACATCCGCGCCATGAGTAACAAGAGTGATTCCTTTTGGAAGAATAATGCTCTCTGCTAGGATCTGGCTCTCAAGAGTTTCAAGCGCTGAGATATCAATAACAAAATTGTGTGGAAGATTTTCTGGCTGACCCTTCACCTCAACCTCGTGGAGAACCTTCACGAGCGAACCGCCTAGGTCTTTTACAGCAACAGAAACACCAGTAAATTCTAGCGGAATATGTACAGAAACCTCCTGTCCTTTTTCAAGAGCATAAAAGTCTACGTGGATTGGCTGACCTTTTACAGGATCAACTTGAACCTCGTGAATAAGCGCGGAAACTTTTCCCTTTGGCATTTCAAGAGTTACCACAGTTGACTCCCCTGCAGATTTCCAAACCTTCTTAAAAGCAACCATCGGAAAAACACATGGGGTCGCAACCTCTTTGTGACCATAATAAACCCCAGGAACAAAGCCCTCGGCACGAAGCGCGGCAAGTTTACTTTTTGGGTCCCTTGTTTCCCCTTTTAGTGTGATATTCATATCGGGTAAGTATACGGATTTACAGGAAAAAGGCAAGCCTTTTCCCTACATTTAACAATTGACCAATGACATTTGACACGGAAACACGAGAAATTCATCTATATCCCAGAAAACAGCCTTAAGCGCGCCTCGATCACCTTTTGCATTGCTTCTGTTGGCTCTTTCATTACTTTGTATGGAGCAACTTCGTCTGGGTGCGCGAGGAGATACTCGGCAAGAGTTTTTACAAACGCCACGCGGATTTCGGTGTTGATGTGAACAAGGCTAATCCCCGCCTTTATCGCCTCGCGGAAATCCTCGCCTGATGTGCCTGACCCTCCATGAAGCACGAGTGGTACGCCTGCTGCCGCGCGCACTTTGCTAATGCGAGGAATGTCCAAACGTGGCTCGGGCGCGTTCCTCAACATCCCGTGCATATTCCCTACCGCAGGCGCAAACAAATCCACACCAGTTTCTCGAACAAAGCGTTCTGCCTGCTCTGGTGTTGTGAGCGTTGTGTCATCAAACTTCACTCCTTCGGGAATTGCATCCAAAACTTTTGACGAAGTACCGATGTATCCCACTTCTGCTTCCACAAGCACATCTCTCCCGCTTGCGCGCGCGTAGTCCACGCACTCCTTCGTCTTTACGATATTTTCATCAAATGAAAGTTTTGCGCCGTCAAAAATCACTGAGTCAAAACCAGCATCAATCGCCTCTTTCACGCGCTCCACTGAATAGGTGTGGTCAGCATTGATATATATCGGATAGTTGTATTCCTCGCGGATACTTTTTACAAGGGCGACTGCCTGCTTTACACCCACAAAATCACGCTCTCCTTCTGACAAACCTACAATAATAGGAAGATTGAGCGCTTTACCCGCGCGAAAAATCGCCCACAACGCTTCAAGGTTTGAAATATTAAAATGTCCGACGGCGATATGCTTTGCTTCTGCGTCGGCAATGACTTCTCGTAATGTTGGAATATTTGTCATAAATTTAGTAATTGTGGTTTTTATCTTGAGTTGCAAGGAAATCGCTAATTTTATTCATTGCTTCGCTCTTTGGCTTTTTTGCGCCTTTTTTTCTGAATAGCCTATATTCTAGAAAAACAACTAATACTCCTGATACTAGTGCTCCGCCGTATAAAATTAAATCTGAATTATCCATCATAAATATTTGCTCAAATTCTTTTAGTGATGTTCCTATTCTACCACAATATGATAGAATATGAACATTAAATAAAAATTAAATTAATATTATGGAACAATCAGGTCAACTAGATTTCGTAGGCATTGGAGACACAGTCGTAGACGCATTTATCCGCCTAAAAGAAGACCAGGCGCGCACAACATGTCGCGTAGACACAAATGCGTGCGAGATTTGTATGCCATTTGGCGCGAAGGTTCCATTTGATTTCGTAAAAGTTGCTTACGCGGTAGGCAACAGCGCAAACGCGTGCGTGTCGGCTTCTCGCCTCGGTCTCAAGAGCGCGCTTATTACAAATCTAGGCAAGGATGACGACGGCGAGAAATGTCTTGCTTCTCTCAAAAATGACGGCGTCAGCACAGAGTACATTAAACAGTATGACGGCATCAAAACAAACTACCACTATGTGCTTTGGTACGACAGCGAACGCACAATCCTTATTAAGCACGAAGACTTTCCTTACACACTTCCACTTGGAGATGTTGGCCCACGCTGGCTCTACCTTTCGTCCCTAAACGAAAAGTCTCTTGAATTTCACCACGAGATTGCAGAGTATCTTTCTAAACATCCAGAAACAAAACTTTCATTCCAACCTGGAGGGTTTCAGATTAAACTTGGCGTAGAGGCGCTTAAAGATTTGTACGCGCACACTGAAGTTTTCTTTTGTAACGTCGAGGAGGCAAAACTTATTTTAAAAAATGAATCTGCTGAACCAAAAGAATTAGCAAAACTGGTTGCAGTTCTAGGTCCAAAGATTGTAGTTATTACAGACGGACCAAAAGGCGCATATGTGTTTGACGGCAGTGATTCTTGGTTTATGCCTATCTACCCAGACCCAGCGCCTCCATACGAACGCACTGGCGCAGGAGATTCATTCGCATCAACATTTATTTCCGCGCTCGCTCTCGGAAAAACTCCTAGCGAGGCAATAGCATGGGCGCCTATCAACTCTATGTCCGTTGTGCAAAAAGTCGGCGCGCAAGAAGGACTCCTCACGCGCGAAGCGCTTGAAAAACTCCTCGCCGAAGCGCCAGCAGATTACAAAGCAGTTAAGCTGGACTAGGAAAATAGAAAAAAGCCCCGTCCTTTTTAAAAAGGACGGGGCTTTTTTCTATTTTCCTAGAACTGCCAGAATTTCGTCTTTGGCTTGCACGCAGTGTCCTGAAGAACTGTTTCGCCTTCGTCACAAACACCATTGCCAATAAGGGACGGAGGAACAATAGGCGCGCATACTCCGGTTGAAATGTCCTCGCCATCAGGGCAAAGACTACAATATGGAGGATTTAATGCACCGTTATTGCACGTCGCGCCGTTACCATAGATGTCTCCTGCTCCACTGCATCCTCCGACACACCACACACAATATGCACCATCGTATGCTTGACCAGTTGGGCACACCGTACAAGAAGAAGCGACGGTTGCGCCATTTGGACATGATGTGAGTGTGAATGTTGCCGTCACAGTACAAGCGCCTGTGATTGCTCCTGTGGTATATGTGGTACCAGAGAGCGAACCGCCACAACCAGAGGCCGATGCTGTGTAGCCAGCGTTTGGAGTTACAGTGAAGGTGGTGTTGGAGCCAGAAGTTACGGAGCGTGATGACGGAGAAACAGTGCCACCGCTACCTGCAGAAGTAGAAACGGTGTAGGTGTTTAGAGTATACGTCCCACTAAAGGTAGTGGTACTACCGGAGGTCAATGTGAGGCTTTGCGTTGCAGGAGTTACGTACCCAGGCACATTTCCCCAAGTGATAGTGTAGTTTCCTATCGGTTTTGATGGGTAAGATTGAGAAGTTCCCGAGCCTTCAATATCTGGTAGAGTTGGTCCTGAAATAGTCCAAGATGATGTAAGTGGCGATCCATCCTCCTTTTTTGAGGAGACGTTGATGGTGCCAACGGGGTTGATATACAAATAACGCAAAACGACGATGCCTGAGCCACCACTACCACCATCACTAGACCAAGATCCTCCTCCCCCTCCTCCTGTGTTTATGGTACCTGGTGTACCTACCCCACCTGCACTAGTACCACCAGCACCTCCCCCCCCAGCACCACCAGCACCTCCAGCACCACTAGGTCTACCATAACCACCACCACCAGCATAATAGGTAGAAACACCGGTTATTGATGATTGGAGTCCAATTCCACCAACTGCGCAGTTTGCTCCTGCCCCACCTGCACCACCACCTGAACCGCCACAACCAAACCCTCCGGCACCACCATTATTACCTTGTCCAGATGTTCCAGCCCCGCCTGTTCCAGCAACACCTGCACCTGCACCACCAGACCCTCCACTTCCTCCAGCTTCATTATAAGCACCATTACTAGCACCACGACCACCTCCAATAGAAGTTATAGAATCAAAAACACTATTGTTGCCATTGGTGGAAACTCCACCTCCTGTACCAACAGTTACAATAATAGAGGCATTAGGGGTAACTGAATACCCTATAGCAGTTTTCATCCCTCCCCCGCCACCACCAGTTCCATACCAATGGCCACCACCGCCACCACCAGCTACAACAAGATAATCAACTGAACTAATTCCAACTGGTACAGTAAAAGTACCAGATGTAGTAAATGTCTCTACTATGTAACCTCCGGCATACGCTGGAGATGAACGCGGATTTAATCCGGAAGAATCGGTATAGGTGATTATCCCCCCAGAAGAGAACGAAATACTTGGAATTCCTAGAAGCAAAACCGTAGCTATAAAAATCGTACGAATTATTTTTTTCATTTCTTTAATACGCTAATACTCACCTGGGATTTTGAACCATCGGTCGTACTGCCACTTATTGTCACATTGATATCATTACTCTCCTTTGTTCCATACAAAGAGGATACTTTAGGACCTTCATATTCCTTTGAGAGATTCCAGTTTTGTTTCTTCAAAAAATCAGCGTAGAGTGTGAAATTTTCTTTCACTGTTTTTGCAGATAGAAAAACAATAGTGAGTTGTTTTTGTCCTTTGTAATCCAAACTGTAACTCTGGTCAAATTTTATATCTTTTTCTACAGGGATATCTGTTGGAAAACCAGCTGGTTTGTTGGCGCCAAATTCTGTTTTTTGCGGTGCTGTAGAAGTTGCTACTTTTTGTTCTGCTACGGGTACTACCACCTCATCTCCTTTTTGTTTATATATCGCAAAAAAGGCAATAGCAATAATTACAACTATACTAACTCCAATAGCAATAATTTTCTTGTGACTGATTTGTTCTATGTCTTCCATTTGTGATTAATTATACCACATCCAAAAATCTCCACTCATTCAATATGTGGATAACAATTCCCCCTCTACTGCTCCTCCTCCCCCCGTTCCCCTTCCACACCCATCCCCCTACAGCAA
>DMXP01000006.1:21687-88915 GCA_003483855.1 Candidatus Yonathbacteria bacterium
TTGCTGTAGGGGGATGGGTGTGGGAGAAATTACGATATTTAAAATCAATTTAAATGAAAATGCCTTTTGAGCTCAAGAGCATTATCGATTTCTGTGGCAATAATAAATCTTATATATTTTCTGGCATCATAAAATTCCGTAATGTACTCTATTTCTTTTGCGCATGGATATGGATGCACAAATACAGATTTTTGAAACTCATAAAACTCCATATTTTTGAAGTGCATACGAAGTGTATCTCTTATCTTCTTGTGTGTTTCAGGAACGTCAAACATTACAATACGCCATCTCCTATCCCAGTGAGTTGGTCTTTGGATACCCATGTTTTCAATACTGTATGTAAGAGCAAGATCGTCTCCTTCCTTTGATAAAACTAGAGTCATTGTCCCATCGCGATTACATCTAGTAGAAACTAGCTTTGATTTATATAAGGTGCGTATGGCCCGATTGAGAGAGTTGCGATCAATACTCTGCCACCCCCTTTGCACCTCAGATATGACATTAAAATATTGTTTTGGATTTCGCGTAAGTCCAAGGACGAGACCAGCCTGCAAAAGTAGGAGTATTTTCTTTTGCAAATCGCTTCTGTGTACTTTTTTGGTTACTCCTTTTTTTGATGATATTTTTACCATACATACATTATATATCCTTTCTCCCCCTCCAGCAATTATCCGCTATCGCGGATAATTGCTGGAGGGGCTGGGATGAGGGTATTAGTTTAGAAGGTTACCCTACTTACTACAGCTCTGGTCTTAAAATAGCCGAGCCTCTATCAAAATTTTCTTGAACCCAGGGGATTTTTGCTATCGTTGGGCCAAAAACACCGAGTGCAATTGTGGCTATAATTGCCGAGCCGAGGAAGAATCCTACTCCATAAATAATCCCAGTCAAAAATATACGTTTGATTTCCAGCTGTTTTGCAAGCTTCACATTGAGCGACTTTAATTGCTCTATTATTTCATCTCGTTGGTTGTCTATTCCCATTTTTACAAAAGTTTCTTGACTGCCTCTTTAATATGTTTGATCCCCATACCGTAATGTTCCAAAAGTTCGGCGGGTGAACCTGATTGTCCAAATAAATCCTGCACTCCAACGAACGCCATTTTTGTTGGATGTTCAACTGCGAGAATTTCCGCAACTGCCGAACCCATACCGCCGGCAACTTGGTGCTCCTCCACCGTCACGATTGCGCCACATTCTTTTGCGAGAGCAATGACAGCTGTGCGATCCATTGGCTTCACGGTTCCAATATTTAAAACAACTGCCCCAATCCCCTCTCCCTCAAGCTCCTTACCTACAATAATCGCATTGTAAACTAGCGAACCACAAGCAATAATGCCGACTTTCGGATTTGCAGAGCGGAAGAATTCTTGTGCCTTACCGATTTCAAACGGCGTGTCCTCGGTAGTGATGATGGGAGTTTTTTCGCGAGCAAGACGAATGTATGTTGGGAAATTTGTCTTTGCCATTGCTATCGTCGCTTTTTTTGCTTCAATGCTATCGCACGGAGTAATAACAATCATGTTTGGAATCACACGTGTGAGCGCTATGTCTTCAATAGCTTGATGTGTACCACCGTCGGGACCCACAGAAACCCCAGCATGCGAGCCAGCAATTTTCACTGGGCGGTCATTGTAACAAACGTTTGTGCGGATCTGCTCCCAGTTTCTACCTGGAGAAAACATTGCGTACGAAGAAACAAAAGGAATCTTCCCCATCGCCGCCATGCCTGAAGCCACCGACGCCGACGACTGCTCCATAATCCCCATCTCAAAAAATCGCTTTGGAAATTCTCTTGCAAATGCGTCCATCTTTGTAGACTCGGTAAGGTCGCAACACATAGCTACCACACGCTCGTCCGCGCGCCCCGCGAGTACAAGCCCCTCGCCAAAGCCCGCGCGAATCGGCGCCTGCTCTACATCGGTATCAAAAAGTTTTGGATTAAGATTCATATTCTTATTTTACCGTTAAACGCAACCCAAGACCAGCGGTAACTTTCTGTATAAAAGAAAATGCTGGGTCTTCGCCATCTATCTCAAAACGTTTGAGGGCAGCTTGTGTTACATTAAGCTTTTTTGCCAGCTGTTTTTGACTGAGACCTTTTATTCTATCTTTAATCAAAGCACCCCTAATCTTAAATTCAACTTCTAAAGAATCATAGGCCTCTTTGCACCCTGGTCTTTTTAGAAGTTCAGCTTTCAGCTTGCTGAAAGGTATCAACTTGAGTTTTTTTGCTTGTTCCATATTCAAAATTCTATATTCCAAATTCCGCCCCTACTCATGCTCACTCGCAATCTGCCCTCCCAGCGTGCGAAGCTCTGCCATTGCGTTTGCGCCTTGCTCGGCGTTCGGCGGGTTGCCGTGCCATTTGTAATCATTCTCAAACATCTCCACTCCTTTGCCGGGGATAGTATGCGCGATAATGACCGACGGTTTTTCAAAAATCGCGCGCGCTTCATCAACTGCGTCCACTATCGCTTCCATATTGTGACCATCAATTTCCAGCACGTGCCAGCCAAATGCTCTCCACTTGTCCACAAGCGGTTCAAGTGGCATTACATTTTCCGTGAAGCCGTCTATCTGAATATTGTTCCTGTCCACGATAGCAATAAGGTTGTGAAGTTTTTCACGACCAGCAAGCATCGCTGCTTCCCAAATTTGCCCTTCGTTCAATTCTCCATCACCTAGAAAACAGTACACTGTTCTATTTGAATTCTGCCCGCGGTCAAGACGGTCTGCAAGCGCCATTCCAACAGCTTGCGAAAGACCCTGCCCGAGTGGGCCAGAACTCGTTTCAAGCATCGGCAAATATTCACGATGTGGGTGCCCCTGCAGGCGCGTGCCAAACTTGCGAAGTGTTTTTAATTCTTCTACAGGGAAATATCCTGAATGCGCCATCACTGCGTAAAGCACGGGGCAAATGTGTCCGTTTGAAAGCACCACGCGGTCGCGTTCATCCCATGTGGGATTCTTTGGGTCATGTTTCAAAATATGAAAATAAAACGCAGTAAAAATGTCTGTCATCCCGAGAGGCCCTGCTGTGTGCCCCGACTTTGCTTCCACAAGCGCCTCAATAATAGACTTGCGAACCTCAAGAGCCTTCTCTTCTAGAAATTTTATTTTGTCGTCGTGGAGGTGAGTCATGGGGGTGCAGGTGTTAGGTTTTAGGTTGTAGGTTGTAGGTTTTAGGTTGTAGGTTGTAGTAAATTCACCGAGCATAACTTTTCTTTAATGGCATCGCAAACCTGTTGAATGTAGAGTGTGTCGCTTTTCATAATTCGTAAATTGGACGAAGGTCAGATGTAATATATGACTTGAGGTACGGACTCACGCTCGACTCGGTTACAACATCAACGTCTCTTCCTAGGGAGAGGGCGAGCGCATCGCGAAATTGTATATACTGCACTAGGTCCATCTTGGTACCAAGCTTTACAAGAATATCAATATCACTTTCTGGAGTACCTTCTCCGCGCGAGACCGAACCAAATACAGACGCGCGGGCAATACCATAACGCTTGAATACTGGGGTCGCCTTCATTTTTATTTCCTGCAATTCCATATATAGTATTACATAATTACATCAATACACCAATGATCTTTCCTATTAAAAATACCACGAAGAAGCCCGTGAACGCCCCATAATAACCATATGTTCTAAACTCTTTTTTAAGAGTAAGTGCTGGTCCAAAAAATAAAATAGGCATAAGTATAAACAAAAAAATGAGGACTCCCCATATGATAGTCTCATATGAAAGGTCTTCACCTGGATTAGAGATACGGACTACCAAGGATAGAGCCCCCAAAGCAACAATTGGACTAAAAAAACAGACTAAAAAGGCTTTTATCTTTGTCATATAATTATTGTACCAAATTCTCTAACTTCGCGATAGCGCCAACGAAGTCATCTGCGTCTAAAATCGCCGAACCAGACACAAGTCGCGTTGCTCCTGCCTCTACGAGCGAGAGCGCGGTGTCAAAGTTTACCGAGCCATCAATACTAATATGCAATTCAGGATGTTTCGCGCGGAGCGCACGCACATTTTCAAGTACTCGCTCGTCAAACGCTTCCCCTTGGAAGCCAATGCGCGCTATACCCATGCACTGCACAAAATCAATCCTCTCTATGTATGGCTCAATCGCTGAAAGAGGTGTCGTTGTGTTTATGGCAAGCCCGAGTTCTATTAATCCAACAGGAACCGACGCGCGAATTTTTTCAAAATCAACCATTGATTCCACGTGCACAATAATCCTTCTCACGCCTGCGCTCACCCACCTTGGAACCGCAAGCTCGGGATTTTCTATCATCAAGTCTACTTCAAAATCAATTTCCTCCCAGCGAGGCATTCCCTCTTCTTCGGCGGCAATTGCGTCAAAGTGCGCATCACGCGGATACGGCCATGTGCGTGCCGGCACAAACTTGCCGTCCATAATGTCCAACTGTACAAACGGCACAACGCCAACAAAAAAACTCATCTTTTCATCCAAGTCTTCGTAGTCTCTAGGCATTATCGCGGGAATAATTTCTACCATAGCTTATTTGTCCAACTTTTGAATTCTTCGCGAGTGCCTTTCATCTCCGCTAAATGGCGTTTCCAGCCACACACGCACAACCTCTCTTGCTTCGTCCTCATCCACAAACCGCGCGCCGAGAGAAAGAATGTTCGCGTCATTGTGCTCGCGCGAAAGCACGGCAACATCAAACGGCCCGCCGTAGTATACAGCGGCGCGCGCGCCCTTCACCCTGTTTGCGCACATCGCTTCTCCTTGTCCAGAACCACCGAGAATAATCCCGCGAGACTCTGGGTCTTTAGCCACTGCCTCCGCTACAAGACGAATAAAATCTGGATAGTCATCTAGCGCTTCAATCTTATGCGCGCCAAAATCCTCTATATCGTGCCCATGCGCGCGCAAAAACGGAAGGAGATTTTCCTTTAGCTCAAAACCTGCGTGATCGGTACCGATGTAGATGCGCATAATGTTAAATGATAAATTTTAAATTTTCTAAAGGTATTCTGCCACCTTAACAACATGCTGTACGAGTGTATTCGTGTATCCCATTTCGTTGTCATACCACGCCATTACTTTTACAAGGTTGCCGTCTACCACGCGCGTGAGGTCAAGGTCCGCGATAGAACCATAGAGCTCACCAACGATATCCGAGGACACAATCGGCTCCTCGCTTACTTTAAAAATCCCAGCCCAGCGAGGATCACGCGCAGCGTCACGAAGAATTTGATTTACTTCCTCAACACTCGTATTCCTTTTTGCTATGAATGTTACATCGGCGATAGAACCCGCAATCACCGGCACACGAATAGAGATACCGTCAAACTTTCCTTTCAAATCTTTTACAACTTCTGTGACAGAAATAGCCGCGCCAGTTGAAGCAGGTACCATATTTGCGGCACCTGCGCGTCCACCGCGAAGGTCTTTGCCTCCTGGACCATCCACAATCTTCTGTGTGCCTGTGTACGCGTGCGTAGTGTTCAAAATTGCTTTTTCAATACCAATCGTTTCGTTCAAAATACAAACCACAGGACTTGCCGCATTCGTGGTACACGAAGCATTTGAAGAAATTTTTGCATTTGCTAATTCGCCATCGTTGATGCCCATTAGCGCGGTAACACAGGGAACTTCCGGGAGAGACTCGCCTTTCATTGGCGCAGTAATAACTACGCGCTTCGCACCTTGGTCTAAATGAACCTTTGCGCTTTCTGTGCTTGTATAAAATCCAGTAGACTCAACCACGATATCAATATTGTATTTTGCCCACGGGAGATTGGTTGGTTCTTTCTCTTGAACGAGCGCAACTTTTTCACCTCCCACAATAAATCCAGGCTCATCGCCACCAACAACCTCCACCTCAAAGTCTGCCTTGCCGTAAGCAGTGTCATATTTCAAAAGGTACGCCATATTTGATGGGTCACCGAGGTCGTTCACCACCACAATCTCAAACTCTGGGCGTGTGCGCGCCAATTTATAAAATGCGCGTCCAATGCGCCCAAACCCGTTAATCGCTACTCGTACTTTTGCCATGGTTGATTTTCTTTGAGCGAAGCGAAGTTGAAAATCACCACCCGGTTAAATGACTTTTTATTAAAAGTCCCTGCTTTGCAGGATTTAACTGGGTAGACGACCCAACTTCGTACCACTCGTTATTTTAATGATTAAAACTATACTGTTATTTTACCATACAGAACTAAAAAGGCACACATTTGTGTGCTTTTTTAGTTCAATGCCTCCTCAAACAGCGTTTTGAGCATTGCGGGGTTCCCGCTTCCTTTTGAAGCCTTCATACCCTGTCCGATGAAAAATTGTAGGAGCGCTGTTTTGCCTGATTTATAGTCGGCAACAACAGTTGGATTTGCTTCAATAATTTCTGCGACCATTTTTTTGAGCGCCTCAATATCATTTTTCTGAATGAGGCCGTGCTTCTTTGCAATTTCGTGTGGATGTCCACCTTCTGCATACAAAATCGCGAGTGTGTCTTTTGCTCCACGTGAAGATAGGTCCCCATCTTTAATCATTGTCACGAGGTCGGCAAGTGACTTACCTGTTACTCCACCAATTGACTCAGAACCTTTCATAAGTCCAACGAGGTCTGATGTAACATAGTTTTCAATAAGCGCAATTGAAGGGCGGTCAACACCGATTGCAGCAATCGCATCTTCAAAAAGCCCGCCAAGTGTTTTATCTGCCGTAAACACTTCTGCGTTCTCTGGCTTCACGCCATACTCACGCACGAGGCGCGCGCGCTTCTCCCATGGGAGTTCGGGCATCATCGCCTGTAAATTTTCGATTGAAAATTCTGAAATCTCTGAAATTTTTAATTTTGGCAAATCGGGATCAGGGAAATAGCGGTAATCGTGAGCGCTTTCTTTTTTGCGCTGTGAAAATGTCTTCTGCCCACCTTCATCCCATCCGCGGGTTTCCTGCACAATCTCCCCAGGCCCGCCATCCAAAATTTTTGTCATACGCTCCACCTCGTACGCAATCGCTCTCTCCACCGAGCGAAACGAGTTTAAATTTTTCACCTCAACTTTCGTGCCAAGCTTGTCTGTCTTTGATATTGAAATATTTGCCTCCACACGCATCTCTCCCTTTTCCATATTCGCATCAGATACGCCGAGCGTGCGGAGAAGAAGCTGGAGCTCGCGCGCAAAAGCGCCAGCTTCTTCGGCAGTATGAATCACTGGCTTCGTCACGAGCTCCATCAGAGGCACGCCTGCGCGATTGTAATCCACAAGACTTCCTTCACTCCCTTCGTGCGATGAGCTCGCTGTGTCTTCCTCCAAATGCACACGCTCAATAGCGATGCCATTTAGCATTCCATTTGAAACAAGCGGATATTTGTACTGACTAATTTGATAGCCCTTTGGAATGTCTGGGTAAAAATAGTTCTTGCGGTCAAACTCGGTAAAGTCTGCGAGGTCGCTCCCAAGCGCCGTGCCTACACGAAGCACGTGATGCACCGCCTGCTTGTTAATCACAGGCAAAGTCCCCGGGTGCGCCATGCACACAGGGCAAATATTCACATTCGGCTCCGCATTAAACGGGTCATTTGCCGAATTGCAGAACATCTTTGTCTTAGTTTTTAGCTCGGCGTGAACCTCCAAGCCGACCGTTAGTTTGTATTCACTCATATTTTAATATTTTATTTCAACCAAAGATTTTGCGGAATACCAGATTGCGCAATAACTGATTTTAGTGTTCTGGGGTGAATCGATTTTTGCCCGTGATATTGAATATGCGTCTGTCTCACCTTTCCGCCATACGAACCAATGTAGTAAAAGTGGCTTCCGTGTGTATGAGAATGTTGAAATCCATACTCTTTTAAAAAATCGACTACGCCCTTAAATGTCCAGTTGTTGAGTCCGCGAGGCATAGTTTCTTACGCAAATGCGAGATTAAATTTACCAGAACTTAGAACGTATGGGGATTTTGTCGAGCGTGTATTGCTTCTCTTGACATCACTTGCCTGCGCGCTCTCCCACATTTTTTCATACTCAGAGTCAACCGTTTGATTGAGCACGTGGGGGCGCAATTTAGACTTACGCGCGGAGCCGAGGTAGCCAACGATAGCTTCATTTAGAAGGACGATGGCTTCAATCTGTGATGCACCCTCAACAACGACATTAAACTCAAGCGCCACCGCAAAAAAAGTATCTTTTTCCTTGAATACCACGTATCGCACCGACCCTTTTTGTAGAGTATTTTTGAAAGATTTCATATGTTCATAATACCCTAGCGTGGGCACAAAGACAACTTCAATATCTTCGTACTGTACTGTCACCTAACCCCAAATTTTTCAATACCTTCGTACTGCACTGTCAATAATATTCATCAACTTTACTTAAAATTTTTAGCTTTTTCATCCCACGCCTTTTTTTCTTTTTCCTGTTTCTCAGCGACTTCTTTGAGACGAATATCCTCATCAGTTTTTGGTACTTCACCTCCAAAAAAATACATGAACCCTCCAGCGATAATAACCCAAAGCCACCAAAGGAAAGGGAAAGTTACCACGAGCCCCCAGATTAAAACCCCACAGATTAGTAATACACCAATAGTACGCATATTATTTTTTAACACTTCCTTTATCATCATTCATAGTTTCATTATAAACTACTTTACCCTAAAATCCACTAAATCACACCACCTTCTTCAAAAGTTTCAAAAGTTCGTCTTGAAATACTTTCATACATTTGTCGTCCAAAATCGTGATAGTAAACACTTCCGAATGTGGATAGGTTTTCTTCATTGCTACTTCCACTTCATTCACGTGCTCTGGAGTTACCATATCTGTTTTGGTGAGAATAATTATCTCGTGCTTTGAAGCCAAGTCTTTATCAAATGCTTCAAGCTCTTTGCGTACAGTTTCGTACACTGCGAGTGGGTCTTCGTTTTCAAGCGACACCAAATGCGCGAGCATTTTGGTGCGCTTCACATGACGGAGGAATTTATGTCCAAGCCCTTTTCCTTCTGATGCGCCTTCAATGAGCCCTGGGATATCCGCAATGATAAATCCAAAACAATCGCCCAAGTTTGGCTCAAGTGTGGTGAACGCATAGTCAGCAGTCTTTGCGCTCGCGCGTGTGAGCGCGTTCAAAAGCGAAGATTTGCCCGCGTTTGGCAAACCCACGAGCCCTATGTCCGCAACAATCTGAAGCTCAACTTTGAAATCTGCTTCTTGCCCTTTCATTCCAGGCACGTGCTCTTTTGGTGTGCGATTGGTTGATGTCTTAAAATGCTCGTTGCCAAATCCTCCACGCCCTCCTTTTAATACCAAAATCTGCTGACCTTCATCTAGAAGCTGATACTCAGATCCAGTATCAAGATTCGTCACAATAGAACCAATAGGCAAATCCAAAATAAAATCATCGCCGTTTCTGCCGTGCAAACTGTCATTGCCACCGTCGCCTGCGCGCTCCGCGAAGAAATCTTTTTGATGGCGATACTTCACAAGGATATGCACGTCGCGAACAGCGCGGATAATCATATCTCCGCCCTTTCCACCGTCACCGCCAGAAGGACCAGCAAATTCTTTGCCTTTCTCATGCTTAAGACGCATAACGCCGTTTCCGCCGTCGCCCGCCTTCATATGCATCGTCATTTCATCTATAAATGCCATGATTGATTTTCTTAATGAGCTTGCGAATTTAGAAAATCAATCACCCAGTTAAATGACTTTTTACTAAAAGTCCCTGCTTTGCAGGATTTAACTGGGTAAGGTAACTGATTCAATGTCACTTCACTCACTATGTTACTTTGACTATATCACAAAAATTACTAGGCGTCCACTGCGAGTTTTGCGAGCGCAAGCGCGCCGTCTTTTGATCCCGCTACAGCTATAAAAAGTTTATTGTGGCAAAAGAGAGCGTCTGGTACTCCGGAAATTTCTGCAAGCTCATCACCTGTCTTCCCTGCCCACGCGCTCGGTAGATTTTTTCTATTTTTAAATGAATGCACGTCGCTTCGCACCGCTTCTATTTTCCACTTGCCCATATTTCCGCGATCCGGCTTCACAACAAAAAGCGGTTCTGATTTTGTGCCGAGAGCTTCGTACCATGGATAATGGTCTTCTAAAATAATAATGCGTTTGTCATCTGCTTTTTCGTATGCTTCCTCAGCGTATCGCTTTCCTTCCTCTTCGGTGCGAGCACGCACGATTTCGCGCTCAAGAATTTTCACCGCAAAAGGAACCGCCTCAGAAAATCCTTCGTCCTCTGTGCGAGCTTCATTCCACCCAGGGCGAAAAGCAGATATCACGTCTTGAAGAATGTACGGCGCGACTTCTCCACGCACACCAAAAGTTTCAAAACCATTGTCTCCAGCGTCTACTGGTTGCGCAACTCGCTCATCAATCACACGCGCGACGTACGCCGATCCAGATATTTTTTCTCCAAACTCTTTCCATACCAAGCCAAAAGAAGAATACGGGATTCCATTTGGGCGCACTCCTGATCCACCCTCCTGGTGATGGTCAAAACGTCCGCGCGCGTGGTCGTACTCACCGCCAACATCCACCACATAGTCGCCCGTTGCCCAAATATCGGGTTCGCGACTGCGAATAACCTCAATATTTCCATCATTCAAAAGAGAAAGCACTGCGCAGGCAAAAACCTCATCCGTGTGAAAGTTTCCGCTATGCGTTATTATTTTCAAGTTTTTTTCGTTCGTGTCGTTCATACTGATGCGTAATTAGTCTCTGAACCAAAATGAATGCTAGCATAAAAAGTAACGCCATCAAAGCAAACTCTCCAATCTTGCGCGTTGTGCTGATGGCCGCATACCCAAAAAAGTACCCGACCCCAAAGTACAAAAGAACCCAACCTATAGACGCAAGAAATTCCGCTTTAAAAAAAAGCTTGAATGGGATATGCAGGACTCCAGACATAATAACAGTCGCGCGATTTGCGCCGTAAATAAATTTTGAAAAGAAAATAGATTTAAACGGGTTTGCGCGAAACTCGGGTAAAAAGAATATCATTATCCTTTCTGCTCTTTTTAGTATTCTCCTTGTGAGTCTAGCATCCTTGAGTTTCGCGCCGAGGTTGTACCACATCACATTTCCCAAAACCACACCAACGAGCGAAACCAAGAGAACATCCTTTCCGTCAAAAGCTTCCAAGGATACTAGCATCCCAGCAACAATCAAAAATACTTCACCCTCAAGGACCATCGCGATAAATAAAATCACGTATCCAAAAATACGGTGATCCTGCACAAGCTGAACAAATACATCAATAGACTGCTCTAACATAACTATTTATCTGAAAACAACTTATCAACAATAAACGCTGTCGCTGAAACAACGAGAGAGCCTAGAAGCGCTGGAACAAAACCAGCGACATAAAATCCCTTCACGAATGAACCGACCCACCAAAAAAGTCCCGCGTTTACAACAAAAGAAAAGAGTCCGAGCGTGATGAGTGTAATCGGAAACGCGATAAGCAAAATAATTGGTCGCACTACTGCGTTTAAAATACCGAAAAAAGCCGCCACGAGCATCGCTGTGCCAAACGCATCCGATGCTATTTCTATTCCCGGCACGAATGAAGGGAGAGCCAAAATCACCAACGCCACTACAACCAACTTTGTGATGAATTTCATAACTATAGTTTATGCGACTGCGTTCGGAGCTGTGCGACCTTCTAGAACTTCAATAATATTTGTCGCTACCATCTCCGCCATTTTTGTGCGCGTTTCTTCTGTCGCGGAAGCAAGATGAGGGTTCACAACAACATTCGGCAATGTTAAAAGCTCTTGAGTAACTTTTGGTTCAAATTCAAACACATCAAGTCCTGCTCCGCGGATGGTGCCAGCTTTGAGAGCCTGAGCAAGGGCAACCTCGTCCACCACCGGTCCGCGAGATGTATTGATGAGAATTGCGCTCTTTTTCATAAGCGCAAGACGCTCTGCGTTGATGAGGTGGTGTGTCGACGGAAGAAGTGGCACATGAATACTCACAACATCTGCCTCCTTTAGAACCTCCTCGTGCCTAGAAAAATAACCAGCGTTGCATGAAGATTTTAGCGCGTCATTTTCCTTCATATCACAATAAATAACCTTCATGCCGAAGCCCTTGTGCAAAATATTTGCCACTTCAAAACCAATGCGTCCTGCACCGATGAGACCGAGAGTTTTCCCTTTGATATCTGTACCGAGAAGTAGCATCGGCTCCCAGCCCACAAATTTCCCTTCGCGAATTAATCTATCCCCTTCAGCAATACGAGAAGCAACGGTTAGTAGCAAGGCAACAGTGTGTTCTGCAACTGTGTCAGTGAGCACCTCGGGAGTGTTGGTTACCGCAATACCGCACTCGTGAGCCTTTGCTACATCTATATTATTATACCCTACCGCGTAATTCGCAATTATTTTTACAGATTCTGGCATTGCGGAAATCATATCTGTGTCGATAGCGTCGGTAAGGAGCGATGCGACAGCGTCATACTCTTTTCCAGCAAGTACCTCCTTCAATTCATCACGCGTGAGCACTCCGTCTTTTTCGCTCACAGTCACTTCGTATCCTTTCTCTCTAAGCATCTCCTCCGCGCGCGCCGGAATGCGACGCGTCATAAATATCTTTTTTGTCATATGTACTAGTATTGTATCACGCTGACACATTGATGCACACTCTTGCGGGTTTACGTAAAATTTGGTATGGTTTGAAAATCAACACCCAGCCCCTTCTCTTTTTTGTTAGTGTTAAATTATAACACGCGAGACCAATCTCACAGAGCAGTCCATAACAAATATAGAATGAAGAAGCTGGGTTTCTTAAATAATGATTGAGGTATTTTTCGACAGTATTCTTTATGTTTTCCTTTTTCTCACGCTATACCTTGAGGTGTTTTTTCTCATCACTTTTTTTGAGGAGCGCTTGAAACTCGCCGTAAAAAGCACGACTGACAAACTTTCGTACTACCCTTCCGTTACTATCATTGTCCCATGCTGGAACGAGGAAAAAACAGTCTCAAAAACAGTGCATTCTATTCTTAAACTTAAATATCCAAAAAACAGACTGGAAATTTTTGTCGTGGACGACGGTTCTACCGACAATACATGGAAGGCCGTTCAGGAATTCGCTAACAATCCTCAGGTAAAACTTTTCAAAAAAGAAAACGGTGGCAAACACACGGCGGTTAACCTCGGTATTGAAAACTCCACGAGCGAACTCATCGGATGTTTAGACGCGGACTCGTTTGTTGAAAAGGACGCCTTGCGCGAAATAGCGACCGCTTTCAACGAGGATACAAAAATGATGGCAGGCATTCCTACAATCATTATTCACGAACCAAAAACGATCCTCCAAAAAATGCAAAAAACCGAGTACCACAATATCGCGTTTTTTAAACGCATGCTATCGCCTTTAGACGCAATACACGTCACGCCAGGACCATTTTCTTTTTTCAGAAGAGAAGTTTTTGAAAAAATAGGTCTCTTTAAAAAAGCGCATAATACTGAGGATATGGAGCTCGCGCTTCGCATGCAGTCAAACCATATGCGTATTAGAAACGTTCATACTGCGCGAGTTTACACAACTGCGCCAGAAAGCCTCCACAAGCTCTACCGTCAGCGACTTCGTTGGGCATATGGCGGAATGAAAAACACATTGGACTATCGCTTTATGCTTTTTCGTCGCGAGTACGGCATTTTGGGAATGATTACGCTTCCGCTTTCCTTATTTGCAGTTGTAATCTTTTTATACAATTTCAGCTTTGTTGCCTTTCACGCGATTAAAGCAATTGCAGAAAAGGCGACAGAAATCGGCACTGTTGGTTTTCTTTTTGCTATCCCAACCACAAACCTTTTTTTCTTTAACACAGAGTTCATGGCAATACTTTCATACATATTCCTCGGGCTGGGATTAGTAATTATGTGGAATGGGGTAAAGTTGGCTGAGGGGCGTTTTCGCCCAAGTATGGGAATTCTTTACTTCATCGCGCTTTATGGTATTGTAGCGCCAATCTGGTTCACACGCGCCGTTGTGAATGTCATATTCTCACGCGCAACTTCATGGCGTTAAACCATTATGAAAAACATCCGCGCTCAAATAGAAACTAAAAAATATGTGTTTGCTTTTGTTATTACTGCAGTTGTGTTTTTCAGCGCGCTTTTAATAAGCAATATTTTTTCACAAAACCGCATCGCGGAAGTTAAATCCATTGAGGACAAAATAGCTATGGACATCCTTTCTTCAGAAACACAATTTGCCCTTCTGAAAGAGTCATCGTGCAAATCAATAGACCACGGCGGTACAGCGTTTTCTGAAGAACTCGGCATATTGGCGGCACGGTTGTCATATATGGAGGAAAAGCATGGTGACAACGACGAGGAGGTTATAGGACTCAAAAAATACTACTCGCTCCTTCAAATCAAGGATTATCTATTAGTGGAGCAGGTCAGGCAAAAATGCGGAGTAAAACCTCTTACAATTATTTACTTCTATTCAAATCTTGGCGACTGCGAGGACTGCAAGCGTGAGGGGTATGTTTTGAACAAGCTTCGCGATGAATTCCCAGAGCTTCGCGTGTACTCTTTTGACTACAACCTAGACCTATCCGCGATAAAAACAATGAAGTCAATTCATGGCATAAAAAACACTCTCCCCGCACTCGTCATTTGGGATGAAAATTACTATGGGTTCAAGAGCGCGGAAGATATTGAAAATATAATCCCACAGCTCAAACGCATTCGCGCGGAACGCGAAAAAGAAGAAGCGACAAAGTCTGCAACGAGTTCAAAGAAATAACCGCCAAGCACCATTACTGGTGCTCGACGGTTATTGATTAGAATGTGTCTCTATTCCTCTGGAGCAAAAATGTCGCGCAGTGGCACAGGAACCAAAGGGAGCAAATCTTCCAGCACAAACCACTCACTGCTTTTCGCAAGTGGTGTAAGGCCGATGCATTTCGGGCATTTAAGCAATGTTTCGCGATCCACAAGACGCCAACTGCCGAGAGTAGAATCCTCTTTACAGTACTCGCACTGGAGGACCCCACGCCTCACGACGTCTCCAATCTCCTGTCTGATCCTCACAACTTTTGTGTCGGACGCAAGAGTTTTGCAACAATGCATATCAGAATGATCCGCTGAAGCGTTTCTGTATGCGATTTCTTTATGAAGTTTAATTGCTAAACCATTTTTTTCATCGCAAATTAGGCCAACTACATCCATCAGTGAAAGTGGCAAATTGCTTTTCATATCGTTCTCCTTTGTTCTTGAATGGGAAATTCCAATGGGGATACTACCACCGCGGAGCAAAAAAAGCAAAAGGTCCGAGAGCACAAGTCACTGGTGCTAGACGTATTCTTGTTCACAAATCCTCCATACTAAACTGTTCTAAGAACAGCAAAAATCACCTATAGCCGTATCTGATACTATAGTATCAGATACGGCTATAGGTGATTAAAATAAAAAATAAAAAGGTGCCGACACATTGTCGGCACCTTTTTATTTTAAATATTCCCCATTCCCCATTCTACCACTACGCTCCCCTCTCAATGAGTTCCATAAACGCAAGAATTTCTCCTGTGTATGTTGGAACAACAGAGTTGTTGTAATGATGAAGAATCTCCGTTGTGGTAGCGCCCTTGTAGTATTGCTCCGTATTAGGATTCTTACCACCAAGGTTCATGCCAACAGTCTCAATTGCAGAATCATAATTCTTGAACTTAATCTTGCATGACCCCCAACCAAACGGATTGTTGTAACAATCAAACTTTCCACCCGTAGACTCCTTGATTGCAATTGCCGGGAGCAAACGCCAGTCAAGATTATTTTCCTCCGCTACTTTCACAAACTTCGCGCCGTAGCCCTCAAGAGGCATTCCGCGCTTCGCAAAGTAGGCGTCAACCTTCTTTGCGCGGTCATCATTGGCTGATGCATAGAACGACTGAGCGATGTTTTTTAGCGAAAAATTAGTATTGAATGTCGCTAACGGCGAGCCACTTGTTGCCAAAAATGGCATAAGCACCAAACCGCGCACAAATTGTATTGTTTGTTTTTTCATAAAGTGACGGTATGTGCTCCGTCAACACCGTATCTGCGACAGTCCTAACAAAAAAGCACCTAACTAAAGGTGCATTTGAGCCTGACTGAAGATAAATCAAGTGTAGCATATCAGACCGAAAAAGTCAAGGATTTTTGTTGGGTTTTGATGCATTTCTTGAAACAAAATTGCTAAAATAGCCTTATTTTTCAATGGTTTTTACACAATACGCTTTACGACCTGTCAAACCTGTTTTTTCGTTATTTTTCTGCTTGCCTGCGCAAATTAAGGAGTGCCTTGGCGCGACTATAATTTGCGCGTGCAAAACACAAGGAGCCCCTAGCGACTATGTGCTTGCCTTTTAAAAAGTAGGAAATTTTACAAGCCCATGGCTAGCTCCCGTGGCACTTTTTGTACTTCTTGCCACTTCCGCACGGACATGGGTCATTCCTGCCGATTTTGTCGGAATGAATTGGCTCTGCGGTTTTCTCAGCCTCTTCCCCACCGCCTATTTCAATTGCATGCTTCACCACTTCGCGCGCCTTTTCCTCCTCCTTTACGAATGCTCCGGCGCCGATAGCTGGCACAAGGCGGAGAATTTCATTCTGCACGGATTCTTTCATTTCTCGGAAAAGGCGAAGTCCTTCTTTTTTGTATTCTACAAGGGGGTCACGCTGTCCGTACGCGCGGAGGTTCACAGACGATTTCAAATATTCCATCGCGTCTAGGTGTTCCATCCACATCATATCCACGACCTGCAAAATCAAACGCTTCACAGCGTTGTAAAATTCCGCCTCACCAAGTCCAGCAACTTTTTCCGCAATATTATTTTCAAGAGCAGTGTCTCCAGCGACAATCTCCTCAAGATATGTTTTCGCGGAGTCCGTCCCACCCATTAAAATTTCGCGACGCATTCCGTACACATACGCGCGCTGTTTGGTCATCACGTCGTCATACGAAAGCACGTGCTTGCGAGAATCAAAATGAAATCCTTCAATTTTTTCCTGCGCGGTTTCAAGCGAACGAGAAATCATTTTGTTTTGTATTGCCTCGTCCTCGGGGATGCCAAGCTTGCCCATCATGTTTTTTACCACGTCTGAAGCGAAGACGCGCATCAAACTGTCCTCCATTGATACGAAAAATTGCGTCTCACCTGGATCGCCTTGGCGTCCCGCGCGACCGCGAAGCTGGTTGTCTATACGGCGCGCTTCGTGTCGCTCGGTTCCAAGCACAAAAAGTCCGCCGAGGGATTTTATTTCCTCGTAAAGCTCGGGAGTGCTTGGGTTTCCACCGAGTTTGATATCCACACCGCGACCTGCCATGTTTGTAGCGATGACCACGCTTCCTTTACGACCTGCCTGCGCGATAATTTCGCCCTCGCGTTCGTGGTTTTTTGCGTTCAAAACCTCGTGTGGCACGCCCTCATTCTTCAAATATTCCGAAAGAAGCTCGTTTTTTTCAATAGACACCGTACCGATGAGCACCGGCTGACCTTTTTCGTTGAGCTCCTTTACCTTGCGCGCGATTGCCTTGAACTTTCCGTTTTCGGTCTGGAAAATATGGTCCGTGCGGTCTATTCGGGAAACTTTGCGATTTGTAGGTATTGGAGTTACTTCAAGACCGTACACTTTGTAGAACTCCTCGCTTGATGTTTCGGCGGTTCCGGTCATTCCTGCAAGCTTGCCGTACAGACGAAAGTAATTTTGGAATGTTATGGACGCGAAAGTGCGAGATTCTTGCTGGATTTTCACGCCTTCCTTTGCCTCCACCGCTTGATGAAGCCCCTCTGACCAGCGACGCCCGGGTTGCATGCGTCCTGTAAACTCGTCCACGATAATCACCTCGCCTTCTCGCACCACGTATTCCTTGTCGCGAATAAAAAGCGCCTGCGCGCGAACTGCGGTTTCCAAATGATGCACGTATTTCACTCCACGCTCTGTGTAAATATTATCAATACCCAAAATTTCTTCAGCTCTGTTGATTCCCTCGTCTGTAAGCTGAATAGCTTTTAGTTTTTCATCCACAGTATAGTGCTCTGGAGATTTCAATTTTCCCGCAATGCCAGCAAAAACGGCGTACAAATTTTCCGCATCGCCAGACGGCGCGGAAATAATGAGCGGTGTACGCGCCTCATCTATTAAAATAGAGTCAATCTCGTCCACGATTGCAAAGTGGTAATCGCGTTGAGCGAGATCGGCGGTGTTGTACGCGACATTGTCACGAAGATAATCAAAACCGTACTCGTTGTTTGTGCCGTATGTGATGTCCGCGCGATATGCTTCTTGCTTTCCGCATGGACGCATAAACTCATGAATGACTTTGAATGACCCAACTTCATCACGCTCCTCATCCTTGTCTTTGTGATTCGGATCGTAGAGATACGACGCGCTATGGTTGAGCACCCCCACAGAAAGTCCAAGGAATGAATATATCTGCCCCATCCATGTCGCGTCGCGACGGGAGAGGTAGTCGTTGACCGTGACAACATGCACCCCTTTTCCTGGGAGCGCGTTTAGATACGCAGGAAGTGTCGCGACAAGAGTTTTTCCTTCGCCAGTCATCATCTCGGCAATTTTCCCCTGATGAAGGGCGATACCTCCCAAAAGTTGCACATCATAGTGTCGCTGACCAAGTGTTCGGCGAGACGCCTCGCGCACCACGGCAAAAGCCTCTGGGAGGATATCGTCCAAAAGCACGCCTGACGCCAAGCGCGAGCGAAATTCCTCTGTTTTTGCGCAGAGCTCCTGGTCGGAGATCGCTTGGAGCGCTGGCTCAAAATCGTTGATTTTCTTCACAAGTGGCGCGTTTTTACCCGCTGGCCCGCTTCCGGCAAAGATATTTTTCAGAAATGACATTTAGACACTTTAGCATAAAATCCCCTCCATCTAAAGGGGCGGCTGGTCGTGGCACTTGGAGGTTGAACCTCCAAGTTGTTTTGGGCAAGATCACCTGCCCCAAAATCAAAAATCCCCCCAATTAAAATAATCGGGGGGATTTTTGGGAAGCGCAATTTACTTACGCTTTGCAGTCTTCTTTTTTGCTGCCTTTTTTGCTGTCTTCTTCTTTGCTACTTTCTTAGCCTTTTTCTTTGCTGCCATTTTTTTATGTAATGTTTTGAGAAACACGAATGCGTCTCATAACAATGTATGCAAATTATTATCTTCAACAATGTTCGACCTGATGCAAAAATATTTTTCGCATCACGTACAATTGTTGGATCATCGTCGTGTGAAATTTCTTTCACACACTGTACAGTGATCTACTAATATTATCTCGCATACAAAATTCATTCGCAATGCATTTTGAAATTAAACTGTGGATAACTTTTTTTCTTTTTGTTGAGCTAAAAATTTTCTAAAACATATTTTAGAAAATTTTTACATCATCACAACTTCCTCCTCAAGCATCACTCCTGTTTTTTTCTTGATGTCATTTTTTATTTCGCGCGCTAGCGATAGCATCTCTTCTGCGCTCGCGTTTCCATAGTTCACCAAGATAAGCGCTTGCTTCTCGTGCACTCCTGCGTCTCCACGACGCGTGCCACGCCATTTGCCTACGTGGTCAATGAGCCATGCGGCGGAAAGCTTATATGTATTATCGCCCTGATCATATGCCTTTATTTCAGGAAACTCGTTTTTAAGAGAATTGTATTTTTGCGCGCTTACAACTGGATTTTTGAAAAATGAACCTGCGGTGCCTACTGGTGGCGCTGGCATTTTTTTCGTTCGTATAGCAACAATCGCTTCGCGTATTTGGCTTAGCGTAGGCTCGCTGATTTCATTATCTTCAAAATATTTTTTTACATCCTCGTAGTCCGTGTGTGGTGTGCTGTGTTGCGCGAGCTCAAAAGTAGCGCTCAGAACAATTAAATTTTTATTTTTTTTAAATATGCTTTCGCGGTAGCCAAACTCGCATTCATCGCGATGAAAAATTTTAATTTCGTTTTTTTTAATATCAAACGCTTCCACGGAAAAAATTGTCTCTTTTGCTTCAACTCCGTATGCGCCGATATTTTGAACTACGGCTCCTCCAACCGTGCCTGGAATAATAGAAAGATTTTCAATCCCCCGCAAGTTGCGCGACACAGCATCACGCACAACGTCGTCCCACATCTCCCCCGCACTCGCGGTAACACGATTATCTTTGTATGCAATTCCCTTGATCTCAATTTTAATTACAAGTCCGGAAAATCCATCGCCCGAAACGAGAGTGTTTGAACCGCCTCCTAGAATAAATATTTGGAGCGATTTTTCGCGAGCAAAAATTATCGCTTCATTCAAATCATCAACGTCATTGACGCGCGCAAAAAAACGCGCATTGCCTCCAACACGCATTGTTGTGAATGGCGCAAGTTTTATATTCTCCTCAATATGAATATTCATAAGTTTTGATAACTATAACACAAGCAAACCTAGGGCGAGTCGTTTACGACTCGCCCTAGGTTTTCTCCTGTACTCTTTTGGCTAGCGAGTGCGAACTCCAACAAATGTCTAATATGTGAGTGCTTCGCTAGCCAAAGGAAAACAGGAGTTACTTGTATATTGTATTGTACGAAATCTTAGACAAAAATACCACCCGCCAAAATTCGGAATTAGCAAATTCTGAATCACCAGATTCACGGCTCGGCCGCAGAATCTTGGACATAAACTTTTATTCAGAAAATTTAATCGGGCAAGCACAAAAAGCCCCGCTTTCGCGGGGTTTTTTGTAGACTTTCGTTGGATGAATCACAGAGGAAGTTTCCTTCCCAGCACTCACATGACACAAGTGTAGCAGAAAACGAATTAAAAGTCAAATTTAGACACCTGATGTCAATTTTACCTGCCTTGTAACTTCCTCAACAACGCTTTTAATGACACCCGTGACATTCTTATTTTTAAAATTATCAGCTATTTCCAGCGGTATCTTTTGGACTGAATCTACTGCGGACAATGCAACTACCCAGCTCATAATGTCTTGCTCTGGATAAACTTCTTGCCACCACGATATCCATGAACGAACATCTGCCTCTTTTGCAAGGCAAGCAAGGTCAAAGTAGTCTTTATACTCCTCTCTTCCACATACAGCAACAAGTTTCATTACGGTTATATCTTTGATGCCTGCAAAACGAAAGGAATCCGCTGGTTGTGGCGTTTCCAAAAGCGTGTCAAACCGAGATATGAATGATACTTTCACACCGTCAATCACGCACCACAACGTATCCTTTGTTTCAAAAAGAATTTCCACGGTGGTTTTTGAAAAAATTTCAGCTAGCTTGTTTTTTAAAGCAAACGTTTCAATTGGTTTCGCTATAAAATAATCTAAGTCTACACTTTTGCGATGACCAAGCTGAAGCGCAAGCGCTGTTCCTCCTGCAAGGTAATACTCTGGATCAAGATTTTCAAATACAACACGCGAAACAGAACGCATTGCCTCAGTAATTGTTTCTTGATGAATGTTCATGACAAGAGAAAATTCTTGAAATAATAATATTTACGCTCTGGAATACTTGTTGGCTTCATTGCTTCAAACACCTGCTTCACCCTAGTGACACCGTATTCTCGCATAGCATTCGCCAAAAGGCTGAGCCCGCCGTATGAGAGAATTCTCTGTATTACAAAATCCGTCGGAAGCGAGTCGATGCTCGCATCGTTGATATCCCACAAGACTTTTTGAAGATCCTGCTTATTCATGTACATTAATTATACCATAATTTGGTACTAATTTCCACACACGTTAGTAACCCCTCACACCAATCCTACAATAAACAGCTATAGCTGTTTATTGTAGGATTGGTGAAAAGTAATCCTCATTCACTCCAGCCCAATTCGTAACAATAGAACGCTATCTCCAAGTGAGCGAGCGAAGTGCAAACACGACGTTTGCGACTTCCGAGCGAACGCAGGAGATATTGTACCCAGTTATATAGCGTTCTATTGTTACGAATGAGAAAAAAAAGAAAAACAAGGAATTTGCCTTAGTAAACGTCATTGCGAGGTACGAAGCAATCCAATAAACACGGCTCAAATACCGGATTGCTTCGAGTACTCGCAAGAACAGAGAGCGTGAGGGTTAGAATATATTCCTATAGAACCGCATCTTTTATTGGATATTCTTTTAGAATCTTTTCCGCTTCTTTGCGTTTGCCGTTTGTCAGCAAAATCTGTAAGTAATACTTTTCCGCAGTCTCAAATTCTGGCGCAAGCTCAAACGCGCGTTTAAATATCTCCTCAGATTTTGCTGTATCTTTCTTGCTGTAATACGCGCTAGCAAGCTCAAAAAGAATTGTTTGTTTCGTAGGTGAAAGTTCCACAGCTTTATTTAGGTACTCTATTCCTTTATCAATCTCGCCTGTCTTTACAAGATACGACCCTGCAAAAAGCTGGTATCTTGCGTCAGTTGGAAGACTCTCTGCTTGTTTTTCAAGCTCGCTTTTCGCCAAATCAATAAATTGTTTTTGCATCTCTGAAATGCCTTTTGAGGAATCAAAGGCTCCGGTTGAAAATGATGCGAGTTGTTCACGAGCTTCCGCGGTTCCAAACGAATTATACGCAATAGTTCTTTTCATTAATTCCAAATTGTACACAGCGCCTCTTTCTGAACGCTCGGACAATGCTCGAATGAGCGTTGTGTTTTGCATATAACCATTGTAGTTTACCGCGTAAACAAGAACGAGAGCGAGGACAACTACCCCGCCGGAAACGAATGTCGTCAGGTCTTCCTCCCCAACTTTAAATTTACTTTCAACTTTCAACGTTCCACTTTCTACTTGCGTGTGACACATACCCTCCACATACGCGAGGATTGTTCCAAAATAAATGAGCGAGGTAAGATTATCAAACACAAAAAGATTTTGGAAAAAATATCCGCCAAGGAGACCAGTGAGTACGCTTTTTTCTACAACCGACAGTTCGTCCGCACGACGCCAGATGCAATATACAGCGCAAGCAAAAAGCGATATATACCCCAAAAGCCCGAGGATACCGCCTGCTATCAGCCAGTCAAAGAAAACATTGTGCGCGCGGTCAAACCACTGCTCCTGCCCCCACATATTTGGGTCATAATATTCATTGAATACATAATTAAAGTTCTCCATTCCCCACCCGAGAATTGGACGTTCTTTAAACCCTTCGTACGCCATCCCCCACACCATCACGCGCGCATTTTTAGAAAAATTGCTAATTGATATTTCTGAAAATCGTGCTAGGAGTGGCGTCTCTTTTACAAATGTTGTTTCTCGCGCTACGATAAATCCTCCGATAATTATCGCAATTGTGATCAGGGCTCCAATCGCCCACTTGCGTAGTGTTTTTCTCTGAGACTCTAGCACAGCTATAAGTAGCGTTGCGAGACCAACACCAACCATAAGACCCAAAACTGCACCGCGAGTTCCTGTGTGATACAGAACGACTGCTTGCAAAATGGCAATCGCGCTATAAATAAAAATTTTTGCACGTTGTCCAGCGTTAGTGAAACTCTCACGCATCATTAAAAATACAGCAATAAATATATTAAAGTATGCGTAAATACCAAGATATGAAGAATTGCCAAGAGAAGCGCTCACGCGGAAACCAACTGGGGAGCCGGGCAATTGCAGTAATGCGTAAATTGCCATAATGACACCAACTCCCAGATGAAAGTTTAAATATTGACGCCATAGGTCACGCACCTTAAGCACGGTGGATGCAACTATGAAATATGCAAAGAGGTGAAAATAAGTGACCACACCCTCCATGCGCTCAAAGTTTGACCAAAAGCTCTTTGTTGGATTCTCACCAAAAATTGCAGAGAGAGTAATAATTGCGAGAAATGCGCCTAGTGCTCCCAGAAGCCAGCTTCTGTTTGGACGATATGCTGGATCTATAAACGCGAGGACAATCCACGCGGAAAACATTATTTCAACAACAATACGGAACGCGAAGTTTTTTCCTACGATAAATGGGAAAAAGGTCGATTGACCCAAAACGATAAACGGGATAAAAGGCACCAAAATAAACCCCGTTAAAACCACCGCATTTGCTAAAATCTTGTGTAAATTCATAGTGTCTCAGTTGTCTAATTGCTGATTATTTCAACAATTTTTCTAATAATTTCTTTTGTTTTCCTTTCCTTCACATTTCCAACCTTATACAAAATTAGACCTTTATCAGCAGTAAAAATTCTGTTTGGCCTTATGTTGCTATCCACCAAAAGATTGCCTTTTGCAAAATCAGTTCTCAGTAATGAAATTGAGTATTTATCTTTTACAGTTTTACTGGTTATCTGACAAAGAATAACATCATCACCCTTGAGTCTGCTGACAACAAAAGCTGGCCTCTTTTTTATACTAGACAAATCAGAAAAAGGAAACGGGATAACCACAATGTCCCCTTTTATAAATTCTTCCATGTTTTTTCTTCCACTAGTTTAAGCCAGTCCTTAGCCAAACTGGACTCGCTGATAGTGGTTGAAAAAGCTAAATTTGTTTTTGGGGTATTTTTTTTTGTGTTTTTAGAATTTAACTTTTCTAAATTTTTTGTGATTTTTTCATAAATACCTAAAGGCAAAAGCATCATCGGCTTGCCACCAATAATTATTCTGGAGCTTGATTTTAGAGCTAAATGATTCATTTCTACATTATAGTGTAGTCTTATGGATAAGTAAACAAGGGCTCGGTTGTTGATATTTGCCACATCAAAACCACCGCATTTGCTAAAATCTTGTGTAAATTCATAATGTCACTATATAACTTGGTACAATATATTCTACACTCGCTCGGAAATACAAATCGCATGTTTGTATTTCTCTCACTCGTTTGAATATCGTACCATAAATTAATTGGAATGATGAATTCTACTCGCGATATTCTTTCAATAGCCAAGAACTCGACTGTACTTTCCCCCCACCGACATTAAAGACCATTTCTACGCCAAGCTCTTTACATATTTTTGCCTCTGGAATATCCGCTTCCGCTTTTCGATCACCACCATTTGCAAACACTTGTGGACGAATCTTTTCAATTGCCTCTCCCACATCATTGCGGTCACTTTCTAAAATGAAAACATCGTCAACACAACTAAATCCTCGTATAATCCCAGCACGTTCTTCTTGATTCATAAAATTCTTTCCTTTCTTGCGAATTAACCACTTGTCACAATTAAGCACAACGACCAATTTGTCGCCAAGATTCTTTGCTTCCTCAAACATTTGAAGATGACCAATATGAACAGGGTCAAAGCCTCCACTCACCATCACTACACGCTTTGCTGTCTCGCGACCGTAGTCGTCTTCGTAGCGAATAATGTCGTTCTCTTGTGGTTTACCATAAACAAACTCTAGGTAAGCGCCAGGCAGTAGTCGATGTTTTTGCATCGGTTCTACTTTATAAAAACCAAAATGCCATTCTGTGCGCTGGCTGTGCGACTGAAGGCTAGTGCGTCCGCGGACAAGGATAAACTTGAGCCATGTATGTTTAGTGTTGAAAAGCTTCCACATCGCCCCCCATGGTCTTACTATTTTCATAAAAAATACTATACCACAAAGACTATTGCCTAACTACTCAACAAAACCGAAATAATGTAATATGCTTATACATATGAAAAAAGCGCTTATAACAGGCATCACTGGGCAAGACGGTTCGTACCTTGCCGAGCTCCTCCTTGAAAAAGGATACGAGGTACACGGGATAATTCGTCGCGCAAGCAGTTTTAACACGGGAAGAATCGATCACATTTATCAAGACCCGCACGAATCTGGCAAACGCCTTTTTTTGCACTATGGAGACCTCACAGATTCCACCAATCTCATCCGCATCATCAAAGAGGTTCAGCCCGACGAGATTTACAACCTTGCGGCACAAAGCCACGTAAAAGTATCTTTCGAGGTCCCTGAATATACAGGGAACTCCGATGCGCTCGGCACGCTTCGCATCCTTGAGGCTATCCGCCTTCTTGGGCTTGAGAAAAAGACAAAATTCTACCAAGCTTCAACCTCAGAAATGTTTGGAGCAACTCCACCACCGCAAAGCGAGGACACTCCATTTTACCCTCGTAGCCCCTATGGCGCGGCGAAAGTGTACGCATACTGGATAACAAAGAACTACCGCGAGGCTTATGGCATTTTTGCAGTATCGGGAATTCTTTTCAATCACGAATCCCCTCGCCGCGGAGAGACATTCGTAACAAGGAAAATTACGCGCGCGGCCACAAGAATCTCACTCGGATTACAGGAAAAATTATTCCTTGGGAACCTTAATGCAAAAAGAGACTGGGGACATGCAAAGGACTATGTGAATGCAATGTACCTTATGTTACAGCATCCTGAACCTGAGGATTTTGTTATTGCGACTGGTGAACAATATTCCGTACGCGCATTTTGTAATGCTGTTTTCAAAGAACTAGGAATTGAGCTCAAATGGAAAGGAGAAGGGGCTAGCGAAATTGGAACTGACAATGCTACAGGAAAGACAATTATAGAAATTGACCCACGTTATTTCCGACCCACAGAAGTTGAATCGCTCCTTGGTGACCCTTCAAAGGCACAGGAAAAACTTGGATGGAAAGCGGAGGTTGGTTTCGAGGGACTCGTAAAAGAGATGGTTGCGACAGACCTTGAGGAAGCAAAGAAGGATGTCCATCTCGCGAAAGGTGGGTTCAAAATCCAGAAGCACTACGAATAAAAGACGAGGTCTCTTCCCTTATGAATCATATCCCCGCCGAGCTTTACCAAAAAATACACGCGGTACTCCCTATTGTTTGTGCCGATATTGTGTTGGTAAAAAATAATTCTTTTCTGCTTGCAAAACGAAACAACAAACCCGCGCAAGGACAATGGTTTTTCCCAGGTGGAAGAATATTGAAAGGCGAGAGACTCGAGGATGCAATAAGGAGAAAGATCCACGAAGAGCTGGGAATAGTGGCAAATGTTGAAAAAATCCTTGGTGTAGATGACACAATTTTCCCCGATGGGCCATTTGATAGCCCTACCCACACCGTAAATATTGTTTTTCTTGTAAGTCTCGAAAACCAAAATGATGTTATTTCACTCGACACCCAAAACGAAGAATATCAGTGGTATACTCACATAGACGATGTATGGCATCCATACGTGAAAAAGTTTCTCGCGCTTGCAGGATTTGAGAAGCAATATAATTAACGACAGCGACTATGAAAAAAGATTCTAAAATATTTGTTGCAGGACATCGTGGACTCGTCGGGTCTGCTATTGCGCGAGCGCTTCAAAACGACGGCTTTACAAATCTTGTCCTTAAAACACACCAGGAACTTGACCTCACGAATCAACAAGCGGTTGCTGATTTTTTTACAAAAGAAAAACCAGAGTTTGTTTTCCTTTCTGCGGCAAAAGTTGGCGGTATTATGGCAAACAAGACTTTCCCAGCAGATTTTATTTACAATAATCTCGCGATACAAGCAAACATTATCCACAGCGCATACGTAAATAATGTAAAAAAATTACTATTTCTCGGAAGCTCATGCATCTATCCAAAGCTCTGTCCACAGCCCATAAAGGAGGAGTATCTGCTATCTGGACCGCTTGAGGAATCAAATAAAGCCTACGCGGTAGCAAAAATCGCGGGAATCATTATGTGTCAATCATACAACGAGCAGTACGGCACCAATTTCATCTCTCTAATGCCAACTAATCTATACGGACAAAATGACAATTTTGATCTTGAAAATTCTCATGTGCTTCCTGCAATGATTCGGAAATTCCATGAAGCAAAGGTTTCTCTAGCGCCAAGTGTTACTCTATGGGGCACTGGAAGCGCAATGCGCGAATTTCTGCACGTTGACGATCTTGCAGATGCAAGCCTCTTCTTGATGAAAAATTATAATGAGTCATCCATTGTAAACGTTGGTACAGGAGAAGACGTCACAATTAAGGAGCTTGCGGAAATGATTAGGAATATAGTGGGCTATTCAGGCGAGATTGTTTGGGACACAACCAAACCAGACGGAACCCCAAGGAAACTCCTAGATGTTAGCAAAATGAATTCTCTTGGATGGAAGCATAGAGTACCTCTCGACGAGGGCATAACATCTACATACAACTGGTTTAAGGAAAATTACAAACTCTAAATCCTTATCCACGTTTCAGGAACAATATTTGGATGAGGATCTGGTTCTTTTTTCACCCACTTCCTTGGCGCAATTACTATTTTTTTTGGATTTTTGTTAAGATAAGCGCCCCACCACGAAAAGGAAGAGTTTGCGATAATATGGTTAGAGCACGAGGACATGAGAAACAACTCTTCGTATTCTTTTAATCTTGAATTTGAAACATACTTAAAATCAGTGCGTTCGCCGAATTCTTTTTTAACCCATAGAATATCATCAGAAAAAAAGTAAAATATTGGTAATTCAATTTTTGATTGCATCAGGTTAATGGCTTTTTCGTAATATTCTTTTGAACAAACCCCATGCGCGCTATTGGTTTTAGGATCATTCACATAGTCCCCTCTCCTAATATGCACGGAAACGCTCTTTGTTTTATCAATCTTGTTTTTCTCTGCCAAAAAAACCTCAGATTCTTTTTTTAAAGTAAACTCTTTTAGTGCCTTATCTTTTACCTCTATAAAATTTTTTTCAGATTGAAAATACCCTTCAATATACTTGTGGTTTTTCTTAAAAAAACTCGCATCATAATCTACATAATGCTTCTTCAAAACTCTCTGACTAAATGCTCTCAATAATTTTGAAAAAATACCAAACGGATTTCTTGCCTTTTCAACCTCGCTTATCGTCGCTATAGTCGCCGAAAGATTAAATGGGAACATTCTGTATTGTCTGGGCGTATTTGCGTTCACATAGCGCGGGTCATCATATCCTGTAATATCAAGTTTAAGTGCCTCCTTTTTTTGAGAAGCAACCGAAAATCCCGTTGCATACTGAAACATCTGATTTCCCAGCCCGCCTTTTAATTTAACAATAATCATGGCTACTATTTTTTAACAAATAAAGAGTCGCTCTTTATTCTTTCTAACACTACAATATTAAAGTCGGAAAGAAAATTCGCAATTTCATCTTGGTTTTCTGTCTCAATCATAAGATGTGCTCCAGAAGAGAGCAATGAAAGCGTTGTTGTTGCTCCGAGAAGGACATCTTTTTCGTATCCTTCGGTGTCAATTTTAATAAAATCAATAGTCTGTGCAATTTCAGGAGTGATGCAACTATCGAGCGTTTTAACCTGGATTGTGGTGTGAGATTTTGTGCTACCTGCTATGGATGTATCTTGAATAGCCGCACCGCCAAGGTGTGCTGTATCGACATAAATTTCTGCGGACTCCTCACGAGCGCCAAGCGCAAATGACATTATTGAAACCTGCTTATCCAGTTCGTTGAGTGAAATATTTTTTATAAGTACATCAATCGTTTGAGGGAAGGGTTCAAATGCATATGCATGAGAATAGTTATAACTCAGAAGCCCAAGTATGGTGTATCTGCCACGATTAGCACCAATATCAATCAAAGTTCGCTTCTTTGGTGGTTTATCAAGCCAGTGCATAAGATGCGACTCAAAATACTCAGAACAAATTGTCAGCGTGTCATCATGTGTACGAGGAATCATGAAAGTACCAACGGAATTCTTAATAATAAAATAAGACTTTTCACTCATAGTATCTATCATGGTGCTATGAAAAACCCTTCGAAAAAACGTCCATAGTTTTACTCGCCAGTAAAAGAAGAAGAAGTCAATTCTAGAACCAGACACAACAGAAGTGTGTATGTAGTCTTTCAAGAGTATAAATATTTTCCTCATATATTTTCTTTTACAAATACAAAACAACCACATGCATACTTCTCATTCTCCAAAAGCTTCACGTCAGCGTCGCGTATAATTGCGCCTGAATGTTCGGGAATGAGTGTAAATTCTTTGAGTGTAAGATTGGGGAATAATTTTTTCACTGCCTCGTAGCTGTAAATTCTGTGCGCATTGTATTCAATCATTGCCTCCTTGCCAATTGGAACCACAAAAAGAAGCAAGCCACTTTTTGCAAGTACTCGCGATAGTTCTTTCGCGGCTTTTATATCGCCATCAGGGTCAATAGGGTCGCCATATCGTCCAAGTCCGATATGCTCAACAACATGCATGCAGGAAAGAGAGTTGATAGAGCCGTCCTCAAAAGGAAGCCGCATTAAATCTGCCTGCTTGCTCTCTAAATTCGAAAGCACAATATCAGCAGGACGATAATCATAAAAATCCACAGGAACAAAAGCAGAGACAATCCCAGCAAAATACAGTGACGAAGAAATATCAACATGTTTTTCTGGCTTAGTTTCTGCAAGAACCCTTGCTGCCCAGGATGTATGATAAACGTAGTGTCTATCAAATCCTGTCTTTATTGTCTTGTCTTTTACTTGTGGATAAAAGTCTGATATCGACAAACTAAATCGTGGATTTTTGTCTTGTTTATGAAACCTCAAAAAATCCACGAGTACAAATGGTATGAGCACAATACGTATTATTTTTTTTATAAGTGCTTTCATTTGCAGTGTTTTAACAGAGAGTATATATAAAATTCAAAAAAATTTACTTTCTTTTAATAACTGACACCCCTTTGTGTTGCACTGCAATAGATGCGCATTCATTTGCGAAAATTATAGCTTCCTCAATATCCTCTGTTTCAGCATACTTCACCAAAAGAGCTGCAAAAAAACTATCCCCTGCTCCTGAAACATCATTGACCTCAACTTTTTCTCTTACCGGGTAAATTTTGCCATTAAAGCACGCTCCGGACTCCCCTTTCGTATAAATAATTTTACCATCGAGGGCTTTAGGTATAAAATCTTTCGACCGCTCATACTCAAAATTATTAATTTTCACAAACTTTACCTTGTTGGCCCAGTCGCCTAGTATCTTTTTTGTATCGATAAATACATTGTCGTGATTCTCACAAAGATACTTGATGTCCTCCTCGGTTAAAAAGCCCTTGTTGTAGTCCGAAATCGCAATAATGTCGTAATCAAGTGGAACCCTTTTAATATCAATTCGTGGAATAACATGGTCGGTGTCTACGCGAATAAACATATGGTTGCTTTCGAGATGCATATATCTTGTCTTGGTTACATTTTCCCATCCTTCATTTGTCACAATGTCACAGTTGTCAAAAATACTGCGAACGTTTCGCTCAACGTTCATTGCCATTCCTGGGTTTTCAGTTTGGTTAACGATGCTTAGGGCTGGAACTGGGATATCTGGGCACAGCCTATTCGCCTTGCAGTACACAAAGACATCACGACAGCTCTCTCCTACGATAAGTATTTTTTTCATTTGATTATCAGGCCAGGTGAAAGGTGTAGTTCCTCAAAACTCAATTGTTTTTTAATCAAAGGTTTCCCTAGGAGACCAAGAATTGCATTAGCAATATCCACTTTTGTTGGGTAGTAAAACTCAGTAAGTGCTGTTGATGTAGGACATGGTACATTCGGACACGAAAGAGAGGAGGGCGTATCCTTAAATTTGACTGAGCTGTTTTGAGCTACCTTCGCAATAATCTCCGACCCAATATTAAACGCTCCGTTCGTAGTATCGACACAAAGGAGCCGTCCAGTCTTTGCCACCGATGACGCAACCGTTGCGTGGTCAACTGGATTAATACTGACGAGATCAATAAGCTCAACACCAACATCATCTCCAATAAGCTCCAGCGCCTCAAGAGTAGCTACGAGCCCATCTCCATAGGTAACAACGGTTACATTACTGCCTCCTTTGACCACCTGCGCCATGTCAAGTGGTTCAGCATATATTCCCTCGGGAACGTCCTGTTTCGTGCCATAAAGCCATCGTGGTTCAAGGATAACGACAGGGTTTTTATCGCGAAGCGCCGACACCAAAAGTCCCTTTGCCATTTTAGGTGTTGATGGGATAACCACCTTGAGCCCCAACGCATTACCAAAGAGCGCATAGAGAGCCTGTGTGTGCTGAGGGCCATTACCCCACTGTCTTCCCACCGCAATACGGAAAACTATTGGTACAGGATTGCCACCTCCAAACATGTAGTTCCACTTCGCAGCTTGAGTAAAAATTTGATCAGCTGCAAAAAGTGAAAATTCAACACGACCGTGATGCACAATGGGGTGCATACCGTTAATCGCCACGCCAACAGCCATACCCGTGAATGCCGCCTCTGACACCGGCACATCAAAAACACGCTCTTCATACTTTGCCTTGAGCCCGCTGGTTGTTCCGTCCGCGCCATTTTTATATGAAACACCGAGCCCGATTACTACAATGTTTGGGTCTTTCTCCATCATCTGGTCGGTCGCTTCTTTAAGCGCCTCTGTGTATTTAATAATTCGTTCAGGCATAGAGATTAGTATATAAATTTTCCTTTGGTGGATACTTCGCATCAACAGCAAATTGAATGCTCTCTAGTACCGTTGCGCGTGCTTCTTTTTCAATATTATTTAAGTCTTCATCTGAAACACCACTTTTGACAAGAGATTCTTTCAACTTTTTCAAAGAATCTTTTTCCTGTCGCTTCTCTAGCACGTCCTCCTCACGATACCCTTCGTCAAAGATAGGCGCGCTGTGTGCCATGTGGCGATAGGTGATGCATTCAAGCACTGCAGGGCCCTTTCCTGCCCTCATACCATCGACAAGAGATTTTGCCTTTTCAAAAACATCCTGATAGTCATTGCCGTCAACCTTGAGATATTTTACTCCGAGTCCAGTCACAATCTTTTCAACATTATGACTCTCACCACGACGCTCATGGAGCCTCGTATTAACCGAATGTAAATTATTTTCAATAACGAGTAAAAACGGAAGTTTAAAAAGTGCTGCGAGGTTCAATGTCTCACTCACAACCCCCTCCTCAGATGCGCCATCCCCAATGAACCCTACCGACACACTGCCCCTTTTATTATATTTCTGCTCAAAGGCTGCGCCTGCGGCAATTGGCGTGATACTACCTAGGACTGGCGTCGAGCCGATAAAGCCAGCTGACTTATCAATCATGTGCATCGAGCCACCCATACCCTTCGCGCAACCGTACTCTTTGCCGAGAATCTCACACACCATCCTCTTTAAATCACCTCCCTTCGCCAAGTAGTGACCGTGCGAGCGATGGTTGCCCAGCACGCGATCGTCTTTCTCAAGGGCATCACAAACACCAACAGCCACGGCCTCTTGTCCCACATAAAAATGCACGAAGCTCATAATTTTGTTCTTCATATAAAAATCAGCAAGCTCCTGCTCCGCCATGCGGATGAGAACCATCTTTTTATATGCTTCTAGTAATTGGGTTTTCATATGACTACATTTCTATAAGTATTCTCCCCGCCTGTCCGCTTCGAACCAAGTCAATTGCTTCATTAATTTGGTCCAGTTTCATACGGTGTGTGATGATATCGTCAATCTTGAGTATCCCTGATTTGTGCAATTTTACATACCTTGGTATGTCCTTGCTCGGAGAAAACTTTCCACCTTGGGTTGCCTTTATCATTTTTCCCTCACCTCCAAAAAGGTGATGCGCGTTTTTTAATTCAATGTTTTCGCCTGGCTTTGGTTGGCCAACTAGGATGTAACGGCCCTTTCCCGAGAGAAGTGGTATCGTATCCTCTAGGCTTTGCTTGTTGCCAGAGGTATCAATAATCACATCAACATCTTTAATACCGAACTTTTCAAAAAGCTTGTCCTTGATACTATCTGTTTTACAATTAATAAAGAAGTGTGCCCCCAAAGATTCGGCTGATTCCTTTTTGTTGTCATAGATATCTACAGAAACGATTGGATACGCGCTCGCGAGTGTTGCTGCCCGTACAAGATTTAGCCCAAGTCCACCAGCGCCAACAACCATAACACTCTCTCCAAATTTAACCTCGGCTTCGTCATTAATTGTGCCAAGCGCAGTTGAGAGGCCACATCCTAGCAACGCGCACAATTCATTCGGCGTGTCATGAGGGACTGCAGTAATTCTATTTTCAGACACAATCGAATATTCACTAAGTGTCGTAACCTTACCACTCTTAATGGTCTTGTCTTGATAAGTGTAGCTCGGGAAATCAGCCTCTATTCCATCTCCTTGTCGCCAATGCATAACCACTTTGTCCCCTGCTTTTACTTTGGTCACGCCGGGTCCTATTTTTTCAACGATTCCTGCTCCTTCGTGCCCGAGTAGGTGGGGCACGTACGCCGCGTTGTTTTTGTTACCTGCAATCTCCTGAAGTTGAGCTCCGCAGATGCCACTCGCAAGAACCTTCACCAAAACCTGCCCAAATACCAAATCAGTCAAACCGACCTCTCCAATTACCAATGGCCCGTTTATTGTCTCCAGAATAGCTACTTTCATCCGGCCATTTTAGCATAAAAAGTAATAAATGCTATACTTTCACCATTAAACACCATGCGTGTTAGCGACACTATAGATAGCTAGGAAAATCTGAAAACAATGTCCAGTATACTACTCTATCATCACCTTGGCCTCGGCGACCACATCATGTGCCACGGTATTGTTCGTGAATACTGCAAAAAATACGAAAAAGTTGCGATTTTTTGCTTGCCACATAATTACCCTTCAGTGTCATTCATGTACCGAGACTTAACTAACCTAACCATAATTAAAGGTGGCGACTCAGACGCTCGCAAATTCATAAAGCAAAATGCTTCTGAACCAGAGGAATTGAAATACGATGAAATAAAAATTATAGGATTTCAATATCTAAATAAGGGTAGCAATGTCCCGTTAGAGATGCAGTTTTACCGACTCGCAGACATTCCCTTTAATAAAAAATGGGATAGTTTTTTTATTAAAAGAGATTCCCAAAAAGAACAAGCGCTCTTTGAAAAAGTTGCCCCACAAGGTGATTATGCTTTCATCCACGAAGATATCCCTCGAGGGTTCATAATTAACAGAGATCATATTAATAAAGATTACGAAGTTATTGTCGCAAATCAGAGTCACACAAACAATATTATTGACTACTGTACTATTATAGAAAGAGCAAAGGAAATTCATGTAATTGATTCTTGTTTTATGTTTTTAATTGACTTCTTGTCATACAATAACCCAGACCAAAAACTTTTCGTTCATCGATATTCCAGAGAAAACCACGAGTGGTTGCTTCCCTTTCTCAAAAAAGACTGGCACATCATTATAGACAGGCATGACAAAAAAGAACCTATTAAGGAAATACTTAGAACACTTTTGGGTGATAGAAATACTATTCTAAGAAAAATTATCCGGCGAATATTCAAGAGAATGAGGTGGGATATGGTTAGGCCGAGTTCCCCTGATTTAAACGCGCTCATCAAACGATATGTTTATAGAAAATCATTTCTCGCTATCTCTACCAATGATAATAGTGATGATTATATATCTGTTGCGCAGGACGCTGGTGCAATGAGAGCGAATTCAAGCATGCTAGAAGTAGCAGTACCGGCAGATACTGTATTCTATTCTGGTACATTTCCCAAAAACGGTGATCTGGGGGCTTTACTAAAAAAGTTACGCCTGCTAACAAAAAATATTATAATATTTCATACAAAAAATTGTGCACCAGAATATCTTGAATCAATGCTTGTACAAGCTGGATTTGAAACTCGCGAGAAACACGTGTTCCCTTATGAAGTATGTTTCGTCTGCCGAACGGTAACTAAAAAATAACTGGTGTTAAATTTCACGTAGGTAAAGCGCGTCCTGTATTGTTTTGCTCCTGAGCGTTTTACGCATAAGCAGATCAATTTGGAATTTAGTAAGAAAAAGTATGAACTTAAAGAACCAGTTTGGTATTTTCTTTTCTGTAAACAAATGAAGGTTTGCTCCATCACTATATAAATTTAGCTTATACTTTTTCGCAATGTATAAAAGTGTCTTAAATGAATAAAATGAGATATGCTGTCCATGTTTCAACCCGTAATATTCCCAATCATCTCTTGGGACTTCTTCTGGTAAGAGGAGTGTTGAGAAAAATATATTTTTTGAAATTTTTAACATCTTTTCTATTTCATTGATTGGAAGATCAAAGTGCTCAAAACATTCAAAGCAAGTAAGTGCTTCTATGTGTTGATTTTTATATTCAAGTCCTTTCATAAATAAATTTGGCGTGTGCAAATCATAAGTATAAAAATCCAGCCCGTAGTCACGCATCAATCGCGCAAGCATACCGTACCCCCCAGCATAATCGAGGAAACTTGCTCGTATATTAAAAAGAAACATGAAGAGAACTAATGTTTTTCGAGATAAGTATACATTGCGAAGCACATATCCTGTATCAGTATCTGCTATTGGCTCCTGATACGCCTCAGCAAGCCACACAGGATTCCCAACAAACATAAATCCGCACCCACGACATAGATAATATTCGGCATCATAAACCCCCCTTATTTTCAAGGTTTTCATTAGTAATGCTTGAGACTGACAGATTTTGCATTCCATAATCAATACCTCAGCCTAGCAGAGATTTTAATTTTCTAAAAATCCTAACGAAAATATTTTTAACCAGAAAAGAGCTATAGTTTTTGTCAGCTTCTTTGTTTACCATAATTGAATCTGGGTGAATTATTTTTGAAATTGTGCCAGTTGGCATTTTACTAAAAATATCATCTGTTTTTGTGTGAGTGGCATTTCCACCAAAACCAATATTCGAAACGAGGTTCACATTCGGGAGAATAGTTATTCCATTATTGTCATATATTGAGTATACCAATTGTCCATCCCATGTATCAATTTTGTTCGCGTAAAGCTTGTCAAAAAGATTAAGCCAGTATTTTTGCATTTTCTTGTCCTTGAATATTTGCGCAATGCGATTGTTTTTTTTGAAATCAGGGTAGCTTTTCATTTCGATGTCGTATTCTTGCCAAGCACGACGCCATGTTGCCCATCCCCAAATATGCGGAAAATTTGAAAAATAATAGCTTACATCTCCGTACATTTTTCCAAACTGAAAATTGTCTCCTGAAATCATTTTTACCTTTTCTGTATTTCTATATTTACTTAATAATTCCTCACAAAAAGAAAAGAAGGATGGGTCTGGCAAGCAGTCATCTTCCAAAATAACCCCCTCTTCAACATTATCAAAAAACCATGTGATTGCGCTGGAAACACCTTTTTTGCAACCTAGATTTTGATCTGAATATTTTCTATATACTTCACACGGCCAATCAATATTTTCTGTTACTTTTCTTGTCTCTTCACAAAGCTTCGCCTCGCCCTCTCTGTGCACACGTGGTCCATCGGCAGCAATATATAATTTTGCGGGCTTGATAGCTCGAATAGCTTCAAAAACCTGCTTTGCTACATCAGGACGATTGAAAACAATAAAAAGAACTGGTGTTTGATACATTTTTATTTTTTAATAAACCAGAAACATCCACACCCCCAATTTTGTTCTTTAACCATATTTTTGTCAGCATTTGATATAAGTCCATATTTTTTGTAATCATCAGGAACTAAAGAAAATTCTTTGATGTCCATATCTGGGAACATGCTCACAACTTGCTCATACGAATAAATTCGGTGAGCGTTAAATTCTATCTTTGGTTTTCCAACGGGGACTACGAACACAAGCGAACCACCACTTTTTACCACCCTGGAGAGCTCCTTTGATGCCTTGATGTCCCCCGTAGAATCGAGACGATCTCCATACCTTCCAAGTCCGATATGCTCGACTGTGTGCATACACGAAATTGATTCAATACTATTATCAATAAACGGCAATCTCATTAAGTCCCCCCTCTTGCACTCCAGATTATCAAACCTTATTTCAGCAGGCCGATAATCGTAAAAATCTACAGGAATAAATGCTGACATCATTGTAGAAAAAGTAACCGTGGAGGATATGTCTATGTGTTTGGTGGGATTTATTTTTTTTACTACCCGACAAGCCCACGCGGGATGATAAACATAGTGGGGTTCAAATCCAGTTGTGGCGGTGTTGTCTAAAAGGCATGGAAATAAATCCGTAATATTTGTAGTGAATCTTTTGTCATCCTCTAGAAGTTTTTTGAAAATAAAATACTCATTAAAAAAGGACGGGTATCTAATCATTTTTTTAACTAAATGATAAATTGCTACTGCAATAGAATACTGAGCAAGAGTTTTTCTTATTTTTTCCATAATTTTTGAATAAATTGTACTATTTTAAAAGCAGTCAGGTTTCTAGTGTACCATTTATTAAGTATTTTTGACTCTGTTGCTAACCCATTCAATATTTCCATTACGTGTTTTTCAATTAAATTTGATTCTGAACCAGACAGACCGACACTAGATCTTAATAATGAAAAATAAACAATTTTGGAATCTATTTTATTTTCGAGTAGTCTTTTACATACATCTAATGCCTCACTGTATTTTTTCTGCCTATAATTTACTATAAAATTATCATATAACTCAGAAGGACGGTCGCTCGCCGTAACTTTTAAATCCTGCGCGACAAGTAAATTCTTTTCTGAATATAAGTCCTGTAGCAGAATTGAAAGATTTTCCTTCAAACTGGAATTTTTAAAGACATCATACGCAAGAATTTCTTTTTTTGCGTATGAGGAAAGTAGCCCCCAAATATCCTCAATTGCAAGGTAATAATTAACTGAAAAATTCCCTTTATTAAATTCTCTTTCAAAATAGGATGGCTCACTACTATTTTGTCTGTGGTAGAAAAAAGTATCTGGGCAAACAAGAACAAGGTTCCCCGCCGAAAGATACCTCATTTCGAAACTCTGAGTGTCAAAACCGTGGTGTTCCGGATATTGAGATGTCTTCAAAAATGATTCCTTAGTGAAAAGAAAATTATCTAAAAGAATTCCGCTTCTATCAAAAATATTATCAATAATAATGGGCTTACCTAAAATGGTATTAAAATGGGGGGTAAACATTTTCTTACTCTTGGAATGGAAAAAACGCCTCTCGTAAAAAACTACTCCATCCGCCTTTTTCTCTAATAAAAAATGTACCATTTCTCTCAGAGAATTTGGATCAAGTATATTATCGCTATCTAAGCAAAAAATGAGTTCCCCCTTTGAATTTTTTATACCAGTATTCCTTGCTGCTCCGCCACCTTTATTTTTATCATGGTAAAAAAGTTTTATTTCTGAATGTCTATCAGCAAGCTCCTGCATCACTTCCCTAGTCGCATCAGTTGACCCATCATCTACCATTACTATTTCAAAATTATCCAATCCTCCAGCAAAACAAGACCCTACCGCCTCTTCGAGGGTGTCTTGGCAATTATAGCAAGGCATTATGATTGAAAGAGTTGGTTTCATTCAGTGTTTAATCTTTTATGTTCCTAATCTTATCAGTCCAGTAATCCATATACAACGGTTCATAATTTGAGTTCTTTTTGATACTTTCAAATTTATCCGCCAAATCCTTTTCACTTAGATTGTCTAGCTCGTGCCAATCTCTAACTGACCACAAAGGAATCCCAATTTTTTCAAAATAATCTATAGTTATAGAACTTTTAACTATTGGCACAGAACCTATATACAAAGCATCCCATGTTCTGTGTCCCTCTACACATGACCCAGGTGGTGAAGCTATAAATTTATATGTGGCAAGGAAGGGTAAATATTGAAAAAAATTCATCCACCTTTTGTAAGTATCGGCTAATGGATTCACCTTAAGGACATCCATGGCTTGCTGTCTTTCTCCTAAATTGTTAACTACAGTAAACCCATAAAAAATACGGTCCATCTTAGCAATATTTTTCATTATAACTCTATTAAAAATAGATGGTATTCCTAAAACATAGTAATGTTTATTTTCTATCCCAAGAGGTATCGGGACTACTTTTGAATTAGCTATTAGAACATTTATTCCGTACCATTTTATAATCTTGTCATCGGCCATACTAAATATTTCTTGGTCTATGACCGCATCACCATTGTGAGTTACTAAAACATAAGGTGATTCTATCTTGGGATGAACCTCAGTAAGGAATTTTTTAATGTTACTATCTCCAACAAAAATAACATCTTTGTCTCTGACGCTACCTACATCAAAATCCTTCCGCAAATCATCATAAATATGATCTGCAAAATTGCGAAAACCATCTCCCGTTATATACGGATAACTTGATGGCCTAGGGTTAGATGAGTATCTTATAAGAATACGTCCTGCGATGCGATATATGCGAAATATTAGGTCAAATAATTTTTGCTTCATAATCCTTTTAGCATTAAATTTATGTGGTGCGACAACTTATTGTAAAAAATTACAATCATAATTAATTTTTTATAAATAAACTTAGGAATATATTCTCTTATCTTTGTTCTGAAAAAAAACTTCAAATATGGGACCTCAGCTAGTGGAGCTACGGGCCTAAGTGCTCTTTTAGGATACAGCCCTCTTGATTGGAGTGAATAACCTTCACCACCGTCATCAATTGAAGCAAAGAGTTCATATTTAGGGATTGCATAATGAATAGGGAGCCAGCTCGTATCTCCTCCCCCTTTTTCGAAATCAAAAGGACAATATTTTGAATATCCCCTTAATATCGGTGGTCCAATTTTAATTATTTTATTAAATAACGATATCAAAAAAATGCCGGCCATACTAATAATGTATGTCTTTTCTATATCTGTTTCTTTTAGCGATTCTTTATCAAGCAAGAATGTGGAAATATTTTTATACTCTCTTTTTTGTAGAGCGCTATATGGTTCTATCAATTTTCCAGAATTCCACCATGAGTAGCACAGATATTCTGAGCAAGCATCCTTCATTTCTTTTAGGATTTCTTCGTATTTTTTTGTATCTACTAAATTTAGATGGTCCTCAATCCAAAAGAAAACAAAGTCGGTATTGATATCACCTAACATCAAACGAGTATCGCTGAACCACCCCTTCTCGCTCTCTAACATATATGGGATCAACTTATCACCTAAATTATCATGTAAAAAGAATAACGTATCAAATTTATATTTTCCCCTTACGTTAATTACCCACTTTTCTGCTTCAATATCCTTGAATGACAAAAAGGAATCCTTCATCCTCAAGAATCTCTCTTCGTCATTTATATAAAAATTAGCGAATATAGTTAGGGTTGCCATAATTTACCAAAAAGTTGCCTGCGGATTTATATTCTCAAGGATATCTTTTTTTATTTCTTCATCATAACCTCCCGCCTTCAAAATCACAGTTACTGGACCCTTGTTTTTGAGCACCTTAGGCGATTCTATCACAAAACTAGTACCGTACAATCTTTTACCATGTTTAATTGGGCTATTATCTAAAATAGCGATTATTTTATCAGTTTTGAGGCCGAATTGGATTAATGTCTGTGAAAATATATGTGCCCCAAATAAATATACTGGGTGATCACTTTTTTCTATTAAACTGTTCAGGACGGCAATCATTTCGAGGTGGTAGTTTATATAACCCATAAACACCTTCTTGTACTCATTGTACTTGTTCTCTATTGAAACTAGATCAGACGAAACATCAGCTTTTTCTGTAGCATAAAAGATACTATGAGGGTCACCGTAATATTGCTTTTCCAAAACAATAAAACCATTTTTTTCTAGTAGGTATTCAGTAAAGTATTCAGTTAGAAAAACCGTATGCTCAAAATTTAGGCAATTTGTCCAATTCAGTTTGAGCATTGGAAGAAGATTAGGGAAGGTGAAGATATGCCTATCTCCTTTTTTCATGAACTTTGAGATGTGCTCAATGAAAACTATCGGATTATATGTGTGCTCAAATACATGCGAATGAATAATTGTGTCAAAATGTTCATCAATAACAAATTTATCATCAAACCAAGCTTTGATTACTCTTATTTGCGGATCATCTATGTGCTCAGGATTCGGTTCAACTATTGTCCATTTTATATTTGAATCAAGAGTACGATAATTTTTTGCAATTTGGTCGTGGGCTCCACCTATCTCTAAAATATTTTTTGACTTATATTTATACAGAAATTGCGCGAAAGCAGTATAATGCTCTTTCCATATTTTCCCAGTGCCATCATTGTGTTGGTTCCTATATAAAATTTCCAGCGGGATTAATTTTCGTAGCTGAATCAATCCAGTGTCCTTACAAATATCCCAAACCATATCAGCTACAATATCTTCATCCTGCGGGGCATCAACACACCCCATAAACACCGGAAAATTCTCAAACGTGTGTAAGTGCTCAAGATTCTCCTTGCCCGTAATCAGGCTTTTTGTTCTTTCATTAAACGTATCAAGTTTTTTCATACACCGTTACCTACTTTTGATTGTGTTCGCTTTCAATCTTTCCATCAGGTCTTTGTGTGTCATCCTCAATACGAACAACATCATCAACTTCTGGTGTGGAAACCTCCTGTAGAATAATGTCAGTTATCGCAATAACTCGATGCTTTTTTGGTGGGGGTACATTAAAAAAATCTCCTGCTTTCATTTGAAATTTCTCCACGATACCTTCATCATTTTCTAGCCAAACTTCTGCTTCACCCTCTATAATATAGTTGGTTTCTCTTTTTTTACTATGGTACTGGAAGCTCGTTCTTGTGCCTGCATTTATATAAATGCGCTTATAGCAATAGGAATCGTTTAGCTCAAGCCAAACTTCTTTACCCCACGGTTTTGAGACCTCTTTGAACGGATTATTCTTGTACATAGTGATTAATTACATCTGATATGATACTTATAATTGACTCTTTTATGTCCTCACGCTTCGCCAGTTCTTCAATAAGTAGAGCGTATTCTGGTGAGGCAAAATGATAATGCCCAGCAATAATAGAGCATAACATTTTATTGTCAGGAGTATTTTTATTCATCCATTTTTTCCACTTGCCACCTTGATAAACTTTTTCCAGGAAATCATCTAGTGGGATTCCATAAACAAGACATTTTGCTATCACAATTTGTGTTTGAATAACACCAAGCTGTGGAGCTATATTTACAGCATCGACAATTCCACCCCTCAGCTTAATTTCGTCCTTAGTAAGATAGTCTGCGTTATGCTCCTTTAGTTTAAGTCCTTTGCTCTTAAGCATTCTTGATACACTCTCAACAAATGGCTTATTAAATGACCCAGCCTGATTAATTTCCTTTATTACAGTACCTGTCTGGACTACATAAAATTCTGGGTCACAGAAACTCTTAAAAAAATCAATCTCCCTCTCCCACTCTGCGATATTTGGAAGACTATAATTTGTCCCAGTATTCTCGTCTGTTCCTATTTCAATTTGTATGGTTGGCTTTAAATCCATGCAGTGCAAAATTGCTTTTTTAGTTGCCTCTAACCTCTCGCCATTTGTTCCTTTAAAATGGCAAAAATCTATATGAATTAAATCAAAACCATTCTTAATATCATCCTCAATTGTCGAGTATGTATCTGTAATATCGTAGTTACCATTAAACCCCGGGCCACAGTGGTCTCGACAGATTTTAACCTCAGCATTTGGATTTTGATTCTTCATCTCACCTACAAATTCCATATATTCTTTAGTCGTCCAATTGTTTACATACCCACCAGAATAATCAACCTGATTTTTAGAAGCGATAAGCATCAACGGTTTGCGATTGAAATGGGAATACCTAAATACAGCCTCTATGATCTCTGGGCTCATTGGCCCAAGCGCTAAGGAAACTAGATTTTTATTGTTTTTAACAGGTATCATTATTGTGACATTTTATCATTATTTAAGGGATTTATTAAGCATATTCCTTCCTAGGCTATGTAGTAACGTATCAAACGGCGCATTATGAAGTGGCGCCATATTAAGAAAGATCAAGGATGTGAGGATATTCACTTTTTTAACATCAAATTTATTGTCACGCAAAAACTTTTCGTAGTGTTCCTTTACCTCTAACAAGTCACTTTTTACGAAGAAATTGTAACAGGCATTATCATCACAAATACTTGAAGAGAACATGCCATCCTTAATTAGGGGGTAAGACAAGATCATGCCACCATATAGTTTTGCAAGGTCATAATACAAATCACCAAAATCAGTGAGTCCACCGAATTCATGCCGCCAATCAATAAGCAAGAACTTATCCTTGTCTGAGTGTGGGTCTTTGGGGATGAGGACATTATCAAATTGTAAATCTCCATGAAAATTAGAGGGTATGCCATTTGTTATATAATCCCAATCAATTTTGCTTAGTAGCTCATCTGTTGTTGGTATTTCTATCCCATTAATAAACCTACTTTCCTCGGTTGAGCCAATTTTATTATAAAACATTTGCAATCGCTTTTTTGTCTTAGTGCAGTAGAAGTCATAGCAAGCTTTAGTAAACTTATCTCTATCATTGTCTGATAAGTTAATCTCTTTCCATAGGTATTTTTTTGCCCAGACAAGAAAATCTGTAGCTATTTTAGGATCTAGGACACTATAGACAGTTTGACCGTCAACGAGAAGATAAGAGTAAAAATTATTTCTATACCCTTCAATTGCTGGCGTCAAGCCGAGTAACGCATTGTTCGCGCGATAATTTCTTTTTTCAGCTACAGTTTTATCAGAAAAAAACTTAATCACACGATTGTTCACAAAATATAAAAATTCATCTTCCTTGCTAAAATTAAATTTTTTCTCCTCACCGGAAAAATTTTTATTGGTTTCATTGTATTTAGAATCGGAACCAGTGTCGAACCATGTAAAACCAACAGGTACAAGCCTCTTCTCAAGAAGCCCCTTCAAGCCGTCTGTCATTTGCAACTCATTGTCTCTAAGTTCTCTGTTTTGCTCAAGTGCTGAAAAAAACTCTTTGTGATCATGGATGCCAGCGAGACCAATAAAGGCAAACTTGTTGTCTGTTTTAATCTTTGTATCAAGTTGATATATAAGATTATTTTTCATTTTTATTGTGCAGTAAGCCTCTGTTTCGCGTACAGGAGCAACACCGATCCAGTTCTCATCTGGCAGTGGAACGTCTTCAAGCACAATGGTGTCTGCGGTAGAAAAAATAAACGGGCAATCCAAATATTTTTTGCATGCGAGAAGCGAGTACCCAGGCCCCGTCCCTGGACCTGTATATTTATCGACTTCAACAAAATTAAAGATTCTATCTGGATAGGCTAGTTCTAGATAATCAATAACGGTATCTTTCTTGTGACCAACTGCAATCACTATCTCTGTATCAACTGGAAATTTCTCAATAATATACGAAATAACTGCTTTACTATTTATTGGCAAAATGCCCTTGTTGATAGACTCGGAAAAATGCCCCATCCTAGACCCTACTCCAGCAGTTAAAATACAAACCTTGTATTTTTCTTCTTTATTTTTCATAATTCTTTAAGAATATCTTTTACATACTTTGTCATCATTCTAAGTGGAGCTTTTATTCCTGTGTAAAGCGTAAACTGCGCAGCTGCTTGATATGTGGCCATTTCATATCCTGAAATTGTAATTTTCCCTGCTTTTTTTGCTGTTTTTATAAGCTTGGTATGCATTGGTGAAACTACCACGTCCATTATAGCATGGTAGTTTTTAAGTTCGTCCTTATCAACGATCATGTCCTGATCTTTCGGGGTCATACCTACTGGCGTCGCATTTATAAGTATATCAGCTTTAATTTCCTTACGAACGTTACTTGGACAATATTTTATGCTAAATTTTTTTGAAATCATGCGGGCTTTTTTCTCATCTCTATTTGATAACGTTATTTCTTTACATAGGCCTCTTTTGAGAGCAACTATTATTGCTCTCGATGCACCGCCTGCTCCAATTATGTGGGCAGTTTTACCTTTTATGGGGTAATATTTCTCAAGAGCCATTTCAACACCAACAACATCAGTGTTATATCCGGTAAGAATACCGTTTGTATTTACGATGGTATTTATAGCTCCAATTTCTTTCGCGACAGGGTCTACAGCGTCTACATATTTATGTACAATTGTTTTATGTGGCATTGAGACACCGCAACCACGAATATCCAGTGCGCGCACCCCCAAAATTGCCTTATTTAAATTATCAGGAGTGGCACGAAAAGGCTTATAAATAAAATCTAGAGACAGAGCCTTGAATGTTCTATTGAATATGAGGCTTCCAAAATTTCCAGGAGCAGACGCAATTGAAATGCAGAATTTCGTATTTTTTGTAATCTTAATATTTTTCATAACAATCAATTACTGGAGAATATTTTTAAGATTATGAGGTACTTCTAAGAACTTTTCCATTAAATGCAGGCACGCCTCCGCAACCGCTCCCTCTCCAGATTTTGCACTAGTTACAAAATCTGCTTTATTGCGTGCTAAATAAAAAGCATTTGCAGGCGCAATACTGTATGCTACATGCTCAAAAATCATCGCGTCATAAATACCATCTCCAACATATGCAGATTCACTAAGATCAAAATTTTCTTCAAGCCACGAGAGCCTCGTTGCCTCACTTACGAGATTAAGCTTTAGCCCCATATCAATAGCAACTCTTTTTTCGGTTATTTTAAATCCTCTTTTATCTGCAGATATTGCGCAAACATTTATTAATTTACTAATCAGTTTGATGCCATCATTGTCATGTGGCCCAAAGATTTTTGCCAGTTTACCGTCTTTCGTGTATAGAAATTGGCCTGTTGTTAACACTCCATCAACATCAAGAATTAGGTTCTTGATAGTTTTTTCTTTGGCCTTCATAACCGCGATTATAGACCATGGGGCTATATTTTGCAATTTAAGTTGATGGCCACCACCATTTCGTCAAAGTAAGCATTAAATGAGAATTTAATAATTAGCCGATAAATACTTGTCCTAACATATTTAATGTTGACAATTTTACTTTTCGCGCGCGATTGGAATTAATTTAACCCTTTTAAATAAAAGTTCCATGAATCGTTCTATATCTGCCCAATCCTGGGGCTCAAAAAAACCAAATAATTTATACAATGCTATATAAGTCAGTGCAGAAGTACCCCCCGCAATAAGCAGTGTTGTTAAACTAACAATGAAGTTAGCTATAAATAAGTTGAGGATTAACATTACAAAAGCAACGATAATATTATTCGTGATTATTTTTTTATAATAGCTTCTTCGGTTAGACAGGTTTAAATAACGAGTTTCAACATAAAAAAACAAATATGCTACTGGTAACACTGATATGAAATACGCCCAAGCGGCTCCCACTATTCCGTAAAGAGGCAACAGCGTAAAAAGTGCTATAGCATTAAGAATAGCCATGCACACAGAAGCAATAGATAAAAATTTTAATTTGCCGAGACCTAAAAGAAAGTTTGACAATGGCCCAAAAAGAGCGAGAATAAAATTAGTTAAAGCCAAAATAATAAGAACGCCTGATGCCCTGTCTGCAAAATCTGAACTAAGCCAATATTTCAAGATCTCATAAGAAAATGATATCGACGTTATCGTTAGAGCTCCAGCAATTATTATCATCAGTCTAAAAGTTCTTATGTACATTGTTTTCATTCTAGATATTTCGTCTCCTCCGCTTAATTGTGACGTAGTTGGGAGCATGCTTACGGTCAAGGTATTAGTGATGCCGGGGATTTTTGCGGTTACGTTTCCAGGCATACTATAGTACGTAAGATTACTAGGGCCAACAAAAAACGGAATTACAATTTTATCAAGAGACGAGAGGGCCGTAGTTGCTATATTATTTACATATGCAATTAGTCCAAATCGGTAACAATTTATTATTTCTTTTTTGTTCCATCCGAACTTAAAGGTTGCAATCGGTAAAAGTTTTCTCGCCTGCTGGAAAATAATTATTGAAAATACTGCTGCTACTATTAATTGCACAATAAATATCTCGCGTATAGACCCGCCCATCTTAACCACAAACAGCATACCTAGACTAGAAAGCGTGATTGAAGTCATTCCTATCTTGTTGCTTATATCAAAACGCTGAATGGCCGATAATATTAAGCTATATGTTGCGGTTATTATGTTAAAAAATAATATTCCACCAGCAAGTATAAACAATTTAAAATATTTCTCGTAGGCTAAAAAAGATGCCGGCAAGAAAGACGGGCCAAACAAGCCAATCATTACAGAAATAATTAAACTAAGTAGCCCAAGAATAAGGAACAGTGAGTTAGCAGAATGTGTTAGCCGCTTTATTGCTTCCTCATCTTTTTTGCCATAATAGTATGACATATACTTAAGGACTGCGACCCCAAGGCCAAGCTCAAAAAGTCCGAACAACCCTGCCGATGTGTTTATAAATAAATAAATACCATATTCTTTTACACCGAGGGTAAGGACAATTATTGGCGTTATAAAGAGAGTAAAAACGATAGGCCAAAGATACCCCATTATGTTGTACGAACTATTTTTGAATGCTTTATATGTAAGTGAATCTTTTTCCATTTTTGAAAGTATACCATGTCATTAAACTTGAGGCATCGGCTTGAACAGGCTCCATGAAACCAAAAGAAATGCTAGAATACGGAGAACATCATGAAATTTAGCATAATTACCCCAACATACAAACGACGGGACTTAATAGACCGAACCATTCAGTCAGTACTACACCAATCCTACATTGACTGGGAAATGATTATCGTAAATGATTCCCCAGATGATTCTTCGTACCAGACGCTTCCATCTTCTCTTACTGATCCCAGAATTCACTACTATGTGAATGATGTAAACTGTGGCGTGAACTATTCGCGAAACCGTGCACTCGGTAACATTGCGAAAGATTCAGACTGGGTTATTTTTTTGGATGATGATGATTATCTCGCGCCTGATGCACTCGCAACCTTACACGAGCTCGCTATCGCGCACCCTGATTGCAAGTGGTTTGTCACCAATCGCGCATACGCAAATGAAGTGCCTGTCACAAGATATCCTGAACCGGAAACATGGTATTCGTACATAAAAGACGTTCTCATTTTAAAGCGGTGCAGAGGTGATGTAACACACTGTATAAAAACGAGCCTTCTCACCAATATTCGATATTCAAAATACATCAAGCAAGCCGAGGAATGGTTATTTTACTATCAAATTGCTCTTCGTGAAAAAATGTTTTATCACAACCATAACAGCACACTCACCGATGGATATGATGAGGTCTCTGGGCTTAACTTCCGCAAACGCACACATGCCGAGCAAATCGAAACACTTCGTGCGTTTATTCGCGAAGGCCACGAGCTATGCCTACTTCACCACCCAACATTTCTTATTTATTTGGGAATGAGGATACTCCGAATTATTTTGAAATAAAAAAACCCGACAAAAAATCTGTCGGGTTTTTATTAAGACTTAGAACTACCGGTAGGTCTCGGATTCAATGCACTCTATGAGCCCTTGGTCGAGGGTGAAATTAGGACGCCACCCTAATTCCCTTAACCTAGAGTCATCGATAGACTGATCCTTACTTTCTTGGAAAAAACCAAGTTTTTCAACTATTTCAATACCTCCATCGTAACCCATTAATGAACAAATTTTTTCTACCAGGCTATTTATGGAAATAGCTCCAGAGCCACCGATACAAAAAATCTCGCCGTTCTTAGCTTTTTCCTCAATGAGCAAAATGGCATCAATTAGGTCATCCACATAAACAAATTCCCTTATAGCATCTTTAACGCTGGAATACACCTGTGGCCTTTCACCGTTGTTAACAGACCTAATCGTTGTTGGTATAACTCTGCTAATATTTGAATCATTCGGGCCATACAAATTGGGACATCGAATAATATTTATTGGCAGATTGTAACTTGAAAAATAATTCTGAGCAACGATATCCTGACAAGCCTTAGTGCACTCGTATGTATACTTAGGTTTAAGAAGGGTCTCCTCAGTGTATGGTGATGGAGTATCTCCATACACTTTGGAAGACGTTGATACAATGATTTTTCTAACAGTCTCCATCCCCACTGTTCGAACCGCCTCCAAAAGATTAACAGTGCCCATCACATTGTTCATGTAAGCACGCACAGGCTCATCAAAACATTCCTTAAGGATGGAGTTGGATGCGAAATGATAAATAGTATTAATCTCATGTACACTTATAATTTCACACAGAGAATCATAATCATTCAAATCCCCCTTTATTGCAACAACATTATCTGCTCCGTAGGAACGTATCGGCTTGTTGTGATGATACAACAAAACAATTTTGCCATCCTTAGTATCATCAAGCTTCAGCAATCGAGAGGTTAAACTTAACCCCATAAATCCGGCTGCGCCAGTTATTAATATGTTGTTTTTCATTTTGTTTAACCCCTTTCAATTAAATAGCCTCGGTAAAATGTAGTCAGATTGGCAAAATTCAGCCCCATTACACATATGTGAGAAATTGCTCATATTCTCAATTCCTGCCTTAATATACATTATTTTTGAATAATAGTAAGATGTACAGATGAAAGGAATTATTTTAGCAGGAGGGGCAGGAAAAAGACTGAGCCCCCTTACTCGGGTAACATCAAAACAGCTTTTACCTATCTACAACCGGCCGATGATCTATTACCCGCTTAATACACTCATTAAGGCTGGTATTAAAGAAATTTTAATTATTATCGCGCCCGAAAAGGCGGGTGAATTTTTGAATCTCCTTGGATCAGGAAAGGACTTTGGTGTAAAATTCACGTATGAAATTCAGGACAAGCCGAGGGGGCTCCCTGAGGCATTTATTATTGGGGAAAATTTTTTAGACAACGATGACGTGGTTATGATTTTAGGAGACAACATCTTTGAAAAAGATTTATCAGAAGATATTCGTTCATTCAAAAGCGGAGGTCGCGTTTTTGCGGTTGAGGTTGAAGACCCGGAACGCTCAGGAGTTGTTGAGTTTGATAAAAATATGAAGGTTCTTTCAATAGAGGAGAAACCTGAACATCCAAAAAGCAATTTTATTATTCCAGGGCTTTTTATTTACGATTCACGCGTTATTCAGTTCGCAAAAGAACTTGAACCGAGCAGGCGTGGGGAGCTTGAAATAACTGATATTCATAAAAAATATCTAGAACTAGGAGAACTTGACGTTAAAAAATTCTCGGGTGAATGGATTGACGCGGGAACGTTTGACTCACTCCTAAGGGCTAATCAGTTAGCTCAGGAGAAGTTGCACAAGAATTTGGTTATATAAAATCAAAACCACTAAACAGCGGGAACAAATTCTCTAATATGGTCAACAATCTTTTTCTCCGCCTTCCATCCTAATTCACTTTTTGCCCGAGTCACGTCCACTGAGGAGCCCATTCGGTTCCCTTTGCGTTCAGGGAGCATTCTTATTTCTCCACCAAAGGCTTTTGCAATATCTATAATACTGTATCCATCCTCAGCACCGAGACCGAAGTCGTCACCTTCGCCATTTTCTCCAACTAAAATAAGCCCACTCACGATATCGTCGACGTGAGTAAAATTGCGCACCTGTGTGCCTGGTGCTACAACTGTGAGTGGTTCACCTTTTTTAAACTTCTCTTTAAAGAGCGCAATTAGTGTTGCGTATTGTCCTGTAGAAATTTCTCTCGGCCCATATACATTATAAAAATAAGTTATGGCGTACGGTAATCCAAACCATACTCCATAATTTTGAACCAGGTCGGTGTTATTTGCTTTGGTCCATGCATAAGGGCTCTGATCTCTGCCGAGCCCTCCGTCGCCAAACTTGGTACTTGAGCCAGCGTAAACAATTTTTATTTTGTGCTTTCTACAAAACTCAAGTACAGTGAATGTTCCTGCTACGTTGGATTCCCAAACTATAGGCAGATCAGCAAAACTTTGCTCTACGCGAGAATATTCACCGAGGTGATACACAAGATCAGGAATAAAATTGATTAGTTTCGCAATGTCCTTTGTGTGTCCCTCGATATACGTCGCACCAGGAATATGATTTTCTTTTGTGCCAGTGAAATAATTGTCTAGAGAATGCACATCATATCGCCCTTCTTGCACCAAGCGCTCAATAAGGTTGGACCCTATGAACCCAGCGCCACCGGTTACTAAGACTTTCTTTTTAGCTGTTTCTGCCATAATTTTAATAGTATAGCACTACAAGTCCATAAAAAGACAGGCGACGAAGTCCGCGAAGGACAATTTTTTCATACAAAATCAGCAATGACACAATGCGAGGAGAATGTTGAATGTTGAATGGGTGAGGAAGGGTGTTATTGCATACTACGGCATCTTTAATTTTGGGTATTCAAAACCACAAATTCTGTCAAATTTACGGTTTTGGAAACCATAAATTCCGCTAATTCCCCTAAATAGGTAGATTTACGGGAGTACCGCTCCCCGAAATTGACAAAATGTGGGGAGTTTGCTATCATAAAACTATGAAGATCCCAAGAATATACAACAATATAGAAAAATATCTTCACCCGAACAAGGTTCTGGTTATTTTTGGCCCGCGACGAGTGGGCAAAACAACTCTCATTACTGATTTCCTTTCAACATATAAAGGAAAATATCGCTTAGAGTCTGGGGATGACATTCGAGCGCGGGAGATCCTTGGTTCAGAAGACCTTTCTTTGCTAAAAGAATACGCAACGGGATACGACCTCATTGTCATCGACGAAGCGCAACGCATACCCAAGATCGGCTGGGGGCTAAAGTTGCTTGTTGACCATGTTCCGGGGATTCGTATCATCGCAACAGGATCATCATCGTTTGAACTTGCTGGACAAGTTGGAGAACCGCTTACCGGACGCAAACACACAATGACACTCTTCCCTCTTTCAGAAATTGAGCTACTCGCCTATTATAACAACAATTCGTATGACCTTTCTTCAAAGCTTGCCGAGCGACTTGTGTTCGGTGGCTATCCAGAAGTTATTTCTGCAAAAAATACACTTGAGCGAAAAGATGCTCTCGGTGAAATCGTCGGGTCGTATCTTCTCAAAGATATCATGGAGTTGGACCGTGTTCGCAATACAAAGATATTGAGTAACCTTGTTCGTCTCATTGCTTTTCAAATTGGAAACGAGGTTTCGTTGACCGAAATCGCGACAACCCTTGGCATAGACAGAAAAACGGTTGCTCGGTATATTGACTTGCTTGAAAAATCCTTCATCCTCTACAATCTTCGTGGCTTTAGCCGTAACCTAAGAAAGGAAGTGACCAAAAAAAGCAAATATTACTTTTACGACATTGGTGTCCGTAATGCCATTATTTCAAACTTCAACAATCTTTCTGAGCGTGATGATGTGGGAGCGTTATGGGAAAATTTTTTAGTTATTGAGCGACTTAAAACACGCGTTTACAAAAACATCTCCGCGAATGACTACTTTTGGCGCACATGGGACCAAAACGAGGTTGACTTCGTTGAGGAACGCGAAGGAAAACTTTTTGGCTATGAATTTAAGTGGAAAAAGGCAAAAGCAAAAGAGCCAAAAAATTGGCGCGGAACATACCCGGAAGCAACTTACGGGGTGATCACTCCAGAAAATTATCTCCAAATATTAGAGTAGATTGGAACAAAAACCCAACCATAATTGGAATGATTACGAGTGCCCATCTCAAATATGTTACATTACGCACGCCTATTGAAACAACAAAAACGCTGGTATATGTATGGCAAACGTCTCCTTAAACCCTAAAGTCAAAAAGGCCGTTGAATACTTTTCCTTTCATTGCTTTGGCGATGAGAGACCAGTTTATAAACTTTATAAACTATTGATTTTTTGACTAAGTTTATTAACTTTGATAAAATACGCTCATAATGACAGTCCAGGAAAAATTAAAGATAATACAGAGAAATACTGGCTTGAGCCAAACAGAACTTAGCAAAAAACTCGGTGTGTCTCACGTTTCCTTTAGCAAGTGGTGGAATGGGCATACTTTGCCAAGGGGAAAATCCATTCTCTTGATAGACTCTCTTTATTTGGAAGTTACTGGTCAAAAAATTATTCCAAAGGATTACTTAACTGCTAAAAAGCAGGATCTTCTCAATTATTCAAAAAAACATGGTGATATTATTAAAGAAATTATTTCTACCCCTGATATTAGAGATCAGTTTATGTTGAAACTCACCTATCATTCAAACAGCATAGAGGGTAGTACTCTTACAGAAAATGATACTGCAGCGATTCTTTTTGATAACGTGGCTCTGCCAAACAAGACACTTGTAGAGCAACTTGAAGCCAAGAACCACCAAACAACGCTTTTGTATCTTTTTAATCATCTCGCTAAAAAGGGTGCTATTGATGAAGGTTTGATATTAAAACTGCACAGCATATTGATGAACGGTATTTATGATGATGCTGGATTTTACCGTAGGCACGGTGTCCGTATTGTAGGAGCGAACATGCCAACAGCAAATTACTTGAAAGTTCCGGAGTTAATGAAGGATTTAGCGCGAAATATCAAAAAAGAAAAGGCGGATGCCGTGGCTCACGCATCTATAATTCACAGTATTTTTGAGAAAATTCATCCTTTTCCAGACGGTAACGGGCGAATTGGCAGATTGCTTATGATTGCAATGCTTTTGAAAGTCAATTTTGCCCCAGCTGTAATACACCAAGAAAATAAACGACTTTATTATACATACTTGAATAGAGCGCAGACCAAAAATGACACTAGTCAATTGGAAGATTTTGTGTGTGACGCCATACTAGACGGATTTGAAATTTTAGAGAGAAAAATTTGAGGGAACTAGAGCCTTAAACCCTAAAGTCAAAAAGGCCGTTGAATACTTTTCCTTTCATTGCTTTGGCGATGAGCGACCAATCGTATTTTTCGGCGACCAAGGTGCGTCCGTTTATGAATAGGCGGTTGCGGAGCGCTGGGTCGTCTATGAGGCGCTTTATTTGACGCGCGATGCTTTCTGGACTGTTTATATCCGCAAAAAGGCCAGTTGGCTCGTGATCTGGATTTTTGTCAGGATCAAAAAGGAAATCTGGGATACCTCCAACAGGTGTCGCAATAACGGGAATACCAGCCGCCATTGCCTCCAAAAATGAATTCCCATGTCCCTCCGAGCGCGAAGGTCTAATAAAAATATCAGACACCTTGAGATATTTTGGCATATCCTCGTGATGCACCTGACCGAGAAATTGAACGCAATAATCATCAACGCCTTTTTCGCGAGCAAGGTTGCGAAGCATTTCCTCGTCGGGTCCTATGCCAAGAATTAAAAATTTAACATTGTGCGGAAGAAACACGAGCGCGCGAATTACCTCATCAACCGCATTTTTTGCAACCATACGCGACGTAGTAATTAGAAATATGTCGCCTGGATTCTTTCCAAGACTGTATTTCAATATTGAAAGCTCGTTCTCATAATATTCCTTTGCAAAGTGCTCCACGTTCACCGCATTTGGCACGACCTCGAGCGGTCCCACATATCCCATATTGCGAGCGAACCCTGCAAGGTAGTTCGAAATAGTTTGAATGAAGTCCGCTCGCGCAAAAACTCGCTGTAGAAGCGGAAACGCAAACTGCAAGCGGTGTTTGATATATTCTATAGGGTCCCCCTCTTGAAGCGTAAGCAAAAAACGAACGTTTGGATTTCGCATTTTGAAAAAGAGCGCCGAGAAACCCGCATAATTTGCCATCATTGCCCAAATGCCGTCATAGGCGTTTTTTTGTGAAGCGACTGCGCTTTTAGAAAACCCCAAATAGGAAAAAAATATTTATTGACTGAAAGTGGAAAACGCGACAGGTCTGCAATATTTGGGTCCTTTGTTGCAAACCCTACGCGATGAACGTTCACGTTTCCTATTCGCTCAAACTTTGGGAGCGTTGAATCAAAACGGAGCGTTACCATATCAAACACATAATCATCTCCCGAGGTTCGGTCAGTAATCTCTTTTATCGCCACCTCGGCTCCCGCAACTACATCAGGATAATACGCAAGGGAAAATATGAGTATTCGTTTCACTGATATAAGTTTATATAGAAATACCGCAAAAAACAAGCCGAGTTATTCAAAAAGGTCAGAGCGTGTTCCTGTGCGCACAAGGATGATATCATCGTCATCGTATTTCCAAATCAAGAGCAAGTCAAATTCTATATGACATTCCCAGCACCCTTCGTATTCCCCATGTAACTTGTGAAGTTTTGATGCTAAAGGAACATTTTTACCGAGACGAAGGCATTCGATCATCTCATAAAGCACCGCCACATCACGATTGTGGCGCACAATGCGTTTTAGATCACGATTAAATATTCCCGAAGGAAAAATCTTTCTCATACATGTGCGCGCCAATTCTTACCGAGTATATCAGTAAACATTGCTTCAGCTGAAGAATATGATTTGAGATTTTCCCCAGACTTAGCATTTGCAATCGCTTTGCGCGTTTCGGCGTTTGGAATATTAAGAGAAAAAGGGATTCCTTTGTCGGTGGCAATACGGCGATAAAATACATTGATAGCTTCAGACGGAGATATTCCTATTTTATGCAATACTGTTTCAGCCTTTTTTTTAACCGAAGGTTCTATACGAGCTCTCACAAAAGATGTTTTTGTAGTCATATGAGTATTGTAGCACATTTGTGCCACAATGCAAGAATTGAAATACGTGCGAATTAGTGCGGTTCATTATCGTCAGTTTCCTCAATTATTTCAAAATCGTCTGCGTTTATGGTTGTCTTTTGTTCGATATTTTTAGTAAGGCGGATACCCGCTAGCGCAAGTGCTCCCAGAAACGCGGAGCCTACATACCATGGCCACAAACCTCTCTCCTGTCGTGGAGTAACTGAAGTGGCTGGCGCTTCAGAAATTGCATTCAGAGCGGACGCTTCCTGAAGTGATGGCGCTTGCGGTGCCACACGAGTTTCCGCGCTTGCTACAACCTTCGTTTTTTCGGCAGTTTTCAAAACAGGAGCAGGGGCTTGCGAAGAAACTGCTTCAACCTTTATTGGAACGCTTGTTCCATTTGGAAAACGAAGTTCGGGAATAATGCCAACAGGTGTGGCGAGCCCTGTTACCTCGCTGGCGAATGTTACGCTTCTGCGCGCTCCGAGAATTGTATTTTTTGGAAATGTAAAAATTTTTTCACCGCTTGCAACCTGCCAACTGGAAATATCAAGCTCGTCAGCGCCATTATTTTGAATCGTAAAAAATGAACGCGTATTGTCACCCCCACTACTCAAAGAAAGATTCGGCAAAACAACGCGCACGAGCATCTTGTCAGTTGCAGTTAAACTTCCTGAGACAACATCGAGCACTGCGGTGTATTCACCGGGATAATAATATGTGTGCGAAACACTTTCGCCCACAGCCGACGCTCCATCGCCAAACGACCACGTTGTTTGCACGGCTCTACCAAAATTATTTTCCAGCCCAGCGATTTTCCCTTCAAAAATTATTGGCGCGCCTGCTAGCACCACACGAGTTTGCGGACCTGCCTGAGCTGTCACTTGTGGTGCTGTCTGTGTTGATGCTGTGTTTGTAGTTGTAGTTGTGTTTGTGGTTGTATTTGTTGCAACCGACTCATTTGCGCTTTGCGAAACTGAATTCGCGACACCTGGTGTTGGTAACGCGTTCACCCATTCACCTGCCGTTATTCTTTGATAGCTCTCGCCTGCGTCAATACTTCCCCACCCGATTTGATCAACATCTTTACCTTTTGAATCTCTAACGCGTATGGTGTTGGATTCAGTGAGCGTTATGTCTGTAACGATGTCAGAATTACTATATGAATTGCGAGAAATTAAAAAATAACTATTTGCCTTGATTATTTTTCCATTTAGCTGGGTGCTTGATACCAATGAACCAAAACTGCTACCAGTAGCTGTTTTTCTTTGAATATACCAACCAGTCAAATCAACATCGGAACTACCAGAGTTATAAAGTTCTATAAATCTTTCATTTATCGGAGAAATTTGAACTTCATTAACAAACACTGTCGCAGAGACCGTCTGCGCGGAAAATAACATTAAAATAAAAATAATTTTTTTCATACTAAGTCTATGTAGCTCCTCAAACGCCTCGAGTACAAGGCGAAAACGTATTGTTTTTTTGAGCCGTACGTCGCGCTTCAATGGACACTGCGCGACACGATTTTGCAAAATCGACGGTGAAAGAAAACCATACGTTTTCAACGAAGTAGACGAGGATGTTTTAGGGGCGACACTAATCGTCTCCGCGAAGGATTGCCGTCAGCACATCCTCGGGGACTTCGCGAGGTTTTGGAGGTTGTTCTTCACGTCTCGAATCAGCTGATTCTGAACCAGCAGGCTTCACGCCTTGGGCGAAGACTCTTGGACGTAGACTTGATTGCTCTTGGGCTACTGGAGGTGCCTTTGGCGTCGCGGTTGGTTTCTCAATTTCGCTGTCTAAAATCCCCGCTAAAGCAGCCTTGAGACCGCCTAAACTCTCTTTGGATGGGCCTTTGCTCCTTACTGGTGGAATAGCGCCTTTTTGAGAATGACGGCTCTGTGTAAGAGTAGAAAGGCTCATTCTCTCTTCCTTGGGCTTGGGCTCCTGTGGCGCTGGTTTTTGGAAATCTTTAAATGCTTGAGCGAATGGCTTTTCAAATTTCTCAGGAGGTTTTGAATTTTCTTTTCGCGCAGGTCGCTCAAACATAGCACTGCTATCCCTTTGCACCACAGGAGCTCGTTGGGTACTCTCCGCACGCGGTGCAGGGCGCTCGCGCGCTGGTTCTGGAGCCGGCGCTTCCATTCCTGTTCCATACCATTCGGTAATACTTTTCTCCACTTCCGCGCGTGTGTGTCCGTACAATTCTCGCGAGAACTTAATCACTTCTTCGCGAAGCGATTTTTTTGGTGGGGCAATCGGACCTAATGTTACAGATGAAAATGGATGCGAAGCAACACCGTCAATCATGAGCTTGAGATACATTTGATATTTTCCAAGACTCACCATATCCTCTGCGGTAAAAACAGGGGCGTATTCTTTTTCCAAAACTTCTGCGTCTGGAGCGCCAACGCGAAACATAATCTGCGTACCGACATTTCCAAAAACTGCATCAGCGACTTTTTCATCCATCTGCTTGATATATTGGTGAGCAATAGTGAGCGCGAGTTTGTACTTGCGAGCTTCGGACAAAATATCGGCAAATGATTCGTTTGCGAACGATTGAAACTCGTCCACGTACATATAAAAGTTGGGAAGCCTTTTGAGTTCACCTTCGGTCAAGTCCGCGCGCGACATTGCGGCGAGGTAAATTTTTGTAATAATCATTCCACCCAAAAGAGCGGCGTTTCCTTCACCGAGTTGCCCTTTGGAAAGGTTCACAATGAGAATTTTCCGCTCGTCCATCATTTTTCGCAAATCAAAACTTGATTTCGGTTGCCCGATAATATTTCGAATGAGCGGGTTTGATGTGAATTGTCCGAGTTTGTTTTGAATTCCCGGTACTGCTTCTTTTGCATAGTTCTCGCTGTACTTTGCAAATTCATCAACCCAATACGCTTTTACCGATGGGTCCTTCACATTGTCGACGATTTTTTTCCTATACGCCTTGTCAGTAAGCATTCTGCTAACGCCGAGAAGCGTTGATTCAGGATATTCAAGGAGTGCGAGGAGCGCGTTCATCATAATATACTCCATACGCGAAGAAAAAGTTTCTGGTCCCCAAATCTTTTTAAATGCAGACATGAGTCCGTTTGCAATGAGGTGTCGCTTGTCTGGCCCTACGTCCTCCATCACATTGAAGGAAATCGGATTGTCTGTATCAAACGGCGCAAAGTAGACGACGTCTTTTAATCTCTCCGGTGGAATGTAGTCGAGAAGGAGCGCAGCTGATTTCCCGTGTGGATCTATAAATGCGATACCCTCGCCGTTTTTAATGTCCTGCACCACCATGTTTTCAATACACGTAGACTTGCCCATGCCCGTCTTGCCTATGATGTACATATGACGCGTGCGGTCTTCGGCTTTTATCCCAAATGGAACACGCTTGTTCCTGCGGTCTGTCTCCGCAAAGTACGTGATGCGATTTTTATCGTAGAGATACATAGTGTAGTTGGTAGTCACTAGTTTGTAGTGAATAGTGAGCACATAAAGTATATCACCAAACATAAACAAAAGAGAAACACGGGGGCGATGGGCAAAGCCCATCGCCCCCGTGTTTTTATTTCACCTTCTTCTTATTAAGCATCATGAGAATAAGCCCAACCATTTTGTCTTTGTGCGTGGGGTCGCTCTCAGCAACTAGAAGTGTGATTGCCGTGAGTGCTGGCGGTGTGATACGCGTCGTATCAAGAACTTTTGCTTTTGCGAGGAACCACACGAAAGCATACGCGCCACTCCGTTTGTTGCCATCAATGAACGGATGATTTTTGATAACGAAGTATAAGAAATGCGCCGCCTTCTCCTCGACGGTTGGGTACATATCTTTACCACCAAATGCTTGCGCGACATTACCAATGATCCCCGCGAGGCTTCCTCGCTCGCGCTCAGTCGCAAAAAGGTCAGTAGCTTCGCCTTTCGCAATGAGTGATTCTTTCAAAGTATCAAGCGCACCACCAAACATATCTGCGGTAATTTTGACAGATTTTTTTGTCGCGCCTTTCGTCATCAGAGCATCTTTGTCGTACGCATCAAGTGAGAGCCATGTGTCAGAGAAAAGCGTGATGAGCTCAAGAATACTCTCGGTGTCCATAGCTGTTCCAGCAGAAAGTAGCGCCTTCACATCAGCGACAGCTTTCAAAAAACCATCATAGTTTTTAGCAATGCGTGACTTGTTTATGGTGTAGCCATCAACAATATGCGCGCGGAGTGTTTTGGTTGCCCACTGGCGAAACTGAGTGGCAGTCTTTGAGTTGACTCTGTAGCCAACAGAGAGGATTGCGTCTAGGTTATAGTACTCGATAATACGTTCTACTTTACGTTTTCCTTCAGTTTGAACTGTTGCATTTTTTGCAACAGTTGACCTCGTGTCAAGTTCACCCTCTTGGTAGATATTTTTAAGATGGCGTGAGACAACAGACTTATCACGTCCAAAAACCTCAGCGATTTGATCGAGCGTCGCCCACACCGTCTCCCTACCAAAATCCCCACGAAGCTCAATAGCTCCCGACTTTGCCTGGTAGATAACGACTTCCTTTTTTATTTTTTGCAGTTTCATCATTTCTAATTATATCACAGAGGCACCAATTATTTCTGTACCTGTATGTGCCATTGTCATCTACACAAATTCGCAATATGCGTTTTTTGCATATTCTATATTAGAAATTCTATATTCTATATTCTATTCTTTCAAGAGCGCCTCCACTGTATACAAATTCTTTGGGTCCCAGAGGAACCATGAGTTGAGCCCAGAGTCATAGGTTGCTTGTATTTGAGCGCGGACTTCTGTTGCGCCATAGGTGCCACCATAATTAAAATCCTGAAGCCACGGACGGAGTTTGTTCTTGTCGTATGCTTCTTTTGTATAAAGCGCGGGCGTGGATGTGCCGATGCGCTGTGCTCCAAGGTGGAGCACAGGTGTCGTCGTTGCAACTGCGCGCTCCACAGCGCGACTCATTGAGAAGTGGATCACATCATACACGTGTTCATTTGGATTCTTCCATCCATTAAAATTTGGCGGGTAGTGAGACGGATACACCATGGGAGAGATGTAATCAAAATAAGGAAGCGCGCGCTCTAGCACCTGCCCTATGTTTAGGTCGTCGTTGTTTGTCGCAGTCATTCCAAAGAGATCCGCGGAAAGTTTTGCGCCAGTTGGGCTAAGCGCGCCGTGAAGGTGTGCGAAAAAATGCTCGAGTGCCTCGTCTTTGCTAATACCATGACCCCACGAATAATCAACATCTTTCATCGGGCCATCTGAAGGAAAACGAATGTAATCAAAGTTGAGCTCATCAAAGCCCATCGCGTATGCCTCTTTTCCAAGGGCAACAATGTAATCCCAATATGGTTTCGCAGAGACGTCTATAAAAGAAAGCCCCTTGAAGTCCTTCCACACTGTGCCGTCGCTTTTTTTGAGCACTGCAAGCTCTGGATGAAGCTTTGTGTAGTACGGGTCTTGGAACACTGTGATGCGCGCGATCGTATAGATTCCTTTTTCGTGAAGTCGCGCGAGAAATTTTTTAAGATCTTTGGTGCGACATCCTCCACCATTATTACCTTTGAGAATCGGGTCCACGGCATCAAAAGCAATAGTTCCGCTATAATCCTTGATATCAATAATGATGCTGTTCACCTCGGTAGTGTCCGCAATATGCACAAGTTTTTCACGAAACAATGATGTGCTTGCGGCGCAGGCAGTCATATATATTGCCTTCACGGCCTTTGGAGTTTCTATATGAGTAACTATAATTTCTGACTCCCCCTTTACAGTGACTGTAGTGGTAGCTGTAGTGCTTGTTGCTGACACTGTGTCTACTCTATACTCGACTGAAGAAATTGCTGGTATAAAAAAATAAAAGACGGAGAAAGCTCCGACCATGGCTACACCTAAAGCAAGAATGTTTCTATTTCGTGTCACTGTATCTTTTGAGTGTTTACTATTTTTTCTTCGGGGGCAGATGGAAAAGCTTGTTCGGCATCATCAATAAGTTTTTTACAATTACTGCAATAAACGACAGATGAAAGATAGGAAAGTACTGAAATCGCAACCCCGACTACTACAAGAAGTGGTGTGCGCACCCACGACGGAAACCCGCCGATTGCCACGACAACGACCGCGACTCCTAATATTGTCAGTGCTGTGTGTTTGGTCATAGGGATAGTATACACGAAAAAACAGAATGTGGAATATCGAATGTGGAATGGACTCAATTACACAAAACCCGAAATTCGCCTTTGGCGAATTTCGGGAGCTCTGTATTATTCAACATTCGATATTCCACATTCAATATTCATTCCCCAAGACTATTACCACAAACTCTCCACGAAGTCGGTCTGGGTTTTTTGCAAAATGAGCTTTTACCTCAGGTACCGTCCCGCGAGCAAATTCCTCATATATTTTGGTAAGTTCACGCGCAATTATGATATTGCGCTCCGCTCCGCAAAACTTTTCTAGAGACTCAAGGGCTTTTTCAATTCTGTGCGGAGATTCATAAAAGGCCATGACGCGTGTAGACTCGGCAATCTCTTTAAACAAAGTTTCCCTCCCTTTCTTGTGCGGAAGGAACCCTAGGAATGTGAACTCGGCGACAGAAACGCCCGCAGTAGAAAGCGCTGTAATAAGCGCTGATGGTCCAGGGATTGGTACCACGCTTACATTTGACAATTGACCTTTGACTTTTGACTCAAGAATCTGAGAGACTAAGAGCACTCCTGGGTCCGAGATGCACGGAGTCCCCGCGTCCGATACAAGCGCGAGATTTTTCCCATCTTCAAGCAAGCTCAAGATTTTATCAACCTTCGCGAGTTTTGACTGCGCGTGGTAGCTCATTGTCGGAGTACCTATCTCGTACTTTGAAAGCAGACGCTTGGTCACGCGCGTATCCTCACACAAAATCAAATCAACTTCCTTGAGCACGCGCAAAGCGCGCAAGGTTATGTCCTCCAGGTTCCCTATTGGTGTGCCTACTACAAATAGTGTTGCCATATGGACACACTAGCAAAATTAGAGAAAAAAGAAAGCCGAGCGCGAAGCGCTCGGCAAGTTAATTAAAAAATATTGCGAGGTATCCGTTTTTGTGACCAGTCCAAACACAATCACAACCAGCTTCCTTGATAATAACTGGCGGGCCATACCCAAGAAGCTTAAACTCACTGCATTCTGAAATCTCGCTTTCCGCCGTTGCGCCATTTCGTTGCGTTCCGTTTTTAAGCCTCACTACAAGCAAACTATCTTTCCCAGAGTTCTCTTGATAAATTGTGTCAATGACTCCGACAAAAATATTTGAACCTATGTGGATTTCAGCATCCGCAAGATAACATTTGTTAAAAAGTTTCCTGCCCCACCTTGGCGTAATGTCGTCTCCAAGGTGTTCAAGCTTTCGCCCGTATGCTTTCATCAACTCGCCAGTTTTTCGTACAATCCTTTTTGCGTGACGCGTTACCCAGATTAACACCAGTCCATAAAACATTCTTAATTTTCTCATTTCCAACTCCTTTCATTTTGTACAAAAAAATCACCATCAATGGTGACAGAGACTTCTAAAAACAAAGTATAACATGCGCTGTGGAATTATCCTAACAGACTCTCTCCCACCTTATAAATATCTCCTGCGCCCATTGTAATAATAACGTCGTTTGGCGTAATTGTATCCCTCAAGTAATTTTCAATTTCAGAAAAATTAGCGCCCACACGAACATTTAGGTTGTGTACGCGAATTGCCTCTGCGAGAATCTCTGAGCTAATTTCTGGGTCTGGAGTCTCGCGAGCGGCGTAAATTGGCGCTACAATTACCTCGTCTGCATCGCCAAAACTTTGCGCAAAATCCTTCAGCAAGGTTTTGGTGCGCGAATACAGGTGTGGCTGATAAACCACAACCAGACGCCATTTGAAATATTTAGCGCGAAAGCCCTGAAGCGTCGCTTTTATTTCCGTTGGATGATGAGCGTAGTCGTCGTACACAAGAGCGCCGTTTTTTATCTCGCCTTTAAGCTCCATGCGTCGCCAAGTGCCACCAAAGAGCGCAAGCAGGCGTGTCGCCTCTATAACATCGACTCCCAAAATTTTTGTAACGGCGATGGCAATTTTTGCATTTTTTTTATTGTGCTCGCCAGCGATTTGAAGCGGTACTATTATATTCTCATTAGTGTAATCAACAATGCGCGCTGTCGCGTTTACGAGCACTGGCGCCACAAAAGGGTCGTTTGGGTCGCAGACAATAGCTCCGCTGGCAGGCACTTTTTCCGCAAACTCCGCGAATGCTTTTTGCACTCCTCCAATAGTTCCATAATAATCCAAGTGATCGTTGTCAATATTTGTGATAGCCAAAATCTCCGGTGACAAATTTATAAATGAACGCTGATACTCACACGCTTCCACAACAAAAAGATTGCTCGTTCCTAAAATAAAATTCGTGCCAGTTTTTTTAAGAAGACTTCCAACGACAACAGTCGGCGACAATTTCGCTCCAACTAGAATTTCTGAAATCATAGCAGTCGTTGTTGTTTTTCCGTGGGTTCCTGACACAGCGATAGTTCTCATTCCTTCGGAAACAATCCCCAAGACACGCGGGTACGAGAAAACTTTTGCTCCACGCCCTGAAGCAACAACAAGTTCTGGATTATCCATTGATATGGCTGGTGAATACACAACTAAATCACAATTTTCTGGGACATTTGTCGCATTATGACCTATAAAGATTTTTGCGCCGTCCTCTTCAAGTTTTTCGATAATAATCGAACGCTCGCGATCAGAACCAGTAACAGAGGCTCCTTTTGAAAGCATCAGTCGCGCCAATGCCGATACACCGATGCCACCGATGCCGACAAGATGTACGGCGTGAATATTTTTTAAAAATTCTTCATTCATTATAACTTAGTATTAATTTGCTCTTGGCAATCCCTCCAAAATTTCCTCTGCGCGTTCAATATCATGTGAGTAAGCAATAGGTACCCAGAAATCACTCTCTACAACCTGCATAGGATTATGGCGAATGTACTCCTCAATCATGTCGGTTAAATAGTACTCGCCGTTTTTTGTATGGAGCGCTTCGTATTCAAAAATTTTTGGAGAAAGCACGTACACTCCCGTGACGGCAAGATTTGATTTCGGATGCTCTGGTTTTTCTTCAATATTTTTTATTGTGCCGTCTTCGTTTGTCACCACTACGCCAAATCGACGCGGATCATCCACAAATGAAACAAGGAGCGCAAAATCCTCCTCGACACACCGCGCTACGCCATCTTTACCATGTAGATCATCCGCGTACATCAATAGAAACTTTTTTTCGTTTTCAAGATGTGGTTTACAAATGCGGAGCGCGTGCGCGGTGCCAAGCGGTTCATCCTGCTCCACATACGTTACCCTCTTCCCCATAAATTCGTCCCCTAGAAAATCGCGTATCATCTCGCGCTTGTAGCCAACTACGATTACAACCTCATCCACAGCTTCTGGAAGAACCTCCCAAATATGTTGTATGAGTGGCTTGCCAAGCACCTCCACGAGCGGTTTCGGTCTCTCAAGTGTTAGCGGGTGCATTCGCTTCCCTTCTCCAGCTGCAAAAATAACTGCTTTCATGTTGATTGCAATAATAACAGAAAATAAAGTTCTCGGCTATTTAAGTTTCTTCACCAATTTCACAAACTGATCCCCTCTATCAAATTCGTTTTTAAATACACCAAAACTTGCTGCACCAGGAGACAGCAGTATGGTGTCTCCTTTTTTCGCAAAGTCACTCGCTGTTTCGACTGCGTCCTTCATATTGTCTACAATACAAACAGGGTATGAGGTATTTTTCGGGATAAGCGACAAAAGTTTTTCTGTCGCGGCGCCTTCAATGAGGACGAGTGCTTTCACTGTCTTATGTACAAGCTTCGCCATATCAGAATAATCCAAATTTTTATCTGCTCCACCAGCAATTAGCACAATGTTCTTCTTACTCTTCGTGCCAAGCGCCTCAAGTGCCACCCTGTTCCCGTCTGGAGTTGTTGCCGTCGTGTCATTGTAATACTTCACTCCACCAACCGTACGTACAAGTTCAAGTCGTCCGGGAACTCCAGTAAAACTCTCAACTCCTTTTTTTATTGCATCTTTTGGGACATCAAGCTCCTGACAAGAGAGTATTGCACACGCAATGTTCGCGCGGTTATGCTCACCAGGAATTTTAATTTTCCACGTCTTTGGCACAATACTTTTCTTCGCAACTAATATCTCGCTATTTATCCTGCCTTTAAAGCGAGCCTTAATTTCTTTTACAGCCTGATCTCCAAGAACGAGAACTTCGTCTTCTTTTTGATATTTAAAAATATTCGCTTTGTCATCAAAATATTTACTCATATCTCCTTTGTAGTAATTCAAATGGTCTGGCAAAAAATTCGTAAACACTGAAACATGTGGAGAAATTTTTGAATCGCCAAAACCTTGTAACTGCCACGAGTCCAGCTCGAGAACCACTATGTCACCGATTTTTGTTTTTTTCAAAAGCGGAAGCGTCGCCATGCCACGCACATTACCACCCACAAAAACATGTTTTGGATACGCGCGAGTGAGAATATGCTCAAGCAGATGCGTGACGGTGGACTTGCCACGCGTACCCGTGACTCCAACAATAGTTGCTGGTGTAAACTTCGCAAAAAGCGATGCATCCATTTCGACAGGTATTTTATTCTTCTTCGCCTCGGCGATGTATGGCGAATCAAGAGGAACTCCAGCTGATTTGATAACCATATCGCAATTCTTGAAATCTGCGAGCTCGTGCTTCCCAAGCATATAGCGAATATTTTTAAATTTCTTGAGTTGTTTAAGAGCCGGCTCAAGGGCCTCCTTCGACTTCAAGTCTGTAATTGTAAGTTCCACCCCAAGCTCCGCTAGAAACTTTGCCACATTAACCCCGCGCCCAAGCAAGCCAAGACCTAACATTGTAATCTTTTTTCCTTGAAAATATATTTTGTAATCCGTCTCAATCATAGTCGTATCATAGCAGAAAATCCCAGAACCCAAACGTAACATTAGAACG
>DMXP01000006.1:89183-91326 GCA_003483855.1 Candidatus Yonathbacteria bacterium
TAACCACCTGAGCTAATCGCGCATATTGCTTCTTACGTTACCTCGTCATTATCAGGGGCGTGCTTCATTCACCAGAATGACCTTACAGGCTGACCACCACCTGAGCTACACGCGCAGAACTTAAAGAATATACCAGAAAACACTCCATTGCGCAACGGGATTTGAAATAACGCCGTTCGTGTGGTATGGTAGTGAAAGCACCAAAAACATAGTTCTGTTAACCAAAAGGAGGAAGTATGTGTTGTTTTAAAAGGCTCGCAGTAAAAGTAAAAAGAAAAGCTGGCTGGGCGCGCAAACAAAAGGCGCCTGCGATAACACGACCATCACAAGAAGAAATTAACCGCGGAAAAGAAAGGGCTGTTCGCAGTAATGACAGAAGTGAAAGACGCAGAATTGCGCGCGACGTAAAAGAAGAGGAAGGTCGCCGTAGGCAATTCTTTCAACAAAATGGCTGGTCAACATAAAGGAGGCCTTATGCGGATATTTATTCTCCAACTGCTTAAAATCGCTCTTCCCCCGACAGGGCAATTTTATCCTCATCAAACACGCTACGCTACTTGGGAAAAAAAAGCACGGGAGGATGAGAGGTAAATATATAGGCCCCTGCGGCAGAGACCGCAGGGTATTAACCTATATTAGCTCCTCGGCTCGGAAATGAGAAAGATTACTTTCACATTTCTCTCGCTCTACGTCGCTAATAAACCGCGCATTATCCGGCGAAGAAACAATTTTGGATGCGCAAGACGATGAGGTAGACAGCCGATTTGCTCGTAGAGCAAATCGGCTGTTTCTTACCCAGCAAAATTTTCTGAAAGAAAACCTATGTGGCTAGAATTTGCGTCAGACTGAACAATATGTTAATCTCGGGAAAGTTGTTTTAAAATTTATAGTTCATTACAAAGGGGGCGTGTGTATTATGTTAATTAAAAAAATTGTACTGCCATTTCAGCAATTTGTCTCTTTTTTCACAAAAGAAATGCCGTGCGAGAAAAAGACAGATGAAGCCAAGCGTGAACTGACTCCGCTCGGGAGGCAACTTTTTTGGGATGCGCGAAGAAAAACGAATCTCCGCGCGGGACAAGGTAAGCCCAATTGATAATTCATAAATTAAAAGCCGGACACTCATAGAGTGGCCGGCTGTTTTGTTTACCCTATTATTGTACGGGTAAACTTTTTCTTTGGATTAACGAGCACCTGCTCGTGGAGCCCACTCATTGCTTCCTCGCACGTCATCGGGCCATTTGGCCCGTATGCGCGAACGCAATGTCCTGTGTCCACTGATATCTCTACCGTTGGACGGTCGAGGTATGCCCCTAAACCCAGGAACGACATTCCAAAAAGAACTGCGACAAGAGCAAACGATTTCTTGTTCATGGCAAACCTCCATTTGTTAAGGTACATCAAGTATAGCATAGTTAGTAGAAAAAGTCAAGGAGTTTTGGAAATCATAGAAACCCCTTGTCATTGCGAGGTACGAAGCAATCCAGGGACATGGATTGCTTCGTACCTCGCAATGACGGAGTAGGTGTGGGTAAGGGATTTAGGGCAAGAAAAAACCGCCGAGCACCAGTGACTTGTGCTCGGCGGTTTTTTCCTGCCTTTGATCAACTACAACCCGTCAAAATTTTCCAAAGGAAAACTTAATCGGGTAAATATGTAAAATCTATTCAAACTGGATTGCAACTCCTGTGAGCTCGCCCACCTAACTTTTCTTACTCAGTACCGCATTCTGTTAAGAACACATTGATACTGAAATGAGTATTGTTTCCTACAATTTATCAGTAGGAAAAGTTTGGCGGGTAAATATTCTTTCTTTTGTTCCGTTCTTCGCCTAACTTCACCGTCCGTTTCGAAAAACAGGCGATTAAGTTAGGTCTTGGCTACTAGTAACCCTTCTAGTAAGGGAGTTCCTTTTTGAGATAGGAGAACCATTATCTTAATTCCTTGCGGAAAAAACCGACCAATTCATTATACGCTTGACTACGAGAGCCAATGGTACATTTTATATTTTGAATTGATTCACGACCAGCTTCCGCTAGCCGTGCCTTGTTACGACTTAGTCCTTGTTACCATGCTTACCTTAAGCCCAGACTAGCTGGGATTTCGGGTACTCACGGCTCCCCTGACTTGACGGGCGGTGAGT
>DMXP01000004.1:0-44179 GCA_003483855.1 Candidatus Yonathbacteria bacterium
ACTAAGTCCTGGACTTCCTGAGAAAACAAAACCATGAAAATTATTTTCCTAAAAGATATCCCTCGCACTGGCAAAAAATATGAAGTAAAAGAAGTTGCCGACGGATACGGACGCCACCTCGTAGTGCAGAAGCTCGCAGAGCCAGCAACAAAAGAAGTGCTTGCGCGCGTTCAAGGAAAGATGGCAACCGATGCCACGATGAAAAAAGTACACACTGAACTTTTGATGAAAAATCTTGAAGCGCTTTCTGGCGCAAAAATCACACTAAAAGGTAAAGCAAACGAAAAAGGACACCTCTTTGCGAGCATCCACAAAGAGGAAGTTCTTGCCGAGCTCAAGCGTTCAGCTCACCTAGATATGCATCCCGACTACGTCATCCTAGACCGCCCTCTCAAGGAACTCGGCACCTACGAAATCCCCGTGGTGATTGAGAAAAACCGCGTGACATTTACAGTGATGGTAGAATCAATATAAGAAAACCGCACAGCAATGTGCGGTTTTTTATTTGAGCGACCTACTTCACACTTGCTACCTTACGGCGAGTTTTTGTGCCGTCAAAGTTTTGCTTGTTCTTCTCTGTGAACTCAACGACTCCATCCTTGAGAGAGTAGAGTGTGTGGTCCTTGCCGATAGCAACATTGGCTCCTGCGAGAATTTTTGTTCCGCGCTGACGCACAATGATTGAACCAGCCTTTGCGACCTCGCCAGCATAAAGCTTGGTACCAAGGTACTGTGGTCCTGAATCGGTTAGGTTTTTGGCGGATCCGCCAGCTTTTCGTGTTGCCATGGTGTTAAAATTTCGTAAATATCTATAAAACGCCTATAATCTAAAGTAATGACAAGTATACAGGATTTGACGAAAAGAATCAAGGGCTACGCGGACGAGCACCGACCAAAACTCCACATCATCCCAGACGACCTGTTTTTGGGGCTTATTATCATCCTTGTGGCCTTTGGCTCATTCGGGCTCGGGCGACTTTCAAAAATAGAGGGCTCAAAAACCCCAGTAAGGTTTGAAGGTACACCTCCTCAATCATCCAAAAAGGGCGGGGCTTTTTCAGAAGCGAATACAGCAACAAATAATCAGCTTGTTGCCTCAAAGAATGGCACAAAATACTATTACTCATGGTGCACGGGTGTCTCAAAAATCTCTCCTGCAAATCTCATTTATTTGGGTTCAAAAGAGGAGGCGGAGGCTCGCGGGTATACTCCTTCCGCTACATGCAAAGGGCTTTAATGTGCTACAATAGAACACTATGGTTCCAACAGAAACCCTTCATACCCACACCACTCTTTCAGACGGCAAACTGAACCATCGCGAAATGTTTGAGCTGGCGCAATCGCTCGGTGTTGCCGTCATAGCATTCACCGACCACGACGCTGTGCCTTCGCCTGCAATCATGGCCGAGTTTGAGGCGCAACGTGAACGCACCCTAAAATGGATTGTTGGGATAGAGATTACTGCCGACCTTCCAAAAGAGCTAAAGCCGCACACATGCGCGATGCACATCATTGGGCTTTTTGTTGACCCTGCAAATGAAGCGCTTGTGGAACACTGCCGTCATGCGCAAAAGGCGCGTATCAAAAGAATGAAGGAGATAGTCTCTAAACTTCAAAAACTTGGTTTCAAAATTACTGCTGAGGATTGTTTGGAAATGTCAGGAGGGGAGTCTGTTGGCAGGCCACATATTGTTCAAGCAATAAATAAATATCCTGAAAATAATTTAGTGGTGGAAAAGATCCGTCTAGAAATGGCGGATGAGGCAACACGAAATCCTATTATTCAGAAGCAGTATTCACAAATGATGCAGAAAGGGGAGCGTAGTTATCCATACACTCTGTTTCTCTCGCAAGACGCCTTTAGGGATGGGTACGCGGAACACGACTATATGCCAGACATGGATGATGCAGTGAAGTTCATTCGCAACGCAGGTGGGGTGGCGATACTCGCTCACTATTTTACTGTTAAACAAAAAATGTCCCTTGAGGCGCTTGAACGAGTTGTGTCTGAAAAGCGACTAGACGGTGTAGAGGTTGTGTACGGACTTCGCGAATACGGCACAATAGGCGAAGCGGAGATGAGCAAGGAGCGTCAAGCGCTTCGCGATATGGCAAAAAAATATGGAATACTCGCTCTCGGCGGTTCCGATGCTCACACGGTGGATGACCTTGAAAAATTTATAATGAACGATTGGTTTTCAGGCGAAACCGTTGGATTTACGGAAAAAATCTTAGCCACGGGTAGAGTAAGTAAGAAATTCTCTTCGCTGTAATATCAAAAATCTACTATGTCCGTATCCTATACTATTCTCAAGTGAGTGAGAGGAATGCAAACACGGAGTTTGTATTCCCGAGCGAACGCAGAGAATATTGTACCCAGTTATATAGTATAGGATACGGACATAGTGTGGCAGATGAATACTGTAGCAACTGTGGTACAATCAATATATTATGATAGTCGCAGATATTGAGGCAACGGGGCTAGACCCACGCAAACACTCCATTTTAAGTATTGGGGCTGTGGATTTTGAACATCCAGAAAGGCAGTTTTATGGAGAGTGCCGAATGTGGGAAGGGGCAAGTATTATGAGCGATGCCATCGCCGTAAATGGATTCACAAAACAGGAGTGCGTAGACCCAGAGAAACATTCTCTGAAAGAATTGATGGATAATTTTTTGCACTGGGTAGAACAATGCGAAGACAAAACTCTCGCTGGTCAAAATCCATCATTTGACCGAGATTTTTTGAACGACTCATTTGCGCGCGCGAGCATCGGCTGGCATTTTTCTTTTCGCACGCTGGACCTAAACTCAATGGCGTATATGGATATGGTAAAGCGTGGACTTCCTATACAACACAAAAATGACCGTGCTGATTTAAGCCTTGATACAATTTTGAAATACGTTGGCCTGCCAGAAGAGCCACATCCGCACCACGGACTTACTGGCGCGCAAATGGAAGCCGAGGCATTTTCCCGCCTACTCTACGGTAAAAATTTGTTGCTAGAGTTTGCAAAGTATCCGATAATTCATTCGTAAGAAATGAATTCAAAAAATAATTCGCAGTTGCCTAAAATAATGCGCACTCTTATGCGTCTTTTTCAAGAGCCTGCGTGCGCGCTTCATTACAAAAAACCATTTGAGCTTCTGGTGGCGGTCATTTTGTCTGCGCAATGCACCGACAAAAAAGTGAATGAGGTTACAAAGGAACTTTTTAAAAAATATATAACTCTAGATGACTATGTCTCCGCCAAGCCGAATGACTTTGAAAAATATATTTACTCAACAGGTTTCTACAAAGCAAAAACAAAAAATATTCTTGCTGCTGCGCTCGCGATTAAGATAGATTTTGGCGGTAAATTGCCGAGAACGATGGGGGAGATGATTGCGATTCCTGGTGTCGGAAGGAAAACTGCAAACGTTGTTTTGGGAGAGCTCTACGGCACAGCAGAAGGCATTGCCGTTGACACACATGTCATTCGTCTCTCGCGCCTACTCGGACTAACCAAACATAAAGATGCGGTAAAAATTGAACGCGACCTTATGAAAATCATTCCAAAGAAGGATTGGGTGCGATTTTCACATCTGCTTATTCTGTACGGCAGGGAATACTGTCCTGCGCGCTGTAAGCACATTAACTGCCCGCTGGCTCGTTATTGCGTGAAAAAAATAGATTAATTCTATGCTATTATTTAGCCATGCGAAGCTTAGGATGGATATTAACAGTTTTATTTTTATTGCTTGTTGGAGTGTTTGGCTACTTCTGGTTTGCTACCAAGAAGCTAAGCGAGGCTCCAGTAACTCAACAACTACCAACAAACACAGTTCCTCCAGCTACTATAATTACTGAAAACCAAATACCACCTCAACAAAAAAATATGCCCCTTACAATCTCGAGTCCAGCATTTAAAATGAACGGACTAATCCCCGCCATTTTTACGTGCGACGGCAGAAATATTTCGCCCAAGCTTATATTTTCAAATATCCCTGTAGGTACGCAGAGTCTCTCACTTACAATGGAGGATCCTGATGTTCCAAAAAACATACGTACCGACGGAATGTGGAACCATTGGGTTGTGTGGAACATACCGCCAGAAACTATCCAAATCGAAGAGGGAAAAATTCCACCCGGTGTTATTGGTGCTGGCACAAACAAAAAAGCTTCGTATCTAGGACCATGTCCTCCTGATCGCGAGCATCGATACATCTTTACGCTTTACGCGTTAGATTCGGTACTTTCTTTATCGCCTGGCTCCACAAAAGAAGAGCTTTTGCATGCGCTAGCGCCTCACATTATTGAAAAGGCGGTGCTTATTGGTACATATAATCGCAACTAAATTCACAATGGAAAACTCAGACTATTTATTAACAAACAAGGAAAAGCGTCGCGGATTTCTAGGGCTCTACTTTGGGCGAATGGTGATGGCGATATCTACAGGCCTTCTCGGAGTTTTTCTTCCAATTTTTTTATACAATATTTTCAACGGAAACATTGCGTTAGTGATGTCGTATTATGTAGTAGCAACTGGAGTATGTCTTTTTCTTGTCGCGTTTGGCGCGCAATTTTTAAATAAATTTGGCTTTCGAAAGGCGTTGGTTCTTGCAAGTTTCTTCGCGGTGATTATAAATACTGCGTATTATTATATTACTCCAAGTAATATGTGGCCGCTATTATCAATCTCGCTTTTGGGCTTGATTATGTTCAGGGTTCTTTTTTGGATTCCATATCACGTGGACTTCGCGATTTTTACAAACACGGGGAGAAGGGGAGGGCAGGTCGGGCTTATGCTTTCAACTATTACACTTCTTGGCGTTGTGGGGCCAATGATTGCCGGATATATTATTGAAACGTGGTCAATGCAAGCACTCTTTTTTATTGCAATCATCGTATACACTCTAAGTATGATACCTTTTTCGTTTGTGCCGCGCACAAACGAAAGATTTAGTTGGGACTACGCGCGCGTGGAAAGAATTTTTTTCTAAAAAGAATAGGGCAGTGGTGTGGGCATCTGTGGCTACTGGGACAGAGGAAACTATCGGTGTAATTGTTTGGCCTATTTTTATTTTTTTACTTTTGCAAGGAGATTATTTTAAAGTTGGCGCGCTTTCAAGCTTTACAGTTGGAGCCACAGTGCTTCTACAATATATGTTTGGACACTACCTAGACAAAATGGGGAAGAAACATCAGATGCTCAAGGCGGGGAGTATTTTGTACGCGCTTGGTTGGATTGTGAAAATATTTGTTTTGACGGCGTTCCATGTGTTTATCGTTGGGCTATACCACAAGATAGCAAAGGTGATGACGGACACCTCGTATGACGCGATATTTTACGATTTGGCAGCAGACCAGGGGCATTATGTGGACGAGTTTACCGTACTGTCCGAAATGGCTATGCAGGTTGGTAGGCTTGTTGCGCTCGTCTCTGTGGCCGTCTTGGTGACGTTTATAAATCTAAACTGAACGTTCGTTATAGGCGCCATAGCATCGCTTGCTCTGACCTCGCTCTCAACGGTAATGGCAGAAGAGAAGAGGGTTTAGCTGGGTTTGGTTGGCTAATGTCTTATTTGTATATATACGTCGCACAATATATCTTTTACGACATGGAAATCACTGTACCCATTCCGCATTGTAAAAAGATACTTGGAGTGTACACAATGTTGCCCACCCTAATTAAACAACCCGTAAATGCTCGTGTAGAGGTACACAATGAGTGGCTTTATGAATTCAGACCACGCTACGACGAATATACTGCCAATCTTTTGCACTATCGGATTTTCAAAAATTGTTCTGAGGTCAATATTAAAATATGCTAGCGCCGCGATAATAACAATCGCCAATAGTACAATTTGCATAAATCCGCGTTTGCTAGAAATCTTTTTCATATTGCACATTGTACTCCATCTTTTATAGGTAGTCCATCGGGTTAAGGTAGCCTGAAAATGCTGACACAGGAATGGTGAGTTTCGCGCCACTGTTGCAAGTGTACTCCTTGAATGTAACTGCCTTGGATGCGTATACAGTAAAATGTAGATGTTCCCCAAACGAATATCCAGTATCTCCACTGTATCCAATAATTTTACCCGTTTTAATAACATCTCCTGAACTTACACTGACAAGAGAGAGGTGCGCGTATAGCGTTGAGAGACCATTATCGTGTTGTATGAGCACCCATTTCCCATACTGACACATACTTGCGACTTTTGTATTCACCGCGAGAACCTTTCCAGATAAAGCCGCGTAGACTTTCGTACCCCCACCAACGCCAAAGTCTACTCCATTATGCCCATGACCATTGTACGCAGCTGTTTTTGAAAATTCAGTATTCCCGAAATACTGAGTGATACGTATCACATCAAGAGGCCACGAAAGAACTTTAGACCCCTTCGCAGGAATACTATTTGGATCTAGAATAAATTTGAGTTGAGACTCAAGGTCGTACAACTCCTTCTCAAATTGGTCTTTAGCTACCTGTTTTGCGGAAAGTAGTTTCTGATATTCTGACTCTTTATTTTTTGTTTGCGCAAGAAGTGTAGCTGTTTGTTTCTTATTGTCTTCGGTTATTTTTTTCTGGTCACCCAGTTCATCTTTGAGGCCAATCAACTTCCCTTTTTCTGTTTTTTGCTTACTGTTTCTATCCTCCAATTCCTGCTTAAGAGCCTTAATCAATTCAACATTTTCCTTTACTCCTGCGCTAAATTGCTCCAGTGCATCTAGGTCACTCCAAAGGCCTGAAAAACTTTCATTAGACAAGGCAATCTCCGCGAGTGATTTATCATCACTCTCGTATATCGCGAGCAACGCCTCCTTGAGCGCCGTTATACGTCCCGTTATCTCATTTTCTTTATACGATATTTCTGACGCAAGCTGACGAATTTTTAAATCTGTTGTGTCTACTTTTGTCTGCGTTAGTTTTATATCTGTCACAAGTTTTTTACGTGTAATCTCGAGCGCGGCTATTGCGTTACTGAGTGTTTTTTTCTTCGTAGCAAGCGTATTCAAGTCACCCTGATACTGAAGTATCTCTTTTTCAAGTTTTTGTATTGCACTTGTTTGGTCTGCGATTTTTCTCTGCAACTCCTCCACTGTCTGTGCATGAGTCAAAAAAGCTGTACCAAAAAGTCCAGCGAGTACTACGAGGGCGAGGACGAATTGTGTAGATAATAAGCGCATCAATATCAATTATATCAACAAAAGTTTTATAGCATCTTTAATGCGGCGAATAGTGACCTCTTTACCCAAAATACTTGCAAGTGTGAATGGGTCTGGAGATTTATCACGACCGGATAGGGCATACCTCATAGGCCAAAGGACGCTCCCCCTCCCCGCCTCTGTGGCGTAGTCCCAAATTGCGGTCTTGATGGTCTCTGGCACAAAAAATGCTTCGTCTATATTGTCTATGAGTGCGAGAACTTTTTGAAGTTTTTGCGACGCAACAGATGCATCACTTTCATCCTTCCACAATAGTGATTCGCGATTGTACGTTGGATCCTCAAAAAAATAATCGTACTCCCCCGCTTCTGCAAAAGCGCGCGCATCACCGAATGCTGAAATATGATCAAGGATGACAGAAATAATTTTTTCAAAAATTTTTGAATTAGCTTTTGCTTTTTCGCGAAGCGCGTCAGGAAATCGCGCGAGAATTTCCTTTCCAGCATTTTCTTGCGAGAGCAGTTTCATATAATGTTTATTGAACCACTTTAGTTTGTCTATATTCCAAACTGCGCCACCCTTCTGGACTTTTTCAAGCGAAAAAAGTTTGACCATCTCATCCATTGAAAGCAACTCTTGGTCATTGCCTGGGTTCCAGCCCATAAGCGCGACAAAGTTGAGTATCGCCTCTGGTAAATACCCTTCCTCGCGGTACTCGGTAACAGCGAGGGCTCCATGTCTTTTAGAAAGTTTTGATTTATCAGGCGCAAGAATCATTGGCAAGTGCGTGTAAATTGGGCGTGGAGCGCCTAGAGCTTCTTGGATAAGAATTTGTCTTGGTGTGTTTGAAATAGCATCATCCCCGCGAATAATGTGCGTAACTCCCATATCAAAATCATCCACCACCACGGCAAAATTGTAGAGAGGTGTGTCAAAATCTTTTGCAATAACAAAATCTCCAAACTCTGTAGTATCAAAGGAAATGTCTCCGCGAACTTCATCGCGAAATGTGACAACCTTGTTCGGGTTTTTGAAACGAATCACTTCCGCGCGCTCGCCTAGTTCTTTTGGTTCTTCTTTTGAAACATACACCGCGCCTTTTGCAATAAGCTCAATTATGCGTTCCTTGTAAAAAACAGCGCGATCTGACTGGCGAAAAAATTCGTCGTGGTTGAGCCCAAGCCAGTTTAGCCCGTCAATAATATTTTCCTCAAACTCCTTTTTTGAACGCTCCTTGTCCGTGTCTTCTATGCGCAAAATAAACTTGCCGTTATTTTGCCTTGCATACAACCATGAATAAAGAGCTGTGCGGACTGACCCAATATGTAGCACCCCTGTTGGTGATGGCGCAAATCTAGTAATTACTTTTGTCATATTTATTTTTATACTTTGTGTCTCATCAAAACCGCCACAATCTGTTCCGCAATTTTTTCCGCGGCATCAGTGCGCGCAAAAGCTCTTGCGGAGTCGCTAATAGCCTTGCGCTTATTTTCATCCTGCATTAGGTTATCTATTTCTGACATCAAAATATTCGGTCCAAGATTTGATTCCTCAATAACCACGGCTCCTCCAGCGCGAGCATACGCAAAAGCATTCTTGCGTTGGTGATCGCCGACATGGTTTGCAATAGGAATAATAATCGCAGGTACCCCCCAAGCAGCAATCTCAAATATAGCAGAGCCAGCGCGAGAAACCACGAGAGATGCCGCTTCAGCGCAGAGCTTCATTGTTTCAGAATCCATATACGCATAAATGCGATATCGAGATTCATTTGGGTTACCACTCAGGAGCCCACGCACCGTCTTCTGAACTTCGCTAATATTTGCCTCTCCTGTCTGGTGAATTATCTGGTATTTTTCAACCAAATGTGGCGCAAGTGTCTCCATTTGAGAATTAATGTTTTGTGAACCCTGCGAACCACCAAGAACCAAAAGCACGGGAATGTTTGGGTCAAAACCAAAAACCTTGAACGGGTCTTTCCCCGAGGGCGCTAGAACCTCTTCGCGGATAGGATTACCTGTAAGAGCAGTCCGCCCACTTGGGAAGTATTGCGCTGCCTCTGGATACGAAATAGCAATCTTCTGCGCAAACTTTCCTGCCCATGCATTTACTCGCCCAGGCACACTGTCCGACTCGTGAATAACAACTGGGATTCTAAAAATTCGCGCAGCTACAAGCACAGGGAAACTTGGGAATCCGCCCTTTCCAAAAATGACATCTGGATACATTACAAAAATCTGAAACACAGCTTTTATAACTCCCCATGCGGTTTTAAATAGGTCGAAAAAATTTTGTATCGAAAAATATGCGCGCATTTTACCAGCTGTAACTGGCTTAAAGGTTATTTTATTATCATACAAAATACGTTCGTTATATGGATCAGTAGCCATATAATAAAACTCAACATTCGCAATTTTTTCGCGTTCTATAATTTTATTTAGTTTTTCAGCAACAGCGATAATCGGATAAAAATGTCCGCCACTGCCACCTCCTGTAAAAAGAATTTTCATGTTAATTTTTTCTAGAAATATTTAAAATGATCCCGACACCAAGAAATGCAAAAAGTATAGCTGAACCGCCATGACTCACAAACACAAGAGGCAATCCAGTAAGCGGTATAATACCGAGCATAGCCGCGATGTTCGCAAATGACTGCGATACTATCAGTATAACAATTCCGACCACCAAAAGCGACTCAAACATATTTGGAGCGCGCCTAGCTATTTGTATGCCCCGAACACCGAAAAATAGGAACAAAATTATGATGACAAATCCGCCAACAAATCCAAACTCCTCCCCAATGACAGCAAAAATAGAGTCGCCCGTTGGCTCCGGAAGAGATCCGAATTTTTGAATACTTTGTCCAAACCCTCGTCCAGCGACACCACCAGACCCAATAGCGAGGAGAGATTTTTGAATTTGATAGCTTGCCCCTTGTGGGTCACGAGATGGGTCAAAAAAAGTAAGAATGCGTTCTCCAACATACGGACGAGCAAAAGCTAGAATTCCTATGGCAAAAATACTCACTATTACAATAAGCGCGAAGTGTCTAAGTTTCATCCCTGCGACAAGAAGCATTGCCACAACTGCTGTAAAAATAACAGCTAGCGTTCCTGTATCAGGCTCTAGTAGCAAAACTATGGCTGGCAGAAGCAATATGCCACCAGCAACACTAAGCGAAGTTTTTAACGTACCAATCCTGTCTTTAAGAACTGGGAGAAGGGCGGCAAGATAAATAACTGTGCCTAGTTTCAACAACTCGGATGGCTGAAATGATGTGATCCTTAGATCCACCCACCTGTGAGCGCCACCATGTTCCAACCCGATACTCGGAACAAATACAAAGAGTGTAGCTACAATTGATCCAATAAAAATATAAAGAGCGTTTGTTTGTAAAAATTTTATTGGAAATTTATGCGCGACAAGAATAGCGATGATACCACCCAAAAAAACTCCGAGTATCACTTGGTCAAACAAAAGATCATTCAAAGAAAATCCCTTCCTTGCAAAGAGACCAAATGAGGCAGACGTAAAAACAAAAAGCCCTACTAGTGCAAGAAGAGCGGTGATGCCGAGAAATATTTTATCTATTGATAATATTTTTTTCATATCATATTATCTCATCCAACAAGCGCGATTATTGTTCCGAGGAGCGCGAGCACTACAGAAATGACCCAGTACCTCATCACCACTTTGTATGGTGGCCAACCAAGCGCCTGAAAGTGGTTATGGAGAGGGGCGACCAAAAATACTTTTTTCCCAGCGCGATATCGCTTAGAAAGGATCTGAATCAATGACGAGGCGCTCGTCGCAATAAGTAAAAACGCAATAATTGGAAGAACGAGCACCGCCTTTGTTAAAAAGGCGACAACCGTGAGGGATGTCGTGAGCGCCATAGTTCCCGTTTCTGAATTAAAAAAACGCGCGGGAGGAATATTGAACCAAAGAAATGCGAGGAGCCCCCCAACAACCACACTAGAGAAAACAGCGAGATCTATTTGTCCCTGCGCAAATGCGATAACTGCGTATGCGGTAAAAATTGATGCAAACACTCCGCCAGAAAGACCGTCTATGCCGTCTATAATTCCGCCCGAATAAATACCAATCATAAAAATAATAAAGAGTGGAATGAACCACAGCCCAAGATGCACATCGCCACCAAATGGTATGTGAACACTATCCATTCCTAGTTTTGCATAAAACCACCACGCGCCCGCCAAAGCAAGTATAAAAACAAATGCGAGTCGCGCCCTCAGAGCCAGCCCGCCACCTGTGGCTGTGCCTGTCTCGCGACAAACGAGGTAATCATCAATAAGACCAAAGAGTCCTCCAGCCACGAGCGCGAAAAGTGGAAGCCATGTTTGCTCGCGAGAAAGAAACGAAAGTTTTGAAAAAATAGTCTCTGGAAAAACTGACGCTAGTATAAAAAAAATAAATATTGTTATAGTAACTGACCCCCACACCACTACCCCACCCATACGTGGTGTTTTTCTCTCCTCGTCGTTGTGAAGCTTGCCTGAAATAGTTGCTTCTTTCCCGTCCATCGTTAAGCGGACGCTGGTTTTTTTCCACATCTTGTGGCGGTAGAGAAACGAGGTCAAAAAAGGAGTTATGGCAATACCAACAAAAAACGCTGTGGTGGTGGCAAGGAAAATTTTAACAACATCAATTGGCATAATATCTATCTATTATATAGAAATTGCGCGCAAACGCCAAATTCACGTAGCCCACATAGGCGAGGCCTATGTGAGGTCACTTTCTTGTGGCTTCCACAAGCTTCTGCATATCGTCAAAACGCCCCTTGTAGCTAGAGCCGAGGGCTACAACAACAATAGGGTCGCCCATTCCCCTGTCAAAAATAACAGTAAGATTTCCGCCAGAGATATTTGTATATCCAGTTTTTGATGCCACTAGCCCTGGGATTTGCCCGACTATTTCATTTGTATTAGGCAAAATATGCGCGATTTCATCCTGAGAATAAATTCGCGCGTCTTTGTGCGCGGTTATTTCTATTGTCTCTGGATATTTTTTCCACAACTCGGCAAAAAGAAGAGCAACATTGCGCGCGGATCCGTACCCTCCTCCTTGCGGAAGTATGCTCACCTGCGCGAGCTGGCTACTATGTGGCAAGGAAACATCAAGTCCTGACTCATTAAAAAATTGCATTTGTTCGAGCCCAAGCAGAGCAGCCTTTTCGTTCATCATCTGCACAAAGTTTGCGCGCGCCATGTCAGCACGAGTTTCGTCTGAATATCCATTTGCTCCCACAAATCCAGCGATAGCGTGAGCTGCATCATTAGACGATGCAATAAGCATCACATCCAAGATATCACCAAGTCTCCATCTCTCTCCTGAATGAAGCCCGGAATCACCATCCGCCATTAGATCATCCCTTGTTATAGTAACAACTACATTCGGAGAAAACTGGTCACGCGCAACAAAAGCAGTCATAATCTTTGTCACCGATGCAAGCGGAAGTTTTTCATTTTCATTTTTTGCAAAAAGTACAGAGCCTGTTTTTAATTCAAGCACATACACCGCGCGGGCTTCTAATGAAAGACCCTCAAATGGATTCGCGATTTTTGCGGCGCGAATTTCCGCTTTTGCGTCATTAACATTGTTGTTCACGCTTGTTTCTGCCTGCGTTGGCAATGCAAATGAAAGAAGCCCCTGCATTGCTATTGCGAGGCCTGCCCCACCACCGAGTACCAAAAGAAGAGCGTATGCTTTCCTTCCGATAAGTCTTTCTTTATTCTTCCGCGTGTCCATTTTCTTTTTCAGCGTTTTTAAACTCCTCAACAGCTTTCTGTGTCTCTTCGTAGCTCGGCAAATCCGACACCTTGCTTACTCCCATATACGAAAGAAGCTCAAAAGTCGGCTGATACGCCGTACTTCGTCCTCCTTGATCAACTTTTTCAATAAGCCCTCGCACGAGAAGCGCGCGTAAAATATAATTTGAATTTACTCCGCGAAGATAGTTAATTTCGCTTCTGGAAATCGGCCCGCGGTAAAGCACAGTTGCGAGCGTCTCGAGTCCCGCCTTACCGAGTTCTTTGCTAAGCTCCTCCTTCAGAAGTCCCTCTATGGTCGCGCCCATTTCTGGCGAAGAAGCGAGCATGTACTCCTCGCCATTTTTCATCAATATGATTCCGCGCCCAGAAAGAGACTGCTCAAGCTCTGCCAAACCTCGTCGCGCATCGTCCTCCGACACGCCAAGTGTTTTCGCCAAAAAGCCTGCTGTTACAGGCTCTCCTTTGAAAAACAACAATGCTTCAATTTTTTTAGAAAGTTCCATGTCTTCAGTATATCACACACTATTTGCCTCCATAATTTGGAGTATCTAGTGTATTTGTTTCAATTTCAATATCATCCCCATGCGCTCCCTGTGTCACTGCTATCATACCCTGTTTTACGAGTTCTAGCATCGCGAGGAAGCTCACAATAATATTCACCTTCTCTGCAGTTCCTACCCCAGCGAAATCGCGAAAACTCATTTTCAGGCTCCCAGTAATGCGTGTCGTGAGCCTATCCATCATCTCTTCCAGAGAGATGACTTTTTTTACAACAACTTTCGGGAGTGTAATTTTTTTAGGAAAATGAAGTATCACGTCTCGCATCGCGGAGAAAATACTTTGCGAGCTAATCTCCTCGCTCGGTGTAAACACTGCTTCCCTCTCCCGCGGTTGACCTTTTGAAAAAGAAACATTCTCTCCGAACATTTGCTTCACGTGCACAGAAAGTTCGCGAATTTTCTGGTACTCCTTCAGGCGTCGCTCCAGCTCATCAATGTCGTGAGTTTCCTCCTCGGTAAGCGAGAGCGTTGGCAAAAGTGATTTAGATTTTATGAGAATGAGAGTGGACGCAACAATGAGAAAGTTGGAAACAAAATCCACTGGCATCCTTTCAAATTGCTTCAGGTGCGCTATATAGTCATCCGCAACGGTAGCAAGCGAAATCTCATTAATAAAGAGCTTCCGCTTCTCCACAAGGTCAAGCAGGAGCTCGAGTGGCCCTTCAAACACATCAGTTTTAATTTGGTAGTCGGATTGCATAATTTATCCTCTTGTCTTCATATACGCTCGCACAATTTTAACTAACGAAGTAACGATGAAGACAGTGTACAAAATTCCCAGAATGAAGAATGTAAGATCTTTGTTCATTCCGAGTGTTCCACCGCCACCTGCATTTTCAAGCAAAAGAGTTACTACGATAATAATCGGCACCCACCATTTTGCGAAGTTAAACCACGCGTGAAAGACTTCATCCTTCATGCGGTAGGTGATGAGAGAGAGGAAGAGGAGAGGGAGTGTGAGAAAAATCAAACCAAATGCAAGATCATGATCTGTCTTGTTCATAATATCAATAACACCAAAAAATAAACTTGGAACTTTGGGGCAAGAGCTCGCATTATAACAATTTATTCCAATAGGGAAAAAAATTGCAATAAATAGTATTCCTAATACTCCTACCACCAATACAACCCTCTTCAAATTTTTTGTATTCATAATTTTAATGTAAGTTCAAATTAATAATCCACCCTCACCACACCCTTCTCCGTTATCTGCATTAGAATTATTAACCCATCAAAACTTTCCTTGGTTTCTTCACCATCTGTCTCTTTCAATTTCTTCTTGATTTTGGTCACATTTTTCTTTATATCATAGTGTGCTTCGACAACTTGATTCCCCACTTTTGCTTTTTGCTCTAACTCTCTAAGATTTCTAAGTTTATCAGTAGACCATTCATATTGTAGCGTAGTTTCAAGAATTTCGCCTGTGGCGACACTGTTGTCATCAAGAAAAAGTTTTTTGATTTTCCTTCCGTAAACACCATGATTTATAAAGTATGGTGGAAATAGAGAGAACAACGTACAATATAGACAAGAAAATTGCAACGGTTCCTTTCTCAATTTTTATGAAATCACCGCCAGATGATGGAGAAATTAAAACACTAACTAAATAAATAACTAAATAAATAAAGGTGAATTTTCTCCACAATAAAAAAACTCTCTCCTGAGACAAAGAGGCGAGTATTGTCATCGGTAAAAGAGCTATGGAAATTAAAAATGCAATCTTCCCGATTTTAAAGTAATCAGCACAATAGCTTACGCTTACGGCGGGGCAGTAAGTATGGGGAAGATAATTTGTATAAAGAATACCAAAAATTACTACTGCAATTGTTGAAAACACAAATGTTTGCTTTTTTGTCATAATTATTAAAATTAATTTTAAACCTTTAATACTCGATCAATAACTGTCCTCTACTTGTCGCTACAGTAACCACCGCAATTCCCGACTTTGAAAGTTTTATTTTTTTACCTTCTCCTTTTTCAATCTCGTCCGCAATCATGGTTTCGTTGGTTGATTGTTTATATCTCGCCTCGACCTCACGATCATCTTCTACATGAATCTCTTGTGTGAGTGATTTTAGTATATCATTTTTGAATTTCCATTCATACGCAAGTGTGGTTTTTGGTGTTGTTGTTGCAATGCCATTGTATATTATAGTATCAAAAACAACCTTAATCTCCATAGGTTCTTCTTTATATTCAATAAATGGAACAATGGTAGTATTACCTGCTTCATCAATAATCGTGGTGCTGGTGGCAGTGATTTTTACAGTAGTAGATGAGAGATTATCTATGCCTGTAATAACAAATCTATTGGTGTCGGAGTCAAAAGCAAAACGTGCTTCAGGTGGGGTTATATCGTATACAGTGGTACCGCCGAGAGTTGTTTTGAGTGTTGTATCAATTATGTTATCGCCGTTAAAATCAACAGCAAGAGTTGTTGTTGGCAAAAGTGTCCCTGTCCATAAAAGAGTCGCATGTGTAGTTGTTGCAGTGGGTAGTGCTTCGAAGGTTGTAGAGGTAACGACTGTGTCACCCTGAAGTTCTTCAAGATCAAACGTGAACGAACCTGAAGCATAAGCATCGAGTTTTACAGTATGTAAGATATCAGCAGGAACAATAACGATTTTAGTATCGCCGAGAGTGTAATAAGAGCTACCATTGATACCTTCTTCAATCAGGCCAGTAGAGGTTGCAATGCCAGTATGGTTGCCAGCTTGGTCGTAGATATTGATGTTGAGGGGTGAGTGAAGTTGATATTTAATATATTGTTTTGTAGAAACAAGCGACGAAGAATCATTGGTAATATACTGCTCAGGAGTAAAATTATTTACTATAACTGAGTGAATGAAAGAGCGTAGTTGAGGAACTTCAAGTATATCTCTGTGTTCACGATTGATAAAATTATTACTGTTATACTTTCCCAAATCAATCCACCATTTTTGCGCCATTGAAGAAGTCGGCATTGAGTGTGCGCTTCTCGCAACCACTGTATCGTCGCCATTTAACGTTACCTTGTCTTGAATCTTGATTGTATCTGTATATCCTACACAAACAATTGGTTGCGGTGTACCAATCATCTGTGGCGTCGATGATAGCTCTGCTGGGATACATTCCTTATTATTTTCATAGCGGAGACCTACAGGGGTGTAAACCCCCCATCCTGCTATCTCATAAACCATAGTCGTTGTTGCGGGAGTCCATTGGTCGAGCACAGTATGAACAGTTTCAGCATTTGAAAGTAGTGCAGGATTTACAGTAACCGCATGTTTAAGGTCAGCATACGCGGGAACAGCTCGTTCATCGCCTCCAGAAAGATAGTCAACAAGTTTGTCGTAAGTATCAATAACATCGCCATAACGCGCCAAAATTGCAGGACTTACCGCATTCCCCGCAAATTCAATAAGCGGTGGTGTAGTGGAAGCAATATACGAGCGCGATGGAAGGAGATTATACCCTGCTGGCATATTATGGAGTAAGTCACGAACACGCTCCGCGCTCATTACAATACCTTTCAAACCAACACCTGCACCATGGAGAATACTTCCGACAGTTCCTGGCGTCCCCGCTTGTGGCACAGCAACAAAAACAACATTGTCAATTCTATCATATAGCGGATCATGGGTATCCTTTAGTTTCTGGATAAGTGCCTTGGTAACAAGTCCGCCGTTTGAATGAGCAACAATGGTAACTTTTTTTGTCTTCGATGAATCTGCAAGCATCTTCAACTGTTGGTATATATAACTGTTCGTGAATCCTTGTGGAACACTATATGAGAGCCTGCCAGTTGATGTTGCGCCATTCTGAAGAATGTCCTCAAGAGAAAGTCGCCAATCGTATGCAACAAGAGAGTAATCATTGATTAAATTGTCTCTCTCTTTCCAATTTTTGAGATCACCTATAAAAGACTCATAAATATTGAAACCATATGTATCATCTATGGCACCACTGATGCCTTCCTTGGTGTACAGTGGGTTCACGCTCTTCCCATCACTGTTAAGTGCAAGCTGTGCATGATCGCAGTCCCACGTGGAAGCCCAACGTTCTTTTTCATCATTTAGAAGTCCACAATCACCGCTTTTTTCAAAAAGGCGTGACCCCATCATACCCGGCAAAAAGAGTACGTTGGAATAACAATTTGTCTGACATAGTGTTTCTACTTTCTTCACAACCACTGTTCCAGACCCCGCGCATGTCGAAGACCATCCATCAAAACTATTGCATCCGCCTTTTGCAAAAACTCCGCCAGTAAACGAAGAAGTAGCGTAGTAAAGAGCGACCCTGCCTCCGCCACCCATGCCAATATACTGTCCAGCCCAATAAAAACCGCCACCGTTCGTATGATAACTGCCCGAACCAGACATATTGTCTGCAGTGACATAAATGCTCCCACCACTTGCGGTGATACCGCCGTCCGCCGAAATAGTGCCATCAACGACAAGAGTACTATCGGATACAATTTTAATTGCCCCACCACCTTGCGAATATGATTGGTGCCCATTTCCTCCACTGCCAAAATCGACTGGTGCTGTCGAGGAACCATATGTAGATGTTGCAGTATTCCACAATCCAACACCACCATAACTTGCACCTGCGGTAGGTGTCGCTGGAACTCCTTGCCCAAAGCCAGAGCCATATCCTTTAAAATTTGCGGAAATGGATGAGCCAGAAGATATGTTTAAATTGGGTACAGTTAAAGAGAGTATGTGCTCTTTTGCGACAGTAATAGTACCGCCATTTTGTATGTTTACCGTGTTAGCTGTTAATAACTCATCGCCAGACAACACCAAGGTGCTTCCTTGTCCTATTGTTATAGAATATATATCCAACACTGGGGCTCCCATTAGTGACATGAGAGAATTTTGTGTAAGGAAAAGTGTATTGGACTTGACTACCACTTTGTCATTAATAGTAAACTGAGGAGCAGTTTGTAAAGAAATATTATCAGCGGTAATACTTATTCCATTTTCAGTGTCTGCATTTCCTCCGTTACTTAGATAAATGTTACGAAAATTAAAAGGAGAATCATTTGTCTGAAACCTAAATGAACTTTTTATATGTAAATCATTATTTGTAGTATCAAAAAAAGCGACTGTGCCAGAACCCCCAGCAGGGTTGCAACCGTAGAAACAATACACTCCAGCATTTGCCTTTGCAGTTCCAGTAAATGACGATTGCTGATAATGCATCGCTATTCTCCCGCCACCACCAGCAACATAAGATGGCCAAGAGGTGTCCCCACCATTTGCGCTGAATGTTCCTGTCCCCTCTAAATTGTGAGTTGTCACATAGATGCTTCCACCACTAGAACGTTGCGAATTAGCATTTGCTGAAATCGTACCATTATTGAGTAGCGCACCAGTTACGACGAGCCATATTGCTCCACCGCCTCTATAACCACTCGCTCCTGTGCCTAAATCTATTGGCTTTGTTGCAGAACCATATGTTGAGGTAGCAGTGTTTCCGCCACCTGCTCCTCCATAAGAAGCAGCGACCATACTACCAATACCAGCTCCTGGACCAGTCCAATCATGCCCCTTACCTTCAGCGGAAACACGCGCTCCCGCGAATACTGTCATATTTGTTGCGTTTATTTTTACACCTTTAAAAGAGTCTGTTGAAAGAGGCGCTCCATCTAGTGTGAGCGTTGCATTGTTTGATATAATTAAATTATTAAAATTATACTCACCGTGAAATAACGACTTATTGGAAGTAAGTATAACTTCCGCTTCAGTACTATCTACCACACCATTGTTATTCAAGTCTGATTCTAAAACAGTAAGAGCATATATATTTTGAACTCCTCCAAAAAATATATACAGAATTCCGAACAGTAGTCCTAAAATAATCTTCCCTTTACGTAAACTCATCATAATTTTTATTCTGACAAAAGATTGTCGATGCGATTTAGGTCGCGTGGGAAGAGCGCTGCTTGTTTTACGTTCTCAAGCCCGAGGAACTTTGCGGTGAGACGTTCAAGACCAAGTCCGAGCCCACCGTGAGGAGGCATGCCGTACTTGAAGGCCTGTAAGTAGAAGCGGAACTTTTCTGGATCAAGGCCTTTGTTATTCATTGATTGCACAAGTGTATCGTAGTCGTGAATACGTTGTGCAAGGGTCGTTATCTCAATGCCACGGAAGAGCAAGTCTCCCCCTTTTGCATAGCCAGGATCAGTCTCGTCTTCGTGTGTGTAGAATGGGCGCTTTGAAATCGGGAAATGAGTGATGAAAATAAAATCAGAATTAAATTCACGTTTTGAATATTCACAAAGGAAACGTTCGTGAGCGGGCTCGAGGTCTGGCTCTTTGGTGCAGTCCTCCCCTGTTTCTTTTTTAATAACCTCTTGAGCCTCACGAAGTTTCATCGCAGGAATTTTTTCTGGTACGTCTGGAATAGTCGCACCAAAAAGTGCAAACTCAGCAGAGCATTTTTCTTTGAGTTCCTTCACAATATGCGCGAGAACTCGATTTTCCATATTCATTACATCTGTGTGATCTTTAATGAAGCCCATTTCGAGGTCAAGACTCGTGTACTCATTCAAGTGACGAGTTGTGCTGTGTTTCTCAGCGCGGTATACATTACCTGTTGAAAATACGCGCTCAAATACACCAACCATAATCTGCTTGTACAACTGCGGACTCTGCGCGAGGTGTGCGGTGTGTCCAAAATATTCAACATTAAATGAATCTGCTCCACCTTCTGCATCTTCTCCAATAAGTTTTGGTGCCTGAAATTCTGTAAAACCCTCGCTTACTAGAAAATTTCGAAATGCATGGACAATCACTGCCTGCACTTTAAATACAGCATGAGCTTTTTCTTCGCGGAGCGTAAGAGGGAGATTATCCAAATATGTATCAAGGTTGAGCTCTGCTCCAAGTTCAAATGGAAGCTCCTGCGCCTTGCCGAGAACCTTCACTTCAAGCATTTCAATCTCTAATTCTCCGTTCAATACACCTTCCTTCATCATCTTTGTAGGGCGAGCGTTTACCATGCCTCGCACTTCAATAACCCACTCAGAACGAACTTTACTTGCCATTTCTACAGCTTCTGCGTGGTTTGGCAATGCTACCATCTGCCCCTTACCAGTCATATCGCGAAGGTCTAAAAAAATAAGCTTGCCATGGTCGCGACGAATATCCACCCAGCCTGAAATGCTGACCTCCTTCCCGATATGGTCTTTTAAATCTTTGATGTATGTTCGTTCCATGATTTTTAGTGGTAAATTTCTTTTTTAACTTTTTCTATTGCGCCTTGGTGTGTATTTTCGTCAGCAAGTTCTTCTAGAATCCATGGGTCACGCTTCACAATATAATCAAAATCCTTTGCGTGCTCATTAATCCATGAAATAAGCGCCTGATCCGCCTCATGAGCCAGTTGCATCTGCGCCATATTACGAGCAAGCTGTTGTCGCTCCGTAAAACCACCTCCCATCGATTGTTCCATTTGTCCCATATTTATTTTAAGGTTAATTTGAGCCCCACCTTCTCACGCACATCTTGCATCTTTTCTTGCGCGACAGCGCGCGCAACTTCCCCACCCTCTTTTAGAATCTTCAAAACTGCTTCTGGGTCACGAGCAATTTCATCGCGACGCGTCCGCATAGGCGCAATAAACGCGATAATTTTTTCTACAAGGAGGTCTTTTGATTCCTTGTAGCCGATGCCTCCATCTTTATAACGCGCGCGGAGCGCCTCAAGCTCGGTGCCAGGAAAAAGCTCGTGAATCGCAAACACTTTGCATTCGCTCGGGTCTTTTGGCTCCTCCACACCCTTTGAGTCGGTGGGTATACTCATCACCGCTTTTTTTATCTCCTCATCAGATGCAAAAAGCCCGATTACGTTTCCGTAACTCTTGCTCATTTTCCTACCATCAGTACCGGGAACCGTTTTCACTTCCTCCAAAATCATAGGTTCAGGCACCTTGAATGTCTCCCCAAAAATACGGTTGAACTTTTGCGCTGTATCACGAGCGATTTCAATATGTTGCTTCTGGTCTAGTCCCACCGGCACCACGTCCGCGCCGTACATCAAAATATCAGCCGCCATAAGAATCGGGTAATCAAAGAGTCCGACATTCACCTCGTGATTTTTTGCCTCTGCATCCTTGAAAGCGTGCGCGCGGGAAAGATACGGCACAGTCGTGAGAGTATTGAATATCCAAGCAAGCTCGGTTACTTCTGGGACATCGGACTGCAAAAAGAGCGTCGTCTTTTTCGGATCAACACCAATAGCGAGGTAGTCCATCGCGAGTTCAAGAGTGAGTTTTTGAAGAAGCAATTTGTCAGAAACACTTGTGAGCGCGTGGTAGTTCGCAATAAAAATATACTGACGATAATCGTCTTGCCTATCCACAAACTGACGCATCGCGCCAAAATAGTTGCCAATATGAGCCTCCCCTGTCGGCTTTACCGCTGAAAGTAGCGTTTTCTTTGTCGTCATTTCCCTATAATACCAGAAAAACCGCCTTTTCAAAAACCTAAATCGCTTTTTCTACTACATTCAAGAATTCATCAATATCCACCAATCGCTTATGCAACACATCATAAACAACATCATAATCAAGCTTCGTGTAATCATGCGCAATGACATTGCGAAACCCGACCATATCCATCAATCGAAGCGAGAGTTTACTTTCAATAATTCCTGCCTCACTCAACACATCAAACTCTTAGCGGAGGGTCACTGGCTTCCTTAATTTACGATACGCAATCATCGCCTCTGCGGTATCAATCGTTGCTTGAACAACCAAATACAAATATCTCTCTAGCGAACCACTGATGAATTGATCATTCTCAATCTCTTCTGGCGAATATTTTTTGTACACTTCGAGCCGTGCGAGATATTTGCGCACTAAACTAATTTTGTTTTCAATAGTATCTTTATTGCTCATACAAGTACTCCGTTACGCACCGCCTTAAAATCAAAATAGGCACTCATCAATCGTGGCTCAATGATTACCTTATATGGTTCACGGTCAACAAGAATCCTCCCCTCGCTCACAATCTGGTATCCGAGTTCAGGAGCATCTATATTATCAAGGACAACCAAATCAACAGCATCAGTACCAAGAGCGCGCGACAGTTCGTTTAGGATAGCCAACTTCAAATTGAAAGCCTCTGCTTTAGACACCCCGCCAAAATACACTGCGAAATCGTAATCACTCAAGGGGCCTGCATCACTGCGCGCCTGCGAACCAAAAAAATACGCCAGCTTCACTTCCTCGCGCGCTTCTAAGACTGCTTTTGCTTTTGCCTCAAGCTCTTTATTCATAATTTACAATATACCACAAAATTTTGATTTCCGCATCACCTTTCCGACCTGAGACTCTCCCCGCCTTTCTTGTATATTTGTTTATTATTCCTCTCCATATTCTATATTCTATATTCTACTTTTTCCCCTCAAGCTCCACATAGAAAGACGACCCATGTCCTTCGCCTTTCGACTCCGCCCAAATGCGCCCTTCGTGCTTTTTCACTATTTCCTTTGCCACGTAGAGACCTAGCCCTGTTCCCTCTGTGTACACCTTGCTCACGCCCTCGGCACGACTAAACTTTTTGAAAATCTTTTCTTTAGTAAGCTCGCTCATGCCGATACCCGTGTCCGAAAGACTAAAAATAACCTTCTTTCCATCAGGACTCTTGCATAGGAGGAGAGATATCTCTCCTCGAGGAGTGTACTTTATAGAGTTATCAATTAAATTAGAAATAACCTGTCGCAACTTGCCCTCGTCGCCCACAGTAACGTATTCTTCATCATCATCCGACCCTTCGTCCACTGTCGCGGTAAATGTCAAATGTGAATGCTCAGCGCTTTGTTTCATCTCGCTCGCAAGACCTAGAACGAGTTTTTTCATATCCACGTCCTTAAAATTGTAATTCATGTCACCGCTTTCAATACGCGAGATATCCATAAAATCGGAAATCATCGTCACTAGGTGACCACTTGAAACAAAAATCTTTTCAATAGCTTCCAGCACTGGTCGCGAGAGGTCGCCAAAGGAGCCCTCGGAAAGCATAGACGCGTAACCCTTGATAGCGGTAAGCGGGTCTCGCAGGTGATGCGACGCAATAGACAAAAACTCTGACTTTTTCTTATCAAGCACCTTCAAACGTTTTGATATTAAATCAAGTTCCTGCGACAAACGCATAATTCTCTCTTTGGACTGTATTTCGCGCTTCACGCTCCCAACCAAGAATGAACTTGAAAAAATAATTAGCATCGCGATTATAGTTTTAATAAATAGGTCAAGGAGCGAGATGGCAAGAAAAAGCTCCGTAATGAGCACGAGGACGACAATAGAAATAAACAATTCTGTCGCTATTATTTTTATGTTCCAAAAATTATAATTTATTAAAATATATGTAGCCAATGGAATAAGTAAGATGACAGCAAGATGCCCAATCCAAAACAAATCGTGCCCGCCTGATGCGAATATCGGCGAAAAGAGTGACATCATCACAGCAGTGACAGATGCAACACTGACAGCAAACAGTAACCCTCTAATCGCAGTTTTAAAAATACCACCACTCTCGCGATATTTTTTTACAAGAAGTCCGACTCCAACAAGAAGATACGCAAGGACATAAAACGCGTAAATCAAAAAACCCTCACCAAAGACAATTTTGCCAAGCGTATCGCCCACAGCCTCCTCGTAGCTAACAATAAACCCTGGATAAAAAACAAGTATCCCAACTATCGCAAAATACGGAGAAAAGAAAGCCAGCAATTTTGATTTGGAAAGCTGGCTATCCTCAACAGAAAACACATACAGAAACAAAAAAAGAAATGGTGGCACGACAGCTGCGGTGGCATAGAGCATAGTTATCCCCGCGTGCATTCCAGATGTTGCAAATGAGCCTTCAAAATACGCGTAAACGAGCCCCCACACAAGGTTGACGAGCCCAAATAGAAAAAATAACTTACTGCTTCTTTTAGTTAAGTCCTGCCAATAAACAACCCCGGAGAGCAGCGCCGTAAAAAGACTTCCGATTACAACTCCCCAGGAAGCAAGTGAGAGACTGTTGATGACATCAAGTAGTGCGACAGACATAAACGAATTATAACATACCAACTTCAAAAATTACCTAGAATTATGTTGAAAACTAATGAGATATTCGATATGTTTGACTTGGAATACAAGTGGAGTACAATAGGGATATGAAAAAGCAACCTAGTAGCAAAAAAAGGGAGGCGACTATTGCCGACTTGGCGGTAATAATGACCAAGGGTTTTAAGGATGTTAATGCAAAAGTAGACTCTGTTGATGCCAAGGTAGACTCTGTTAATGCCAAAGTAGACTCTGTTGATGCGAAGGTAGATAAAGAAATTGGCAATTTGGCTACAATGGTTGCCAAGGGGTTTAGTGAAGTACATACCGAAATGAATAATCGGTTTGATGAGGTGGATAAGAGATTTGACAGGCTTGAAGGCACTGTGCTTAAACTTGATACAAAGGTAAACGAAATTGACAAAAGATTGAAGGAAGTTGAAAAGTCTCTTGAACCACTCTCGTTAGGTTACCGAATTATGAGCAAAGAGTTACAAGAACTCAACTCAAGAGTGTTCCACCTAGAAAAGAAAACAGGGGTCATAAAATAATTCAAACAACAAAAGGGGGCAGTCGCTACGCGACTGCCCCCTTTTGTTGTCTTTGCTTTCGACTTTCGAATCAGCTGATTCTGAATCAGTAGATTCACGGCTCGGCCGCAGACTCTTGGCCGTAGTCTACTTTGACTTCCCTACTCCCCCTTCGGCAGTTCCACCACCACGGTCGTCCCTCTGTCAGCGCCGGCGGATTCAATGCGAAGCGTGCCGTGATGCGCCTCCACTATTTCCTGCACAATGTACAAGCCGATGCCGGGAGTTCTCTTTTCCATCATTTTCGCTTCCGCATCATCATTTTTTTTCTGCTCCTCCTCCTGCGTCAGATGTTTCTCGTCAAAAGTCGCATGTCCACCAACCTCAGCTTTCAAATTGAACCTCTCAAAAATTGCGGTTACCTGCTCTTGTGTCATTCCAATACCTGTATCAGAAACAGTGAGACGTACTTTTTTAGTAAGGCTGTCGTCAAGCACGGCCACGCGCACAGAGCCGGGCTCCGGCGTATACTTGATAGCATTTTCCAAAATATGCTTCACCACCTGTTTAAACTTTTTCTCGTCAATAGATACAAAAAATTCTTTTTCATCCTCCGCGGTAAACGACAAGTCAATTTTTGATTCGCTTATCTCATTCTCCATCTCGCCAATCACTCCATGGATAAAATCCTTGAAATTAACCCTCTCAAAATTAAGCATCATTCTCCCCTGCTCAATACGCGACACCGTAAGAAGGTCCTCCACCAGCGCCACAATCCTTTCGCTAGACTTGTAAAGCTTCTCCATCGCATCGCGTGCTTGGTCATTAATATGCCCAAAAGTCCCCTCTAAAATCATGGACGCGTATCCTTTAATCACCGTAAGCGGTGTGCGAAGCTGGTGTGAGGCAATGGACACAAACTCTGTCTTCTGACCTTCAAGCATTCTCAGTTTCTCATTCGCAACCTCCATATCCTTCACCAGTCCTTCAATCCTCTCGCGGTCGCGAATGTCTTTATAAATACCACGAATGAGCACGATACTGAATGCGAGAATAGCCACCGAGACCGACACATTCAATATGAGGTCCGTCTTCGCGTGAGATGTAAACACATTAAGAAACAAGAACAAGTTCAGCAACAAAATCGCCAACTCAACGATGATGAGTTTGATGTTGAAGAGGTGGTATTTCAAAATTGCATACGCAATTGAAGAAACCATAATAATAGTGAACAATGGCCCTAGCCAAACAAGTTGATAATTACCGAAATATGGTAGCAAAAGATTAGGAACAATAGCCAAAATATATGATATTGAAGTTCCTAAAATAATAATCTTTAGTTGTTTTTTTCTATCTTCTCCTAACTCCTTTGATACAGTGGCTCTCAACAAAACAAAGTATGAAAGCGCAATGTAAGAAATGAAGTAAACTGAATAATAAATATAATGTTTATTATTCAAAATAATATCTTTTGTGATACCCTCCACAAAATGAATATCTTTAATTATAAAATTATGATCAAACAGGAAATTTATCGTAAAATAAGAAAAAGGTAACAAATATAGCAAGTATTTTAAACTTAATGTTGGTTTATTCTTTACAAAAACAACTGAGAAATAGAAAAATAGTAGAGGAATCGCGGCTGCACAAAGATAGTAAAAAATAGAAGCTAGAAGCGCCGTATTTAAGTTGGTTGTATTTACAAAAAGACTGAGGCTCAGCGCCCAAAGACCAACAAAAAATGTAACTAAAGAAAACAATACTCTAAGAAGACTCCTGTTGTCTCTAATAAGAAAGAGGCTGAATAATATATTCAGTACTGCAATAATAATTAAAAGTTGTACTTTTGTGTCCATTGAGCCTTAAGCATATTCTATCTTTTTTTTGCAACCATTACAAAATGAATCTTGAATGGCTCATAATATATACTTATATCTTCGTCCTTAAACCCAACTTCAATTGCAATCTCGTGAAAGTGCTCTGGTAGCTTATATATCATATTCCACCCAACCACGTTTGTAATAAATTTTCGCTCTTGATTATCAACAATATTTGAAGTAATAAATATACCACCATCTTTCAAGTTTTCATAAACAGACAAAAACAACCTTCTTATTGAATTAAGGTCAAAATAATCAAGAAGTCCAACAATTTCTATAATGTTTGGCTGATTATTTTTATCAAAATGAACCGGAAAGTTATTAGCTCTATCAACAATCCACTGAAAATGGTAATTTGGCGCATAACGGCGCTCTGACACAAGGTTTTTGCTGTACTCATTTGCTTCTGGATTTTTATCAAGAAACGAAACAGATATTCGCTTACCATTTAATTCAGGGATAGAAATAGAGTCTAGTATCGCTCTAGCAGAACCTGCTGCAATACTTAAAAGGTTTATTTCCTCGCCTTCAGATAATTTCTCGCGTATCGCTTTTTCTAATTCTTTAGTGACTAATCGCAATCGATTTCTAACTGCCTTAGGATTATCTGTGCTAAACCAAATGTAATGAAAAAATTTCTGTAAAAAACTTTTTGAATTTTCTAGCTCTCCGTGTTTATAGAGAGTCTCAATCGCTTCATGAGTAGTAGCCTTCTCAATAACCCTCTTTGCTGAATAATTAGTTTTTTTAACCAAATTCCGAGTAGTTGCTGGTAAACTATTTAAAATAGGAACATATAGTTTATTAAAAATTTTTTTCAATAAACTATTTTTTTCATAACCAACGCTCGAGTCTGTATCTATTGAGAATTTCATTTTCTTCCCCTAATCATACCAAAAATCTTTTGCATTAGCTATGCTACTCACGCCACTAGGGCTTCTTATCAAATATCCTCCCAAGAAACTCTGCAACTCTTGGGTAAGCATCAAGGCGATTTTCCACTTTATTAAAACTCAGCATTTAGGAAATAGGCAGGCATACTGACTATATTTATAACATTCTAGAAATTTCACTCAATTGTGATATACTCAGAATACTATGGGAAAAAGAGAAATAAAGGTCGGTCTTGTCGGTATTGGGAATTGCTCTAGCTCGCTTGTGCAAGGCATCAACTATTTTATACAAAAAATAACACTCATAATGGTCTTGTACACCAAAATATAGGAGGGTACGAAGTGTCAGATATTAAAATAGTAGCAGCATTCGATGTTGATAAGAGGAAAGTTGGTAAAGATGTTGCAGAAGCTATTTTCGTGGAACCAAATTGTACCAAAAAGATTACCGATGTTCCATCAACTGGAGTAATAGTTCAAAAAGGGCCTGTTCTAGATGGCGTAGCAGAGCACATGGATAAAACATTCCTTGTTGATAATTCTCAGGGAGTAGTTGATATAAAAAAAATCCTCAAGGAAACAGGGGCTGAAATTCTTATTTGCTATCTTCCTGTTGGAAGCGCAAATGCAGCAAGATTTTATGCTCAAATGGCTCTTGATGCGGGTACTGGTTTTATTAATGCTATTCCAGAATTTATTTGTTCTGACAACATGTGGATTGATCGTTTTAAATCAAATGGCTTACCTTGTGCTGGAGACGACATAAAATCCCAGGTTGGCGCAACAATCCTGCATCGTGTTATTTCAAGACTTGTCCAAGACAGAGGCCATACTATCGAAAACACTTACCAACTTAACATTGGTGGTAACACAGATTTTCTAAACATGACTGATGAGTCGAGATTGAGTAGTAAACGTACTTCCAAAACTCGTGCGGTAACGTCAATTCTTGACAACAACGAGGCGATTCAAGTTAAAATAGGTCCCTCAGAATACATTCCTCATTTGCGCGATAATAAGATTTGTTACATCAATATCAAAGGAACACAATTTATGGAGGTTCCTTTTGAATTAGATCTAAAATTATCTGTTGAGGATAGCCCTAATAGTGCGGGGATTATGGTAGATGTGATACGCGCAATGAAGCTCGCCATTGACAAAGGAGAATCTGGATACCTAAATGAGATTGGGTCATACGCATTTAAATCACCTCGTGAGCAAAAAAGGGACGATGAAGCTCAACAGATATTTGAGAATTATATAGTGTCTAGAATTCATAAATCCTAGTATATATTGAAATAATCATGAATACAGATAGAAATTACATCTTAGACAATGACGGGAACTATCTTAAAATAATAGGCAACTTTCATCCAGATGGTAAAATAGTCAGTTATGTAAAATATTTTCCATCACAATATGGTCACAAAACCATAGAAGACCAGAAGTATAGTTTCAACTCAATTGTCGCCAAGAGCTTTGTTTTCCTTAAGGGTAATCCTGACCGAGTTTGTTTTTCATCACATCATGGGAACATCGTTACTTGTACTCCTATTGAGAAAGTAAAAAAAATCTTTGACTGTCGGGAGAAACTACAGGAAATTTTAAATAATAAAGAGAAATATTTGGGACATCCTGTTGGAAGCGAGTTAATTAAGTTTCTAGATCATATAGCTACAAAAGTAAACATGGGAAAGGTTGGAATTACTGGCTCATTTCTTGTTGACGCATTTGATAAAAATTCCGATATAGATTTAGTTTGTTATGGCAATGAAGCTACAACTATAATGAGGGAATGTTTTGATAAGTTCACTATCTCATACCGCGGTGAATTTGCTATGTCGCTCTACTTAAGAAGAATTGCCCATATGAAACCAATGAATTTCGATTTACTTATTGAACAAGAGAACAGAAAATTGCAAGGTCTGACACAGGAAAACAAAATACATATTAACTGCCAACCATTGCGAGAAGATGAAAATGATTTCTTTGAAAAATTGGAGTTAATAGACATTGGTGAAATTGAATGCATTGCAGTCATTGTTGACGACACAGAAGGCCAATACGCGCCGTCTGTGTATAAAATTGAGATTATTGATATTATACAGTCACTTTTTTCAAGCGATAGTAACTTCTCTTCTAAAGTGCAAGTATTTATTTCCTACATAGGTGGATATGCAAATAGTTTTCGCAAAGGAGATAAGGTATATTTAAAAGGTGGATTAGTGCTTATTCGCGAAAATAATAAAATTTATTACGGAGTTGAGCTTACCCCATGGAATACTGACTCTTTTCACCAGGCAAATTTGCTGAAGAAATACTCATAATGAACAATGTAAGCTACAGTCAATCTTATTATAAAGAATCATGGGCAAATGTTCTTAAAAAATATACCATTTATTCTCCAATAACAGACCTCGGGGATTTGCTGCGGAGTAAAATTCTTGAAAATCTACTTTCAAAACATAGAGCAAATTCCCATAAACAGCAAATAATAGTTCACGACTATGGTCCTGGAAATTGGTTATATCTACCAGTTATTCTAAAATGGGCTACTCAAAAAACCCAACAAACAACAAAACTTATAGGTTTTGATTTTTCAAGACATGCAATGGAGTTTGGGTTAAAAAAATGTCACGTTATTCCAAATAAGGTTACCATAGTCTTAAAAGAGGGCTACATTCATACACTAGTCCGAGATGTTCCAGAGCAGACTGTTGATATTGTGATAAGCCTCGAAACTTTAGAGCATTTAGAAAAAGACGAGGAAATCTTTATGGAATTTTGCAGGATCCTTAATTCAGAAGGTTTGTTAATTATTTCAGTGCCAAACTGGAAGCGACCACTTTTTTCAGTTGATTGGTTTACATTCAAGAACATGCGTATCCTACAGGAGAAAGATACGCATGTTGGGCACTTAAGGAGGTATGTAGTAGATGATTTTTTAGAAATGGCCCGGGGTAAAAAAGTCAAGCCAATTGAGATCGTCCACTACAGCTTTGGCCTTTCAACTTATTTTAAAAAAATCAATAATTTTTTTGAAAATATTTCACCAATAATCGCAAAGTATACCTTTATATTTACATGGGTGTTGTGTCTTTGTGAAAATAAAATTGGAAACATATTACAGTTGAGTGGATCCGAAGGGTTTTTTATAGTTTTCAGAAAAATATAAAAAAATAATAATATGTTAGCTTTAGTTACTGAGTAACACCAATTTTGCTATGCTTCCTAAGCGAAAAAACATTTCTATTATATTTCAGAACATCCTCAATCTTTGAAATATTTTCTAATGATTCAATTAAATTATGCTTATTTTTCCGTATAAATTTTAAATCGTTAAGATTTATAGATACCTTATTGTCTCTCCAATTCAGTGAACCAATAAGAAGTAACGTTAATTCGACAGTATCCAATTTTAGAAGTTTCTCCCAATTTGGCGTTTCAAAACGAGGTAGGAAAATATGGCCAGGAGGCGAACCTAAAAGAAAGGTGCCGATTGCATACGCAAAGATACCACTTGGACCAGAAATAATATATTGAGGATACACAAGATTAGAACAAGATAGCCATACTGAAATTACATCGTATATCGTTGGATCAAGATAGAATTTTTCTCCCCCATGCTCAATAATGTATGGCGTTTCCCGGGTTCGACTAATGAGAATAGACTTTTGTGAAAGAAAAGCGACCCAATGCCTGATTTCGTTTAATATTTTTTTAGGAAAAATATTATCGTTTCCTGCATCAAGATATGTAGGGTTGTTTGTTAAATTAGAATTACTAGCAACAAGCCCACGAGATTTTTTGAGGATAAGTGACCCCTTACAAAGGATACACCTGCTTTCAGAATCCACCATCTTCATTCTGTCTCGATACGGTTTCATTAGTAGTTCTTTAAAAAAAATTTCTACTTTACCACATGGGCAATGATACCAATTATCATAAACGATCTCAAATACTACCCCTGGATTAAAATCATTTGTAGTTGAATAAGTTACTTTCTTTGGTTCTTGTAATAAATTATTTATAGGAATATTTTGCATCTCAAACCATTCTTTTAGCAGAAATGGGGACAGCCACCATTCTTTTGACTTTTGTGTGTTGTAATATTTTATATGCTACCCTTCTTCGGGCGCCCAGGGGATTTCAATGTTGATTCAAGGTGATATTTTAACACCATCTTGTCTACCCACTTATCTCTTCCGTAGGGGATGCTTTTGTTCACTGAAGTGCGAATCATTTTTAGATCGTCCACCTTGTCTGCGGTATTGACCCATTTTATATAATCATTGGGGAGTTCTGTTGGTATCTTGTCAAGAAACTTCTTTTGCTCTGGTGTTCCGTAGATACGTCGCCATGCACCTCCCCATTGCCAGTCTTCACAATTACGTACAAGTTTTGCTCGCAAAGCGTTACGTTCAATATATTTTATGACGGCCAGAAGATAATTTTCTGAATCAACGAGAAATGACTTATAACGACCTTGATAAAGGTGGCCACTGCCGTTTGTATTAGTGAGCGCGTGCACTTTTCTTGTGTGCGCATTGCTCAATCGATGCATGAATGCGCCAAGGTCTCCGTCATTCTTTGGGTGAAGAACTAGATGCCAGTGATTAGGCATTAGTTCATACGCAAGAATACGCATGTCAAAGAGTTCTTTTGTATCAAGTAGAAGTTGTTCAAAGAGCTCATAATCTGCATCTTTATCAAATATCTGGAGACGACCATTTGCACGGTTAATTACGTGATATATTTCTCCTCCTACATCAACTCTTGCATTACGTGGCATTCACCAAATTATACCATACTATTTTCAAAACAATGGTGGCTGTCCCCATTTCCACCGACATCAACCCTTGCATTACGTGGCATTCACCAAATTATACCATACTATTTTCAAAACAATGGTGGCTGTCCCCCATTTTATATTAGATCCTCTCGTACATTTCGCGGATACGGGACATGATGGTTTGGGTGGCTGATTTTAGTTGCTCTTGGGTTGGTGGTGTACCGCTATCTTTTGCGCCAAAAAGCTCCTCGCGTGTGATTGGTTTGCCATAGGAAACTGAAATTGAATGCTTGCGTGAAAAAAATTCACGTGGACCCATTTTTTGGTGTCCGTGAATTGCAACGGGAATCACTGGGCGACCAGTGCGCCAAAGCAAATACGCAACACCCGGCTTTCCCTCACCAATTTTACCGTCTGGAGTTTTTCCTCCTTCTGGAAAAATACACACGCTTTGTCCGCGTTCCAAAATCTCAATATGGTTTCTGAGCGCGTACTCGTAATTCCCTTTTGTTCCAACCGTGACTGGATACGCTCCCCAGATTTTGAAAAACATTCCTCCATAAATATATTGCACGAGACCACTCACCTCATAAAACTCCCGTTCGCGCGCTAGGTAAAACATTGGCATAAGCGCGGAAAAAGGATTTAGCGTGGCCGGAATAAGTATTGGGTCAAATTGGCTGGAGTGATTTACCGCAAAGATTGCGCCACTTTCGTGCCTGCGAATATTCTCTCTACCAAGCACAGTGATTTTCCCAAACACCAACAAAACTACCCACATAAAAGGCCAGAGCGCTGTTTGCAAAAGAAATGGGGTTATTAGAAAGAAATTCATACGGTAATTATATACCTTCCTTACGTAAATCCTCAACAAGTTTTTCGGCGGTGCGGGAGAGTTTTGTGGGGGTTTTGACTTCAAGCTTGATGAGGAGGTCTCCACGACGCTTTGCATCTAGGGGAACACCTTTTTCACGCACGCGCAAAACCTCGCCAGAAGAAACACCCTTCGGAATTTTTAATTTAATTTCTCCGTCCAGCGTCTGCACAGGGTACTCGGCACCAAGGAGAGCATCGGACAATTTCACATTGAGCGACATCACGAGATTGTGTCCCTCGCGGTGAAAAATTTTGTGTTGACCAACATGAATCCTCACGTACAAGTCACCTGCTTTGCCGTTTTGTGTTGCTTCGCCTGCGCCAGCGAGACGAACCTGCTCGCCGTTTTGAATTCCTGCTGGAACGCGAATGGTAATCTGTTCCTCTTTTCTCGCAACACCCGCGCCCTTGCAAACAGCGCATTTTTCTTCGGGAACTTTTCCAGAACCATTACACGTAGCGCACTCACGTTCCTGAGCAAATGTGCCAAGAATTGTTCGCACCGTTTCTTGTGTGCGACCCTTGCCCTTGCAATGCGCGCACTCTTTCATTTTTGCTCCCGGCTTTGCGCCACTGCCGTGACAAGTATCGCACGCGGAAGTTTTGGTAATGCGAACCTTGTGCTCCACTCCAAAAATCGCTTCTGAAAAAGAGACCTCCAAATCAACTGCAATGTCGCGACCGCGACGCGCCTGCTCGCGACGACCACCTCCAAAAAAATCTCCAAAGATGTCGTTTAGGTCCACGCCGTCAAACCCCTGCCCACCTTGGAAACCTGAAAAACCAGACGCATCAAAACCACCTTGACCTCCTCCGTATCCTTGCCCCGGACCAGCGGAACCATAGGTGTCGTATTCCTTTCTCTTTTTCTCGTCAGAGAGAATTTGATACGCCTCGCTCGTCTCTTTGAACTTTTTTTCGTCACCGCCTTTGTCGGGGTGATGTTTGTGCGCGAGCGTACGAAACGCTTTTTTGATTTCGTCTTGTGACGCGTTTTTATCAACGCCGAGTGTTTTGTAGTAGTCTTTCATGGGGCTAGGGACATGTGACAACTGACATGTGACATGTGACGAAATGCATCATGAATTCAGTCAATGGTTAATTGTCAATTGTTAATTGTTCTTCTCGTCTTCCTTGTACTCCGCATCATGCACTGTGCCATCGCCCTCCGCCTTTGGAGCCTCGCCTTCGGGAGCCTTTGCGGTTTCTGCGTTCTTCATCATCTCATCGCCAACTTTTGAAAGTTCGTCCGAAAGTTCTTGTGATGCTTTCTTCATAGCCTCTACATCAGTACCGGCTGATGCTGTCTTTGCAGAAGCAATCTTTTCTTCAATTGCTGTTTTCATTTCCGCAGACACCTTGTCTCCATTGTCGCGGAGCGATTTTTCAGCGGTATACACCATTTGTTCAAGCAAATTTTTTGTCTCGGCACTGTCGCGCTTTTTTGCGTCTTCTTCTGCATTCATTTCTGCCTCTTTCTGCATACGCGCGATGTCGTCTTTTGAAAGTCCGGAGCTCGCTTCAATGCGGATTGATTGTTCCTTGCCAGTAGTTTTTTCTTTTGCCTTTACCTGAAGGATCCCATTTGCGTCCACATCAAAAGAAACTTCTACTTGTGGTACTCCGCGATGCGATGGTGGAATACCGTCCAAAATAAAGCGACCGAGGGATTTGTTGTCAGGCGCCATTGGGCGCTCTCCCTGAACCACGTGAATCTCCACCGATGTTTGATTGTCAGCGGCGGTGGAAAAAATCTGTGAACGTGATGCTGGAATCGTGGTGTTCTTTTCAATAAGCTTTGTAGCTACATTGCCAAATGTTTCAATACCAAGTGAAAGCGGAATCACGTCCAAAAGAAGCACGTCCTTCACATCACCTTGTAAAATCCCCGCCTGAATAGCAGCGCCTATTGCCACCACCTCGTCTGGGTTGATTGAACGATTTGGCTCTTTTCCAAAAAGCTCCTTCACCGCATTCACTATTGCTGGCATACGTGTCTGTCCACCAACCATAATGATTTCATTGATGTCTTCTTTTTTGAATGGAGACGCAGAAAGCGCGCGCTTTGTAATCTCGATTGATTTCTCTATATACTCGCGAGCGAGGTCGTCCAATGTCGCGCGAGAAAGCTTCATAAGAAGGTGCTTTGGGCCGTCCGCTCCTGAAGTGATGAACGGAATATTGATTTCCGATTCTGTGGTTGTGGAAAGCTCGTGCTTTGCCTTTTCTGCGGACTCCTTCAAACGCTGGAGCGCCATCACATCTTTTGAAACATCAATGCCTGATTCTTTTTTAAACTCACTCGCAATGTGCTGAATAATTTTCTGGTCAATATCCTCACCGCCCATATGCACATCGCCATCGGTGGACTTTACCTCAATGACATCACCGCCGACTTCAAGCACAGACACGTCAAATGTACCGCCTCCAAAGTCGTACACAACAATCTTCTCATCTTTCTTTTTATTAAAACCGTAAGCGAGCGCTGCAGCTGTAGGCTCGTTGATGATACGCTTCACATCAAAACCTGCAATCTGCCCCGCGTCCTTTGTCGCCTGACGTTGAGAGTCGTTGAAATACGCAGGCACAGTGATTACCGCCTCGGTGATTTTTTCACCAAGCTTTGCTTCCGCATCCGCCTTGAGCTTCTGAAGGACCATCGCAGAAATTTCCTCTGGACGATACTGCTTGTCACCCATTTTTACCTGCACACCACCAGTTGGAGATTTCTCAATAGCAAATGGCACAACTTTTTTGTCGCGCTGAACACCTTCGTCTTCAAATGTGTGCCCGATCATTCGCTTGATGCCAAAAAGCGTGTTTTGCGGGTTAGTCACCGCCTGACGCTTTGCCAAAAGTCCCACCAAGCGTTCACCACTTTTTGAAACCGCGACGATAGACGGCGTGGTGCGCGCGCCCTCAATGTTTTCTACAATACGTGGCTCGCCACCCTCTATGATAGCAACCGCGCTGTTTGTTGTGCCCAAGTCAATTCCTAAAATTTTTGCCATGATATTGATAGTTAATAGTTAAATAATAAATAGTTAATAATTTAGTAAATATCCCTCTGTTTCACTATTCTAATATTTTGATATTAATTATTCCACCGGATGTCCAAATGCCTTCACTTTTGCCGGACGAATAACTTTGCTATGCAAGCGATACCCTTTTTGTACGACTTCAGAAACTGTATCTGCTTCTTTTTCTGACGGTGGTGGAATCTCTTCTATTGCTACATGCATTCTCGGGTCTACTTTTTCACCCACCTTTCCTATCTCAGTAAGACCGCGGGATTCAAGTACAGAATACATTTGCGCGTAAATATATTCAACACCCTTTCGCCAATTTTCGTCCACCTTTTCCCACGCTTCTTTGTTGCCAAATGCCATCGCGAAGCTGTCTAGAACTGGAATAAGGTCGTCAACGAGTCCCTCGGCAGCAAATTTTATCATCTCACCGCGACGCGTGTCCTCGTCCTTTTTAATATTTGCGAAATCCGCGCGCATTCTCTGCCATCCGTCCAAATACTCTTTCTTTTCCTTCTCGCAGGTTTTGAGTTTCTCGCGAAGCTTTTTCATCGCGAGCGCTGGACTCTCCGACTCCTCCTCGCTTTCAAATCGGAGGTCTTCACTATACGTAGCGTTTTCCTCTGTGTCAAGAGATTCTTTTTGCGTGTCCATCTCCGCTATTTTTTCCTCTTTTTCTTCGTGTTCTGTGTTTGTCATATTGGAATCTAATATTATCACATTACTTCCTATTTAAGAAAGAGAGAAACTATCATTGATAATTTCTCTCTTTCTTTGTAAAACTCTTTTTTGAGAATTAACGCTTAGACCACTGAGGAGCCTTGCGAGCCTTCTTAAGTCCAAACTTACGACGCTCTTTCATACGTGGGTCGCGCTTTAGAAAACCAAGTTTCTTCAAACGCTTGCGAGTCTCCTCGTCAAAAGTAACTAATGCGCGTGAAAGTCCGTGACGGAGCGCCTCTGCTTGAGAGTGGATTCCACCACCGACAACCTTTACAGATACAGCAAACTTTCCTGCAACTTTTGATTTTTCAATCGCCTCTGAAACGATTTTCTGAAGTTCTAGTGTGGGAAAATATATTTTCACATCTTTGTCGTTGATTACCAAAGATTCTTTTGAACCCTCTGTAATGCGAACTCGCGCGGTTGAAGTCTTGCGACGACCAACAGCCTCAATGTACTTGCCTAGAACCGCCTTTGCAACTGTAGGGCGAGCCACCTTTGCCACCTTCGCAACCTTTACTTCCTCTTTTGTTGTTGTATCTTTGGTCGTCATATTATTCTGTAATTTTTAAATTCTTCATGCGTGACTTGTGCAAACGGTTGCGAGGAATCATACGTGAAATTGCGCGTAGGAAAACATCTGAGTAGCCTTTTTTCTCAATAGTGTAGCCGATTGTGCGTTCGCGAAGACCTCCTGGATAACCTGAATATGTTTTTGAATGAACCTCACCCATTTTTGATGGAGCGATGGTCGCCTTTGAAGCATTCTCAATTACTACCTCAACAGGAGTCACGAGATGCTTCTGAAAAGCAACTGAGTTTTTACCCATAAGAACGCTCGCTGCCTCTGTGGCAACACGTCCTACGGATTTTCCTTTTGCGTCAATTTTGTATGTCATATAATTATAATTGGCGTATTTAGATGAACTCAATAACTGCCATTTTTGAAGCGTCTCCGCCACGACGTGGGAGTTTCAAAATACGAGTGTACCCGCCAGCGCGTTCCTTGTAGCGAGGAGCTATTTCATCAATAAGTTTCTTTGCGCCTTCTTCTCCAGACACACCGCCAAGGCGTGAAATGATAAGACGACGAGAAGAAATATCCCCTTTACCACCGCGAGTCACAAGCTTCTCAACGAAAGGACGGAGCTCTTTTGCGCGGGCTTCGGTAGTTTCAATATGCTCAGATTTAATAAGCGAAAGAGCGAGCGAACGAAGGAGAGCAATGCGTCCTGCGTGGTCTCGTCCAAATTTTCTGATTGACTTGTGATGTTTCATAGTAGTAGTGTTCCGCTCAAATTAATTATGCCTTGAGTGTGATGTCGTGAGCACCGAGCGCGCGCTTGATTTCCTGAATCCCCTTGTCGCCAAGACCGTCAATTTCCAAAAGGTCTTCCTCGGTCTTGCGAGCGAGTCCTCCGATAGTGCGGATGTTTGCGTTTGAAAGCGCGTTGTTTGTGCGAGTTGAAAGGTCAAGATTTTCCACGCGAGTCTTCAAAAAGTCGTTGTCCGCGAGATCCTTCTTTGGAGCTTTTTCCTCTCCCTTTGACGAAGCTTCTTCTGTCTCGGCCTCTGCCTTCTCTACAAAACCAATAACAGACTTGAGCTGGTTTACCATAATCTCGATAGACGCCTCGAGAGCGCGACGAGGAGTAATGGTGCCGTCTGTTTCTACTGTGATGCGCAAACGGTTGAAATCTGTGCGGTCGCCAACGCGCATATTGTCCACCTCGTAGTTCACGCGACGAATTGGTGTAAAGATTGCATCAAGCGCTATTGTGCCGATGTCCACTTTTTCCTTCTGGTGAACCTCCTTTGAAACATAGCCGAAACCTTTTGCAACAACGATCTCAATATCGAGAGAAGCGTTTTTGTCGGTTAGTGTAGCGATGTGTTGCTCTGGGTTCAAAACCTCCACTTGACCAGCAAGTTTAATATCTCCGGCAGTTACAGCCTTTGCTCCTTTTACAGAAAGGGTCACTGTTTGCGACTCCATTGTAGAAAGCTTGAAGCGAACTTTTTTCAAATTGAGGAGAATAGTAATAACATCCTCCTTCACTCCCTCTATTGTAGAAAACTCGTGCGAAACTCCATCAATTTTTACTGATGTGATTGCGGCGCCCAAAAGCGATGACAAAATGATACGGCGAAGCGAGTTGCCAAGAGTGTGACCATATCCAGGGTAAAGGCCCTCAATTTCGTAACTTCCCTTAAAACCGTCCTCCGCGAGAACTTTAGGCTTCGATGGCAATGTGATGTTGTAGTCGAGCATTGTGGTGTTTGGTGTAAATTAGAGATGAAACTATACCTTAAATTTTTAATAAATGCAAACGGGATGCGAATTAACGGCTGTAGAACTCAATAACCGAGGTGAGATTGAACGACATCTCGGCTTGTCCCGGCTTTGGCTTACCCTGGAATGTTGCCGTGAGTTTATCTGTATCTAGCTTGAACCATGTTGGCACGGTGACTGTCTTAAATCTTTCAGCAAGTGTTTCAAAAAGCTTTGTGCTCATACTTCCTGGGCGAATTGCTATTACGTCACCAATTTTCATTCGGCGAGACGCAATATTTGAACGGCGTCCGTTTATCATAATGTGTCCGTGGGACACTATCTGGCGCGAAAGCGAGCGCGATGCTACAAAACCTGCTCGGAATACTGCATTATCCAAACGCGATTCAAGGGACTCAAAAAGGTGTTCTGCTGGGTTGGCTCCTCGTTTAGCCGATGCTTCTTTAACATAATTTGAAAACTGCGTTTCGCTTACACCATATGTGTGGCGAACCTTTTGCTTCTCACGAAGCTGACGTCCGTAGTCGGTCACTGTTGAACGATGCTTCTTTTCAGAAATCAACTTTCCAGGTGGATACGGACGCTTCTTAAACGCGCACTTCTCACGTCCGCAAATGGTCTCCCCGAGACGACGACAAATTTTACATGTAACTCTGCTCATATATTATATTGATGGTTTAAATTCTACGTGGCTTCTTTGGCTTTGGTCCGTTGTGAGGAACAGGTGTTACGTCGCGAATAGACGAAATATCAATACCCTTTGAGTTCACGGCGCGGATTGAACTCTCACGACCTGCGCCAACACCTTTTACAATCACGTCAACCGACTTCATTCCGATCATTGCAGCCTTTTCGCCAACAAGCTCACCAACTTTTGCTGCAGCAAACGGAGTTCCCTTTTTTGCGCCCTTGAATCCTAGAGAACCAGATGAAGACCAAATGAGCGCATTGCCCGCCTTGTCCGCAATGAGAACCTTTGTGTTGTTGTATGTAGACTGCACATAAAGAGTTCCTTCAATGTGTTTCTTTTTTGCGCCACGAGAAAGCGCGCGGGATACCAATCCCTGATCAACACTCTGTCCTTCTTTTTTGATAATTCTTTTTTTGCCCATGTTATTTTTTACTTCTTGTCAGCCTTGCGTCGTCCTGAACCCATCGTTGTGCGTTTGTTTCCGCGAACAGTTCGCGAGTTTGTCTTTGTGCGCTGACCGCGGACAGGAAGCTTCCTTGCGTGACGTGTTCCTCGGTGAGCCTTGATTTCTTTCAAACGTTTTACGTTGTTGGAAATTTCGCGCTTGAGGTCTCCTTCTAATGTGAGCCCTTCTATTACCTTACGGATTTTTGCTTCGTCGTCTGGAGTGAGATCCTTTGCGCGCTTGCCGTGGTCTATTTTTACAGAGTCAAGGAGCTCCTTTGCGCGCGGACGACCAATGCCGTACACCGAAGTGAGGCTTATCTCCAATCTTTTTTCATCTGGTATTGTAACTCCGAGGATTCGCATATGATATGTCTTTTTTATTTTAAATTCTATATTCTATATTCTGCCCTTAGCCTTGACGCTGTTTATGACGAGGGTTTTCGCAAATAACACGAATACGGTCTCCGCGCTTGACCGTCTTGCATTTCACGCAGATTTTTTTTACTGATGCTCGTACTTTCATACTAAAATTAAACTGATTACGGCAATATCGCCGAAATTGAAACAGTGAGGGTATTCTACTGTATTTCTAAATTAAATGCAAGCCCCCTATAACCGCTTGATTATCCTGCCCTTTCCGCCGTAAGGGTCAAGTTTCACCATTACTTTATCTCCAATGAGAACCTTTATGCGGTGTAAACGCATCTTCCCTGCAAGGTAACAAATAAGCACCTTCCCGTCTGGAAATTCTACACGAAACATAGCGCTCGGAAGCGCCTCTATTACCTCTCCCTGTGTAAGTTCTTCTTTTTCTATTTCTGCCATTTGTGAATGCTTATGATACCAAAATTTCTAATGGTCGTCAATATCTTCAGCTATTTTGTGACTATCTTTACAGTAATTTTTGTAGGATCAACTGGAAATGTTGTCTTCCACATTGGGCGAAGCACCATATTTACGTCTTTGATATTGCTTTGTTTCTTAATTATTTCTTCGAAATCTTTTTTACTTTTACCAGCAAGCGCGTTTTGCACACCTTTTGTGTCAATTTGTCCTACAAATTCTGCTGGACCTTTAATTTCAAAACGAATCTTTGAAAGATCGGATGGCACAATATTTTTGTCATCATCATTTAACCTAAACTCAAGGCTGGGCATATTAGAAATGATAAACGGATTATCCTTGTCATCAGGAAGCGTTGCAAATGCAAGATTTTCAGTCAAACTCACTGTGTCAAAAAAGAAGACAGAGACAATCGCTCGCATTGAAACACTAGCTGTATCTAGGAGAGTAGGATCATTTGGCACCTCTTCAAACCTAAACACCATGCTACCTGGGAAAAAAGTAGCGTCTACAGGAATCTGAGCTCTCGCTTTTTCAACAGCAATTTTTTTCAAATCTTCCTTGAGCTCTTCTTGGGCCGACTTGATTGCCTCGTCTGAAGGGACTTTCACTGTTCCTAAAAACCCGCCAGTGATAGGGCTATCTGCAACAGACTTCGCATAAAACTTTGAGTATCTTGGATCGCCTTTAAACCCAGGAATAGTAAAGTCACCAAGTCCTATATTGTATTCCTTGCTCGCAACATCCGCGTACACAAGCGCTTTCACAGAACCAGGCACTGTTTTGCCATTCACAACCTTCGCGCCCGGCACAACCACCGACTCGTCAATGCGAAAAACCATATGAGTCTTCTCGTCTTCTAGCCTAGTATTTTTTATCAAACGCTGACTCTCTCCATTATATGCATTGTAAATTACAACTTTCCCTGATGCCTTTACTTGCATCTTTTTTTCTATCGTAGCTGGAACATCCTTGGATTTTTCTTCATTTAGTCGAATGAAATGGAAAACAAGTTCACCATTTTCTGAATTGTTTAAAGCAACAAGATTTTTATTTAGCATTATGTTGCGAGTAACTGGAACCACCTCAATAGTTGCTGACGCAAAATAATTTAGAACAGCAAAACCGCTAGCCAAAGATAAAGCAAAGAGTAGAGACCAAAGTATTCCACGCAATCCAGAACCTTTTGGTCTATCTTTTGCCGTATCGTTTTTATATTTTTTAAAGAAAGGGTTACTCTCAATACGATTAGACTCGTCGTCTTTTGTTGGAGTAATGTCGATGTGTGTTTCTGGAACAACAACAGGACGACGAATAACATTGTTTGATGGCACTGTCACGTCCTTCATTTTTTTTCGAATAATATCGTTCATATTATGAGTGCTGTTTAATTAACTTTTGGGCAAAGAGCGTTTCTACCACAATAAACGGATCTCGTATAACTTCTGTTTCAAAAGTGACGAACTTGGATACAATATGCTGATCTAAATATTGTACATCAAATACAGCGTCCATCGAAAGCTCTGATTTTGCTTTTGAAATTAGGTTTAAAAAAAGTGGTGTGATGTCTGTGTCAGAGGTAAAAAATATTTTAAGCGGAGGGGTTCCATTTTCGGATAGAGTTTTGATCGCTTTTTCAAAACGATTAAGCCACTCGTTTTCAGCGTGCTCGACAATACCTAAAATCTCGGTGTGCTTTGATACTTCTAACTCGTTGCGAAGGAACATAGAAAATAGTGTTGTTGCTTCCTCGTGCACTGTGCGGAATCGCGTGGAAATTTCACGAATAAAGAAATTCTTTCCTCGTGGAAACGATACTGTCATAGTGAGAAGGTCGTCATCTATAAGCGACACATCTGTCGCCTCGCCAGTGATATCAAGAAAAAGAAAGTTTTTTTCGGTTGGGAAAATATCTCTTATTGCGCTAAACGTAGCCACTGGAAACGCGCCAAAATGCACAGATTTTGCGTGAAAAAAATTATTTATTTTTCGCTCAATACTCTGAACTACCTTCATCGAAGAAATCCCGACAGTGATAGCCATCTGCAACTGAGATGTTTTTTGCTTGTATGGATTTTTGACCTCATATCCATTTAACTTTATATGAATAATTTTCTTTTCAATAATCCTTATATCTTGCGGAGGAAGTATGTCTTTTAGTTCCTCTTTTAATCTAGTAATTTCTTCGTCAACAAATTTTTCAAGCGTGAGCTCGGTAACCTCGAATTCTTCATTTTTGCTAATGCTTAACTTGCGCGTTTTTAGAATAAACCACGGCGAGGATAGCGTGCAGAAAAAATGTTTTGGTACTACTGTTGTTTCGGTTTTGTCCTGCAATGCCTTCAAAACTTTTTCCAACGCTTGATTCATCGCGTGTAGAAATTGAGAAGAAGAAAGAACTTCTTGAAATGAAATATTTTCGCGAATACTCGCAATAATTTTAGGTGGTTGACCATTTTCAAAGATTACAAGAGATGCGCCAACACTCGCAGATCCTATATCAACAAGGAGCGTGAGGGCTTCGTTTTCGAACCAGCTGGTTTGCGCCTTGGACGTAAACTTAAAATTGTTCAGTAAAGAAAATGACATCGTGCATATATTGTACCATGTGACTATAAATAGTTTCAATTAAAAAAATCG
>DMXP01000004.1:44307-69247 GCA_003483855.1 Candidatus Yonathbacteria bacterium
CGATTTTTTTAATTGAAACTATTCAGCCTTTGGAGTTTCTGCTGGCGCTTCTGCTACTGCTTCTGCAACAACCTCTTCTGCTACCTCTGCGACAGCTGGCGCTTCTGCTACTGCTTCTACAACTGCAGGCGCCTTTACTTCCTCTTTAGGAACCTCCTTTACAATAGGGGTCTTCTTTCCGAGAACGTTAATCTTCTTTCCTGAAACTGCTTTTAGATCAATGAGAAGGTTGTGCACAGTGCCTGACGCTTTTGCGCCTACTGACATCCAATGCTTTGCGCGGTCAAGATTAATAATGGGTTTACCCATACGAGCATTGTACGAACCAAGAACCTCAAGAACGTTTCCGGTCTTTGGCTTGAGCTTTGAATCTGCGACGATGACACGGAAAGAAGGGTCATTCTTACGGCCAACGCGTTGTAGTCGAATTGCTAACATGAAGAGCATCCTATCAAATATGAGTAAAATGGTCAAGGGGCGGCAAAATAAAAGGCCGCATAGCGACCTTTTTAATACCCTGAACAGGTTTACACACGTGGAATCACTGCAAAAAGCGAGTTAAGTTTTTGTACTGCACGACGCCCCTGCTGACCAATTCTGATAAGATCTGGGATCCTTGATATAGAGACCACTGCACGAACAGGTGCTGTCTCCCCAATCACATTGGTATTACAGTGAACATTCTCAAATTCAATCAATGCGCTTCCGTCTGGATCCGTAGAAATTACTTTCATTTTTATCTCCTTAATTAAAGATTTAACGGTGAATCTATCTGAATCCTATCAGAAAAGGCCATTCTATGCTATCTTAATGAACAATATGACTACTAAAAAGCCAGATGGAGGGAATTTTGTTGAAGGCGTTATTACAACCACAGCCAAAGGCTTTGGCTTTGTTTCTGTGGGTGAGGACAGCCCGCGCGAGAACGACATCAAAGTGGAGGCTGGATTTTTGAACACTGCCCTTCCTCGCGACCGAGTGAAAGTCAGACTTAATGCTGAACTAGCAAGTTCTGAATCACCAGATTCACGTCTCGGACGCAGGAGTGGACGAGAACAAGAAGTCATGCAACAGACGGGCGAGGTTGTAGAAATTCTCGCGCGCAACAAAATCACATTCGTCGGCACAGTGGATGAGGAAAATGGCGCAACCTTTCTGATTCCGCAGGACACGCGCATCTACGTGGACTTCCTTATCCCTAACCCACCTCACGGTGAAAAACTTCGCGGTAAAAAAGCGCTCGTGCGACTTATGGACTGGACCGACTCAAAAAAAAGTCCTACTGCAGAGATTATTGAAATACTCGGTGACGCCGGCGACAACGAAACCGAAATACGCGCTATCGTGCTCGACAAGGGACTTCAGATGGAGCTTCCAGAAAAAATCCATCGCGAGGCAGAGACTTTGAAAAAAACAGCGCCTGTATTCATTGCCGATGAGGCAAAAAAACGTCGCGACTTCCGCAGTGTCACCACATTTACCATTGACCCAGCAGACGCGAATGATTTTGACGACGCTATTTCTATTCAAACGATCCCAAACGGCGAGATTGAAATCGGTGTGCATATTGCGGACGTTTCTGCATACGTAAAACCTCATAGCGCTATTGATGAAGAAGCTCGTGTGCGCGCGACATCTATCTACCTCGTGGACCGTGTGATTCCGATGTTCCCTGAAGTGCTTTCAAACGACCTTTGCTCACTCAACGAAAAAGAAGACAAACTTGTTTTTTCTGCCGTGTTCACATTTGCGCCAGATACAGCTACCAATCCAAATTCAAAAGTTGTGGTAAAGGATTCATGGTTTGGACGCGGAATTATTAACTCTGCGAAGCGTTTTACATACGAAAACGCCCAAGAAGTATTGGATAACGGCAAAGGACTTTTTTATGATGAGCTTCACACACTAAACACTGTTGCCAAGAAGCTCGCGAAGCAAGATAAAGAAGAGGGCGCTATTTCCTTTGAACACGAAGAAGTGCGTTTTGAACTTGATGCAAACAAAAAACCTATTCGTGTGTATACAAAAACTTTTCAAGACACAAACAAACTTGTAGAAATGTTTATGTTGCTCGCAAATAAAAAAGTTGCAGAGTATGTTTCTTCTAAACTTAGTAACGTGCAAGGAAAAACAGCGCACCCCGAACACGAGGGAGATCTATTTGTGTACCGCGTGCACGATGAACCAAAACCAGAACGTCTCGCGGAGCTCGCAAAATTTGTCGCAGGGCTCGGCTACAAGCTCCCGCTCAAAGAAGGACGTGTTTCTTCAACCGACATCAATAAATTTCTAGAGCAAATTAAAGGCAAGCCAGAGGAGACGATGCTCAACACCGCAACTGTTCGCACAATGGCAAAGGCGATTTACTCCACGCGAAACATAGGGCACTACGGGCTAGCGTACGAGCACTACACACACTTCACCTCCCCTATTCGTCGTTATCCAGACGTGATGGTGCACCGCATCCTTGCGCACTTCCTCTCAAACGAAAAGGTGACAAACGAGGAAATGAATGAGTACCGTTCCCTTGCGGTACACTCATCTGAAATGGAAAAGCTCGCTTCTGACGCGGAACGCGCATCTATAAAGTTCAAGCAAGCAGAATACATGAGTGTGCGTGTTGGCAAAGAATTCACGGGAATTATTTCTGGCGTTGCGGAGTGGGGCGTGTTTGTGGAAGAAGAAGAAACAAAATGTGAGGGCCTCATTCGTATCTCAGACCTCGGCAACGACTATTATATTTTTGAGAGAGAAAAGTATCGCATTGTCGGAAAGCAGTCACACGAAAAGTTCACCCTCGGCGACAAATTGAAATTCCGCGTAAAAGCGGTTGACCTTGAGAAAAAAAGCATTGACTACGAGCTAGTGAAGTAACTGAAACCTCGCAAAATGTGTTGCGCGGCTTTAGTTACTTCGCAAGAGCCTCAGCTTCTTCAAATTTAATAGATAGGAGCTTTGAAATGGCGTCGGAACCCATCGTTACACCATAAATAATCCCCGCGCGCGACATCGTCTCACGGTTATGAGTAATAACAATAAGTTGAGAATACTTTGCGAGAGTCGCAACCATGTCGCCGTACTTTTTAGAGTTGGCTTCGTCAAGCGCGGCATCTGTTTCATCTAGTACAAGAAATGGCGGTGGGTTGACCTGTGACACTGCAAAGATGAGCGCGATTGACGTGAGGGCTCGCTCACCACCAGAAAGCATTTGGAGTCCTCGGATTTTTTTATGCGGTAGAGAAATCGCCACCTCAATCCCCTCCTCCGCTTCTTCTTCCTCTAGCTCCTCTGGATTTTCTATAATCTCTGTGTCTGAACGCTTGCGCTTTTTTTCAATAGCAACCTCAAGCGACGCTGTACCACCACCAAACATAAGCGCGAAAAATTCACCGAATTGTTTGTTGATTTTTTTGATGCCGTCTTTAAACTGTGTGCCAAGCTCCTCTTCTAGCCCACGCATCAAGTCGCGTAGGGAATCCGCACTTGTTTTCAAATCTTCAAGCTCTTTTGCGAGGAATTCATCACGAGAAACTGCCTCTTCGTACTCGCGCATTATGTCCTCGCCGGAGCCTCCGCCCATAATATCCTCTAGACGAATTTTTGTGCGTTCAATCTTTTTTCTTCGCGCCTCTTGCTCGGCTCGCGGTTCCGCAAGAGCTTGTTCTACATCAATTATAATATTCGCATAATCTAGAATAGAACGACCAACAAGGATTCCGCCCTCGCGAAGTTCCTCGCGAAAAGAAACTTCGTCGCGCGTAAAGTTTTCAATATGTTCACGCACCATACTAATTCGCAAAGTGAGTTCCTGCTTTTTCGCGCGAAACTCAAAAGACGCGCGCTCTGCGTCGGTAGTCTCTGTGCGCTTTGCTTCTAGCATTGCTTCAAGATCGCGCATCCTTGTTTCAAAACCAGCAATCACGTTCTCAAGATTTTGTTGGGCGTCTAATAGATTTCTGTGTTCAATGCGAAGGTCTTCAAGCGCTTTTAATGCTTGTTCATTGCTTATTGGCACGCCATCTACACCACGAATATGCTCTAGAAACTGCCCTATCTTGTGGCGTGTCGCGCTCACTACCCCCTTTATATACAAGTAGTCTTCGCTAGACTCCGCATAACCGAGTTCATCATACAAATTTTGCGCGAGACCTTCCGCCTCTCTCGCATTCACCGTTTTTTCATGCGACTCCTGTGGCGCACTCAAACGACGCTCCTCGTACTCTATCATTCCTTCAAGGCGACCAATCTTTCTGCCAAGGTCGTCACGCTCGCGACGCACTGCGCCCATTTCAGAACGAACACTCACAAGCTCGGCAACCTCGGCGCTGTCTTTCGTCTCTACTCCACGCAAACTGTCCGCATGAGCGAGCGCTACATTTGCCTCATGAAGTTCACGTTCAAGATTTTCTTTCTCACCGTGAAGTTTTTCACGCGTGCACTGAATGTAAGCCTCCTCGCGTTTCAAATACTCGCCGTACATAAGAGCAAGCTCGTCGCGAAGCGCGCGCGCTTGCTCCACCTTCTCCACTTGTTTTTTCAAAAATTTAATATGCGGAGCAATCTCGCGACGGAGCGATTCGCTTTGTCGCATATTTTCTTCTGTCTTCAAAAGTTTCTTCTCACTCTCAACAATCTTCCAATGATAAATCTTTAGACCAAGCGCGTCTTCTATCATTGCGCGTCGCTCTTTTGGTGATGTGTTCAGGATTCTGTCTGCCTCGCCTTGCGAAATGATGTGGTGCCCAGACGCGCCAATGTGCACCGAGGAAAGAATCTCAATGACATCCTTGAGTCGCACAGATGAACCATTTAAAAAATATTCGCTTGAGGCGTCGCGATGAATCTCGCGCGCGATTGCCACCTCGTCGTAGTCCACTGGAAAGGTGCGGTCTTTATTATCAAACGTAATTATTACTTTTGCGCGATTTTGACGCTCGGCTGATTTTGAGCCGTTGAAGATGAGGTCCTCGGTACGCTTGCCACGCATGCTCTTGAGCGACTGCTCTCCAAGTACGAAACGAAGGGCCTCGGCGACGTTGGACTTTCCTGAACCGTTTGGCCCCACGATAGCAGAAATAGGCGCGCCAAAATCAAATACGCTTTTTTTAGCGAACGACTTGAACCCCGAAATTTCCAAACTCTTTACGCGCATTATGGAGATAGTTTAGCACACCACAAATGAAAAAGCAGGCGGTATTTCTCCGCCTGCCGATACCCACATTAGTCGTAAACAAATTTATTTTCCTCCATTATTGTGACTGATTCAGGTTTACCCCAAAAATATCCACGAGCATGGTAATAGGAATCGCTTGGATACTTTCTTCTTACGCAATGACCTCCGCCCTCAACCTTTTCTGCATGAAAAGCATAGAAATTTTGCAGATTGTGAGTTTCTTGAAACGGTGCTCTCCTAAACACACTCGCATTGCAAGTAGTATTAAGACTGTTATAACAGTTACTACAGACACGAAGCAGGATAGAAAAACCATGTCTGTATTTTTCATCACCTTTTTTCCAACCACCGAGCCAATTAGGCATCATTAGACCTTGCGCTAAGATAAGCTCTGTTTTATTTTCCACCACTAGAATCCCACAGTTATTGCATGGAATTTCAGTACCTTCAATAGTTTTCATTTTTCACTCCTTAGGAAGTTGTAAAAGTCTGCAGAAACTATATCGTATACAAAAATTCTGTCAAGCCCGAATTTCTGAGTGTCTTTGCGAGTACTCGAAGCAATCCAGGGTATCTGTATAAGTTTTGATTTATAGATTGCTTCGAGTACTCGCAAGGACGATATTGATGCACCCCTGTATTCACTTTCGACTTTTATAACTTTACACTTTCAACTTGCGCGCTATCGCGCGCCCCACCCCTTCTTCTTCAACCCATCCGCTGCGGCGACTTGCTCGGCGTCTTGTTTTGATTTTCCTATACCCTGACCAACAAGCTCGTCGTTTAGATATACTCCAACATTAAAATCTTTGTCGTGGTCGGGACCTTCTTCGCTGATAACACGATACGCAGGAGTAATACCAACATGCTCTTGCGCTTCCTCTTGAAAAAAACTTTTTGCATCACGCCAAAGTTCCTTTTTCACAATCTCTTCTGTTTTACCTAGAAGATTGTTTTTCAAAAATGTATCTGCCGAGTCATAACCAATGTCCAAATAAATTGCTCCTACAAGCGCCTCAAACGCATTCGCTAGAATAATCTGGCGAGCTTTTGTGCCCTTGTCTTTCGCTTCACCTTTTGAAAGAAGGAGGAATTCCTCCATTCCCATATCTATAGCAAGGTTGCCGAGAGTCACCGCATTCACGAGAGCTGCGCGGTAGCTCGTGAGGTCGCCTTCATTTGCCTGAGGGTATTTTTTGTATAGAAAATTAGTAACGACGAGCTCCACAACCGCGTCCCCGAGAAACTCCAGACGTTCGTTATGGTCAAGCCCGCGCTCGCGTGTTTCATTTATATACGAGCGATGAGTAAAAGCCTCGCGGAGAACCGCGCGGTCATTAAAATGCACACCAATCTTTTCTTCAAACGCCGAAAACTTTTCCATAATTTTGTTATTGAGCGTAGCGAGATTAGAAAATTATGGACCCCGTTAAATGATTTCTTTAGAAATCCCTGCTTTGCAGGATTTAACTGGGGTAGTAATCACCCAATACTATATTGCTACTATTAATTTTATTTCTTTAGTAAAATGTTCACCGCTTTCGTAATTACCGGAAGCATATCGTCATACATATTTAGATCTATAATCTCTGCGAGCTTGAACCACTGCGCGTCATCAAGCCCACCTTTTTTTTGAAGTGAGATTTCCTGATATGGCGCCTCACAAAGAAAGTAGCTCACATGCTTTCGCATCCTTCCTTTCTCTGGGTGCGATGCCACATATTCATTCTCGCCCAAAATTTCCCCAGGAGTTATCGGGAGACCGATTTCCTCCATCACTATGCGAGTAATGGCAGTCTTGTCGTCTTCGCCATCTTTGTAGTGACCCTTTGAAAGCGTCCAATGTCCAAAAATATCATGCACGAGTCCGAGATACACCTCCTCGCCGTCGCGCGCGTAGACCACCGCGCCTCCGAGCTTGTCTAAAGGAAGTGTCTTTGGGTCAACTGGCGTAGGAAGAACTTTTTTCTTGCTTGTCTCGTCCTTGCCGGGCTCGCCGAGCTCCTTGTACACTGCTCCGAGTACGCCGTTTATAAATTTGCCACTGGTCTCCCCGCCGTATGTTTTTGCGAGCTCAATAGCTTCATTGATAGCAACCTTTGCTGGCACCTGGGCGCGGTCTTCAAAAAGAAGTTCGTAAAGTCCTATGCGCAAAATGTTTCTATCAACGAGCGCAATCTTTTCTATTGGCCAATCAGGCGCTACTTTTTCAATAATATCGTCTAGCTTTTTCTGTTTGTTGAGAATACCAAGGAGAAGCTTTCGCATAAACGAGATATCGTTCACGCCCGGAGCAAACTCTTCGGCGTTTCGCACGAGAGCCTGTTCTATTTCAAGGTCAGTCAAATCTCCTCCACGAAAATCCCATTCGTAAAGGACCTGCATAACAATACTTCGTGAAAGGTGCCTGTTTGCCATATTTGAAAGTACTTAATCCATAGTATACGCCCGTAGAGCAGAAAAGACAAAAAAGAAAAGCGACAAACTTTTCTTTACTTTGTCGCTTTCGATTTTGCGCTCACGCGCTTCTCTGTCTTCGCTAGAGTTTTCGTCACCTTTAGGACTGCTTTTCCGCGATATGTGCCACAAGCTGTGCAAACCTGATGACGCATATGCAAAGCCGAGCACTTTACGCACTTTGAAAGGCGCGCGCCTTCGAGGGCGTGATGGGAACGGCGGTTTGCCGTATGCGCGCGGGTGTGTCTCATTCGTACTACCATAGTTTTTACACTCTACCAAATGGCTCACAAAAAATCAAGTGTGATGGGTTCCACCCAAAGCTGTTGCATGATTTTTCTTTTTCTGCTATATTGTGTTCTATGGAATTTCTGGTTACGGTTCTGCCTTGGTTGCAGATTATCCTCTCTATCATTCTCGTTGCGGCGATTCTCCTCCAGCAAACTGGAGCAGGCGTTGGTGGCGCTTTTGGTGGCGGTGACGATTCTATTCGTTACACGCGAAGAGGAATGGAGAAGGTGCTTTTTTACACCTCAATCATCGTTGCAATTTTATTTGCGCTTTCAGCATCCGTAATGCTTGTTATCAAAGGATAGGTAGTAGCCTCAAGGTACATTCAATAAATTTGTCGTGAAGCAATTTCTTTCACATCTTTCTCAAAAAATGAATTCGCGTTTCACCTTTCCTCTTGAAGGGCGTTTTGCTCTTGCTCTAAAATCTTTCTCTGAACGCGAAAATCAGATTTTCTTTACTGCAATGGGCGTGCTTGTTGGAACAACTATAGTTCTTTTAATTGGAGTTAATTATTCTTTTACGACAAAAGTTCCAGCAGAGGGTGGTACGCTTGTAGAAGGGGTTATAAATACACCTGCGCATATTAATCCACTTCTAGCGACATCTGAGATTGGAACCGATGCGGATCGCGACCTTACTGCTCTCATTTATTCTGGACTTTTGCGAGCAGATGGCAACAATGGATTCATTCCAGACCTTGCGGAAAGTTATGATGTGTCTACCGACGGCCTTACATATACATTTATTCTGAAACCAGACCTTGAGTGGCATGACGGTAAAAAAATTACCGCCTCTGACATTGTATTCACGGTGAGGATTGCTCAGGATAGCAGGATGAAGAGCCCGAAGCGCGCTAGCTGGGACGGGGTGAACGTCGAACAAATAGATGAAATGACTGCGCGTTTTACGCTAAAGAAACCTTATGCGCCGTTTTTGGAAAACGCTACGATGGGGATCCTTCCTGAACATATTTGGAAGAATATTGACTACAATCGCTTTGATACAAATAAGTACAACCGTGAGCCTATTGGTTCTGGTCCGTACAAATTAAAAAGTATTGAAACTGTAACCAAAGACGGCGATGAGATCCCTGTTTCATATACATTGAAGTCATTTAGCGCGTTTGCGCTTGGAAAGCCACCCATAACTACAGTAAAATTTGTATTTTACAGAAGCGAGGAAGCTCTTGTGCAGGCTATAAAAACTGGTTCTGTTGGCGCTGTAAATTCTATCTCATCAGATAACGCTTATAAACTTTCAAACGAAGGTTTCCGTATTGAACACACATCGCTTCCACGAGTACTAGCTGTGTTTTTTAATCAAAATGAACAGCCAATTTTTGTAGATCCTGCGGTACGCAAGGCGCTTGCTCTTGCAGTTCCAAAAAAGGAAATTGTAGATAAAGCGCTATCGGGATATGGGGTACAGCTTAATTCACCATTTCCGCCTGGAACCATAGGGTATGAAATGGTTGACACAGAAAAATCTCACGAGGAAAATCTCGCCTCGGCGCGCGTAACTCTCGAAAAAGCAGGTTGGAAATTTGCATCAACGACGAACACGTGGACGAAGCAGGTCAAAAAAGAAACTCAATCACTTCGTTTTGAATTAGTAACATCCGAAGCGCTTGAGTTGAAAACTGTAGCAAACGAGCTCAAATCCTACTGGGAGGAGCTTGGGGCACAGGTGACCGTGCGAGTATTTGCAACCGGCGACTTAAAAGAAACTATTATCCGTCCGCGTAAGTTTGATGCTCTATTTTTTGGTCAGGTACTTGGACAAGGTGGTGACCCATATCCGTATTGGCACTCAAGCCAGCGCCTAGATCCAGGATTAAATATATCCTCCTACGCCAACACAAAGGCGGATAAAATCTTGGACGAAGCGCGAGCTGAAACTAGCCCAATAAAACGGGAAAAACTGTACGGCGATTTCAACGACGAAATAATGAAGGATGTGCCAGCGGTCTTTATGTACGCGCCTGAATTTTTATATGTGTTTCCAAAAAACGTGCGTGGTCTTTCTCTTGGCTCCATCAAGGTTTCGTCTGAACGATTCATTAATATTTATGAATGGTATATAAATACCGATAACGTGTGGCGAGTATTTGCGCCTTCTTCATAAAATTTAAAATATAAAATTTAAAATTTTTAAATAATTCCTTAATTTTTGATTCTTGAAATTAATAATTTGGGATTTATTTAGAAATTTGAAATTAAACATTAGAAATTTCGCAGATTAAAAAATTTAATTAATTTATAAATAAAATGACAGACGAACAACCAAAGAAGATAGAGTCAGGAAACGCTAGTGGTGGAAGTGGTGGATATAGCGCTCGTCGCTTTCCACGCAAGGACAGCAATGCGCGGGGGCCAAGAAGCGCGGTGAACCGCTCGGCAAACCGCGCAAACTATCGCGCTGGCGCTCCACGACCACATGGAACTCAAGGAGTAGCGCCTGCTATTGCCGGAGCTCTACGAACTCATAGCGGAGCTAGGACACAAGGGGGTTTCCGCGGTTCACGCGGACCTATGGCAGAACGCGCATCAACACGCATCAAGCACTCAACAAGCCGAGAAAAAGCGGATTCGAGGCGCATGATGGCGCCATACCCTTCAAAAGAAGGCGAGAACTCGATTATTCCTCCTCTCAAAGACGGAGATATTCGTATAATCGCGCTTGGAGGCGTGGAGGAAATCGGCCGCAATATGACAATGGTCGAATACAAGGATTCTATTGTTATCATTGATGCAGGGCTACAATTTAAAGAAGAAAATACACCTGGAGTTGACTACATTCTTGCAAATACAAAATATCTCGAGGACCGCAAACACAAAGTGAAGGCTGTTATGATAACGCACGGACATCTCGACCACACTGGCGGTATCCCCTACCTCATGGGCAAGATTGGCAACCCGCCACTATACACCCGCAACCTCACCGCGCTTATGATTGGAAAGCGCCAGGAAGAATTTTCGCATCTGCCACCGCTTGATCTACGTATTATTGAAAAAAACGACCGTATTACGATTGGAGATTTCAAAGTACGTTTTTTTGCAGTAACACACACTATTCCAGACGCGATGGGTATCGTCATTGAAACTCCGTACGGAAACATTGTGCACACTGGCGACCTAAAGCTAGACCACGTGGATGGTGTGCCAACAATGGAAGAAGAAGACGAGTTTGATAACATCAAGAAAAACGCTCCCACACTTCTTCTTATGGCAGACTCTACAAACGTTGAGCGTCCAGGATATTCATTCCCAGAGAAAACAGTCCTAAAAAATATTGAGGATATCATTCGTAATACCGAAGGACGCATCATCGTTGCAACATTCGCATCACTTCTTGAACGTCTCGTAAAAATTATTGATGTCGCTGAAATTCTCGGTAAAAAAATTATTCTTGATGGACGCAGCATGAAGAACAACGTAGATATTGCGCGCCAGTCCGGACTTCTAAAAGCAAAGCTGGAAACCTTTATACCTATTGAGGATATGGATAAATATCCACCAGACCGCGTTATCCTACTCGTAACTGGCGCACAGGGAGATGAATTCGCATCGCTTATGCGCGCAGCAAACAAGGCGCATAAATATTTAAAGATCAACAAGCGCGACACGATCCTCCTTTCATCATCAACCGTACCTGGCAATGAACGCAGTGTTCAGAAGCTAAAGGATAATCTTTCACGCCAAGGTGCGCACCTCATACACTACGAAAATGCAAAGGTTCACTCTTCTGGTCACGCGCATCACGACGAATCGCTTTGGATTCACAAGAGGCTTGCTCCAAAGTTTTTCATTCCTGTGCACGGATACCACTACATGCTCCGCTGTCATGCAGACATTGCACGCGAGGCTGGTCTTCTTGATGAAAATATCCTTATCCCAGACAACGGTATGATCATCGAAATTCAGGATGAGGGGAAAAAGATTGTCTCACTCAAAGAGTGTGCTCCAAAAGGACTCGTTCTTGTGGACGGATTCTCTGTTGGTGATATGCAGGAGGTAGTGCTCCGAGACCGACAGATGCTCTCACAGGATGGTATCTTTGTTGTTATTACGACGCTTGATGTTGCAACAGGCAAAGTGACTAAATCCCCTGATGTCATTTCACGCGGGTTTGTATACCTTCGTGAGTCGCAAGACCTACTTCGCAATGCGCGATTCCTCACAAAGAAAACAGTTGAGGATATGGTTGGCGGATCAAAGCAAATCGACTTTGACTATGTAAAGGACCATGTTACAGACGCCGTCGCCCGCCTCCTCTTCCAAGAGACCGCCAAACGCCCGATTGTGATTCCGGTGATTCTGAGTGTCTAGTAACTGCAGAACTCTGCATCGTCTTTGCGAGCAAAGCGAAGCAATCCAGAGTTTAAATACTGGTTTGCTTCGCTGGAGTACCAGTTCGCAAAGACAACATGCGGAGGCATCCCTCGCTCTGAGGAAAAAACCAAAGCCCCACCATTTATGCAAACAGTGGGGCTTTGGTTTTAACACTACTTGCGGACAACGGGGAAACGGAAACCTCCACCGAAGACATGATCCAAACGAATAGCTTCTAGAAAACGCGTGCCAACGCGTGCGATGAGTTCTGGAAGAACAACATTGCCGTCTACAAGATGCTCGCCCCCCAAACCCACTAGTATTTTTTGTTTCTGGTGTGATGGATGCGCGACACCATACTGAATTATCTCTTCGTAGGTGAGGGGGCGCACACCAAACGCGTTCATCTCAGTCACTGCTTCATCGCTTCTGATGATTTTATTAAAATTCATTATCATAACATTAAGTGCTTCTGCCTTAGGTGTTGAATATGTCATTTTTTCACTTACTTCAGACGCAATATATGTCTTACCGCTACTATTCTTATACTCACTAAGTGCCTGTTCTTTTGTAATAGGACGCATTATGAGCTCGTGCACTTCCTTACCCTCAAACGACGTGTCAAGGACGCCTTTTTCTCTAAGTAGGGCGACGGTTTCTTGAAGCGAAAGCGCTCCTCTCATTTCTTTGTCGTCCATATGTCCCCTCTCTTCGTTAGTCATCTCGGCGAGGTCGGGTGACGTACCCTCTTCTCTGGTACCCATAGCACCTCTTAACCCAGATCGGTACTTCTGCATTTGTTCTGCTGTCCACCGCTCCCTGTCTTTATTTACCATTTCGACAGCGCCGACCATTTTATTATCATGATGACCCTCGTCGTACGCCTTGTCTAGCTGTTCCTGAATTCCCTCTCGGTGATGTGGCTGTTGCATATGTTCTGGCATTTTGTCCATGGTATTTTCTATTGGCTAATTACTAATGCCTCTATTGTACCCCCCCCCCTACAACACTTGTCAACGGACACGTGTTTGTGCGACTGTTTTATGAGCAAACAGTTTAGATACAAGGCATTCAGTCAAGCCACTTTCTATTCCCAGCAATTATCCGCTATCGCAGATAATTGCTGGGAATAGAATTATTTGTAAATATCCTTCCTGTGTCCAACTTTGAGAATCTTGGCAACATCGTTTTTAACATCAAAGGCAACACGGTAGTCTCCCATACGAAAACGGTATTCTCCGAATTCAAAATCTGTAAGGTGCTCTGCGAAACTGAGTGGATTTGATGCTGACATATACAGCTCAAGTTTCTCCATTATCTGAAACTGAGCCTTTCGGGGGAGTTTTGAAAATTCCTTGATGGAGTTACCCTTAAAGTCGTACTTCATAGTTTATGCAAGCCCGAGTTTTTTGTATAAGTCTTTCGATGAAACTCCTTTTTTTGAGGCTCGCGCGCGAGCAATATCCTGTTTGTATTTTTTAGAGGTGGACATTTGATAGTATTCTTCTAGCTGGCTAAATCGTTCACGAATATTTTCCCACGCTGAAACTGGCAGAACAACCACAGGATTCTTGCCGAGTTTAAAAATTTGCGCTTTTTTCATCAACGTATTCATATTTATATAATACCCTTTTTGCCAAATACCTGCAATGCTTTGATATTTCGTGATATAATATCAAAAATCTATGCCGCGCATCTCAGCAAAAAATCCGCTTTTTGTACTCGTTTATCTCGCGAGCTTTTTTTACTCGTTTCACTACGCTCTACCAATATATATAGAGTCGTCATTCATTAGCCAATTTCTCTCTACGGAAAAAACTGTTGGTCTCCTCTTCTCAATCGCGGCAGTTTTTTCAGCAATTTTCACCTTTCTGTTCCCTCGCATACTTCGTAGGTTTGGAAACTACCACGCCACCCTTACCGCAATGGCGCTTGAAATTATAGCTCTTCTTGTACTAGCGTTTTTCACTGCTCCAGCAATTATTATTCCGGTATTCATTCTCCACCAGACCCTCGCGTCTGTAATATTCCTAAACTTTGACAGCTTCGTAGAAGCATTTTCTATTAACGAAGCAACTGGTGGTATTCGTGGTGTATTTATGACAGTGCTCAACATCGCGTATGTTGTCGCGCCGTTTCTAGCTGGGCTTATGCTCACAGACCACGACTTCTGGAAGGTTTATCTTGCGGCTGCGGTATTTATGGCATTCAGCTTTGTAGTTATTGCAGTTAATTTCAAAGACTACATAAACCCCGCCTACATCACCCCTTCGTTCAAAGACACCCTTCGCATAGTGTCAGAAAGCCACGACATCCACTCTATTATATACGCGCATTTTTTACTTGCTCTATTTTTTTCGTGGATGGTCATCTACGTTCCGCTTTATCTAAACCAGCATGTTGGGATTTCGATGAACGTAATCCTAGGCGTCATCACTCCAATCGCGCTTTTGCCATTTGTCTTGTTTGAGGTAATATTAGGAAAAATTGCCGACACTCACCTTGGCGAAAAAGAAATCTTAACTCTCGGTTTTATTATTATGGCAGTATCAACAATCGGAATCTCGTATGTCACTACCGCAAGCGTAGCGCTCTGGGCAGGACTTCTTTTCGTCACGCGTACTGGCGCAAGCATGGTAGAAGTGGCGACAGAGAGTTATTTCTTCAAACAAGTAAACGCGGGCGACACGCACCTCATCACATTTATGCGCACAAGTCGCACACTAGCTGCGATACTTGGGCCACTCTTGGGATATATTCTCCTTCATTTTATGCAGTTTCAAAATCTTTTCCTAGTACTTGGTATCATTCTGCTCACCGCTCTTCCCTACTCTCTCACTATTAGAGATACGAAATAAAAAAAGACCCCCATTTATTAAGAGGGTCTTTGAACACGAGGCAATGTCGCCTTAGGTTTTTTTCTTTAATGAAACCTTTTTTGCTGGGACAACTTGTTCTGTTTTTGGCACAGGAGCTACGGGGGCGAGTGTTGCAGTAGCCATGTTGTCCATATACGGAATGAGCTGATTGAATGCGTCCACAAATCCAGCAGCAACCACCTTCATTGCAGGAGTCTTACTGGAACCACCTCCAGCACCAAACGTGCCAGCTCCGAGGAACGCAGCACCGATGCCGAGATCAGAACTCTTGCCAGTACCTGTTACCGATGCGACAATCTCGCTGGTTTCCAAGTCGACAATTGTCAGAATCACCTGTGCTTCAGTGAAACTCATTGATCCTGCAACTGCACCAGCTGCGACACCAAATAGACCGCCCAAGCCAGGAATGAACCTTGCAGCTGCTGCAACCCCGGCGCCAGCGCCAGTTGATGTTGTTGGCTGTGGCACTTCCACCTTCATACCCCAACGCGCAGGAATAGTTTTCCTGGTTTTGGAACCACCCATTTCACCATTAATCTCGCGTTCACGCTCGCCCATTGCAAACGACGCGCCACGGTCAACCAAAGTGAAACAACCGGACTGCATTGCCGCATGACGCGCAAGTGGCATTGGCGAGAATGAAGATATTCCAGATTGAGAAAATAGCATCATGGTCTGCTGGCTCATTGGTTGCTCTTCGATTGCGAGACGACCATAGTTCTTTGAGCAACGGTGGAGTTCACCACTGCCAGAACTCGCTGTTTTTTGGCCATCACCAGCGGAGACGGCCGCGCCGGAAACAGGGGCTGATTCGCCACCGCCGACTTTGACAGTAGAGCATCCTACAAGTGCGAAGAATGCAAAGAACAACAACCATAAACTTTTAAAGATCTTCATGATGCACCTCCTTAGATAACGTTAAAAAACGAAAAAGAGAATAGTGCTACTTCCCACGGAAAAATATAGCAGGAAAGTCATATTTTGGCAAGCCAACGCCTAATGTTTATGTTCAGGATTCTACTGCCGAGCTTCCTCACCCAAGGGAAGGTGAATTTACTAATTCACCTTCCCTGTCGCGATTTCACGACCTTCTTCAAGAATGAGCGCGAGCGCTTCGGCTCCTTTTTTGATAGTTTTTTTCAAATCGTCTGCTTCACCTTTTTTAAATGGTCCAACAATAAAATCAAGCAAGGCGTCTTCGCCTTTTGGTTTTTTTAATTTCCCACTCGGAGTCGTAGGGCAAATGCCGATACGCAAACGCGCGAATACGCGCGTTTTCAACGCCTTGATAATAGACTCCACCCCCTTATGTCCGCCAGAACTCCTATTAAAAGATATTTTCATTCCACCAAGTGGCAAATCCAAATCGTCATACACGACGATAGTACGTTCTGCGTCCTTTGCGTTTTTTACGAGAGGCGCGACGCTCTTGCCAGAGACATTCATAAAATTGTCAGGCTCTAGTAGAACCACTTTGTCTTTTCCACACGCTCCTTTTGAAACGCGCGCCTTCAAATTTTTATCAAGAACCCACTCTGGAAAATCATTTTTCTTGCGAAATTCTTCCACGACCATGCGCCCAGCATTGTGACGCGTGTTCGCATACTCTTCTCCTGGATTCCCAAGTCCGACTATTAAGTATTGCATATAGTATGTATCGTACACTGAAAACCTGCGAGAGTTAATAAATCAAAACATTACACCACGCATTCATCCTTTGAATCAAGTCCTCTTCTATTTTACAATAATGAAAATCAAACAATGGATGAAAATTTAATGCCACCTGTTGCTCCCGAAGAAAAAAAACATTCGTTTCGCGAAGAAGCGTGGGAGACTTTTCGTTTCCTTTTAATCGCGCTCGTTATCGTTGTTCCTATTCGTGTCTTCATCGCGCAACCATTCATCGTGTCAGGCGCTTCAATGGACCCAACATTCAAAGACAAACAGTACCTCATTGTTGACGAGCTATCTTATCACCTCGGCGACCCATCACGTGGGGATGTGGCTATTTTTAAATACCCAAAAAATCCAAAACAATATTTCATCAAGCGCGTCATCGGACTTCCTGGAGAAACAGTGCTTGTGAACGGACAAGGGCAAGTATTCATTAAAGACGCAGATGGTAAAATAGTGCTCACTATGAAGGAGCCGTATGTGATGCATCCAAAAGACGACTCTGTGGAGCGAACTCTCAAAATCGGTGAATATTTTATGATGGGCGACAATCGTTCTGGAAGTTTTGACTCGCGCGCTTGGGGTCCAGTAAATCGCGACTTCATTGTCGGCAAAGCATTCTTGCGTCTTTTCCCTCTTACGGAAATAGATGTGCTCCCTGGGCAATACAGGCAAGAGTAAAAAAATTATGAAAAATGAAAAAATAAAAACAGAGCCTGTAAAGGCAAAAAAACTACGAGATGAGGATATCGCAAGCCCAAAAGGAATGCGCGATATTCTTGATAAAGAATATTACGCGTACCAAGGTTTTTTTGAAAAGGCATCCGAGATTGCCTCATACTACGGCTTCCGTCCTATTGAAACTCCAATCCTTGAGCGTGAGGCGGTGTTTACATCGTCTCTCGGCGTTGGTACGGACATTCGCGACAAGGAAATGTACACACTCAAAACCAAAGGTGGCGACCATCTCGTAATGCGACCCGAAGGCACTGCAGGTGTGATGCGCGCGTATATTGAAAACGGAATGCAAGCGCTCCCACAGCCCGTGATGCTCTACAACTACGGCCCATACTTCCGCCACGAAAATCCTCAGCGTGGTAGATTGCGCGAGCTCCGCCAGTTTGGTTTGGAGATTCTCGGTACACCTAAAAGCATTACGGATGCTCTCATCATTCGCGCAATGACTCTCATTCTTGATGAAGCTGGGTTCAAAAATCTTTCTGTTGAAATAAATAGTATCGGTGACAAGGAATGTCGCGGTGGTTTCATCCGCGAGCTCACAAATTATTATAAAAAACATATTGCGGAACTTTGTCCTTCTTGCAAAGATAGAATCAGAACAAATCCGCTCAGACTTTTGGACTGCAAAGACGAGCGATGCCAAGATATAAAAAGAGGCGCGCCAACACCGATAGATTCGCTCTGTAACGATTGCCGTCATCATTTTAAAGAAGTTATTGAGTACCTAGAGGGAATGAACATAGCGTATCGCATCAACAAAAATCTCGTTCGCGGACTAGACTATTACACTCGTACAGTGTTTGAGATAATTGAGCTTGATACAAACTTGCCTGAGGGCGTGGAGGCTCCTACTCCACTTTCTCTCGGTGGTGGAGGACGTTACGACCTACTTGCAAAATCTCTTGGTAGTAAAAAAGATGTGCCAGCGGTAGGTGGCGCGATAGGTGTGGATCGCGTCATTATGTCCCCTGTTCACAAACCAATTGACCCGCGCATTTTGAAAAAACCAAAAGTGTATTTCATTCAGCTCGGCAACGAAGCAAAGCTCAAGAGCTTCGGAATTATTGAAGTCCTACGCAAGGCGCGCGTGCCTATCGCGCAATCTCTCTCAAAAGACGGCCTCGCGCAACAGCTCGCTATCGCAGAGCGAAGTGGCGCTCCCTACACCATCATCTTTGGGCAAAAGGAAGCTATGGACGATACAGTAATCGCGCGAAATATGGAAACACGCTCACAAGAGACAGTGAAGCTCGCAGATCTACCAGACTTTGTGAAGCATTTGAAGGACGAGCTGAGGTGATAGTTAAAACAAAAACCCCAGTAATAGTGCGCGATCGCGCACTATTACTGGGTTTTTTTAGTTTAATTCCCAAAATACCGGTCGCCAAAGTCACCGAGTCCAGGCACGATGTATCCATTTTTGTCTAATTTTTTGTCGTACTCTGCGCAAAGAATTTGCACAAACGGAAAATTCTTTTGGAGATTCGCAATGCCTTCTGGCGCGGAAATGATGCCGACAAAAATAATGTTCTCCTCGCGAGCTCCTGCTTTCACGAGTGTTTTTATTCCAGCAACTGCGCTTCCGCCTGTCGCAAGCATTGGATCAAGAACGATGACAACATCATTTTTTGAAATTTTGGGAATATTTTGATAGTACGCTTTTGGCTTGAGAGTTTTTTCGTTACGTTTGAGACCAATAAACCCCACCGATGCTTTTGGAAACTTTTCTATAAATGCAGGCAGGAGTGCGAGGCCTGCGCGCAAAATCGGGACCAAGACTATTCTTTCTGGTTTGGTGTGACGTGCAACCTCTTTTGCAAGCGTACGCGCTACCTCGTGGGCAGATTTTCGGAATTCCTCTGTTTTGGTTTTTTTGTTTCGTAAAATTAAAAATGGATCTTTCATATTTGGTATACTTATTGTATGTCATCGTCTACCATTTTCAAAGACCGCATTGAGGCAGGCAAAAGACTCGCAGAGGTTTTGAGTGAATTCAAAAACTCAGACGCTATTGTCCTTGCCCTTCCACGTGGTGGTGTTGTTGTTGCAAAAGAAGTTGCTCGCGAGCTTGGTCTTCCTTTAGACATCATAGTCACGCGAAAAATCGGCGCGCCAGGGAACGACGAATATGCGATAGGTGCAATTGATATCACCGGTGCTGGAGTTTGGAACGAGGCTGAACGCGCGTATGTAGACCCAAAGTGGCTTGAACACAAAATAGAATCCGAAAAAAAGGAGGCAATGCGAAGATTTGAAACATACCGAAAAGGAATGGGCGCCCTCAACCTAAAAAATAAAACAGTTATCATTGTGGATGACGGAATAGCGACCGGACTCACGATGCAAGCTGCTGTGGCGTATTCAAAGCGCGAAGGCGCTCTGAAGGTGGTTGTTGCGGTGCCAGTTGCCTCCACGGAGTCTGTGCGAACCCTCAAAAGCGTGGCCGAAGTTCGCTTTCTTGAAACCCCAATTTTCTTTTCCGCCGTTGGCGAATGGTACGAGGATTTCCCTCAAGTTTCCGACGAGGAGGTCATTTCGGCGCTTGCATCATAAACCCATTTATGATAGTATATCGCCTATGTCTACGGTAAACGCAGAAGTCAAGAAAAACCCAAACGAAAACGCGATTAGCCTTATTCGTCGCTTTACAAAGCGCGTGCAGGGCTCCGGAGTTATTCCACGCGTTCGTTCTATTCGCTACAACCAGCGCAAGCCTAACCATTTCAAAATGAAAAAGAGCGCGCTCGTTGTTCTAGGTATGCGCAAGGAATACGAACTTTTGGAAAAGCTTGGCAAACTCCCAGAAAAGAAGCAAAAGGGTCGCTCGTCAAAGTAATGCCACTCACAATTACAAACACTACAAAAGGCAAGCTCCCCCGCTTGCCTTTTGCTAAAATTGCCGAAGCCGTACTTGGTAAGGAGTACGATTGTTCGCTCGTGATTGTTGGTTCAAAAGAATCTCAGGAGCTCAACCGTACGTATCGCGAAAAAGATTACCCAACAAACATTCTTTCATTTCCGCTGGATAAAAATGAAGGTGAAATATTTTTAGATCTCAAAAAAGCTCGCGCAGACGCCGTAAATTTTGACCGTTCTTATACAAACTTTATCGGGTTCCTATTCATTCACGCGCTCCTTCATCTAAAGGGTTTAGACCACGGGGTAAAAATGGAAAATGCGGAGAAAAAAGTTCGCGTAGTGTTTAAAATTTAGGAATATGGCTCTATGGTATTTGAGCGTAAAGGATTTTTTTGTTACAATGAGGAGAACATATGAGCTCGCGCACGAAACGGATAGCAACAGGCATTGATGTCGGCACACACGCTACTCGTGTCGTGATAGTAGAGCATTCTCGCGGAGAGGCGCCCGTTATCATTGGCACAGGTATTTCAGAAACCCGTGGGCTTCGCCACGGATACATTGTAAATAAATCAGATGCAATTCGCAGTATCAAGAGCGCCATTGCCAATGCAGAAAAAATGGCCGGATTTAGAATAAAAAACGCAATACTTTCTGTAGGAGGAATAAGTCTTGAGTCCTCTATTTCTCACGGCGCCACCATCATCTCGCGGGCGTCTAGTGAGGTGACAGAGCTAGATCTCAAAAAGGCAGCCACGGAAGCGGAGGAAAACCTAAGCCACCTAACAAATAAGCGCATTATCCATCGCATCCCGCTTCGTTACAAACTAGACAACAAAGAAGTCCTCGGTGACCCTCTCGGAATGACTGGGATAAAACTTGATACAAAGATGTTGTTTATCACTTGTCTAGAGCAACACCTAGATGACATCGTTCGCACCATTGAGGAGCTGGGTGTTGAAGTAGACGAAGTGGTTCCGTCGCCTATCGCCGCAGGAATGGTTGCGCTAAACAAAAAACAAAGGTCTGTCGGATGTGCTCTTGTAAACATCGGCGCGGAAACAGTTTCTATTGCTGTATTTGAAAATGACACACCGATTTCACTTCAAATATTTCCAATCGGTTCAACCGACATTACCAACGACATCGCTCTCGGATTAAAAATCCCACTTCAAGAAGCAGAAAAAATAAAACTTAGCGGACCAGAAGGAATTTATTCAAGAAAGAAACTTGAGGAAATTATTGAAGCGCGCCTCTACGATATTTTCGAACTAATTGATTCTCACTTAAAAAAGATAGGTCGTAGCGGGCTCCTCCCTGCAGGGGTCGTGCTTACCGGGGGTGGCACAGGTGTTGCAACAATAGAAGACCTTGCAAAGGCAGTTCTAAGGCTACCGTCATCCATCGCGCATCCTGCCATTACAAGTGGTGGCAAACATGTTGTTAAGGATTCTTCATGGCTCGTAGCATACGGTCTCACAGTCTACGCATTACAAAAACCAGACGATACCTCAGAAAATATTTTAAGTGACGTTCTTGAAACTCTAAAAAATTGGGTAAAGCCTTTTTTGCCGTAGGCAACAAACATTTAACAATTGACCTGTGCCATTTGACTAAAATTCAACACGTGGGTTTGCGCTTCGCGCAAACCCACGTGTTTTGTTACTTATTTTCCTTGTCGCCTGTCAAATACTCCAAAATTTGTCAATTGTTCCCCTTCTTGGTATTCTTATTGTAATTAATAGTTTTTAAATCAGATCATCAGTCATGCCAAAAGTACAGCCAGAAGTAGAAGCATTCGCACGCATAAAAGTCATCGGGGTTGGTGGCTCAGGAAAAAACGCGGTGAATCATATGGTAACCTCAAAAATCAAGGGTGTTGAATTTATAGTGATGAACACAGACGCGCAGGATTTACATCACTCTCTAGCACAAAAAAAGATCCACATTGGAAAAAATCTAACACGTGGACTAGGTACTGGTATGAACCCAGAAATTGGTCGCAAAGCCGCAGAGGAAACAAAAGAGGAGGTTCAGGGTGTAATAAAAGGCGCTGATATGGTGTTCATTGCTGGCGGAATGGGTGGTGGTACCGGCACAGGCGCGGCCCCTATCGTTGCTGGCATAGCAAAGGAGCATGGCGCTCTTACTATCGGAGTTGTTACGCGTCCATTTACTTTTGAAGGATCTAACCGCGCGCGAATCGCCGAAGCAGGACTGGACGAACTTAGAAAAAGTGTGGACGCGCTTATTATAGTTCCTAACGATCGTATTATGAGTGTTGCAGACAGTGACACAACTTTTAAAAACGCATTTATGATGAGCGACGAAGTGCTTCGACAAGCAGTAGAGGGCATCTCAGACCTTATTACAACACCAGGGATTATCAATGTAGACTTTGCGGATATCCGTTCGGTACTCTCAAACGCAGGCTCGGCTCTCCTAGGTATTGGCTCCTCGAGCGGTGAAAATCGCGCGCAGGAGGCTGCTCTAGCAGCTATCAACTCTCCCCTTTTAGACCTTTCAATTTCAGGAGCAAAAGGTGTGCTTTTCGCCATTGCTGGCGGAGCAGACCTTCGCATGCACGAGATAAACGAAGCAGCAAAAATAATTACAGAATCAATTGACCCAGATGCGCGAGTTATTTTTGGCGCAATTATTGATGAAAAATTAAAGAAGAATGAAATAAAGATTACCGTTATTGCCGCTGGATTTCCAGAGGGTGTTGAAAAACGCAACCTTTTCACAGGTGGGGCAAAACAACAAGGAGTGCCGAGAGAAGAAACTAGGGAGAAGCGCGAGATCAACAACAGTTTCGTTGAGCAAGAACCAAAAAAAGTAGATGTTGCGCGTGACAGTGTAAAAGAAAAGTACGACAAGGAGCCAGTAGCAATCATTGACCTCGACGCAGAGGGTGGCGAAGACTGGAGCGCGGTGCCGGCGTTTCTTCGTCGCCCAAAAAAAATATAGTGTATACTAGCTAGATGGAGAAAACTATTTACGATCTCATCATAATCGGTGGAGGCCCAGCAGGCGCCGCTGCGGGTGTGTACGCCGCGCGGAAGCGTTTGAAGACGCTCATTATCGCTGAAACGTTTGCTGGTCAGTCAACAGCCTCATCTGAAATTCAAAACTGGGTTGGCACTATTGCCATCTCTGGAGAGGCACTTGCTCTTTCTTTGCGAAAACACGTTGAGGCGTATGCGGACGAGCACCTCACCATATGCGAGGAGGTTGTTCAAAAAGTTGAATCGCAAGGTGGCAATTTCACTGTAACCACGCACAAAAATGCATACACCGCGCGCACAGTCCTCGTAGCGACAGGAAGCCACAGACGCAGACTTGAGGTGCCAGGAGCGGAAACTTTTGAGCATCGCGGGCTCACATACTGCGCTTCCTGTGACGGCCCGCTCTTTGAAGGGCAAGACCTAGCTGTTGTGGGAGGAGGCAATGCCGCATTTGAAACGGCAGCGCAACTTCTTGTGTACGCAAAAAGCGTCACAATCATTCACAGAAGTGACAATTTTAACAGAGCCGATTCCATTACAGTTGAAAAAGTGCTTTCGCACCCAAATATGCGCGCAGTAAAAAACGTGGAGATTACTGAAGTGAAAGGAGACAAATTCGTAAACGCGATTGTTTACCGCGACAAAGAAACAGGCAAAGTGACAGAGCTCCACGTTGGCGGTATTTTTGTGGAGATAGGCCAGCTTCCGAACACAGAATTTTTGAAAGGCGTTGTTAGTTTGAATGAGCGTGGTCATGTAATCATAGACCCTCGCACTCAAAAAACAGGGGTTCTAGGCATCTGGTCTGCTGGCGACTGCACCGACGTGCTCTATCACCAAAACAATATCGCCGCAGGCGACGCCGTGCGAGCGCTGGAAGACATTTTCCAATATTTGCATTCTAAATAGTTATTTACGCTATGAGCGAGAAGCAAAAAATTGCACCAGAACTACAGCCACTGCGAAAGAGCGGACTCTCTGCCGGCTTCAAAGCGTCTCTATATACTCTGTTTGCATTGCACCTTCTTATTTTCCTTTCCAGCGGTTTTTTTCAAAAAATATTTCTTGAAGGCGAACAATTTATTCTAGTTATCCAAACAACATTCCTGTTTATTTTTATATCAATAATTTCAAACGAGTTTTCAAAATGGCAACTCTCCAAATTACCGGAGCAACATTCTCTAGAAATTTTGCGTCCCAATGTTGATTTTTTGAGACAAACTGTTTTCAAAGGCGTTCACATCACATCATTTATACTTCTTGTTGAAATTGCTATTATGTTGCGTTTTGGCGCTCCTGTGATGGAGAAACTGCCACAGTCTTTCGGCTACATTGGACTCGTCCTTTTTGTATCTACTCCGTTCTTTTTCGTCGCAACATATTTGGCTATAAGAAACCAGTTTAGAAAACTATTCAGTGATATCGCTTTGAAAAAATAACTGAAAAAGGTTAACCTTTTTCCGTCGAGAATTAAAAGATTTTTTAATTCTCATTTGAAGTAACTAAAAATTGCTTGCATAATAA
>DMXP01000004.1:69376-70371 GCA_003483855.1 Candidatus Yonathbacteria bacterium
TTATTATGCAAGCAATTTTTAGTCTATAATTTTTCTCAGTACTGGGAACCTTACCTGTCCGTATTGATCTGGCCAAAATTCGTATGTCCATTTACGAATTACCAAATTCGCGTCTTGGACGCCGACTTTTAGAAGCGCCTCAATAGCTGGGCGCTGATACTCATCGGCTTCTATATATACAGCGCCACCAGGCACGAGCAAATCCCACGCTTGATCAATTAAAATTTTATGAAATTCGTTTCCGCCGTCGTTTGCAAAAAATGCGAGGTGCGGTTCGTGAGCGACCATGTCCGGGTCTAGGTTATCAATATCGCTTGGCGGAATGTATGGTGGGTTGGCAAAAATAGCATCGTAGAGACCGGTTGCTGTTTCAAGCGAGTCTCCGGGAATTACTCTTATCATTTCCTCTGGAATTCCGCTTGCGCGAGCACTCGCAATTATTCCTGGCGAAAGGAGCGCATCAAGCTCGCTAATCTCCACGAGAGTTCCAGGAATGTGTTTTGCCACTGCAAGCCCCACATTGCCCGAGCCTGCATATGCGTCAAAGGTACGTAGTGGACGCCCTAGCTCTTTTTGCTTTACCTTGAGTTCCTCTATCGCCTGCAATGCCCAGTGTGCCGTTTCCGCACGCGGGATGATTGGCTTGCACGAGAGGTCAATGTGTACCCCAAGAAAATCCTTCCATCCCAAAACATACGCATACGGCTCCCCTGCCTTAAGTCGCTCTACATCTAGAAAATACTCAGGAGTTTCTACTCCGGAGTATTTCTCGGTGAGGAGGTGGGTGATGTTTTGTTCTAGTTCAGTGGGCATAAAAAGTTGTGGGCGATGGGGGAATCGAACCTCCGACCTTTACAATGTCAATGTAACGCTCTAAGCATCTGAGCTAATCGCCCATATTTTATTTTTAATTTACTACGATATTTAATAATACTCGACGACGCATTTATAACCATAACAGCTAATCGTGCGTATTTAATTTTAAATAACCACAA
>DMXP01000003.1:0-21255 GCA_003483855.1 Candidatus Yonathbacteria bacterium
ACATTCACCAGGGCTTATACAAGTCAGCACCGAGCACCATGCTTTCAAATAGAATCACTGAATAATAAATATCCAACAAAATCTACTTAACTTCATGGTGCTCGGCACCACCCGTATTTAACCTTCTGGCATTGGTCAGGCGTCACCCCATATACATCCTCTTACGAGTTCGCATGGAGCTGTGTTTTTGGTAAACAGTTGGCAGGAAATCTTTCGCTGCGGCCTCCACCACTTTATTTTCAAAGCGGAAAGAGTCCAAGAAAAATTAGTCAACATTTTTTATTTGTGCTTGAACGGCAGCTCTGCTGTTCAAGCACGGTCTCGATACACTCAATTCTTCGGACTCCATCACTTTTGTTTAAGCATTGATTAAATTGCTTTAGTTGCAAGGCGGGATGAATTTTTACGACCAAGATGTACAAGTGTACATTGCGTGGAGGAAAAAATTCTTCTCAACGATGCAAATGAAGTAATTTTATCGATGCGTCTTTAAAGACAAAGTGGTGGAGGCAAGCCTTATCCCGAAGTTACGGCTGCTTTTTTGCCGAGTTCCTTGAGAAGCAATCACTCGTTCGCCTTAGTCTACTCGACTCGAGCACCTGTGTCGGTTTTAGGTACGGTTTTTTATTTGTTATGCTTAGAAGCTTTTCTCGGAAAGTTGCTTTGCCTTATCTGCACCAGGCGAACCTGGGCATTTCTGCTTCACTTGCGGTCGGTATTAAAACCAGACTCCCGGATTTACCTAAGAATCACACTGATGACACAAACGCAAATCCAATAATGCGCAAGACATACTAACCTTCGTCACTCCATCGCACAAATAAAAAGTTAGGGAATATTAACCCTATGTCCATCGGCTTCAGCTTTCGCTATCACCTTAGGCCCGACTAACCCTTCGCTGATCAACATCGCAAAGGAAACCTTGCTCTTACGGCGTGCGGGGATCTCACCCGCATTGTGGTTACTTGTGCCAACATTCTCACTTCATGCCGCTCCAGAGTTGCTCACACTTCTCCTTCAGCGCAGACATGAACGCTCTCCTACCGCTCCCCCATCTCTAAAGACGAGAGAACCCTCAGTTTCGGTACTACGCTTAGTCCCGATTATCTTCGGTGCAGAGTCTCTTAGTGAGTGAGCTGTTACGCTTTCTTTAAATGATGGCTGCTTCTAAGCCAACATCCTCACTGTCTGAGAAACTCCACCTCCTTAAGTACACTTAGCGTAGATTTTGGGACCTTAACTTGAGATCAGGGCTGTTTCCCTTTTGACCGACGGAGCTTCGCCCCCGTAGTCTTACTGCCTAGTATTTAATCTCTGGTATTCGGAGTTTGATAGGACTGACGAGATTGCTCCCTGTTCAGTCCTTCCAGTGCTCTACCCCCAGAGGGTACGCTAGACGCTATGCCTAAACATATTTCGGAGAGAACCAGCTATTACCAGATTCGATTAGCTTTTCACTCCTTACCACAAGTCATCCGATGGTGTCGCACGGCCAACCGGTTCGGGCCTCCATCTGTATTTCTACAAACTTCACCCTGCTCATGGTAAGCTCATCTGGCTTCGGGTCTAATGCATACAACAAACGCGCTATTCACACTCGGTTTCCCTAAGGCTCCACCCGACAAGGGCTTAGCCACGCTGTATACATTAACTCGTTGGCTCATTCTTCAATAGGCACGCCGTCACCAATCGCCCTACGGGCGACACAAGTAACATTTAACAATTGACAATTGACGGGATACAGATGCGCTTCGCGCATCCAAGTCAAATGTCAAATGTTTTTAGTCAATTGTATCGTCTGTAGGACGATCAGCTCCGACTCCTTGTAAGCATATGGTTTCAGTTCTATTTCACTCCCCTCACCGGGGTTCTTTTCACCTTTCCCTCACGGTACTAGTTCACTATCGGTTTCTAAGAGTATTTAGCCTTACCAGTTAGTTCTGGTAGATTCCCCCGAGCTATTCGTGTCTCGAAGTACTCAAGAACAGAAACAAAGAAGACGTAATGTTTTCGTTTACCGGGCTATCACCGTCTAGGGCTATGCTTTCCAGCATATTCAACTAACATTACATTTTGTAACTCCTCTCGTATAAATACGACGTCTCTGCCTTACAACCCCTACTATAAATAGTAGGTTTGGGCTATTTCCGTTTCGCTCGCCGCTACTCAGGAAATGTTCCGCCATTCGGCGGCTTTTTTTATTTTCCTCCAGGTACTGAGATGTTTCACTTCCCTGGGTATACTCCTACATTAAAATGTAGGTCACGACCTATTACGGTCGCGGGGTTTCCCCATTCAGAAATCTCCGGATCAAAGGTTGCTAGGCACCTCCCCGAAGCTTATCGCAGCCATGCTACGTCTTTCATCGCCTCTTAGAACCAAGGCATCCACCATATGCTCTTATATTTCCTGTTAGGAAATTTAAAAACCACAATCATTATTTGTTCCCGAGCACCAATACTGGTGCTCGGCTGCCCTGTTTGCTTAAAACAGGGACTTTATTTTTACCTGCCTGTCTACACACACTCAAAGACCTCCTTAACGGTGTGTGTGACAGAATTTAGTTGTCAATTAACAATCGATGAGAAAACAAAAAACCCGCATAACGCGGGCAACAGAGGGGCAGTAAGGCCTCTCTAATCCCGGTTAAGATTCCTTGTTTTGCTCATATGCAACAATCCAGCCATTATATACAAAAGGAAACCAATGTCAAGGATTTTTGCGGAATATTGGATGTTGAATATAGAATTTGGAATATGCCTACAAAATACACAGAAAAACCCGCCTTTTGGCGGGTTTTTCTGGTCGAATCTATTCTATATTCAACATCCGATATTCAGCCTAAAAACTATCGGCGATTTGAGATATCCCCACGGAGCTTCTCTATGTAGTTTGCTGCTGCTTCTTTGCCACCTAGACCGAAAGCAAGGCCACCAGCAATAGCGAGCATTGCTACGAGACCAGTGAAAAGTGTCTGCATCATAGGGCCAGCAATACCAAGCTGGTTCAATGCCGCAAGGATTGCAACAATCCAGATTGACCAGCGAGCAACGCCGCCAACCATACCAGCGTGCTTTGAATCAAGAGCGCGAGCGCCACCTGACAACACTTTCTGAGAAAGGTCAGCTAGAACTGCTGCAACAACCAAAATCAAAGTTGCAACAATAACCTGTGGAATGTAACCCAGAACAACGTTCGTCAAAAACGCGGTTACTGCTTCAAGTTTTAGTATATCAAGAGCGGTAACAAGAAAGACGATGATAATAAACCACTTCACCAATCCACCGAGGAATGCCCCAGTATTGAGATTGAAACCTGCTTTGTCTAAAAGGCCACGCGCGCCTGCGCTCTCCAAAATTGAATCAATTTTTATTGCTTTGATAATCTTTGAAACAACCTCTGAAAGAACTGAACCAACAACCCATCCTGCGATAAAAATAATAATCGCAAGGAGAAGCTTTGGAAGAAACTGCAACACCTGCACACCGATGCCAGTGAATGCGCTACTTAGTTGTACACCCCAGTCTGAAATAATAGGCATATCTTTTTTTATTTGTTAAACGCGAATTCCTTCGCGCGTAAACATTATGTTAAAAACTAAACTGATAAAAGCACACAGTCTTAATATTAACTCCTCGGCTCGAAAGTGAGAAAGGGTACCTTCTCACTTTCCTCGCTCTACGTCGCTAATAAAATATCGTCATCAATACCTCCATGCCTCGCACTCGACCGCCTACTTAATTGTAGAGTACGAAGCGCAGACGCGAGAGTTTGATGCTTTATTTATTGTACCATTTTAGATATGGCGAATGGAAGAGGGCTGTGGATAACTCTTCTGGTAGAATATGGAATATAGAATATAGAATGTTGAATATTGAGGGGGAGATGGCAGATTGCCGAAGGCAATCTGCCATCATTTGTATTTGTACTATTCTAAATTTTATCTTAGACACCTACTCCACACCTAATTTATTGATTACCTTGTCGTGGCGGAAATCAAGCACATCACGAACAAATTTGTCATACACGCTCACGCGGTAAAGGAATTCAGTTGTTTCTAGCGCTCCATAAGAGAGTTCGTGTCCTATTTCAGCTTCTATGGTACGCAAAACATTCTCAATTGAGCGCTTTTTGAGATTATCGCCAACTATTAACACATCCACGCGGGCTTCAGGCTCGTCTATAAAAATGCCAGAAATCGCGAGAAATTTAATCTTTCCGGTGCCCTTGAAACGCTTCACAATCTCATCGCGGTTTAACGGCGTTTCAGAAACTATCAGACTCTTAAGAGACGAAAGCAGTGGAAATGTTGTTTTAAGCTGAAATCCTTGCACACGTTTCCGAATAAGCTTACGGGTCACCAGAGCCGTGTCGGGACACGTGGCTCGGCCAGAAACTTTATTGCTTTTTTTCTTTGGAATTATTTCCTTGGTGAAGGATTTATTTGTTATTACACCAGCTGCTTTAAGAAGGGTGAGTTCGCGTCTTGCATCTAGTAGTGAAACCTTGCTCTTCTCTGCAACCATCGGCACATCATATGCGTCTTGCGGATTTAATAGAAAAAGACGCAGAATCTTCACGCGTGCCTGACTTCCAAATAGTTTTCCGAGAGTGTCCATGGCAAAGATTATAGCATTTTATGCACACAAAGAAAAAGAGGGGGTGGCCTACGGCCACCCCCTCTTTTTGCTTTGTATCTATTACTTCAAAGTTACCTTTGCGCCTGCTTCCTCCAATTTCTTCTTGAATTCCTCTGCATCTGCCTTTTTCATACCCTCTTTAAGCATTGAAGGTGCTGCGTCTACAAGGTCTTTTGCCTCTTTCAAACCAAGAGCGAGAACTTCTTTTACTACCTTGATAACAGCAATCTTTGTGTCGCCTGAAGCTGAAAGCTCTACGTTGAATGAGTCTTTTTCCTCTGCTCCTGCGGCGGCTGCTGCTGGAGCTGCTGCGGCTGCAGTTGCTGAAACGCCAAACTTTTCCTCAAGAACCTTTACAAGCTCGTGAAGATCGAGAACTGTCATTGTTTCGATTTTCTCAACAATGTCCTTGAACTTTGCTGGGACTACTACGTCTTTGTTTTCTGTCATGATAATTATTGTTAGGTATTAAATGTTTGAGTCTTTTTTTAACTTTCTTGTGTTTTTGTAATCACGCTGGGCAAATGATGAATATAGAATGTCGAATATTGAATATCGAATCACTCAAAATTCTTTGCTTACGCGATTGCTTCTTCTGTTGTTGCGGGAGTCTCTACGGGAGCCTCTGCTACAACTTCTGCTGTTGTCTCGGTAACTGTAGCTACAGCGTCCAGACGTGAATCTGCTGATTCAGGAGTTTCCTCTACTACTGTAGCAACAGGAGCCTCTTCAGCCTTTGCTACAAGAGCAACGGGAGCCACGCCTTTTGAATTGGCAATCTCTCCCATTGCGATAGCGAAACGCTGAATTGGTGAATTAATGATATTTACGAACATTCCACGGAGTACCTGTAGTGGTGGAATCATAGCAATTGCCATCATTTCATCCTTTGTTTTGTACTCTCCGTCAAAGATTCCTCCCATAATTGAGATTGAACCCTTGTCGCGCGCTGTCGTCTGGAAAGCGTAGGTTTCGCGAGCTGGAGCCAAAAGGTCCTCTCCGTAAGCTATTGCAAGTTCCCCAGGAAGCTCTGGCATATCGCCTTTTGCTTTAAGGTCGCCTAGAACGCGCTTTGCCAAAGTCTTTTTTGTAACAAAGTACCCTACCTTGTCAGCTGAGAGCTTTCTGCGGAGCATCTTGGTCTCAGAAACAGGGAGTGCCTTAAAGTTAACAAAAACAATTGATTTTGCGTCCGCGAGGCGTTCTTTCATCCCAGCAACAAGTTCTACTTTTTTTTGTTTTGTAATTGCCATAGTTATAATTTTGAGCGGCCAGAACGCGGAGCGTTCTGGCCGAAAGCCAAGTCCTTGGTTAAGGACTATGAGTCGACCTCCGCAGGACTTGTGCCACATTTCTCTGTGACAGCCTACTTCTTCGGGCTTCGGGCTTATACTAACGCGTGCTGATAACGTTGTCAACAGTAATAATAAGTGCGTTCATATCCCCCAATTTCATTATATTTGACACGACAACACCCAAAAGTCCTATTATAATAATAGCCACAAAGCCAATAATTGACTTGATGGTTTCGTTCATCTTTTGATTATACCACAAATTCCCCGTTTCCCATACCCCCAAAAAGCCCCGCCCTTTTTAGAAAGGGCGGGGCTTTTTGCCTACTCAATTGGCAAAACAACAATGTCATCTGCCTCGCTTGTTCCATTATCGTGAATATCCACATCTGAAGCTATTATTGCCGAACCCTCTTCCATCTCAATACCTATCGCGTTTCCTGTAATCTCCGTGCCTGAAATTTCAGCAACAACTCCTGGAACTGATGTCCTGTTTGGCCATTGCCCTTCACGCTGAAGAGAGGTAAGGACTCCAGCGCCGTCAAGAAATCCAGAGATTGTTGAATCTGTAATCGTTGTCGTTCCACCATACAAACCAATCCCATCACCTCCTCCATTTTCAACCACAACATTAGAAATGGTTGTGGTAGCCTTGTAGGTCGAGATTCCATCATTTGAAACATTCATTATAGTTGAGCTTGATATTGCCAATGTCCCCTCATCAACCGAAATTCCAGCCCATCCCGTGACACCTGAAACAGTTGTATCTGTTATGGTTGAATTGCCCTTGAAAATCTCGATACCATCCCATTCAGCATTTTCAATGGTAGTATTTGAAATCGTCGAGGTTGAATACATTAGAGTAACCCCGTTTTCAGAAACATTTCTAATCGTTGAACTTGCAATGGACAGAGTGCTTTTATAAACAAAAATCCCGCTATCGTCTAGAACGCCGTCAATCGTTGTCGATGCTATATTCACAGTCGCGCCTGTGTACACACCGATTGCATTATTTTCTAGTGTATTTGTTATCGTCGACGAGTCAACTGTAACCTCTGCCCCGCCATATGCGCCAATCGCACTGTTGTTCTCATTAAAATTACTATTAGAAATGATTAGGGCACCATTGTATACATTCACACCATCATCTGTGTGCTCTATTTGCGCGTGATCAATCGTGCTTGTCGCATTTCCAAAAAGCTCAATTGACCCCTTTTCATTACTTGAAAATGAGCTTATGGTTACAGGGTCTTCTGCCGTGCCACGCACTTCAAGATTGCCGTAAATATCCAACCGCACGGATTTCCGCAAATCCTCTTCGTAAAATCTCAACTCAACCCCTGGTTCTATCGTGAGGGTGCTTGAGGCGCTAACACGAAGGTTGTTCGCAATCACATATCGCTCCTCGTCGGCAGTCAGAGTAAAATCTTCAGTAATATCTTGGCCTTTGTTTATAAGGGTACTTACTGAATTTTGCTCGCCGGGGGTACCTTCAATCGGGTCGCCGTCTGCGTCGATGCCGTTTTTAACATAGCCGAGATTTGTGCCCCAGTTTTCTGGGTCGGTGCCGGGTTCTCGGGAGGAGTAGCGCTCCATTGTTTGCCTTGTGGAAGTCGCGCCTGCTACCCATGCACCGTCGGGTGTTTGGTCTAAAGTTGTAGACGCATATGAAAGATTAAGCTGCTCTCCCGCGTTACCAAGTGCTCCAGTATATATTTGGTGCGCTTCAACACCAGAAACAGCGCTATCGTCCGTACGCTCAAAAATAATGTATGCGTGTGGCGCTATTGTCCCAGCAAGCTTTACATGTGGTGTGCCGTCTTTTGCGTTAAGATCCCATTGCGAAAGGTCGATTGTGCGTGAGGTGTTGTTTTTTATCTCAAACCACTCGTCGCTCGGTGAGGCAGCAGTCCCCATCCATGCAATTTCGTTGATGGCAATGGGAATTGTGGCTACTGAAACTGCCTGCGTGCTTGTGGCGCTTGGGTTTACTTCAGCATCAACCGCCATCACTTCGAACGTATAGTCTGAAAAGTCTTTGATTGTTATGTCGTGTGAAATGTCAGTAGTTGTCGCGAATTCTCCATTTTTGTTGATTAAATAATGTTCGGCACCCTCAACCGCTGTCCATTCAAAACGAACTGTTGTGGTGGAAAGGAGGCACCCGTCGGTTGCGAGGGTTTGGGAGCACTGAGGGGCAGAGAGTGTGGGCGACGCGATAGCGTCGCCCACACTCTCTGTGATTTCATCCTCAACCACCACAACAACTTCATCCACTATTTCTGTAGACGTTTGCGCGCCAAGCACCTGAGATTGGGTCGTCGCCGTAGGCGACGACCCACCACCAAACGCCCCCACAAACACAAGCTTTGGCGCGTTTGTTCCCTCCTGCACCTTCGGCTCAAAAATAAAAACAGTTTGCGGTTGCTGGGATTTTGCCACTGCTGATTCCGTATTTTGTGTTTGTGTTGTTGTAACTACCTGAGTTTTTGCTGGCACTGAGCTCAGTGTCTGCGTTGGCAGTGTTGCCAATATCACTGTCGCGCCATTATTACTTGCAACCGACCCATTAGAGAAAGCGTTTGTAACAGCATCATGCACAAAAGAACCCACAGAAACAACGGTATTACCAACAAATTTCCCCATTGCCAAAGTTGTGTCGTATGTCCACACAGCAACAGCGACTGAAGTCTTATATGTCCATTTTGCGACAGTAACCTCAACATTAAATGCCCAATTAGCAAAACTCTCAGTAAAATGATACGCGCCTACTGTGGCGTTTTTTGTCGTTGCAGCAACCGATGTTCCTCCAGCAATGCCCATGTCCAATACGTACAGAGGAACTGCCACAACTTTTTCAATTGTAGTGAGCACTTTTGGTGGCGTGATACAAATAGTATTTTCAGAACGTGCTGGGTCTACTGACAATTTATCCAAAGACCATTTTATATCTCTGACAATTTCTGTGGCCTTATATTTAAGGTACACACCGCTGAAACTATGCCCTAGGCCTGAATCATCAGACCACTCATAATTTATCGTGGTATTTGGGGTCATTATTTTCCCAATAAGCAAATTATCTGCAAGTCCCGCAATAACTTTGTCAGTTTTTGAGGTCAGGTATTTCCCATCCCCTCCCACTTGGTTTGTCGGCGTCCCCACGCTATATACACCAATGGAGCCTGGAGAAAGATCTTCATTTTCAGTGACTGTGCTATAAAGATCATTAGCATAAAAATTGCCCTGCGAGTGGGCAACAAGGAGTAACTTCTGAGTTTTGACTTGCGCGCTTGCGTCACTTTGGATTTTTATGAAATCAGGGGTCTGACGAACATTACCCTCGAATGTTTTTTGAATTGCCGTGTCAGTGATGTCGAGTACCGCGTGAGTTTTGTTTAGAATGTAGTCGATTGTTAGTGGTTCGTCTTTATAGACTGGATCAAAATAATACTGCAAAGCATCCTTATTCTTTTTTGCATCTTCTTCATTAGTAAGCACCCCATTTATTGTAGTTATTGTGTAACCACGAGAGGAACACTGAATTGCCGCGAAGCCAGAGTTAGGGACTACAAAAATAACACAGATAAAAAAGTATTTTATAAAATTTTGTTTTATTTGCAGACTTTTCATACTTTACAATATCTATAATTTTGAGGTATCCAAGTCACAGCTTTCACTAAGAACAGTGGAGTAACTCCCTAAATTTTCCTGATAAAAATCGTGCTGTGCTTTTTTTCTATCTTCTGTATTTAACTGCCTTCCTTCAACAAATTCATGTAGGATATCCCCAATTTTAATAAATTTTTCTATATCATCACGCGAAGTAATACTGCCAATACAATAATGCCCACTCGATGTCTTTTCTGCCACCGCCGTCACGGTTCCAATATTCACAATCGGCTGCATTACTTCCATCTGCAACGCCAGCGCATACTGCAAAAGCACCGCCCTCGTCTTTGCCGAATTTGGATATTCCTTAAAAATAGCGAGCTCAACGTCATCGCGGATACCGTTTTTGTTTGCATCAATGCCAGCAACAGTTTTGTCGGCTTCCGTGCCAGGGTCCGGTGGCAAGTTCACACCCATCACATCATCCATCGTGAGCTTTGTTGCATGGATTTTCGCGACCTGCTCCTTTGTGTTTTCGTTTCTTAAGTAAAATGGAAGTCGCGCTACGAGAAGTACCACAAACACCACCGCCACCCACCTTAAAATCCTCAAAACCTTCTTAACCTTCATTTTCATATTTTCATTCATACAATTCCTCTTATTCTACCAACCCCCTACAAAAACCCCTAATTCTCCAACAAAAACCTGTGGATAACTTTCCCAAAAAGCCCCGGCCTTTTTAAAAAGGACCGTCCTTTTTGGGTGCTAGGATGCGTCAGCGAACATTAGCCAGTCATTCACAAAATCATCAAAGTCGTTTGATGTAGTAAAATACTCTGGAGACGCTGCTTTGTTGAGTATTTTTGATTCCATCCGGGTATTCCCTTTCCAATCAGAATAACTAGAATACATATAATTCACTAGGTAATCATGAGCAGCCACACGATCTTGGATTCCATTTTCCTTCCATTTCGGGTCAATGAGCTTCACTGGGTTGAGATGTATATATGCGAAAAGGTACTTCAAATACTCATCAGAATCTACATGTTTTGCCTTAAACCTACCTTCAAAAAGCGTCCCTGTGCGCCCATATTTACTGTTAAAATACATGGAATACGCAGTCAATAGCTTTCTCATAAATTTCTCAGTTCCTCCCTCTGTTTTTTCGCGGATTAATAGATGAAAATGGTTCGGAATAAGACAGTAAGCAACAATGTCCACAAGCTGGTCTTCTCTTTCTGTTGCAAAAAGTTCCGGAAAGGACCGTCCTTTCTGAAAATGGTCGGCTATGTCTACTGGCTCAGTACTATTACAGACATACAATAAAGCCATAAAGCGCTTGTATTCGTGTGGCTCCATAAAAATGGTGCGCTTATCTGTCCCACGGTTATAGAGATGGTAGTATTCACCAGTTGAAATATTGATCCTTCGTCGCATTCAATAATGATAGCATCATCCTGTGTAGAAAGGACCGTCCTTTTTAGAAACCTGTGGACAACTTCAAAAAGGACGGTCCTTTCTTGAAATAGGGGGGTAGCTGGTGCGGAAAGGCCGGGGCTTTTTGGGAATATGGGGGTACGAAAAAGACCCCTTTCTCGTGAGAGAAAGGGGTCTTTTTCTGAATTGAGGATGGTTTCGTTTAGGTTTATCTGATCGAGAATAATTTTTCTTCGATGCGAGAAATCAACCTAATTTGAGACTATTCTCGTTTCGGGGAACTATCTAAGCTAGCCGTTCTAACATTAGTTAGTGATAACCGATGTTGTGTCTGGGTAGTTGTAGATGTTTGCGCCAGTGATGCCTGCTACGCCACCATTCTGGTCTGTCCAAGTGAACGATGATGATACACCGAGCTTGGTAGATAGAGATGTTGTGTTAACGGCACCTGATACTGTCGCAGCGGTTACATAGATTCTGTAGGTCTTTGAAGATCCTGCAGTAATCGTGTCACCGTTTGTGAAGTTAATAGTATCCGTACCTGTACCACCTGCTGTAACGAGGAGGAAGGTGTTTGTAGTAGCAACAGTGTTGCCAGCAGTATCCTTCACCACGATGTTGTTTGTGCTTGAAGCAACAGTAACAACACCTGTTGAAGTAACGCTGATTGGCAATGCTGTAAGTTTCAAGTCACCAGCAGCGTCAGCTGACACAGTAACTTCAGCAACCTTTACAGAACCATTAAGAAGTGAATCTGATGAGTCCTGTACGGTTACCGTAGGCTTTGTACCAACAAGTGTGTATGTGTTTCCAACAACAGCAATTGTGCTTGTTGATGTAGTTACACCACCGATTGTGTACTTCATGTAGGTAAGAGACGTTGTAGCCGTCTGATTTGACGGAATTCCGTTTGTACCAACTGAACCAAACGATGCCTGAACATTTACATTTGCACCTGCAGGATTGTTAGGAACACTGATGTTAAGACCAGTGAGGTAAGCAACACCAGAAACTACTGGAGCTGACTGACCACCTACAGTTACTGTGGTGATTGGAGTTGTCGTTGATGTCATCGCTGATCCTCCAACTGTAAACTTCAACTCAGAAATTGTTGCTACACCATTTGTAGCAACAAAGTTGTACTGAGATGTACCAAGATTCTGTGTTCCGCCAACAATAAACTGTGCAGCCATTGATGCTGGAGCAGCGTTAAGTGTAGGAACAGCTACAGAACCAGTCTGGATTGTAAGTGTCTGACCTGTTGTTGCTGAACCAGGAGTTAGAACTACGTGTGAACTTGAACCCTGTGCTGTAGGTAGAAGTGTCGTAATAATAACGCCTGAAGTTGCAGCACCAAGGTCTGCCATAATATCAATCGTCTTTGTCTGTCCTGGAGCGAGTGTGAAGCTAACTGAGAAGTTGTTTGTTGCCTGAGGAGCGATGCCGATTGCACCTGATCCTGAAGTCTCTGAAGTTCTCAAGTTGCTCATATTCGTTGTTGTCGCAGTCAAAGCTACAGCAAGGTTCGTAATGTTTACTCCCTCTGTTGTGCTTGTGTTCTGAATAACATATGAACCAACTTTCACATTAGATGTGTTTGGATTCACTGTCTGGTTAGACGCGTATCCAGGAGCCATCGCGATACTAAGCGCGCCAGTAGTAACAGTCAAGCCTGTTGTCCCAACATTTGAAGTAGGAACAGCAAGTGTTGCTGATGAACTCTGACCTTGACCGTTTGATGATCCTGCTACGAGGATAACCGATGCAGTACCAGCGGTATAGTTCACGTTTGCAGCTGACTGAATATCAGCGCGAACTTCAAGAGAACCTGTCGTTCCCGCTGAAACAATCAATGCTGATCCAAGGGAGAACGTTAGGGCTGTTGATGTTCCTGCCATATTCTGTGACGAACCAACCTGGCTTCCGTTGTAGAAGAGAGCAACGTTGTTCAAACCGTTAGGAACAGGAGTTGACCCTGTAATGGTTGGAGTAACATAAAGTGTTGAAACTTTTATGTCTTCGCCATACGCCTGTAGATTGAACTTACCTATAACTGCTCCTGTTGCACCACCTGTTACGTTTGTAAGGTTGGTGAACGCTGGATCAATTGTTGTAGTAATAGAACCAGTGTTGATAGATACGTTTGTACCATTCTGTGCAGCAAAAGTTGTTGTTGTAGGCGCTGTAACTCCTACATTTACGCCAACCTGAGTATCCATAACCATAAGGTCGCCGGCGTTCTCAAGATTGAACTGAGCTGTACGATTTGAACCCTTCATAATATCGCCACGTAGTTCCAATGTTTGTGAACCTGTGTTCAATGTTACTGGGCTTGAACCGAAGTCAAAGCTAAGACGATTTGTTACTGGGTCTACTGAAGAAGCAGAACCAACGGCAACACCGTTAACAAAGACTTTGAGGTTCGCAATCGCATCAGCTGTAGCTGAACCAACATACTTAAAGGCTGCGCCCTTAAGTGCTACTGAGCGAGTTGACACGCTTACAGTACCTGTCCAAAATACTTGGCCCATAGTACCAGCGTTAATGCTTGCTGTTGTAGCTGAAGTTGAGCTTGCTGAAACTGCTGCCAATGATGTACCTGCAACATTCATGTAGTTACCTGAAATGCTTACAGTTGACATAGCATTGCCTGAAGTTGTGTAGCCAACGAGCTGTACACCAACAATCTGACCTGCGGTACCAGAAGCGATATCAGCACGCACTGAAAGTGTGAGTGATCCGTTTACATTGATACCTAGGTTATTGAAGATGATACTACTGTCTGTATTGTTCACTGAAACTGAATCCGACACACGAACGTTGCCATTGTATAGGTATACGTTTGAAAGTGTCGAGTTTGCAGAGATACCAGTACGCATCAATTTGATGTTCGTAATGGTGCCACTACCAGTAAACGCAAAGTGTGCTAGATCAGCAGTTGCCTGACCGGCCACTACAGCTGATGCTGCAGGGTTGTCGTTTGCAAGTGATACTGAAACTGGACCTGATGTTTGTACTGTCGCTACGCCTGATGCGCATGACTGACCAGTCGTTGGGCTAAAGCCAACTGTTGATGTACATCCAGGAACTGTGCTTGTTGTGCCACCAGTAGTGGTTGTTGTACCACCCATTGTGTTCAACTTTGCGCGTGTTGACGCGCCAACGAAACCTGTACCGCTGGTCAAACCAACTGGCGCAAGAATTTCTGATGCGTACTTATTCTGGAACTTGATAACTGCAGCTTTTGTTGCAGGTCCAAAGTACGAAGTTTCGTTCCCTGGTGATCCTGCGCCGGTTGCTGAAACCTGCGTGTCAGCGCTCATGTTCAAAACCATTTGAAGGTTCTTTACATCAGCACCTGTGCTGCCTTGCTTTAGGTTTGTTGTGAATGTAGCAGCTTGAGCTGTGATTGCAAACATTGCAACACCAGCAACAAGTCCTACCAAACCTGCAGCAAATTTTGCAGACTTTGATGAAATAATTGTAGTCATATATTAGTGATAAATTTCTAATCGCACAGTGTGCTTCTTGAAACTCCTCTCCGAGGAGTTTCAAGATTTTCGTAGCACACTTTAATTAAGTAACTTGATCCCACCCTCAATTAATCTCTCCACAATTTTGTTAAAAATGTCGGCTGCGACTTTAAGAAAAGTTTTTAATGAATCTCGATTCACTAAAAACTTTTCTTTTTGTCTCGCTCGAAATTTTTAATAAAATTATGTGAAGGACTTAATTGAGGGTGGGATTTTTATTCTGTCGTTTTGTCGGTCATGCGGTAGTGCTTCGACCACACGGGTCGAGGCCATAGAAATTTGCTTCGCAAATACTTTGTTTATGGCCAAGCCACGAATCAGCTGATTCGCAACTGACACACACAATTGAGATGCGGGCAAACAATGAGAACATACCTATATTGTTAGATATGTTTTCTATGCAAGATCCGGTGCATTCAGGATTTAATGTTGAATACGAATACATAAAGGTCGGGTCTTGGGGAGGGGCTCATAAAGGCCCGACCTTAGGGTGCGACTCATTCAATACTGAATGCGCCGGATCTAGTTTTCAATGGACTCTCCCCTTGCTTGCAATCTATCGTAAGCCGGGAGTTTCTATTTTAATGACGCGCAAATATGCGAGCACATTTACTACGTCTAAATCCAGTGACGCAGAAACAAATCTGCGCACTGAACTTACATACATTATATACAGTGCAAGATTAACATGCAAAGTATATGTGTGGATAACTCGGGGATAACAATTTACTAATGTAAACTACGAAACCGACATCTCGCCACACAGGCATAATAGTAGCAGAAAAAGGGCTGAAAAACAAGCAACTATGGGTAGAATATAGAATGTTGAATATTGAATGGAGAATGGGTACGGGTGCAATACATAAAGGTCGGGCCTTGGGTGCGGGAACAGAAAGGCCAGACCTTGGGAATGCGTAGATTATGCTAACGCGTAACGGGACCAACGGCGTTCGCCAAATTTCTTAAGGACACCGCTTTCTACAAGTGACACAAGTTCGCGCTGAATTGTCTTTTCTGAAAGGTCTACGAAATGAGTTGCAATGTCCTTTATCGTAACCTCACGATTGTCCTTTACAAGTTTTAAGATGCGCGCACGGCGTGATTCAATCCGGACAGAATGTTGAACGGGGAATGGGGAATGGGGACGGGTGCTGGATTGCTTCGTCGCTTCGCTCCTCGCAAAGACGATGGGCTTCGCTCGCAAAGACGGGGGCATAGATACGTGTCCTTTTGTATTTCTATCGGACATTACAGTTGTTGTTTGTCCGATAGAAAGTCCTTTAGGGTTTTGGACAGAATGTTGAATTGGGAATGTGGAATGGGGACGGGTGCTGGATTGCTTCGTCGTGCCTCCTCGCAAAGACGATGCGAGATCAGCAAAGATGGGTTCCGGTGTGTTGAAAAAATTGTCTCCAAGAATGCTGTCTGTGCGGGATTCACGTGATGATTTTTTGACCTCTATTGTGTCCCGGAGTGAAGCGTATTCCCTCTTCAAAATAGCGAAGTTCATTTCGGAAACTAGGCCTGCAATAAATGCCAGCTCAAGCAAAGAAACCGTTTCGAGAATATTCACGCGGAGCGCCTCAAGGACATTTGCTTCCATCATCTGACTACCGTTTTTTACTAGGGAGGCATCTCGGACAAGCTCTAGAGATAGCGCACGGAGGCGGAACTTCATAGGTTCTGTGTCCGATAGAAAATTGGTGACTAGGTAAATGGCTGTGGCGAGACGCTCGCACTTTTTTGAAATAGTAACACCAAAAGCCGTAGTCCCATTAGACGGTGCTTGGCTCACGAGTCTATTGTCCTTGATGTCTTTTTTATAGTCCATAAGATGTCCTTTTAGTGTCTTTTATAGCCTAGTTGTCCTTTACAAATCTTTTTTGAATGTTTTTATATTATATAGGACATTCTATATTAATCAAGGACAAGTGGGATGGGGAGAATATTGAATGTGGAATGGGTGCGGGGTGCGCACTACGCGCAAGTCGAAGGTTTAAAAGTCAAAGGTCAAAAGTGAGTGCGGGGTACTGGATTGCTTCTGAACTAGCAAGTTCACGTCTTGGACGCAATCGCTCGCAAAGACACGTCCCCATTCCCCATTCTCCTTTCCTTTTTCCCCATTCAACATTCAATATTCAACATTCTACGAATGCGGGTGCAATGCAAATGATTTTCTGATATTATAAGCAAATATTTATATGGCAAAGAAAGAACGAAACGGAGGTAAAAAAAACTCGGGGAACAGAGGACCGACCTTAAATACAAATTCCAAAGGTCGGACCTCGGGAGCAAAAGATCAGTCGTCCTTGTTTGAAAGAATATCATTCCTTGGTGGTCTCTCGGACGAGACACGTCATAGCGTCATCGCTATTTTGTTTTTTGTAATTGGTATCTTTTTTTCTGTCGCGCCGTGGGGATATGCTGGGTTACTAGGTGGAAAAGTTTACAGCGGATTTGAATATCTTCTTGGCGTAGGATACTTCGCGCTCCCGCTCCTTCTCTTTCTACTTGGCATTTCTTTTTTTCGCGAGTCGCGACCAAACATTGCAGTGACAGCGAGCCTCGGCGCTTTTCTTTTTCTTTTTTCTGTCCTTGGTCTTGTAAATATATTTTCAGGAGATATGTCGGGAGGAATCCTTGGACAACTTGTTTCTACTCCGCTCGTCAAACTTTTTGATACATACATAGCGACACTTTTCCTGATTGCGTTCCTCGCGATATCTTTCCTTGTTATGTTCAATGCTAAACCAAACTTTGACGCGATGCTTTTCTGGAGAAAGAGCGGGGACGCAGACGATCGCGGACTAGACGCTGAGGAAGATGCGGAAGTAGAGGATGCGATAAATAAAATTGAAGGTGAGAAAGTAGAGGAGGAAAAGCCGGCAAAACTTGCGCAGGTTGTAGCTAGGATTAAAAAAGAAATTACACCCACAGACGAGTCGGGAATATCATTCAACCAAGTGATGAATACCACGTATGTTCCTCCCCCACTTTCACTTCTTGAAGTAGACCGAGGCAAGCCTGGTGTTGGCGATATAAAAGCAAACGCAAACATTATTAAACGCACACTCGGACAATACGGTATCACCGTCGAAATGGACGAGGTTTCCATCGGACCATCGGTAACACGCTACGCATTGAAACCTGCGGAAGGGGTAAAGCTCGCGCGAATTGTTGGTCTTCAAAACGAACTCTCGTACGCGTTAGCCGCTCACCCTATTCGTATAGAAGCGCCGATCCCTGGACAGTCGCTCGTGGGTATAGAAGTGCCAAACTCCACCAAAACTGTTGTCGGTTTAAAAACTCTCTTTTCTTCTGACGAATTTCAAGAGTCGCATAAGCCTCTCCTTGTTGCGCTTGGACGCGGTGTGTCTGGGAAACTTTATTATGCTGACCTCGCAAAGATGCCACACGTGCTCATTGCGGGCGCCACAGGTTCTGGAAAATCTGTGACCATCCACGCGGTGGTAAACTCTCTACTTTACAGAAACGGACCAGAAGCGATGCGATTCATTATGATTGACCCAAAGCGTGTTGAGCTCACTCTTTACAACAAAATCCCCCATCTTCTCACTCCTGTGATTACCGATGCGAAAAAAGCAATTCTCGCGCTCAAGTGGGCGGCGAAAGAAATGGACCGCAGATACAATATTCTTGAAGCTGAGTCGGTGCGGGACATTTCTTCGTACCACAAAAATATTGTGGAACCAGCTTATAAAAAAGCTGGCAAGGCAGACGAGGCAACCCTCCCCGAAAGGATGCCTTACATTGTCATCATTCTTGACGAGCTCGCGGATATTATGCAGGCATACCCGCGTGAACTTGAAAGCGCTATCGTGCGTCTCGCGCAGATGAGTCGCGCGGTTGGTATTCACCTGATTCTCTCCACTCAGCGACCATCGGTAAATGTCATCACTGGGCTTATCAAAGCAAACGTGCCGGCTCGTGTGGCTCTGCAAGTGTCGTCGCAGATAGACTCCCGTACCATTTTGGATGCATCGGGCGCGGAAAAGCTACTCGGAGCGGGCGATATGCTCTATATATCGGGCGAGATGTCCAAGCCAACGCGCATTCAGTCGGCATTTATGTCCGAGACCGAAGTAAAAGCAGTAGTAAAATATCTTGCAAACATGCCGACGGAAAGTCTTCCTGATACCGACGAGATAAATTTATCGTCAGGAAGCATAAGCAACGAAAGGGATTCTATTTTTAGCTCCTCATTTGACGAAGAGGATGCTGGAAATGACGATGATGATTTGTATGAGGACGCGCGAGCGATTGTTATTGAAGCAGGGAAAGCATCTACATCATACCTTCAAAGACGCCTAAAGGTTGGCTACGCGCGCGCTGCGCGACTTATTGACATGCTTGAGGAGCGCGGAGTAATTGGGCCTGGCGATGGAGCAAAAGCGCGCGAGGTGATGGAAACTCAAGGCAATGCGACGGAATAATGACTTAGAGATGAGATACGGAACACAAATACATAAAGGTCCGACCTTAAATACGGGTTCTAAAGGTCGGACATTGGGCCCAATACAATCATGGAAGGCCGAAAAATAATAAAATGGTTGCTTGGCGGAATAGGAGTCGCTATTGTAATCGGCTACTCATATTTTGTACTGGATGACTACATTCGTGGCCCGAGAATTATTATTGAAAGCCCTTTGAACGGCTACTCAACTACCACGCCCGCAATTGTGATAACTGGACGTGGGGTTCACACAAACAATCTCTCTGTAAACGGGGCGCAAACACCTGTTGATCTAGAGGGTAACTTCCGCGCTCAATTGATACTGGCTCCGGGGTATAATATAATTAAAGTCACTGCAAAGGATAATTACGAGAGGACAGTAGAGAAGACACTGGAGATCAATCTGTTAGAATATGGAATAGAGAATGGGGAATGGAGAATGGGTGCGGGGACGACAACACAGGAACTGACGGCTCCAAAGAGCCTACTTCCTACGGGGCAGGCAACGACGACTATTAACCAATTTTAAATAACATGGCATTAGTAAAAAAGAAATCGGCTGAGAAAAAAGAGATCGGTGGGAATATTGAGGACACTATAAGGGCTATTCAGGCAAAATTTGGCGAGGGCGCCATTATGAAACTTGGTGACAAACCTAGAGTTGGAGTGGATGCCATTTCTACTGGCTCCATCGGTCTTGATTACGCGCTCGGTGTCGGAGGCCTCCCTCGCGGGCGTATTGTTGAAATTTTTGGACCAGAATCATCGGGAAAAACTACACTCACTCTTCACGTCGTCGCAGAAGCGCAAAAAATGGGTGGCATCTGCGCATTCGTTGATGCAGAGCACGCAATGGATCCAGAATACGCAAAAAAACTCGGTGTGAATATTGACGAGCTCCTCATCTCTCAGCCAGACACTGGCGAACAAGCGCTTGAGATTGTGGAGTCGCTTGTGCGATCGGGAAAAATTGACGTCATAGTGGTGGACTCTGTGGCCGCGCTCACACCAAAAGACGAGATTGAGGGCGATATGGGCGCGCACCACGTAGGCAAACAGGCTCGTTTGATGTCGCAAGCGCTCCGTAAACTCACCGCAATCGTTGCCAACTCAAAAACAATTGTGATTTTTATAAACCAAATCCGTATGCAGATTGGTGTGATGTTTGGAAACCCTGAAACAACACCAGGAGGAAAGGCTCTGAAGTTTTACACATCAGTGCGTTTGGATATTCGTCGTATTGCGCAGATTAAAAAAGGAGAGGAAGTTGTCGGAAGTCGTACTCGTGTAAAAGTAATAAAAAATAAAGTTGCGGCACCATTCAAACAGGCTGAGTTTGATTTGATGCACGGCAAAGGTATCTCTCAAGAGGGCGAGATTTTGGGGCTTGGAGAAAAATTTGAGATTCTACAGAAGTCCGGCTCATCGTACGCGTATGGTGATGTTAAAATTGGTCGTGGATATGATTCGGCATGCATTTTTCTAGCGGATAAGGAAAACAAAGTGGTTCGTACAGCGCTATTAAAAGAAATTCGGGAAAAATTGAAGGAGGTGGAATAGCCACTTAGTTGTCCAACGTCTAAGTAAACAACTACAGCATATCTCCGATAGTACCATATGGGAGGCGTTGCAATTTGGCAAAAAACCAGTAGAATATGCTGATTATGGCAATTATTGATTACAACGAAATTAAACTTGGGAAGTGTATCGTTTTAAAAGGCGAACCATACATAGTTATGTCCTCGCACGTAGCTCAGAAGCAAAAGCGACGACCAACAAACCAGACCAAGCTCAAGCACCTCATAACTGGGCGTGTTGTGGAAGAGACATTCCAGCAGTCAGACAGAGCTGAAGAGGCTGATATTGAGACTAAAGAAATCAAATATCTTTATAGTGGCAAGGGAGAATCCTGGTTCTGCTCCATAAAAGACCCTTCGGACCGCTTCTCACTCAAAACAGAGGTTCTAGATGGTAAAGAGGGGTTCCTAAAGCCAAATACTAACGTTACAGCAATGCTTTTTGATGATAATGTAATCAGTGTTCGTCTTCCCATTAAGGTTGAACTCCTTGTGAAGGAGGCGCCTCCTGCAGTACGTGGAAACACTGTGTCAGGCGGTTCAAATAATGTGACTCTTGAAACTGGCGCGACTATTAACGTGCCGATGTTCATCCACGAAGGAGACCTAATTCGTATCAATACTGAGACAGGGACTTATGCGGAGAGAGTAGACAAAAAGTAGCACCTATGCGGTGCAAAAAACAAAAAATCA
>DMXP01000003.1:21341-51499 GCA_003483855.1 Candidatus Yonathbacteria bacterium
TGATTTTTTGTTTTTTGCACCGCTTCTCAGAGCGAGCTAAATTGCTTTTTAGGGGGTTGCTAGCGCGACGGCGCGTGGCACTTCAGACTTTTTTAAGCTTCAAAAAAGTCGTACCCTAAAAAGAATTTAGCGAGCGGTCTTTACTTCGCAACGAATGGGAGAAGTCCCATAAAGCGTGAACGCTTGATTGCGGAAGCGAGCTGGCGCTGATGCTTTGCGCATACGCCTGTGCGACCTCCACCAATCATGCGAGCATGCGGTGTGAGAAACTTCTTTAGAATATCAACATCTTTATAGTCGATAAGCTTTACGTTGTTTGTCGTAAAATAGCATTGAGTATTTTTTTTCATGATAGTTTTTCTTATTGAGCTACTGCGATAGTGAAATGCCCACCCTCCAAAATTTTTCTTCAAAAAACTTAGGCGGGTAAGAAAATTATAGTCGCCTCGCTCCTTAATTTTCTAGAAAGGGATGTCGTCGGGGTTTATGTCTTCCTGCGGATATTCAATAGTTTCAAGAGGCTCATGAGCAGGCACCGAACTTTTTGCTGATGACGCAGGTGTGTAACTACCTCCTGTTCCAGTACCGCTTGCGCGTGGTCCAAACTGCATAGTATCTGCAACAATCTCCGTGCGGTATTTTTTGCCACCGCTCGTTGGGTCGTCCCAACTTCTTGTCTGCATACGGCCTTCAATAAACACTGATGAGCCTTTTTTAAGATATTGCGCCGCGAGCTCTGCAAGCTTCGCAAAAAGCACGATATTGTGATAATCCACACTCTCCTGCTTTGCTCCGCTTTTATCCTTCCAAACGCGATTTGTCGCAAGACTGAAACTCGCCACTTGCTGTCCCGACGGAAGCGCTCTCATTTCTGGGTCGCGCGTCAAGTTCCCATAAACCATTGCTTTATTGATGTACATGATGCTATTTTACCAATTCTTCAATGGCCTTGTCCAGTGCCTCTTCTGAGGGTGTTTCCACCACAGCCTCCTCTGCGACAGGCGCTTCTTCAACTTCTTTTACCTTTGCTCCTGTAAACTTCTTTGCAATAAACGTGTTCTCGCGAATCGTCTTTACAACTAGATAGCGAAGGACATTTTCGTCCTTTTTAAGTCCTTCCTCAAGCTCTGCAATTCCACTTGGAGATCCTTCAAATTTGATCCATCCGAAGTAAGCTTCATCAAAACGCTTATTCTTGTGATCCACGGTCTTTACGATCGTGTAGGCGAGGTCGATGAATACGGGTAATTCCTCGGCAATTATATCCTTGGAAATCCGCTCAATCATACCACGCACGGCTCCCGACGCTCCTGGGATTTGCTCCTCGGCAAGCGTTGGAACGAGATGGTAGCCTAGCTCGTATATGCGAGGCTCCGTGTGTTCATTATGATTCATATTAATTTTTATAGGGTTTCCCCTGTTAACCTGGTAACTCAAGCATCCTACCAGAGGAAGTGCAGAAAGTCAAAATGGGCTACCCAGCCCAAAATACACAGGAATTACCTATGGGGTGATATTAAAGGTGCGGAGCGCGTTTTGGACAAGCGCAGAGCGAACGGTTTCGAAGTCTTCGTTGCGGAGTTTGGCAATTTTTTTCACAACCTCTTCTACAAAAATTGGTTCGTTTCGTTTTCCACGATACGGCGCTGGAGACACATACGGACAGTCAGTCTCTGACATTATTTTATCCAGCGGGGCGAGGCGCACAACCTCATCATATTCGTTTGAAAATGTAATAACTCCGGTGATTGAAATTGTAAAATCAAGCACAAAATACTCACGCGCTATTTCAATAGTTTGTGAAAAAAAATGTATGTTTCCGCGAAGACGCTCCCCTTCCATATTTTTCTTCTTTCTTAAAATTGCGAGCACATCCTTGTTGGCATCCGCAAGCGCCTTGTTACTATCACGACAATGAATCATCAGTGGTAGATTTTTCGCAAGCGCAAAATCAATTTGCTCCTCAAAGAGTTTTTTCTGGCGTTCTTTTTCCACCGTAATATCTTCTGTATCACCGAGTCGTGAATAATCAAGACCACACTCGCCAACCGCTACAACACGCGCGCTTGTTGCAATTTCCGCAAAAAAAGGTTCGCGAAATTTTTCATTTCTGTCGTCAATTGGATGCACGCCAATAGACGCATACACCCCACCATCCGCAAACGAAGCTATGTTGACTGCCTCTTGAGAGCTTTGATAGTCCGTACCGACAACAATTGCAAAAACACCGTGCTCGCGCATACGCGCAAGCACATCGTTTCTATCCTCATTGAAACGCGAGTCATTTATATGCGCATGGATGTCAAAGAATTGTGGAAGCATATGGGGTAGAAGGGGGAATGCGGAACAGGGAATGTGGAACGGGGAATTTCATTCTCCATTCTCTATTCTCTATTCCTTTTTCTAATATTCTATATTCCATATTCTTTTCTGTTATTTCCGAATAAACAGCGGTTCAACTGGTGCTTTTGAATTAAATACTATTTCATCAGCATTAATATCGGATGCTCCTACAAGAATCGCAATTCTTTGCGCGGTATCTGGCATTATCGGTGTAAGCATAAGCCCCACCTCGCGAAGTCCATACAAAAGACCCCAGATAATAGTCTCTGTTTTGTCCTTGTCTGTCTTTACCAACTTGAAGGGCTCGTAGTCGGTAATGAACTGGTCTAGGTGTGAAATGAGCTCCCAAATCACGTCCGCGCCTTTGTTTATCTCGTTTGAGGACATATGCTTGTGGTATCGTGGCAATATATCATTGATAATAATATACGGGATATTCATTCCAGCGATATCGCCAAATGCTCCGACCGCGCTCATTTTTGCACGAATAGAAGGCACGCGCGTTGTGTCGCCGGTCACGACACCACCAAAATATTGCTCTGCCATTTTCAAGGTACGCGACACAAGGTTCCCGAGCCCATTTGCAAGATTCGCATTGTAAACCTCCTTGAATTTTTCGCGAGTCAAGTCCCAATCCTCCACCGGAGAGACTTCGCGAGTAAGATAGTAACGCAAAGCATCACGCCCGTATTCAGAAATAAACTCTCCGGGACTCAAGACATTTCCTATACTCTTTGACATTTTTTTACCATCGGAGGTCACAAAACCATGCACAAGAAGCTCTCGCGGGAGCGGAATTTTTGCTGACAAAAGAAACGCAGGCCATAAGAGCGCGTGAAAACGCAAAATATCCTTTCCTAGCACCTGGACATCAGCAGGCCAAAAGGTTCTAAAATTTTCTTCATTCTCTGTGCCATATCCAAGAGCGGATATGTAGTTTGACAATGCATCACACCACACGTACATAAGCTGTGTAGGGTCGCTCGGCACGGGAATCCCCCACGGTATCGCGCGCTCCGGTCTGGAGATACTCACATCTCCCAAACCGCTTTCACTGTTTGAGCCAGAAATTAGAGAAACGATTTCATTCACTCTAGACTGCGGTGTAATTTTAAATTCTCCATTTTGTAGCAAACGTTTTATTTCGGGTCCATATTTTGAAAGTTTGAAAAAATAATTTTCTTCTTCAATGTGTTCAGGCTCGGTATCGTGAAGCGGGCATTTACCATCCACCAACTCCTTTTCTGTAATAAAAGCCTCACACCCAACGCAATACAGACCCTTGTAAAGACCTTTGTAAATGTCGCCAGCTTTCTCAAGCTCATGCCATAATTTTTCTGCTCCATGCCAGTGATGCTCTTGGTCTGATGTGCGAATAAAAAAATCATTTGATATGCCAAGCTCTTTAATAAGCTCCTGCATCTTGGCAACATTATTGTTTACGAATGCCTGCGGACCCATGTCTACTTTTTGCGCCGCACGCACTATTTTGTCGCCGTGCTCGTCTGTACCAGTAAGAAAGAAAGTTTTTTCTCCGAGGTAGCGATGGTACCGAGCAATAACGTCTGATAAAATAAGCGTGTAAGTGTGTCCCAAATGAAGCTCCGCGTTCGCGTAAAAAATAGGCGTTGTGATGTAGAATTTTTTTTCTGCCACCCCAGTAGAAGTCTTGTTGCTAAAATCAATCATATTCAATATTTAATTTATAGGTAGTTTTCAGTTACTTCAAGTGATACACAGAGAAACTTCTAACGTGGCAAGTAATATAGTCAGCTACACGAGCATCCCCTTTTTGCGCTCAATGTCTTCAACAAGCTCCATAATAGCTGCTGCGACCGGAACTGAAATAAGTATTCCCAAGAACCCGCCGAGCTGTGCGCCGATAATAAGAGCTAGGATAACAAGAATAGGCGGAACACCAACAACCTTTCGCACCACCAGAGGATAGATGAGGTGACTTTCAAACTGCTGAACGAGAACATAATAACCAGCAACGATAGCTGCAAGAGTCGGTCCACCTACCGTTGCAGCAATAATGACTCCAGGGATTGCTGCGAGAATTGGCCCGAATACAGGGATAATTTCAAACAGCCCAGCGAGAAGCGCGAGCGACATTGCATACGGAACTCCGAAAATTGTAAGACCTAAATACACGAGCACAAAGATTAGCACTCCGAGAAGAAGTTGCCCTTGCATCCACTTCCCTATCTTTGCCTTTGAACGCTCCCATAGATTGATTGCGTATTCTTCGTTTCCGAATGGAATAATAATGCGCAAGAAGTTTTCAATTCCACGTTCCTGCATCGCAAAATAAAATGACAAAACGATAATAAGGATGAAGCTAAATATTCCGCCAAAAATCGCTCCTGCTGCTCCAAGCACATTTTGTGATGTTGTGCCCGCGCCAGATATCCTTTCAAACAAATCCTCAAGTACGGGATTTGCTGTAGAGTCTATAATTTTTTTGTCTCCCCAAAAAACGTTTGACAATATTTGCTTATCTCCCAATATATTTTTGTCCACGGACTGTATCATCCCTGGTAACTTTTGAGTGATGTCTGATGCTTCATTTATTATTGGGGGTATAAACCCCAAAACGAGCCCAAAAAATAGCCCTGCAAACGCGACATAATTAATAAGCACGGCTGGGATGCGATGAATGCGAAAACGAGAAAGAAATTTAATTCCTGGCTCTATAGCCGACGCGAGGATAACTGAAGTAACGATGACCATGACTAAATCACGCAAAACCCAAAGCACCCACGCTCCAACAATAATACTGACGCCTTTTACAATAGTGCCAGATGTTATGGAAATAACCGTATCTGCATTTTTTGGGGGTTTATTCATATATGTATGATAACACAGGACTGGCAATTAACAATTGAGCGAATTGCCCCCCCTTATACAATAACCCGCTATAGCGGGTTATTGTATAAGGGGGGCTAGATGTGTACAGGTAAACTAGAATTTAAGAAGTGCCCGAAGCGCCATCTCGTCCTTTGTTGGCCCAACGAGTGCTAGGTTCAAATTTTTATCCACAAAAATTTTGCGCGCCATTTCCCGCACGTCCTCTGCTGTTACGGCGCGAATAATCTTCTCTCTCTCTTTTGGGGTACGCATTTCACGACGCATCACTTCCTGCGTGCCATAATATTCAGCTAGATCATCAGAAGACTCAAGCCCGAGATACATCATTCCAATAATATGTTCCTTAACTTTTGAAAGCTCTTCTCTAGAAACAAGATTGGTTTTTAAATCATTGAGTTCATTCATAACTGCGCTCAACACTTCCTCAAGTCTGTCATTCGCAACTCCTGCAGATACAGCAAAGTACCCGCTGTCGGTTGATGTGCTGTTGCCAGCGCGCACATAGTACCCTACCCCCATTTCGTCTCTGATTTTTCTGAAAAGTCGTGATGACATTCCACTGCCAAGGACTCCACCGAGTACAGAAAGAATTGGATTTCTTTTATCGTAAATTGGAAACGACCGCACACCAAGAATGAAGTGCGTCTGATCTGTTTCTTTGTGATGAAGCGCAACTTTCGGCACCGACTGTGTGTCGCGGGTTTTTTTCTTTCCACCTTTTTTATTTTCCGCAATTCCTTTAAAACTTTTTGCGATTGACCTAAAAGCGGTGCTTGCCTCCACGTTTCCAGACACAATCACTGTAGTTGCGCTCGCTACATAGTGTGCTTTGCGATATGATACAAAATCCTTGCTGGACATTCCGCGCACCACATCGCGAGGCCCAGCAATTGTCCACCCAGCTGGCTGGTCTCCATATAGAAGATTCATCCACACCTCGTGGACTTTTTGCATTGGCATATCGTCGTACATATTTATTTCATCCACAATAACTCCCTTTTCTTTTTCAATCTCGTCTTCTTTGAGAAGTGGGTTCAAATAGAGGTCGGAAATTATATCAATGAGTTTTGGAAAATCCCCTGCCTTCCCTTTTGCATAGTAGCCTGTGAATTCCTGCCCCGTGAATGCGTTGAATTCACATCCAAGCGTGTCCAACTCCTTCGCGAGGTCGCTCGTGTTTGGACGAGTGGTTGTACCCTTGAAACACATATGCTCAAGAAAATGCGAGATGCCATTTTTATCTTTTGACTCATATTTTGAGCCGGTTCCCACAAGGACGAGCACAGTTACGGTTGGGTTATCCACCATCGGTACCGCGAGCATTCTGAGGCCGTTTGGCAATACTTTCTTTTTAAACTTCATTATTTCTGTGAATTATTTAATTTGCTCCGAAATGTAGTTTGTCAACTCCACTATTGCCATACGCTTTTGCTCGCCTGTGTCGCGGTCGCGGACGGTCACTGTGTCTTTGTGTTCGGGAGTCTCGCCTAATGTATCAAAGTCTATGGTAACGCAAAAAGGTGTACCGATTTCATCCTGACGGCGATAACGCTTGCCTACATTGCCGTTGTCGTCAAACTCACACATAAATTCTGTGCGGAGCATTGCAAAAACATCTCGTGCTTTTTCGACAAGTTCGGGCTTATTTTTGAGAAGTGGGAATACCGCGCATTTAATGGGTGCCAACTTTGGGGGAAACTTCAAAAATACTCTCGTGTCCTCACCTTCACCATCTTCTGTGTAGGCGTTATCCATAAACATTAGGAACAAGCGCCCGAGCCCAACTGACGTCTCCATAATGTGTGGAGTAAATCTGGTTTTTGTTTCTTCGTCAAAATAGTCCAATGGTACACCCGAAAATTTTGAGTGCTGTGACAAATCCCAATCCCCTCGCGCGTGTATTCCCTCTACTTCCTTAAAATCCCCGCCGAAAAAACCATACGAATATTCAATATCATACGCATCACTAGCGTAGTGCGCGAGTTTTTCATGCTTGTACCAACGAATTTTTTCAGATGGAATTCCTAATGAGAGGAACCACCGCCATCTGATTTCTTTCCACATTTCATACAGCTCCTTTGTCTGTAGCGGGTTGTGGAAATATTGCATCTCCAACTGTTCAAACTCGCGTGTCCTAAAAATATACTGGCGTGCCGCTATCTCGTTACGAAAAGCTTTCCCTGCCTGAGCGATACCGAACGGCAACTTGGGGTGAAGTGAGTCCAGTGTGTTTTTATATTCCAAATAAATTCCTCCGCATGTTTCAGGCCGAAGATACATCACGTTCTCCTCTGTCAAAATATCCACAGGTGAACCGAGGTTTGACTTAACCATCATTGAAAATGATTTCGCTGGAGTGAGATCTGCAGAGCCGCACTTTGCGCAGACGAGCTTCTTCTCGGCGCGAAGTTTGTCGAGCTCAGTGTTTAGAAAATCAATCGGCATCTTGTCAGCTACAATTCCAAACCCCTCCAAAATATGATCCGCACGAAAACGTGACTTACAGTTTCTGCAGTCCACTTGTGGGTCATTGAACCCTCCTACATGCCCAGACGCAACCCACGCTTGTGGGTGCATAAAAATAGCGCTGTCCAAACCATACACATCATCACGAAGCTGAATCATATGCTTCATCCACTCATTCTTTATATTTTCCTTTAGGAGGGTGCCGTAGTGACCATAGTCGTATATACCTGCAACACCACCGTAGATTTCAGAAGATGGGTATACAAAGCCTCTTCGCTTTGCGAGCGACGTAATCTTTTCCATCATATCCGCGGGATAAGGTTTCATTGGGAAAATAAATAATTAAGAATCAATAGTTAATAAAAGAGGGCGGTTTGCCGAAGGCAAACCGCCCTCTTAAATATTGATTATTTTACTATTAATTATCCTAGTTTACCACATTTGCGTCATTTGGGCTAAATTGCGGGTCGCCGGAAATATAGGTTGTCAGAGCGGGTTTTTTGTCCCTGACTTCAGTTTTTGTAAAGTCATCCATCGCGGAGATGGTAATATCCCCCGTGAGCAAAGGCGCGCGATTGATATGGCTCACGCTTGGGATGAATGAAATCTGAAACGACGCGTCGCGCGAACCGCCAGAAGGCACACGTCCGACATTCCAAGTGACCTCGCCTGTGCTGTCGTTGAAGGTGATGTCCTCCCCTTCGGGGTCTATCTTGCCAAGCCACTTCACATAAATAGGCAGTGTGGTTTTTACAACAGTGCTTGAAACATTGTTTGATGAATTGCGCGCGCCTAAAGATATTGTATATGTAGTTTCTTTATCTGCTTGTGGTGGGATTGGCCCTATGTTTTGAAATGGACCAGAAAAGAACATTCCTTTCGCGGAAACCCTCAGGTCAGTCTCGAATTTCACACTACGAGACATAAAAGTTGACACAATCTCGTTATAACTCAGATCACTGATCTTGTTTGCTCGCGCGCGTACCTCGAACACAATTTGTGGATTTTTTATTAAACTATCTGCGCCAACACCAAGCACAACTGGAGAGAAGCTAAAACTTACCGAACCTCTTGACCCTGGGTCAATTACCGCAAGATCTTTGCTTCCTGATTTGTCCCAAACAATAGTGTTGTCAAGGGACCTGTAATATCCTCCTCCAGACGCATATATAGAATATCTATCGAGTGCTGCACCGTTAAGTTTTATCTCTATAACTGCATCAGTGACTTTTGTTGGATTATTGCTTTGCCAAAAAACATCTACCCTCACCCCCTTGCCAAGTGACACAACGTTATCTTGCGATTTGTTGTTGTTTACTGCAACGTCTAACGCGAGAAATGGTCTTGTAATAGTGCTCGATTCCGTTGCCGAATTATACACGATCCCAACAAAACGTTCGTCTTTTGTATCCTCTGTACCTACTAAAATTTTTGTGACCTTTTCTTCGTTTTCTTGTCCTTCAATAACTCCACGAATTTTTATTGTTCGCTTTTCCTGTGGGGAAAGATCTGCGACTCGCCAAACATTTTCGCCATATGTCGGCGTAGGACTTGAGGAAATAAAATTAAATCCACGTGGGAAAGTTGCGTCTATTAGTAGTGCTCCGGTAGAATCCTTACTATTTGAACCTACTTCTATAGACATCTCTACTTCCTGCCCTGAACTTACTTCTTTTGGCACCGAGAGCTTGACATTCACTGGTGAAGATGAAATTTTTATAGAATATGTCGTTGTCTTTTTGATTGTTGCGTTTGACCCCGCCATACGATACTCAAGCACGACCTGCGCCACCTTGCTCGTGTTTTCCTCACCATAAAGCATAGTATTTACTGTTTCTGAAATAGATTGTTCAGGCGCAATAACGCCCAATTTTTTTGAAATGCGTGGAACATCAACTCTGTTAGGTACAGAATAAAATCCGGACGGGTATTCAACAAAAAGCGTTGCGGATTCAATAGACACCTTGTTGTTGTTTGTTATTGTAAATCTTGTCTCAAAAGGATCACCACCTGAAACAGCTACGGGAGCCGCTATGTCTATAAGAATATTTTCCCCAGAAACAATGTTTGACCCGCGCCACCAAATAAAAACAGCCACGGCTGTTGATAGCAAAAAAAACAGCACGGAGTATTTAACAAATTTTTTCATTAATTGATGACGGTTAGCCGACGCGATTTCGGTCTCTCGAAGAGACGCTTCCTCTGCTTCTTTGTCCCAAGAAGGAGCGTCTATTGTTTCCTTGTGTGTCAAAATATCTTCCACTCTATGCTGTTTGAAGTCCTTTGAATAGAGCTCCTTTTCTAGCTCGGAGATTTTGCTTTTTACATCATCTGGCATTATGTAATTATATCGTCAAACGAGGAGCACCGCAAACACATGGAGTGTTTATGGTGTCCGAGTGCCGACGATATATGGTAATCCACATACCATCTCTATAAATGCGATGCACTGAGAGCTTCGCTGATTTTGTGGAGAACTTTAGAGCGTATCTTTTCAAAATCCTTTAATATGCCCACTGCGTACACGTCTCGGATAAAAAAGTCCCTATACCCTTCGGGGTCTACATAGCCCAGATGAGCAAGGACACGAAAAGTTGAAAGCGATTCAAATGAAAGCGTGAGTTCCTTTGGAATTGTCTCCTTTTCTAGAAAATCAATTACACTAATTATATCGTCAAAAAGCTCTTGGTCGCGTCCTTCGCCCTGAAGAAGACGGGAAAGCAATGCGCAATAACTCGCAAAAAGTTTTAATCGCGTTGGGTCACTTTTTATAGTGTCCAATGAACGATGCGCTCCCGCGCTCACTATTCGCCACACTTCTTTCCCTCGCACGAGGTCAACATTCACAATTGAATAATCCTGAAGTGTGTATCTGAGTTTTGACTTTCCTTCGCGCACCGACTGGGCTGACCCGCCTATTAACCCGAGCTCCTCTGTAAAAATTTTATAAAAACGATTGGACTCGCCGACGGCGTTGCTTGCCAATATTATCCCACGAGTGTGGTAGATGTGATGTGACATAGTGGGTAGGAATGTGGAAAGTAGAATGGGGAATGGGGAATATTTTACTCGGCAATCGCAAGAGTAAATAAAATACCATCAATACTAACGGGCTCGCCATGCACATCCTTGAATAATATTCCTTTTAGTAGTGATGCCTTTTTAAGGTCAGCGCTAAACTCCTCCACAAGCGCTCGCCCATCTTCGTTAGTTGCGATTTCAATAGTAACCACATCCGACGGGGTGAGTCCTGTTTGCTTGCGGAGTTCCTGCACGATGCGAAGCAAATCTCTGTACTGACCTTTGCGTTTAAGCGCGGGAGTGATATTTGTATCAAGCTCTATCGCAAGCTCTCCAGCTTCAATAACGACCTCCTCCACATTGAGCTCGTCAAGAATAATATCCGCCAATTCTTTTTTCCCAACAAGAAGCGTGTCTTTTATTGTGAGCTTTGCAAGAGGCTGTCGCACTTTGATACCTGCCTTTGCGCGCGCCTCAAGAGCGAGCGACACCACGCGACGCGCCTCTGCCATAGATGCGAGGTCGGAATAATTTGGCTCTGTGAAGGTCGGCCACGGATCCAAGTGCACGCTTTCTTTGGATCCTTGAACCCCTCTGTAGAGATGTTCGGCGAGAAAAGGCATCACAGGCGCCAAAAGTTTTGAAAACTCAAGTAGAACAACTCGCGTGGTGCTAAGCGCTTCTGCGCGTTCTTTTGGATCATCAGACTTAAAGCGGTCGCGTGAACGGCGAATGTACCAAGTGGAAAGATCGTCAACAAAAAGTCCTATGGGGTTCACTGCGCGGTCAAGCTCGTATCTGTCAAAGGCGCCTGTCATCTCCGTACCAAGCTCGGCAAGTCGCGCGAGAATCCAGTGGTCAAGAGGGTTTGTGTGCACAGATGAGTCAGCAGATTCTGAACTAGCAAGTTCACGTCCTGGACGCAGGCTTGGACGTGGAAGATCCGCGCTATAAAGCTCATAAAAAGACAAAACATTCATTATGCGCATCGTTATTTTTTTTACAACCTCTTCAACACCTCGTTCAGAAAATGCAAGATCTTCTGCGTGTACTATTGGCGACGAAAGCAAATAGTAACGCACGGCATCCGCGCCATACTTGTTTATTACATCCACTGGGTCGGGGTAATTCTTGCGACTCTTTGACATCTTTTGTCCATCCTCCGCGAGCGTCATTCCGTTTACGATTACATTCTTAAACGGCGCCTTGTCAAAAAGCGCGACAGAAAGAACCATCATAGAATAAAACCACCCACGTGTTTGATCCACGCCCTCCGCGATAAAATCCGCGGGGAAATTCTTTTCAAAAAGTTCCTTGTTTTCAAACGGGTAGTGAAACTGCGCGTACGGCATTGAGCCAGACTCAAACCAACAATCAAAAACATACGGAACGCGTGACATTTCACCACCGCATTTACAGAGCACCTCCATCGCGTCTATGTATGGCAAATGCAAATCAAATTCAAAATCCGCGTTGTGTGGAAATGGCGCGTACTGGATTTCTTTTACCTCTCCTGTTGCGACAAAATCCTCCTTGCCGTCTTTTATCTCTAAACCTCGCGCTATTCCCGCGCCTTCTATTCCTGTCATAAGCATCCAAATAGGATACTCGTGCGTAACGATAAGAATAGTTTTTCCTGAATATTCTCTCTCAAGATTTTCCAAGAACGACATTACTCTGCGCTTCACATCAAGCAGACTCTCACCTCCTTCTGGCCTCTTTGTAAACTTTTCCGCCATTGAAACAAAATGCCCGCGGTATTCATCAATTGACCTTCCGTCAAAAACTCCCGTATCAATTTCCTTGATGCGTTCATCGACAATAATTTTTCTAGTATCAAAACCAATGGCCCCTGCGATAATCTCCGCGGTCTCCTTTGTGCGAACAAACGGAGAAGTAACAATGATGTCAATTCCTTTGTCCTTGAGTTTACTTCCTGTTTCTTCCACCAACCCGCGCCCCTTTTCTGTGAGTCCATACGCGGAGCTTCCGTCTATTTTTGAGCTTACAACTCTCTTCACGTTGCTTTCTGCCTCGCCGTGTCGCATTACAATATATTTGTTTCCCGACTTTTTTGTCCGCTCCGAAAGCTCCGCGCGCGAGCCAAGCACTTCCCGCGCCTCGCACTTTTCGCACTGCCACACAGGAATAGGCGACCCCCAGTAACGCGAACGAGAAATTGCCCAATCGCGCGCGCCCTCCAACCACTTTCCATAACGTCCGTCGCGCATATTTTTTGGTACCCAAGAAGTTTTTGCATTTTCAGCAAGCAGTTTATCTTTGAGTTCAGGAACTTTCACAAACCATGACTCAGCTGAATAATTTAGAAGAGGAGTCTCGCAACGCCAACAGTGCGGATATGCGTGAACAATTTTTTCTTTTGAAAAAAGCGCGCCAATGCCAGCAAGATGTTTGATGATCAAAATATCTGTCGCTTGATGTCCGTCCTTTTCGTTGGACTTTGGTTTTACAGGCGCGCCGGCAAAATCGCGAACTTCTTTTTTCATAGTGCCGTCCATTGCCACGTGTTGAACAAAAGGCAAATTTTCCTTCGCGCCGAGATTCATATCGTCCTCGCCAAAAGCAGGCGCTATGTGCACCACGCCTGTTCCGCTTTCCATAGTCACAAAATCCGCTCCGTAAACTTTCCATCCATTCTCGCGGTTGTCCAGTGTCCCCTGCTCTGAATAATAATTAAAAATTGGTTTGTATTCCGCACCAACAAGTTCAGAACCCTTCATTTTGGAAATAATTGCATACTCCTTTCCAGCGAGAGCCTCCTCCGCGCGCGCGGACGCCAAAATATATTTCTCATCCCCCATTGCGACTTTTATATACTCTGCGTCAGGAGAAACCGCGAGTGCCACGTTTCCGGGAAGAGTCCACGGGGTTGTAGTCCACGCGAGAATGTATGTGTCGGACTCCTTCGCAAGCTCAAACTTTGCCGTAACAGAAATGTCGGTTATGTCTTTATAGTTGCTCGTTACCTCATTGTTCGAAAGTGTTGTCTCGCATCTTGGACAAATATGCATCGGCTTGAACCCTTGATATACGAGACCTTTTTTATAGAGCTCTTTGAATGCCCACCACACGCTCTCGGTATAGTTTGCATCCATCGTGCTGTATGCATGTTCCATATCAACAAACCTACCGATGCGCGGAATGAATTTTTTCCATTCAGTGTCATAGCGATATACCGACGCGCGAGAAGCCTCGTTAAATTTCTCCACACCGTATTCCTCAATGTCTTTTTTGTGTTCAAGACCGAGCTCTTTTTCTATAAGATTTTCAACGGGAAGCCCGTGACAATCCCATCCCCAAACACGGCGAACATACTGCCCTCGCATAGTTTGATAGCGTGGAATAGCGTCTTTGATTGTGCTTGCGAGCATATGCCCGTAGTGCGGAAGTCCAGTCGCAAAAGGAGGACCGTCATAAAAGACAAATGGTTCACCACTTTTTGTTTGTTCAAGCGATTTTTCAAAAATATTTAAAGCCTGCCAGCTCGCAAGAGTCTCCTCCTCGCGCTTTGCAATGTCGGAAATTATTCTCCTATTTTTCTCCTCTTGTTCCACATTCATATTTCCTCAGAATACCACAAAACACTGACTTGCTCCAAAATGACTGCTTGTTTACCTAATCAGTTACTTCCCAGCAAATTCTCGCTATCGCGAGAATTTGCTGGAGGAGAAAATGAGTTTAAATGATCTACTACTCTGTGTATTTTTAAAGTAGCTTGAAATACCTCTTGAGTTCTAGGGCATTATCAATTTCTGTGGCAACAATAAAACGCACAAACCTACGTGCCTGGTAAAATTCTGTAACGTACTCAATTTCCCTCGCGCAAGGATATGGATGGACAAATACCGATTTCTGGAATTCATAAAATCCCATATTCTTAAAATGCCTACGGAGTGTGTCTCTGTTGCGCTTAAATTTTTCAGGGACATCAAACATTACAATGCGCCACCTGCCGTCCCATTGTGCTGGTGTTTTTAACTCAATATTCTCTATGTCATAAGTAAGCGCTAAGCGTTTCCCTTCGTTTGAAAGTATTAGTGTCAACGTTCCATCATGATTATCTTTTGTTGATACAAGTTTGGATTTATAGAGAGACCGAATAGCGCGATTAAGTGAGTCGCGCTCAATTTTCTCCCACTCTTTTCCCGTTTCCTGAACTACGCGGAAATATTGATTTGGGTTCCGCGTAAGCCCTAGAGCTAGCCCAGCAGACAAAAGGAGTAGTATTTTTTTCTGAAGAGCTCCTTTTTTAGGATTAATTTGATGTGTTGTTTTTGTTATGCTCATATGTTGCATTTAGTATACTTTAGTTTCATAATTCCAGCAAATTCTCGCGATAGCGAGAATTTGCGGTTTGGAGCACTGCCGACGTAAATCAGGCCGACACAAAACCCAGCCTTAAGGCTGGGTTTTGTGTCGTCTATGTTAGAACCCTATCCACTATCTCACCGCAGATTATGGCTCGAATACATACTTGTAAGCTAGGACAGGTTCTTAAACTCTTGCTAAATCTTTCTTAAGAATTTGAAACTGTCTTCAAAGTTTTTGAAAATGATGTCGGTGATGGACTCGGTTTGTTTTGGAGTAATGACCGTGCGAGGACCAAATGAGCCTTCGTTGCCAGAGTCGTCAGACGAAGTCACTTTCAAGCGATAAATGGTGCCTGGTTTCAAGCTTGGGAGAATGATGCTGTGAGAAGTGACATAAGAATCTAGAATTTCATTCTTGTTCGCGAGTTCTTCCGTTTCCCCTGGGGCCCCTGCTCCTTCCTGGTAGTATGCAGTGGAGTTGGATGGTTCGTCTGTCACCCACGAAACGATAGTCTGAATTCTGTCTGTTCTTCCTGGTACCAATGCATTATCTACTTTAAATCCTGATATTACTGGCGCTGTGGTGTCTGTTGATGTGGTTACAGAGAGGGGGCTTCCCGCTTCGGCAATGTTCCCCTGTTCTGTTACTCCAGAAAGATTAACTTCGTACGCGGTTCCCGGAGGAAGGTTTTCAATTTTCACAGAGTGAGTAGTTTTCTTCGCGTCATTGGTCTTGCGTCCTGTAATCCCTCGTTTCAAATCCCTAAATTCTACAATAGATGATGTTGGCTCTACTGTTGTCCACACTACCGTAAATGAATCTTTCTTGCGTTCTACAATTGAACCGGCAATCTTTGACGCTTTTGTAATAAATGTTACATCTGCTGATTTGCCAATAACCCTTGGAAGAGAGAACGCGCGCGCCTGCACATGGTACTTTGTGTTGCCCTTTAGACCAGTGAGTACGAGCTCGTGCGATGTCGCTTTTTCTGTAGTGTCTGAAACCTCGCCAGTATATGGATTTTCCTTTGTCTCATCAAACGCGCCACCTTCAGCATATACAACCACGGGGAATGCTTTGATGTTTGATCTGAATGAAATTTTTGCTCCACTTTCGGTAATATCTGTGATTGTTGGTTTTGTAATGAATGGAGGAACTAGTGATGGAAGAATAGACTCAATAGCGGATTCAATCTCCTTTTGGAATGCCTCAATGTTTTCAATATTTGCCATGTCCTTCAGATTTTCTGAAAGGAATGTTGTTTTGAATGTTTGGTCGGCAGATGTGCCTGTGTTACCTGTTTTGTCTACAGCTTTTACACGAATATGATATTCGGTGCCAAGAGTAAGCCCGCGGAGCGTGATTGTATGATCCTTGCCCCAATCAAAGTTACTTGCTGTCTGTCCGTACGATAATGTTGTACCAGCTTCAACCTGCGTTACAGCGTTCTCGTCAGTCGTAAATTTTACAACCGCGCCAAATGGTGTAATGTCGCTCACAACCACATTTGAAATTGACGGCGCTGTTGTATCTGTAACAGGGTCGCTAGACGAACGCACCACAACGATGGTTACATTACCAGATGATGTAGTCAGTAGAGCTTGATCCTCGGATTCTGTTATATTCCCCGCCATGTCGTCAGATCTTACTCTAAAATGATATGCTGTTTCTGCTGTTAGCTCCTGAGACACAGACGACATATCAAGTGTTCCACTACTTAGCGTCACAATGTGATAAATGGATTTTGTTTCGTCTGGAATAGTGGAACGCCCATACGAGCTCGTCGTCCCCCACTGTACGCGTGTACTTGCGGGCTCATTTGTCTGCCAGATTATAACGGCTGATTCAGAAGATAGCACTGGTGTTGCGATACCAGAAATTGTAGGAGGAGTGGTGTCTTTTAGTGTTACAAAACTATAATACTGCCCATTATTGTTGTCCGTAGATGTGTTGGCAGGGGTGGCAGTGTCAGTAGAAGTAACTTTGTAATAATATATTTGCCCTGCAGTCAGACCAGATAGACCGACCTGATGCTGGTATGATCCGTCGCTACCCTCCACAGTAACAACAGCTCCTGTTGTAGGTGTTGCGCTATTCACACCAGTTTTAGTAGTTGCATAATACACCTTTGAGTCAGAGCTTGTGCTTGTGTTCCAAAAGATAAGAGCGGATAGGTCTGTAATCTCTCGCTCTGTTACGTTTGTAATTCTTGGACCACCAACAGTTTCAAATATTCCACCTGTTGCCGTTGTTGCCGCGCTAGTGTTACCTGCCATATCCTTTGCAACCACACAATAGTAATATGTAGTGTCTGGACTTAACCCCGTAAGATATATGCTGTGGTTTACCGTGTATGTGTCTGTATCCACGCTCGAGCTTGGGCAAGAGCTTGGCACGCTTCCCGAGTACGACCCATAAAACACCGTTGATGTAGCAAGCTCCCCGACTGCAAGCGAGCTATTAGTGTATGTGCTAAAAGTAATGTTCGCGGATGAGTTTCCTATTGATGGAGTGGCAATCCCAGCAAGCGGTATGTACGGCGCCGTGACATCAATACCGCCAGAGCCGTCCGGAACGTCGGAAAGAACAGCGGTGTAGTTAGAGGTGTTTCCCTCGTCATTCACCGCCAGCACTCTGTAATACTGCACTGAAGATGTTGCAGTAGTAACATTGTGCACATAATAGTTTGTCGCGGAGTTGGTGATGGTGGTAAGTAACGTTCCTGCTGTCGCGAAGTTATCAAGCGAATGGTACACTTTGTAAGAACCGAACGTGGATGATGTGGTTGCAACAAATGGCGACCATGACAGAAATTCGCGATAGACTCCGCCAGCGGTATTGGAAGCATCGGCGTAAGTAAAATCTGCCAGTGTTGCGGGAGCAACAATAGTCTGCGCGGTTACGTTGCCGTAGAGGTCGCGAACTTGCAGATACACCGCCTCGTTGCTTGGCGCGCCTGTCGGTATCCACGCAATGTTTGAATTAGAAATTGGGCTTACGGCAAGGGTTGTCCAAGCACAGCTGTTTCCTTGCGAATCAGAGGACGGGAATGCGCTGTCGTTGCATAAACGATATTGAATTGTGCTGTCATCTGTTGTCGTCAAAGCAATAGTACCAACCGATGTGTCTCCTGTTGATGAGTCTAATGTCGCTGTTGTGATTGCGGGCACAGTCGTGTCCAAGGTAAAGGTAGCCGAGGTGCCGTAACCAAGGTTGTTCGCCGCATCACGGTCGTTTGCTTTGACACGAATCTTTTGCGTGTTTGATTTGTATTGCGATGCGTAGTCTGTGAAAGGAGCCCAGAGGATACTTTTGCCAGTGCCGAGCGCGACATCATTGCCAACATTGCCTGAAACAGCCGTCGCGTCCGCCCATACTTCCGTTCCAGTAGAACAGTTTGTCGTACAATATTGAAGAGTTACATCAACAATGTTGCCGATGCTGTTGTCTGAATCGTCAACATCATAGCCCACAGTTACAATACCGTCACTTCCTTGTGATGCAGTGGTGTTTGATACGGTGGGTGCTGCGTTTACCACATACTGTATCGTTGCGGAGGTGATTGTAGGGGTGCTAATACCCGCTGATGTCAGGAACGCTTTGTATTGTACATAGCGGTCGTCTCCTCCGGTGAGGAGTGGGTGTCCTGAGGTAATGCCTCCCACTTCTCCGGTGCTGGTGGTGAAATAGTCGGTGCCAAGACATGCTGTAGATGGTCCGCACCAGTTGGTCCATGTGGTGCCGTCTGGAGATGAACGTACTTGAAACTTTGCTACTTCTGTTCCAGATGTGCCTGTTGCAGACCACATAACGTTAGAGATTAGACCTGCGGCAGATTCAGAGTCGTATTTGGACGAGGTAAGGTTTCCACTGGTGCTGTACTGGTTGTAGTTCACTGTTACGCTGTCGAGCAATGGGGTAACGGCTGGGTTGCTGGTTGAAAGGTTTGCTCTGTATTGAATATACTGATTACCCGCAAGCCCGCTAATACTCCCCCCGCTTGCAATGCCCGTCTGCCATGCAGTCCAACTGCCGTCGGGAGTTGCCGTGTTGCCTGCGCGAGCATCAATGGTAATAGTTTGACCGTTTAGAGTAGTGGTGTAGGAGAGGGTGGTGAAGGCAGACTGCCCTGCAGTGTTGATAACCGCAGAAGTGAAAGTGCCGGAAGCGGTATATACGGTATTGCGAGAGTACATGGAGACGGTGGCGGAGTTATTGTTCGCCACATACACCGAAGTGCCGTCGGGAGAGACAGTGACAGCCATGGGGCTCGCCCCAGTAGCATAATCAGTTTTGGCGGAGAGAATGCCAGAGGATGTATTGCGAGAGTACATGGAGACGGAGGTGGCGCCACTGTTCGCCACATACACCGAAGTGCCGTCGGCGGAGATGGTGGCACCACGGGGGTTCCCACCAGTGGTATAGTCAATTATGGGGGAGAGGGTGCCGGTGGAGGTGTTGCGGGAATACCTGGAGACGGAGGCGGAGGCGAAATTCGCCACATACACCGAAGTGCCGTCGGCGGAGATGGTGACACCATAGGGGCTCGCCCCAGTAGCATAATCAGTTTTGGGGGAGAGGGTGCCAGTGGATGTGTTGCGGGAGTACATGGAGACGGAGGCGGAGCCGTAGTTCGCCACATACACCGAGGTGCCGTCGGCGGAGATGGCGACGCCACGGGGACTCCCACCAGTAGCATAATCAGTTTTGGCGGAGAGGGCGCCGGTGGAGGTGTTGCGGGAATACATGGAGACGGAGTTGGAGCCGGTGTTCGCCACATACACCGAGGTGCCGTCGGCGGAGATGGTGACAGCAAAGGGACTCGCCCCTGCTACGTAGTCGGTTTTGGATGAGAGGGTGCCGTCGGACGTCGCAATCAGCCCCACACTCGCCGATGACACGCTCCCCGTCTGCGCGGTTCCCGAGTGGGTTCCAGATTCGAAACCCACTGCAGTTGCAACTCGGCTAAACATGGAGACGGTGTTGGTGCCGGAATTCGTCACATACACCGATGCGCCATCAGTAGAGACAGTGACATCAAAGGAATTCACCCCCCCTGTAGCATAGTCAGTTTTGGCGGAGAGGGCGCCAGTGGAGGTGTTGCGGGAGTACATGGAGACGGAGGAGGAGTTGTAGTTCGTCACATATACAAAAGCGCCGTCTGGAGAAATGGTGACTCCACGAGGGTTAACACCAGTAGCATAGTCAGTTTTGGCGGAGAGGGCGCCGGTGGAGGTGTTGCGGAAATACATGGAGACGGAGGCGGAGCCGTAGTTCGCCACATACACTGAGGCGCCGTCAGCGGAGATGGTAACACCGTAGGGATACGTCCCTGTTGAATAGTTGCCACCGACGGTGAGTGCGCCGGTGGATGTGTTGCGGGAGTACATGTAGACGGAGGCGGAGGCGTAGTTCGTCACATATACAAAAGCTCCGTCTGGGGAAATGATGACACCGTTGGGACTCGCCCCTGTAGCATAGTTAGTTTGGGAAGAGATAGCACCAGTGGAGGTGTTGCGGGCATACACGGAGACGGAGGCGGAGCCGTTGTTCGTTACATACACTGAGGCGCCGTCAGCGGAGATAGTGATAGCGCGAGGAGTCGACCCACCTGCCGCATAATCAGTTTTGGCGGAGAGGGCGCCGGTGGAGGTGTTGCGGGAATACATGGAGACAGTGTTGGAGCCGGAATTCGTCACATACACTGAGGCGCCGTCGGCGGAGATGGTGACGCTACGAGGGCTAACACCAGTAGCATAGTCAGTTTTGGCGGAGAGGGCGCCGGTGGAGGTGTTGCGGGAATACATGGAGACGGAGTTGGAGCCGGTGTTGTTGTTCACCACATACACCGATGTGCCGTCGGCGGAGATGGCGACACCATGGGGATTTATTCCTGTTGCGTAATCGGTTCTGGTTGAGAGCCCAGCTCCATCGTCAACCTTAGTTCCCATTATCGCGCTCAAACTCACCCCGTCAGAAACAGCTGTGATATTTGTTGAAGTTGCGGAATACTGTGTCCAGTTGGATTGGTTGCTTGTATGGTTTGCATCGTTTGCTGTCACACCTCCTGCCCAACTACTTTGTGTAAAAGTATATGTCGCCGCTTGCGCTATCTCCTGCCTGTATATGTATGCTCCTGTGCCAGCAAGGACGAGCGCGAGCGTAGCAAGCGCGAGATGATTGTGTCTTTTGTGTTTTGCTACCCACGAGGTGGTCGAATTAGCAAATTTTGAATCACCAGATTTCACGGCTTGGCCGCAGACTCTTGGACGTAAGTGAAAAATGTTCTTTTTTTATTATAAAAAGTAAGAAAGGCGGGCTGGGGGTTTTGGCGAAGCCAAACCCCCGAGCCCGTGTCTATCAGCGTCTCTTTTCTAAAACGGCTACTTTGCTTACAAGCACTTGAAATTCTTTTCTTGTAACTGTTTCGTCTAAGCTGGAAAGAATCCCTATCTGTTTACGTTCGATTGAAGTCAAACGACGATTGGTTTCTTCTTGCGCCTGATTAAGCGCAAGCACTTCTTGCACAAGGGAGTTTTGTCCAGCTTCAAGAGATTTTTGCCCCTTTTCCAGTGAGTCTAGGCGCTCATCTACGCCGTCCAGACGCTTGTCTACGCCGTCAAATCTTTTGTCCACACTATCAAAACCCTGCTTCATCATACGAGCAAGCATATCAATACCTGATTCCTTGTTTTTTGTTTTTGGAATTTTTTCTTTCATATCAATTACTCTACTTGTATTTATTGTATCACATACAAACAAAAAAATACCACAAGAGGTGGGATAACCTGCAACGTGGGGTTTTGGCTTCGCCAAAACCCCACGTTTAGCGCGCAATTACATCCTCTCTGGCGCGGAAATGCCGAGAAGCGACAAGGTCTCTGCAATAGTTTCTTTTGCTCGTATAGCGAGGGCGAGCGCGGATGAATTGAAAGTGCCCCCATCGGCAACACGCACATCGCGGTAAAATGCGTTGGCCTCTATGGCGAGCGATGTCGCGTAGCCTGCGAGCGCATGCACGTTGTAATCGCGAGAAATTTCTGCGACCACTTCTGGGAACTCGGTGATCTTGGAAGCGAGAGCTCGCGCGGATGGGATTTTAATAAGGTCTGCAAAATTTGTTTCCTTTCCCTCTTTCAAACCTTTGCATTTTTCCGCAATGGAAGCGAGGCGCGCATGCGCGTACTGCGTGTAGAACACCGGATTTTTTTCTGACTGCTCGCGCGCGATAGCCATATCAAAAGTCATTTGCGTATTGAGAGCTCTGTCGCTAAAAAACCATCTCACAACATCAATGCCAAACTCTTCCACGAGGTCGCGTAGCAAAATCACATTTCCCGCGCGCTTGGACATCTTTTTAGAAACACCGTCCTCCTTGAGTGACACTAGTTGCGCAATAAACACTACTGGCTGATCCGCATCATTTTGAGTTTTCGGCCAGCCGAGCATTCGCCCCACCGCTTGCATCCTCTTGACATGCCCGTGGTGATCCGCTCCCCACACATCAATCACTGTTTTAAATCCCCTATCAAATTTATTTTGATGGTACGCGATGTCAGCAACAAGATAAGTGGGAACACCATTTGACCGCACGAGGACTGGATCCTCCGCGTCGCCGTACTCGCTGGTCTTCAACCACAACGCGCCTTCCTTTTCATACGTGAGATTTTGTGATTTCAATCTCTCCAACATTTTCCCGTTTTCGCCACTCGCTCGAAGTTCCTTGTCCTCAGAAAACCACACGTCAAAATGCGCACCGAGTCCTTTTTCAATAAATTTACGATTGCTTTCTTGCACCGCATGCGCGAGCTTCACTCCAGCCGTTTCTTCATCCATGCCAGTAAAATCTATAGCGCGCATTTTTTCCTCAAGCTCGGGAGTTTTGTACTGCTCTCCTTTTCCAAGCGCAGTCTTTCCAAGCTCGCGAATCTGATTGCTTTCGCGCGAGTCGTTTATATAAAACTCTCGCGTTACGTCCTTGCCTGCAAGCGCAAGCACGCGCGCGAGCGCATCGCCAAAAAACGCCGAGCGTCCATGCCCAATGTGTAGCTCACCGGTTGGATTGGTGGAAATAAACTCAATATTCACCTTCTCCCCGCTCTTTAAAAAGGACGGTCCTTTTTCAAGGGCGGATTCTAGCGCCGAACTCGTGAGAAAAAAGTTTATAAATCCAGCGCCCGCGACTTCTATCTTTTCAATTTCCAAATTAAGTCCGCGTCCAAGACGTGAATCTGCTGATTCAAGTATCTTTTCAACAAGCTTGCCTGCGAGCTCGCGCGGAGAGACGCCAGTTTTTTTGCCATACACCAAAGCCGTGTTGGTGGAGTAGTCGCCGTGTGACGAATCTGCTGGGCGTTCTATATGCACCACACCAGCTTCTACACCAATCGCCTCCAGCGCTTCTGTAACTATTGCTTCAATTTTTTCTTTCATCTCTTTAATAAAATGAGCATACCACGCCATACACAAAACCAGAACTGCTTGCTATACACGTATTTGTCCGATAGTATAAATACGTGTATAGTGGTTGTATGGCAGTTCTGGTTTTGTTATTGGTTAAATATTGAAAGTTTTTTTAAGTAAATCGGATTTTTCTACTTCATTCGCTGTAATAATGCGAATGTAGTCACGCACTCCAAAACACTCTCCGATAAAATCAATTTCTTTTTCGCAAGGAAAAGGAGTGATGAACACAGATTTTTGATATTGCGCGCACCCAAGTCTTTTTAGAGCGAGGTTTATCGCGCGCCGAGCCTGCGCCTTCTTTTCAGGGACATCGAACATCACGAGTCTCCACTTTTTGTCCCATTTTTTTTGTTCAACAATCTTCATCTGCGCTAGCGCATAGTGCATAGCTTTTTCTCTTCCATTTTCGGTCAACATAAATACTCCTCCTTTGCCGTCTTTTCGTTTAACAAACCCAGCTCGCTCAAGGCGCATTACTGAACTTTTTATTCGTGCGCGGTCTCGCGCGTTTTTTGGATCAAAATATTTAAAAATCTGTACTGCATTTGGCATCGCTACAGCAAAAGCGATAAATCCCACTGCAAGGAGAGTCCTTAGTACGATCTCAGCTATTTCTCCTTTCTCGTATTTCTTCATTATATTCTACTATACACGTATTTATACTATCGGACAAATACGTGTATGGTGTGAAAAACAAAATTAAACTACTAACCACAGATTGAGAGACTAGAATCCGCAGGCTTTGCTAATAATCTCATAAACCTCTTTGTGGATTGTTTCGCGGTCGCGGTCGCCGTCTACAATGATAACCTGCCCTAGAAGCTTCTCTGAAAACGCGCGAAATCCGGCTCGCGCGCGCTCGTGATAATCAAGCGGTTTTAAATCAAAAAGCGACTTCACGCGATTTTTATCCAAGTTCATTCTGCGTCGCGCTTCTTTTGCAGAGATATCAATGATGATGTGAACCTTTGCCTTGTGTTTGTCCATAACAAAATCCCTTATTCTCCAAAAAAGTTCTTCGAGTTCTGGCGCTTCGCGAGCGTAAACTTGGTATGCGTACGTTGCAGAGTCCCCACGATTTGAAATGACGGGAGTCCCCTTTTCTGTATTGGGAATCACCACTTTTTCAAGCCAGTTTGTACGCGAAGCCCACATAAGAAAAAACTGCGTGCTTGCGCTCGCCTCCACCGCTTCCACAGAAGAAAAAACATCGCGAATCATTTCAGAGAGCGGTGTTCCACCCGGCTGACGTGAAAAAACAATCTGCCCGTCAGAAAATCGCTCCTTGAGAAGATCTGTTTACGTGGACTTCCCAGACCCGTCTATTCCATCGATAATAATAAGTGGCGCTTTTTTTGTAGTCATAGTTAGAACAATGATAACATATGGCGCGTAAGCGGACTACTTTCCAGTACTTCCGAATCCGCCATGCCCGCGAGTGGTGTCCGAAAGTTCCGCGACTTCTTTTATTTCCGCGCGTTCAACTTTTTGGATGAGCATCTGCGCGACCTTGTGCCCAGCGGTAACATTGTAATCACTCGCGCTCAAATTTATAATACCCACAGACACTTCCCCGCGATACCCTGCGTCAACTACCCCGCCTAGCGTTTTTAATCCATGATTATTTGAAAGTCCGCTCTTATCCCAAATGAGCCCCACATATCCGTCGGAAATTTCCATCGCAATCCCAGTTCCAACAAGCACTCGCGCGCCAACAGGAATTGTTACGCTTTCAATCGCATACAAATCAAACCCCGCGTCTCCTATGTGCGCGTAGGTTGGCACTTTTACCGAGGGGTGTAACTTTTTTATTTTGAGTTCCATAAAGTAGAAGTATAACACGAACCTAATATTGACAAATGTAATTTTTCTGATATAAATCACATAGAAACGTGAAGTTCCCTGAAAGCTACTCAAATAACCAAAACGGAGGAATTAATGAACACGAACCAGGCCGTACCAGTCGTAAACTATCTTCCACTTGAAAAAAGAGTTCCGGATTTTCAATACAGAAATCTCCTGGAACACATCATGAAGGAGGGCCGTGTTGTCCGCCCAATTCAGGGAGGAGAGGCAAAAATGGTTGTCGGGGCACAGTTCCACTTCAAAATGGCTAACGGTTTCCCTGTAATCAACCTGCGTGACTTATCGGGAGCAATGTTTTATGGAGCACTTGCTGAACACATCGGCTTCCTCAACGGAGCACAAACCTTAGATGAACTCATCTCATACGGCCTAAACCCCCGCTGGTGGGATCGTTGGGTTACAGAAGAGAAGTGTGCTCAATTTGGACTTCCTAAAGGGGACCTTGGGACGGCATCATACGGCGCCGTTTGGACAAGGTTCCCAAAAAGGGGTGGCGGGGTGTTTAACCAAATCACCGCAGTAGTTGAGCAAATCAAACGTGCTCCACATCTACGTACTCACCGCATTACTAATTGGTTTCCACCGGAAATCATCGGGAAAGGCGGAACGAGAAAAGTAGTTGTTGCGCCGTGTCATGGGGATATTCATATCCTCGTGGACCCAGAAACCAAAGAGCTCATTATTCATCATGTACAGCGAAGTGGCGACCTGCCGGTTGGTTGCGTGTTCAACATCATTCAATATGCATCTTTTGGTATGATGCTGGCGCGCATACTTGACTATACGTTCGTGGAGCTTGTGTACACTTTTTCTGACGTACATATCTATGGTATCCAGTATGAGTGTGTCGAAGAACTTATTTCTCGTAAACCGTTTCCTTTCCCAAGAGTTGAACTTGCAGAAGTAGGCGGGAACATAACCGATTTCCGTCCGACACATTTCACGCTGTCCGAGTATTCATCGCATCTAAAGATGAACATTCCGACACCTACGTGAAGAGTAGGACGTTTTATATCCCCGCCTTTCCAAAGGTGGGGATATTTTGTTATGCTAAGCGCTATGAAGCAACTCGTAAACATCGCTCACGCGCGAAACAATAAAAAACTATATAAAAAAATACAGGAAGACAAAGTTTGCCCATTTTGCGTGGACTTCTCAAAAAAGCGAACTTCTTTCCAATACCACACGAAGCCCGCTATCGTTCACGGCACACATTGGGTTGTTACTGAGAACCTAGACCCATACAAAGGAACTACACATCATTTCATGTTTGTGCACAGAAAACATATTGAATCTTTTTCTCAACTTAAGCCAAAGGCTCTTACGGAACTCGTTTCCATTATTAAAAAACTTGAGAAAAAGTTTTCTCTCCCTGCTGGAGTATTTCTATTGCGATTTGGTGACACAAATTATACTGGTGGTAGCGTGACACATCTTCATGCTCATTTTGTTCTTGGCGTAAAAAAGACAAAGAAAAATAACGACCCTCTTTTGTTGTTTGCTGGATATAAAAAAGCCGGCAAATAAATCTGCCGGCCTTTTGCTTGGTCTACCTAATGCACCTATGTTTCAATGTAAATTAATTCGACCCCGCTGTCACGCAATGTCTTCACGCCGTTTAAATTTGAATATCCGCCGGTAAAAAATACCCGACGTATACCAGAAACAGCAATCTGGTTTGCGCAACCGCCACAAGGAAATGTCGTGACGAAAAGATCTGCTCCATCAAGAATCGTACCCGTTTTTGCTGCTTGCGTAATGATTCCAACCTCCGCATGAAGAGCGGAAGATACTTCGATGTACTCCCCTGCGCTAAAATTATTTCGTGGGTCGCCATCGATATATGGAACGTACTCATTCGGCAGATGCCTGTTGTGAGCGACGAGGACTTGCCCTTCTTTGCAAATAACCATAGCCGCAACTTGACGCCACCAATCGGAACTTTTTGTTAGCTCTTGAGAAAGTGTTTGAATGTATCGTGAGACTTTTTCTGTCTCAATGCTTCCTTTGCGAATGATTCTGTCTGCTTCGGGAATTGCTGGAGTAAATCCAACTGACCTACTCCAATCCCAACGCAAAAAGGTGTCCACAAATAATACACCCCTGCCTTCGAAGTGCCTCGCATGTACTACACGCGAGATGTCTTCGTTTGGCATGCAAATTTCCACATCTGACTGTTTCAAGAAATCAACAGCATCGCCAAAACGAACGACATGAAAACCAAGAGAAGAGAGTAGTGCTACATTTTGCTCAAACCGAAGTGCGCGCATCTCTCTCTTCAGGTACTCGAGCTCTGGCGCATCAGAAGGGTCCAGCAGAAATATTCTGCGAGCCCCGCTTTTGTCCAAAAAATCAATATACCCCTTGTGTAGCACTGGGATAAACGCAACAACCACCGTTTCTTTTTTCATGACTGACTCCCTATTTTTTTGAGGTACTCCTGCACTGTTTTGCTGAGCTCTGCTTCGAGCCCTGCTACCCCGTCTATCATTAGGTTGCGAATCCGAGCAGTGCTGGAGGTCTCAGCTTGAGGTTCAAAGATTTCAACCTTCCCGACGTGCTTTTCAATCTCAACTCTTTTCTCGAGGGGAAAATCCTTCGTCGTCGTAGACATCACAAACACATCAGGCCGAAGCGCTTTGTGTAAGTAATCAACGTCCTCTTCTGAAGCCGACATAGTACGCAGTGTAACGATATCAACAGACCGCAAGAGGGTAAGCATCCTCAAACGCTCTGTTTCGGGCACAACAGGACGATTTTTTCCTTTGCGTTTACGGGTCAGCTCGTCGGTGTCTACACCGACAACCAATATATCCCCTTGCTCTTTTGCACGCGCAAGGTATTTCCCGTGACCTTCATGAATCAAATCATAGACACCCTGAGTAAGCACAACCTTGTACCCAGAGTCCTGTAGATTTTTCGTGACTATCGCAAGCCTCTCGATGTCTGGGATGAATCTGTCTTCAAAAGATGCTCCAACAGATAAGATTCCCTTTATATTCGTCGTGTTCATCACAATTCTCCTCTTTTATAGTTTAAATAACAAAAAACTTTCTACAATGAATACTGCCATAAAAGTACCTAAAAGTAAAGGGCGACAACCTTGCGGTTGTCGCCCTTTTTTCTTGCCCGCCTAAGTTTTCTGTAAGAAAATTTAGGCAGGTTTGAGTTTTAAAAACTACTTCACTTCAATCCCCGCGCTTCGCGCGGTTCCTGCGATGATTTTCATTGCTGCTTCCACATCGTTTGCGGAAAGGTCAGGCATTTTCTTTTCTGCGATTTCACGAAGCTGTGCTTTAGTGATTGAGCCAACCTTGCTCGTGCCAGGCTTCTTTGAGCCACCAGCCACACCAGACGCTTTGATAACGAGCCCAGATGCTGGGGGGGTCTTCATTACAAATGAGAAAGTACGGTCCTCGTATACAGAAATGACTACCGGAACCATGTCTCCCATCTTGTCCTTTGTTGCATCGTTGAATTTTGTGACAAATTCACCAATATTCACGCCTGCCTGACCGAGCGCGGGCCCCAAAGGAGGCGCTGGGGTTGCCTTGCCTGCGGGAATGACCACTTTTACTTTTTTTGTTATTTTCTTTGCCATAGTATTAGAATTTGATGAGTCTACATTAAGTCAGCGTATTTTTCAAGCCCTGCCTATATCTTGTGAATCTGAAGGAAATCTAGCTCCACAGGTGTTTCGCGACCAAACATTGAAACGAGCACTTTTGCGCGACCACGCTCGCCGTCCACCTCGGCAACTTTGCCTTCAAGATCCTTGAACGGGCCGTCTACAATAGTCACTTGATCTCCAACTACCAGGTCAACATTGTGCTTTGGTGTGGACTCTGCCATACGAGCAAATAGCGCGTCAGCTTCGTGCTTTGCTAGAGGAACTGGCGTTACTCCTGCGCCGACGAAACCAGTCACACGCGGAGTGTTTCGCACTACATACCATGAATCGTCTGTAACGATCATATCCACGAGAATGTACCCTGGATAAATCTTTTCCTCTACCTCCACACGCTTTGCGCCTTTTACTTTGATTTTCTTTTCCATCGGAACAAGCACGTTAAAAATCTTGTCCTCCATGCCTAGGGACTCAATACGCTGTTTCAAATTGCGGAGCACAGCATTTTCGTAACCCACATAGGTGTGGATTGCGTACCAGTTTCGCTCGCCTGTTGTTTCTTGTTTTGCCATGATTTTACTTACAACTCACTACTTACAACTTACAACGGATGCAATTCTCTCGTATTTGTTGTTGGTCGTTTGTTGTCTGTTGTTAGTTATTTAACGAAAAACTTTTTAATGATTGTTGTGAACAATGTGTCAAACGCTCCTAAATAAAGAGATGTCAAAACCGAGAGCACTATAACAAGCACAGTAAAGGCAATCGCTTGTTTACGAGTTGGCCAGGTAACATGCGCTAGCTCTCCTTTGGACTCCTTGATGTATTCAATAAATTGCATGATAGATTTTTAATGAGTAAAACGATTATATAGATTACTATATATCCTGCGCTCGCTCGGAAATTAAAACTTGGTAGTTTTTATTTCTCTCACTTGCTTGGATATAAAAATCATCACCGAGCACCATTTTGCTCCTATCAAACAACTGAAACTTAATTTACTTCATAAGGACTAATAGTCCCTATGAAGTAACCCAGTGAATGATGGTGCTCGGTTAAGAAAAATATAGTCGCGGTGCTCCTTATTTTTACTTAAAAAACAGCCCCGCAGGGCTTTAATTTACTATACTCTTTGACACAGAAAAAGTCAACAAGTGGGCGTTGC
>DMXP01000003.1:51631-61517 GCA_003483855.1 Candidatus Yonathbacteria bacterium
GCAACGCCCACTTGTTGACTTTTATAAGTCAATCGTCAAACGTCTCCCTATCGTATCTCGTACGTCACTGTCACATTTGATGTGATCTTTTCTTCCCCTTGTGGAATTTCTGGAACTCCTACGCTACTATCCATTGCCTTCTCCATACCTACAGAAGTCGCTCGAGCATACATTGGGTAGTATCCTCCCTCTGAGAACGACACCACGCGCACAAGAGTGACCCCAAGGTCGCGCGCGAGTACCTCTGCCTTTGCGCGCGCTTTTTCAATTGCGATTTTGCGAGCCTCGGCCTTCAAACCATCCTCGTCATCAATTGCAAAGTTCGGTCCCTGCATCTCCGTCACACCTGCAGTCGCGAGCCCATCCACAATAGCGTTCACTTTCTCCAAATCGCGCACCTTGATATTTACTGTCTGCGAAACCTCATACTCAACAATCACTTGCTTGCCTGGGCGATAAGGAGGACAATTCAACCCCAAACAAGAAACTGTTCCTTCTTGCCATTCGTACTTTGGATACGAGCTGTAATTTTGAGTTTTTATATCCTTGTCAGCAACACCTTGTTTCCTGATACCAGCAAGCGCTGTTTTTACTTTTGCGGTAACCTTATCCTGCGCGTCGGAAACTTTTTTTGCTTCCTCGCGAACGGTAAATGAAATATTGGCAATATCTGGCGCGGCAAATACTTCACCTTCTCCAGAAACAGAGATTGTGTTTGTCGCGGAAACTCCACCTCCAATGAAGCGGTATCCTTTGACCTCAGAAATAACCATCGCTCCAACAAGTACGGTACCGAGCATAGCAAGTACGGTAAGCGATTGAAACAATTTTACCTTGCTGTTTTCATTGCTGTTTTCCATAGTTTTATTTTTCGTTAATTGTTCCCGTTTTTCTTCTTGTTCCCCTTGTTACTTGTCATTCGTCAATTGTTAATTGTCAATTGTTACTTAAGGATATCCTCCACCTGTCGCAAAATAGTATCCAGAGAATAATCCGACTTGATGATATACCCACGAACACCGAGCTCCACCCCTTCACTCATTTTCTCCAAATCAGAAAGCTGTGTCTCAACAATAACTGGTGTATCCTTGCCAGACTCCTCTTTGCGATACTTACGCAAAAACTCAATTCCTGTAACATTTGGCATCATCATATCGAGCATAATTAGGTCTGGTTTCTCGTGAATAGCGACATCAAATCCCTCCTCTCCATCAAAAGCTGCTATAACTTCGTATTTCCCTTCCCCGCCTGCAATCAACCCATCTCGTAATATCTTCGAGAAGATTTTGTCGTCGTCAATAATCAATATTTTTTTTGTCATATGTCTGTCTATTATACTACAATGGAATAGTAAAATAAAAGGTACTTCCGGACTTCAGTTTTGAACCGACTCCTACGGCACCCCCGTGAGCTTCAACAATACCTTTTACAATCACGAGTCCGAGTCCAGTTCCCTTGTGCTCAGAATCACGCGCGCTTGATGCAAACTGTGTGAATTTATTAAAAAGTTTCTCAATATTTTCTGATGTAATACCCTCTCCTGTGTCCGTAACTGCCACAACCACGCTGTCTGGGAGCACGGTTGTGTCCAAATGCATACTGTCGGGAACCCACGGAGCAGATACCGCCATCGCTTCATCAGATATAGTTTGACCTTTTTTGTGCAAAAAACAAATAGCTGTCACTGTACCGCCTTTCAGCGTGTATATCAACGCATTTGAAAAAAGGTTGTTGAGAACTTGCGTAATTCTTTTCGCGTCTACTGAAACACTGTTTGGAACTCCATCGGCAACAATCAAATTCATATTTATGCCCGCGTCGCGCGCTGTAGTTTCAAAAAACTTCATACGCTCGGAAAGTATTTCTTTTATATCAACCGAACTTTTTTCAACAGAAAATTTCCCAGCTTCTAGTTTTGCAACATCTAGCAAATCATTTACGAGATCAAGCATAGAAGACGAGCTCTCGTAAAGCATTGAAACATACTCGCTTGAAGCTTGCTTGTCTTCCAAGATTTTTGACGATCGCATCATTTCACCAATTTTTTTTATATTACCAAGTGGCGAACGAAGCTCGTGCACCATCATTGATGTAAAGTCGTTGCGCATCTTTTCTGCCTCCTTTTCGTGTGTTACATCATGGAGGATAATGACACCCCCCAGAGTTTGTCCGCGCGTTAAGCCAATATTTGACTTCACCGGAGAGACAACAATCTGGTAATATTTATTATTAAAAAGAACCTCGTTGATTGTTAGAACTTTATCAAGCTTAATTGCTTCCTCTAGTTTGCTTCTGATATCAAGCGCTTCTTTGAACGCGTCAATGAAATTAAAAATAGTAGGGGCGCCTTCTCCTTTGTACCCAATCACTGCTTCTGCGGCGGGGTTTGCTGCAATAACACGATAATCCAGATCGGTCATAACAACGCCTTCAAGCATACTCTCTAGCATAGCGGCGATTTTCCCTTGTTCTGTTTTTACAACATCTTCAAGCTTTGAAACCGCGAGTGACGCCTGATTCACTATTTTATACAAAATCTCCATTTCTGATTCTTTGTACAAGCCAGCTTTTGTATGAGAAACCGTGAGCACTCCTACAAGCTGGTCGCCAATGACAAGCGGAATATTGAAATACGAACGCACAGGCTCCTCTGTGACGTCCATCATGATAGCGCCTGTGATAGTCTCCTCCACATCCACGCCAGAAAGATCTCGCCCAAGGAGCGCAGAAAGAGAACCGAGCATGCGCGTGCGTATCTCTTTAATAAAATTCATTGATACAGAGCGCTCAAGGTCTGCCTTGAACACCACCTTTGAAGGCTCTAGAAGCATGTACGACACTACGCTGTACTCAAGAAATTGGTTAAGCGACCCAACAATAACATCCAAAATCTTTTTAATATTGAGCGAGTACCCAGTGCGATCTGCGATTTCCTTCAAAATTGCGAGCTCATACAAACGCCTCTTTACTTCGGTGTCTTTTGCATAAACTCCGCGCTTAATACGGTGGACGCCCCAGTACGAAAACACTACCACCACAAGATATAGTGTGACCAAAACGACAATCATAGGGAGGAGCTCGCGTGGAACCATATTTCTTTAATGCTACTGTTTTATGTCAGGATATTTTGTAAAGATTGGCCCAAGCGCGTTTTTTACAATCTGCCCAGAAAGCTCGACGTATGTGTCTATAAGTTGCTTGAGTGCTTCTGCTGGGTCGCCAGTCACTTCTGTGATTTCCCCCTTTTCATTCACATCAATACCAGAAACTTTTTTTGCGCGCGCAACAGCCATATCAGGCCCAAGAATAATGCTCTGCTTTGCGATAATTTCCGCCATCACTGCTTTGTATTGTTCTGCTTGTTCCATATAAATAGTATTACTTATTCGCCTTTAATAACTTTTAGGAGCCTGCTTGCGGCAACACCCATAAGCACATAACCGATAATATAGAGCGAGTCGTGAACCATCTTTAAATACAGATGATCATAACCTTGGAACCACGGCACCTCCGTCGCGAAACCTAGGAAGATGAGCGTCATGCCGATGCTAAAAAAAGTTAAAACTTTTCCGAAAACCCCGCCGTGCATGTGCCGCCCACCTACCCACACCATCATACTGGTAGCAAACGCAACAATGAGCGTCGCCCAAAGTGAGATCATTTCAAGCATCTTTGAGCTGTCCTCAATGACTATCAACGACTGCAATGTTTCATTCAACCCTCCATATGCAAAAGTGATTGCTGGCACGGCAAGAATTGCGAGTACGCCTGCGTATTTTCCAATGTGCTTCATAAATAAATATTAATGGTTGCTAATAGATATATTGTATCATAAATATAGGGACAAATGACAAGCAACGGTTGTTAGTTGTTAGTTGTTTATTGTCAGTTGTTCCCCCCCAGAATCCTCCTTGTTGCTTCTTTGTACGCCTCCACATTTGGCTGGTCAAATGCATTGATATTTAAAAGGTTCGCAAGGTGCATCGTTGTGCACATCATAAACTGCATAAGCGACCCGAGAGACTCTGGGTCAAGATCGGTGAGTAAAATCTCGCCGTATGAAACTCCGCGCTCTTTGTATGTTTCCGCCACCCCTTTGTAAATGGCGTCAAGGATTTCGCACGGAGCGCGACGAGAAACCCCCGGCACAAGCGGAGCAAACACTTTATCCTCTGCCAAAAACTGGTGCTCCCAGTGTGGCGCATGCGCGCGCACAAGAAAACGCGCGAATATATTTGGCTGAGCAAGGTTCATCTGCTCCACCGAGTGCAAATCGGTTGAACCAATAGAGACAGTGGGCACCATACGATGCGTTGTAGGCGCGCCATCTATTGTTTTTTCTTTTCCTATGCTCTCCGCAAAAAGTTGGCGATACCATTTGCCTAGGGACTCAATCTCTGGATTAAAAACAAAGAAATCAAACACTGTCGCGCCTTTTTTATGCCAAGAAATAATATCAAGCGCAAGCCTAAAAGAATTGCTCTCTATACCGCCGTCTAAAGCATCGTGAATGACCGATTGCGCTCCGCGCATCAGCGCCTCCCCTTCTACACCCACGCATAAAAGCGGGAAAATTCCTGCTGGCGAGAAGACCGAAAATCGCCCGCCGACAATTTTTGGAACTGGAAGCAAATGAAATTTTTGTTCCTCTCCCATAACCCAAAGTGGTGACTTTTCATCAGTGATACACACAATACGGTCTGCAAGCGACCCAAACTTTTGTTCAAGCGCGCTGACAAGCACGGATGCGTTGATAATTGTTTCAGTGGTTGTGCCTGACTTGCTTGCGACAATAATAATAATTTCTTCCTTGTCCGATACCTCGTCTAAAAGTAATTCCGTAATATCAGAAAGAAGTTCAGGCGAGCATGTATCCGCAAAAAGTATTTTTGGCACAAACGGGGTGTGCGCATCCATCGTTCCGGCAGTTGCCTCGTATAGCGCTTTTGCTCCAAGATTTGAACCGCCAATACCAATGTCCAAAATATACGAAAGTTTTGGTCCCGCGAGCTTACTTGCAAGTGTTTTGGATTTTTTTAGAAGATTTTCATCAAATGGTAAACGGAGTGACGCCTCTGGGAGAGAGTACGCGCTGTCGCTCATCGCGCGACGCATTTTTGCGACATATTCCTCCACGCGCTTGGTATCAACCGCGGTCCCACTTTCGTTTGAATGTCCTTGGTATTTCATCCTCCTATTCTACACGACAAACGCAAAACTTCCCAAACATCCTAAATCTTGGTATTATTGTTGGATTATGGATACACAAAAAAGAATCATTATTTGGTTTTCGGCGGCACTCATTGTCGCAATTGCGGGAATCGGCGCATACCAGGTAGCAACAGGCGCGCCTGCTGAACTTCCTCGCAAAGACGGCACAATGAGCCTTCCTTTGGACGATTCTGACTGGACAAAAGGTTCAAAAACACCAAAAGTGACTTTCACAGAATATAGCGACTTCCAATGTCCTGCCTGCGGTTCATACTACCCAATGCTTGAGGAAATGTTTGCAGAGTATAAGGATCAAATCTCATTCACTTATCGCCACTTCCCTCTTCCTCAACACAAAAATGCTCTTCCTGCGGCATACGCATCTGAAGCAGCAGGGAAACAAGGAAAGTTTTGGGAAATGGCAGATATTCTTTTCAAAAATCAGGATGACTGGTCTGAAAGTGTAACCGCGCAAATAATTTTTGAAGGATACGCAAAAAAGATTGGGCTTAATATTGATCAATATAAAACTGACGTAAAAAGCGACGCTGTAAAAGCAAAAGTTGAACGCGACCTAAAAAGCGGGAAACTTTCTCGCGTTGACCACACTCCAACATTCTTCATAAATGGTAAACTGTCTGACAACCCACGCTCCGCACAGGAGCTTAAAGCTCTCATTGACTATGCAATCACGCACCCCGATAGAGAACAAAAATAACTTCATCGCTTCTTCTAACCAAACTCTCTATGTTTCCCAACGAAACAAAAAATACTGAGCGCCCTCTAACGGGACATGTCCCTAATATCATTCTCTGGGCTATCATCGCGCTCGCGCTCGTTGGCTTCACCGACTCGGCGTTCCTTCTCGCGAAACGCGTTTCCGGCGCGCCGATTCCCTGCTTCATAACAAGCGGATGCGATGCTGTGTCAAAATCTCCACATTCGGTGTTATTTGGTATACCTCTTGCTACTTGGGGTGTTCTATTTTATCTCGGTATTGGCTTTCTCGCGCTCCTTTATATGGATACTAAAAATCTTATTGTAGGAAAACTTATCGTTGTAGCCACAACTCTCGGTTTTCTCTCTTCTCTATACTTTATCTACGTTCAAAAATTCCTCATCAAAGCATTTTGCGTCTACTGCATCTTGTCTGCGATTATTTCAACGATTCTGTTTGCGCTCGGTATCGTAATTTGGCAAAAACTAAAAATGGACGTTGCTCAACTAGAATCCTAATTTTTCTTTCACGAGAATGAGCGTAAGTTTTCGGTTTGGCATTATCTCTCGCTCAATGACGAGCACGCGACCGATGGTACTTCCTGGATAACCAGCTCCTTGCATACGTTTGTTTTCAAGAGGAAATACATAATCCTCAATGCGCTTGAACCCCGCCTCGCGGTCGGCGACAATCTTATTTGCGCTCGCAACCCAAATCACATTGTCTGAAGTAAATGCATAACTTGGAATCTGGCTCCCAGAAGCGGAAGCAATCATAAGTTGCCCAGCCTCTGTAATAGCGTGCACGCTTCCAAGAAAATAATCCGCAAGCACCGACTCCTTGCGAAGGCGCGTTTGTTTCGCTTTGTCTTTTTCGTTCAAAATATCCGCGTGCACATTATCCCACCCATGATTTCCTTCCTTCAAATAGTCCACAAAGCCAATTTCATTCAGTGTTGTTGAAGAACCGTTCATCACAGAACCGCCGTTTGGAATAAGTTTTTTAATTTCTTCCAGCGCCTCCTCTTTTGTATCCACGACAACCGCGTGAATGTTGCGCGCTTTCAGGTTCTCTACAACTTTTGCTATAACATCATCCGATGCAATGTGTTCGTATTTCATAATTTTTATTTGTTTTCAAACAATGTCGGCTCTTCTGACTCCTTCATATTTATTGCCACGATAAGCATGAACACAAGAAGAGTAAAGTATGCGGGGATAAAGAAGACACCGAAAATATTCACGAGTGTTTTAAGAGCGAGCGCGGGAACTATCGCGTAGAGACTAATCCTGTATGCACCACCGTATGACAACGGCATCTTTTTTAGATACGCGATAAGACGCGGGATGAGAGCGAATAAGAGAAGCACGATAAAATATTTCAAATAACCAAACAATATTGCGATGAATACTCCAATGATACCAACAAATACAATAGCACCAAGCGAGTTATTGGTTTTTTCAACCCACGATAGCAACCATTCCTGATTTATGGACGCGTCTGGCACCGCGCGCAAATCTTGAATTGTAATTTGACCACTGTTGCTCCTTGTTACGATTTCTGTTTTTGTGAGAAGAGCGAATGTTTTATACTCATCAAATTTATTTTTGTTGAAATCGTTTTTTGTGTCAATTACAAGCATACTCTCAAGCGCCTGCTCTTTCAGAACAGCCTGTGAACCGTTTTTGCCAAGAACAATATACGGCTCGTTAACATTCACGGACGCGATTCCTTTTTCAATATTAATAGTGAGCTCTGAAGGGAAATAGTTCTTTACCAGCTCTGGCGCGTCCTCTTTCACAAATCTAATCCCTTGAGGAACGAGTGCTACACCGAGGTAAGCTGTCATAACAACAGAAAGAAGAAGTACAAACTTTATGTAGTAACGGACAATGTCAGGCAGTGGTGTCGTAACTGCATTCTGGTAAAAAACTGGATTGTAAATGCTCTTTTTAAATGTTTCAAAAATGGTTTTCATATGTCTATATAGTATATCAGTCTGCTGGCATTGCGTAAACAAGGGTCTTGTGGTATCGTTTCTGGCAGTCAGTTCCTAATAACAACCGCGAGGAGAATGAGATGAGATACTTATTTGGATTAATCTATCTGTTTGTAGTTCAAAAGTGGGATGCGTTTGACCGATGGCTCTGCTTTAAACTCCCTTGGCCTCTTCGCCTTTCGTGGTGTACCCTATGGGTTCGCGAAGACGAATTCCACCCATCACTTAATTCGGATGGTATGGGGCTCCTCAACAAGACAACATTTTTGAAAAAGTGGCATAGGCTGTGGATGGATATCACGAGGTTGCGACCGATCCCTACAAAGGAAGATATCGCAAAAGAGAACATGCGTCTTAAAAAGTTTGAGGATCGCATGCATACCGAGTACTATGAAAATCTTGTCCGCAGACGAGTCATCGCGCACCGCCGTACTGATACCCCTTCACTTTCGTGAAGGGGTATTTCTTTTTTACGCTCTCAAATTTTCCTTGCCATTTGCAATGACAGTTGAAAGCACGGCTATTCCAAGTACCACAACCACTCCTCCGGTAAAAAGCGCGTAGTTAGCCCCAAAGTATTCCCAAATATATCCACCAGCAATTCCCGCAAACATTAAACCAAATCCAGCAGTCGCGTTCACAAGGCCATACGCGCCTGCGCGGTGATCCTCTGGTGAAAGCTCCGCCGCAAGAGCTCGCGCCACACCGTCTGTAAGCGCTGGGAAAAGACCGAGCAACAAGAACCCCAAAGCGAGAGTTATCGCTCCACTCGCGAGAGCCACTACAAAATACCCTATCAAAAGTACTACGTACCCAATACGCATCACTGTACGCGCGCCAATGCGGTCGCTCATTCCCCCAGCGCTAACAGAAAAACCCGCGTACGACAAACTATAGAGCATATAAAAAAGCGGGATGGAAGCAAGCGAGAAACCTAGATGTTGAGTTTTTAGTAAAAGCACGGCTACTGGAATACTCCCCGCCGACAAAAGGAAAAGTGCCACAAGGTACCGCTTGAAGCCTGGAGGAAAAACAGAAATAGAATCAAGAGACAAATTCCCTTTGCGAGCCTCCCCAGCGATGTCCTTCACAAAAAGAATTGACGCAACAGCGAGTATTCCAACAATGAACGCAACGACAAACACAATATTAAATCCCTCCGGGTACGCGCGAAGAATTAAATACGCAACGAGTGGTCCTAGTATTGCGCCGAGCGTGTCTAACATCCTATGAAAACCAAACGCTCGCCCCATTTCTTCTTTTGGTGTTGAGAGAGAAATGATAGCGTCGCGTGGCGCCTCGCGGAGTCCTTTTCCAATGCGATCAGTTACACGAATACCGACAACTCCGCCGACCGACGACACGAGTATATACAACGGACGTGTCGCCACCGAAAGCCCGTATCCAAAAATCATAAAAGGTTTTCTCTTCTTTATCTTGTCGGAATATTTGCCAGCATAAATTTTAATAATATTCGCAGCACCATCAGCGAGCCCCTCTACAAGACCAAGCGATCCCGCTCCCGCTTTTAATACAGACGTAAAAAACGCAGGGAAAATGGATAGCACCATTTCGTTGGACATGTCATTAAAGAAACTTGTGAGGCCGATTAAAAAAACATTTCTCGGCGGACGATAACGAGTCATATACTTATAGTATAACAAACACCGTCATTAAACCTGCAAAAATGCTGATGCTTGTATGCAGTTTTTATATGTTCATTAACCGAGCGATTGGCATAGATACAAATTTAGTGCTTCAAAATTCTAGATTTTGATTTTGGGGTGACTACTGGTCTTGGTCACGAGTTACTAAATCGCTTTGCTCCTAAGTACTCGCGACCCCGCCTCACTGTCACGTGAGATGGGGCTCACTATCTCACGTGACATGTTCCGGCTTTCAATTCCCAGGCGCGAGCCAAGCAGTTGGCTCGCTTAGTCACCCAAATACTACAAAAC
>DMXP01000003.1:61652-85928 GCA_003483855.1 Candidatus Yonathbacteria bacterium
GTTTTGTAGTATTTGGGTGACTACTGGGAATTGAACCCAGATCGAGAGTTCCACAAACTCTAGTGTTAACCATTACACCATAGCCACCATGTATTTCTTTTTCACCTACTGATATTTTGGCGGTTCCTCCGTTATACCAGATTTATGGTTCGTTTGTCGAGCCAGAGCGTAAAGTAAACTTGAGAGACGGTTTAGATACGCAAGTGTCTCCTTGCCAACTTTCACCACGCCTTCATCCGCTACGCCCACAACACGACGTTCCGCTCGGCGCGAAAGCGTGCGCGCAAAGTCCAGAAGTGAAGCAAGCTCGGTCCCGCCCGAAACAAAAAATGTTTTGATTGGCGGAAGCTCGGTTTCAATCGCATTTATTATCTTCTCCAATTCGTGCGCCTTCTCCTCTCCAATATGCTTATCGGCTCCCGCGACCTCGGCCTGTATTGTGAAAAGATTTTGCTGAACATCATTAAGTATTTTTGAAACCTCCGACGCCTCTGCTTTTATTTTTACCACACCTAGAAACGAATTTACTTCATCGAGCGTGCCAAGCGCCTCGGCAATCGCAGAGCTCTTTGAAAAGCGTTGATCGCATCCAAATGCGCTCGTTGTTCCGTTGTCGCCCTTGCCGGTGTAAAGCATTTATGTAATATATCAGAATTTTTACTGCTTGACAATGGGGTCTTTTTTTGCTATAATAAATGCAGTAAAATTTTGAACATTTACAGAAAGGGAGTGTGTGATGAACAGAGGTCATTTCAATGGCTGTGCCACACCAACTGATTGCTGGTGTGAAGTAAAGCGATATGGAATCCTGTTCGGCATCGCCGGCATGATACTTATTGCCGAGGTGGTTGGCGGAATCGTTTCACAAAGTCTTGCGCTCCTTGCGGACGCCGGACACGTGTTTACCGACACAGGCGCGCTTCTTGTCTCTATCGTTGTAGGATACAACGTAAAGTGTGGCGCAAATGAAACAAGAACACGCAAAATCGGCGGGTACATCAACGCATTACTTCTTGGTGGCGTCGCTGTCTGGGTTCTGGTTGAAGCAATTGAACGCTTCCAAGAACCAAGAGAAATAGTGAATTGGATAATGATTTCCATTGCGGTGCTTGGCACCATAGGAAACTATGTCCAACACCGGATGATGGACTCCGTGGATGAGGAACATGTGACTCACGAGTCCATGCGTCTCCACATACTATCCGATCTCATGCAGAGCATCGGAGTAGTAGTGGGTGGAATCCTCATTTGGGTGACCAGTTGGGTTTTAATTGACCCGATAATTTCCATTGCTATCGCGTTTATGATGATGCGCTGGACATGGAAGCTTCTCAGAAAATTATGGTCTGGGAAGTACGACAACGATAGTGGTCATTGCTGTCATGGTAATCATCACAAAAATAGTTAGTCCGAGCTATCGTTTGGATATGTGGATATGTGAAAACAAATAGCAACAGGCATAACCAGCCGGACAAAAACAGAGCGTCACTTCCCAGGAAGTGACGCTCATTTTTTCAAAACAAATCCCGCACACGAATTTCTTGTGTGCGGGATAGTAGCTTTTAGCTACTATTATCTTCTACAAGATAGAAGGTTTTCAAGCTCACCTGTGATCACTGAGAAATCTGCAAAATACTTTCTGTCACCGGAAAATATACTCTTGCTTGGATAGTCTGCTGTTTCGCTGAGGGGAGATGCTTGCACGCCCCTACTAAATCCGACCTCAATAAATCTGGTTTGTATTTTTCTCCCTGTTGGTAGAGCCTTCAGGACGATTCTCTTGTCCTTGATTAGGAGCATCTGCCCTATTTTCTTGTCGAATCGACATGGGTAAACTACTGCACCAAAGTTATCAGAAGAATATATATTTGGTGTCACCATAGCAATGAGCCACTGATTTTTCAGGACTCTTGCGATGGTAAGGCTTTTTATAACGTTACTCAATGTTGGAGCAACAATCCTTGTTGGTACAGGAAACGGCAAAATTAGTCTCATTATCCTACCCCTCTTTATGTTAAGTTGTTGACTGAAAAGAACCCTAAATAATTGTTATTATTCTGCTTTGTATTATACCATATCCACAGAAAAATGCAAGGATTTGTCGGGTGGGTTCAAACTCCTTCCTGCGCTACAAAATTTTAAAGGCGAAACTCCCTCGCGTTTCGCCTTTGATTTTGTGCGCAGGAGAGGACTTGCCCCTCCCTTCGGTCGAGACTATCCATTTTGTAGCGATTCGAGAATACTCTTATCGCCAAAATGGTGAGCCTTCGGTCCAAGTCCTCCTACTGCGTCACTTGGGTAAAAGCAAAAGACACCAGTCGCTCTAGCTTCTGGAGCCTTTTGTTTTTACCTGTGTCTCTATTGTACCAAGCTCGCACCTATTTCCAAAATCGCTGACAATGTGCCACGCGCGGAGCGCGTGGCACATTGTCAGCGATTTTGAAAAAGCCGTTAAGTTCTGTTTTGGTGCCCAAGAGAGGACTTGAACCTCCAATCCTTACGGAACACGAACCTCAATCGTGCGCGTATACCAATTCCGCCACTTGGGCATTAATTTGTCAAGAGTAGATTTTTTGCTGTTTCTTTTCAACCAACAACGCTTTTTTTATTTTCTCTTTCTTTCTACTTAAACAAAGAACATTAGGACTATAATACATTTTTTTGATAATTACCAGTGCTTCTTTTTTTGCGTATCTCAGATTATAGACTGAACTCTCACTGTGTGCTTTTGATATATGTCCTGCTAAATTAGCGCGCTTGAATATTTCTTTTCTAAGCCACTCAATATGCTCCAAGCTTGCAGAAGAATAAGTTAAATAAAACATATGACTTGACCTCCACCTTTTATCCCAATATGAATAGAAGCACCCGTCGCCATCAAACGAGCCTCTTAAAAAATCAAAAAAAATACCCTTGTGGAACATCCACCTTAGAAATCGTTTTTGATTTTGCAGGAGTCACTCCTATGGAAATAAGGAATCTATGGAAACGCGCATCACTAAACTGAACATGAGTACACCACCTCCTCTCTGATGCCTGTTTTGTGCTTATCTTCACCCTTATATCAAGCGCCTTGTTAAAATTATTTAACTGCTCTACGTCTATAGAAGTTAAGCTTACGTGCCTTCCATCTTTATACAAACATCCGTCTGTTGCAAGTAGCCCGATCGCATACGCAAAATTGGGCGACCATTTGAGCTCCACTTTCCCTTTTGGTTTTGGTCCCCTCTTTGCCATGCCACCATTATACTACCTTGGAACCTACCCACTATCTCACCGCATATAATGGCTCAAATGCATGCTTGCCAACTAAAAACAGAAAAATTTTGGCTGCAAATCGTCTATTTCTCCTCTCCGTATCTCGATATGGTTCGTCAAAATATACAATTTTCGCTCAAAATTTTTCTTTTTTAGCTAGGCATGAGATAGTGGACAGGTTCTGAGGTAATAGCGTCTACCAATTTAAATTAAGCAAAAACCCCTTTCGGGGTTCTTGTGAGTTTGTTATGCAATCGCTTCCTCTGCTGTAACTTCGGCAACTTCTTCTCCCTCTTGTACAGGGACTGTTGCTCCGCTCTTTGTATGACGCATTTTGCGCTTTACATCACGAGCAACCTTGCCACGTACGAAGTATAGTTTTGCGCGACGAACCTCAGACTGACGAACGATTTCAATCTTATCAATTGAAGGCGAGTAAAGGGGGAAAATCTTCTCAACTCCTACACCAGACGCCGTCTTGCGGACAGTGAACATAGCGCCGTTTCCAGAACCTCCTTTTACAGCAAGCACGAGGCCCTCAAAAACCTGCATACGGGTCTTGCCTTTTTCCTCAATCTTGAGGTGGACTTTTACGGTAGCTCCAGCACTAATAGGCAAATCCTTGCGACTTGCTACTGCTACTGGACTCATTTGGATAGTTGTATTTTCCATAACAATGTATTCGCTACTCTAGCACGGGAGCCCAAGTTCTGCAAGACCCGCCTTAAAATCCTCTGGAAGTGGGGCTTCTACCTTGTGTTCAGCTCCATCTAGACCCTTAAATACTAACGAGAATGCGTGAAGGGCCATACGCTTGAAACCGAGAATGTGGGGGCCTTTTGGCGCGTACAAATCGTCGTGAAGGATTGGGTGACCAACTGCTTTTAAGTGCACGCGAATCTGGTGCGTTCGGCCTGTGTGTGGGTTAACCTCAAGGTATGAGAGTTTATTATTTTTTACCTCTCCTTCTCCCAGCACATGATAGTCAGTTACCGCCTCGCGAAGCTCGCCCCTCGCGCCAAACTCTGCTGACCATCTGCGAAAATCGCTCTTTGAACGTCCGATAGGTTTATCTATCTTTCCATCTAGCTCCTTGAAAGTTCCCTGAACAATGGCTCGGTAGGATTTTTTAATTGTGCGCGCTTGAAACTGCGATTTTAAATTTAAAAATGATTCCTGTGTTTTTGCCACAAGAAGCACGCCGGAAGTGTCGCGGTCTATGCGATGCACAATCCCCCATTTTTCTATTACTCCGCCTTTGGTCAAAGGGATCGTCTCCCCAACACCTTTTATGCTTGGATATTTTTCTAGAAGCCAGTCTGCAAGTGTCGGTTCTATTGTACGTCCGTCTGGATGCACCACAAGACCCGCCGGCTTATTTATCGCAAGCACTTCGTCGTCCTCGTATAAAATTGGGATATTCATATGTCTATTTCTCAAACACCCTTACTACCTCATCAAAGTTTTTGAGTTTATCTTTCTCCCATTCCTCTTGTTTTATATACAGAGCTTTGTAGACAACTTTGGCTTGCCTGTTGTTCACATCAGCACACCATTTTTGCAATCTTTCGAATTTCAATTTATCGTCAGCTTCTTCCCGCCCCTTTGTTTCAGCGATATACACCGTCTTATCATCTTTTTTAACAAAAAAATCAGGGTAATAATTTGCTATCATTCCTTCAGAATTTTTATATTCAACACGCAAAGCGCTCGCCTCTTTGTTCTGGAAATTTTTGGCATAAGAAATTATATCATCACAGTTCTCTAAAAACTCCGAAAATTCCAATTCAAAATTGCTATCTCCCACAATTTTATTGAAAACGGATTTTCTGGATATCAAATACGCTTTATCGTTCACTACAAACGGTCGCGCATCGCTGATTTTTATATAATTTTTTATTTCTGTGTCTCCGCTGTCTTCTACGGTAAGGTCGTTGATGGCTTTTTTGAAAGAATCCTTAATAAGTCGCGAGTACTCTACTTCGGACAAATTTGCCAAAATATTGAGGTCTGATATATCTACCTCTTGGTCAAACATCTGCTTCTCAATAAACTCTTTGACTTTGCCAAACAAAATATCGTAACCACTAAACATTCTGAGTTCTCGCATTATCGCTTGCGCAAAAAAGCCAACCACTCTCTGATAATCAGAGGAAACTTCTCCGGTCAAATCCACCGTATGACTTATTTTTTCACTGATAACTTCTTTAAACACAATCTGCCTTTTCTCTTCTTCTGAAAAAGTTTTTACGGCAACTTTCCCGTTTCCAAAAGTGGCGACATCAAGCAACCCTAGATTCTTGTATTCTCTTTGAATTCTCGGGGACATCACAGGGATTTCAATATCCAGTTTCTCAATATCTTTTTTAGAATTTTCTTTGTCTACCTCAATGACCATTGGCGCAATCGGCTTTGCACCCTCACCCATCGCCCGCTTCTCAAGAATAACCCCCTCACTTTTAATAGACGCGACAAAATCCATAAAAGCTTGCGTGCCGATAACGCTTACTTTTTCTTCAACATCTTTCCCAAAAAACATTCTTCGCAATCCTCTTCCGAGCGCCTGCTCTGGTAAAATTTTATTTTCAGCAGTAAAAGGTTTCAAGCCTACAATGGTCGTAACATTTTTCACATCCCACCCTTCCTTGAGCATCATCACAGAAATGATCACCTTGAATGGACTCTCCCAACTATCTATTTCGTTCGCCTGCTTTCTCAACTTGTCTAACTCTTCCTTGTTCTTCCCCGTCACACTTTCAGAAATATCGCCACTCTTGTTCGTATGAATGGTCAAAACTGCGTCCTTCAAGTCCGCAAAATTTGCCTGAATATACTCCGACACCTCATCACAATTCTTTGTGTCATCAGTCATAATAAAGAGGATCGACTTCTTTCCACTCGGTTTCAGCTCCTCGTATGTCTTGCGCCATTCCTCAACACCAAGGTTGATATAGTCTCTATATTTTTCACTGAATTTTATACTTTGATTTTCTTTCAGTTTCGCGCGACTTGCCTCGTCGGGCATCACGGGGCTTTTTACGATATTTTGATGGATTGCTTCAACTAAAGGATAGTCCGAAATCGTCTGCACGAAAATCGCGCCATTGTCATGCTTTGGTGTTGCGGTAACATCAAGGTGTAACGCCAGCCCTGAACCTTTATTCTTTAGCTTATTGTCTATATCACGAATAGAATCAAACCACGCCGTATTCTCTCTCACATGATGCGCTTCATCATTGATAACAATGAGTTCGTCAATATCACGCACAATCATTCCCAAATCAACCATTGAATCATTTGTCTTTGTAACGGGTTTACTCCCAAGGAAGTATTCTGTTGCATCTTCGTCATCAGCACTTGCCACGCGCACATCGCTCTCAAACACGCGGTGAATGTTGGTCAAAAATATATTTCCCGTATCGGAAACATTTCGCAAGTCGTCCTGCAAGTGAAGCGTGATTTGAAAATCATCCTGCCAATTTTGCCCCTCGTATCCATTGTCTGGCAATACAGGGTCATCGTGAAAAATTTTTAATCCAGCAAAATCATTTTTAATTCGCTCAAAAACGATAACATTTGGCGTTATCAAAAGGAAATTCTTTGCAAGCCTTGAGTCCGCTTCATATTTTTTATGAAAATACGCCCATACGATCAATAAGCTCATCACCTTAGTCTTGCCTGCGCCAGTCGCCATTTTGATTACCAAGCGAAGCCAATCCTCGGTAAACATTTGCGCGCTCAGTACGCCCGTGGAGTTGTAGCGAATGAGGTCGTGCTTATCTTTCACTTTTGCCACCTCATAGAGCCACACCACCGTCTCTAGTGCTTCCCTCTGCGCAAAGTAATAGCGGAAACTAGACGATACGCCATGCTGGTCATACAAAATATGCTCTTCCTTAAACCACCAATTAAGAAGCGCTTTTGATGTTTCGCTCGCGCCCTCGTAGTTATTTTTGCGCCATTCATAAACCTGCTTGCGAAGCTCGGCGACAAGGGGCGGAATGAGTTTCTCAAATCCTTTCTCTCGCAAATCCTCGTCAGCAGGAAACCACCTAATTTTATGGTCGAGGATTGCGTATGGGTCTTTTGGAAAATCTTTATGTAGGGCCATGTTTTTGTGGTTGTGGATAACTTTTTATTTTGCTTGCAATATACCAACGGCTTGCTATACTATACAGGTACCGAAAAGGGGCGTCGACCGTTAGGACGATAGCCCCTTTTCATTTGCCTCATTCTCGACATCCTTAACCTGAGAACCATTAAAATGGTCTGTTTTATCAACAAACAGGTTAAAATTGTAATTCTTGAAACCGTCCTCAAAAGTATCTGCTCCTAACTTATTTTTTAAATACTCAACCAATTCAAGTTTATATTTTGACCCAGGCACGAGACCTTTTTTGTACTTAATATCGTAAGTTATAGCCCCTATTAACAGATCAGTTAATTGCAATAAATCATTTGATTTTGAGTCAAACCTGCACACACCAGCCAATGCAAGCCTTTTGTTTGTACTATTAAAGTGTTTCTTTGTATCAACCTCAAAACGGATCTCCTTGGGCGTAGTTACATAGTCAGCGATCAGAATAATAATTTCATGTTTAGAGAGTGAAGCATCTAATAGTTTTAGAGTTATTTGCTCGTAGGCAAGCCACGGATTCTCGTCAAAATTCTTCAAGTAGTAATCGCTTTTTGTGCTAATTGAGTACGAATAGAAATTAATACTTTTTGTGTCAAACAAAGCATCTATCGCCGTTTTCGCAAAAGCTAGGTTGTTTTTTGATAATTTATTAAATTTTACTTCGTCATAAAAACTAATTTTACTTCTTTCAAAATATAATCTGCTTTGAAGGTAGTATGGCTGGCTCATTTTCAGTATCCCAACAGTAAAATACTGATCCGTGAGACCACTGAGGCTCCCCGTTTCATCGAGAAAACAAAACTTCGTCCAGATTTGGTCATAGTCTGAGAGTTTCAAGTCCTCTGTTTTTATTTCTTTGTTGTTCTTAAAAAAGCTCATGTGTTTCTATATCTTTACATCCACCACCCTCGTTGTATCATTCCCAAAAATGTCCACGACCTTTACCGCCACCTTGTAGTCTCCCTTTTGAAGCTCTTTGGGTGCAGACTTGAACTCAAGATTTCTGTTTTTCTTTGTGCGGAAACTTTGCCATTCGTTATCAAAAATATAATCTCCAGTCCAAACTTCCTTCTCCTCTCCACCCTCTACGACCTTGATGATTTCTTTTCTATCAGCAAAATCGTAATCAATAGCCCAATAGTCCACCCAATCGCTCCACTTCTTGGTAAGGACTTCTCGTGAGACGAGTTCAGTATCTTTATCTTTTGTCACTTTGATTACCTGACCATTTTCAATAATAACCTTTGACCTTCCTGCTTTCAGCTCTTCATCGATTCCGGCATTGTCTTGATTGTAGAACACAGAGAAATCAGTTAGCTCAATAGAAAGCTCTTTTATATTTCCTCTCCCTGTCACGATTGGTTTTATGTCGATATACGCAACGTCATAAAAGTTTACCTGTCCACGCTCGACAGCTCTCTTGTCAAACACTTCACGAGGAATTATTTTGAAGGCAATATCAACCCCTTGCGTTACAAAATCATCAAAGATAAGTCCCATTTCATAATCAAACCCAAGAACATCAACTTTTGAAAGGTTCTTTTCTTTCATCTCGGTAACAATCTCCTGTATAAACTTCTGTGACACAGGAAGATTTATTGGACCAACAGCAACAAGTCTGTCTCGCTTCTTTCCCACAACATGCGCAAAGCTCTCAACAGCTTCTGCTTTATATGCAGAAAGGATGAGCTTGATAAACTCTTTTTCTTTGCGTTCTGCTTGTTTCGCTTTTTCTTCTGCACGCAAATCATCGTTGGTATTGAGAAAACTCTCTCGTTCATATTTACCAACGTTCAAAATCTCAAATGCGCGAAAATCTTTCCCAGCTTTCTTGAGCTCTCTCTGTACGCCAATCATTCTCTTGCGCGAAGTATGAATACCAAATTTCCCAAGATCAGAACCAATCCATTTTCTATTTAGTTTTTCTGCTACGGCAAGAGTTGTGCCTGAACCACAGAAAAAGTCGGCAACAAGGTCGCCTTCGTTTGAAGAGGCTTCGATTATCCTAGCCAACAATTCCTCAGGTTTTTGTGTCGGATAACCAACTATTTCATTTCTTTTTCTGTCTGCGGTATAAACATCTGACCACCAGTCTTCAAGTCTTTTACCTTCTTCTTCTAATTGTGCAACACGGTCAGCTGAGTCCTCACTGGTTTTCCCCAGAAAAGCACCTTTATTATGTATTCCAGATTTATGCTCAATTCTTTGAATATTAAAGGTGGACTGATTGAAATCTTTCGTATAAAAAATAATTGAATCGTGTTTTCGAGTAAAGGCTTTGTCGTTCTTCCCTGGACCTGAATAACACCAAGCAATTTCATTTCTAAAATTGTCCTTGCCAAAGATTTCATCAAGAATAAGTCTCATATGTGAATTGAGTCTCCAGTCACAATGCACATAAATACTCCCATCCTCAGCAAGTAAATCGTGCATCAGTTTGAGGCGTTCGTAAATCATCGCGATGAAACTGTCCGCGCCCTTACCCCAAGTATCACGATAAGCAATCTCCTCTATCACCGATGGTTTTTTGGTAAAGCTCTCGCCGTCTTCGCCCTCGCCGATGGTTATGTCCATCGAAAAGTCCGCGCCCACATCAAACGGTGGGTCAATGTAAATGAGCTTGAGCCCGCCCTGCGCCTCTATCTCTTTGCGCATCGGGCCGTTTTTGAGCGATGAGAGAATGAGCTTGTTGTCGCCCCAGATGAGCTTGTTGGTCCAGCCTGTTATCTGCTTTCCTGATATATCAAAAAGTGTCCCGCCATCGCCAAATTCTTTACCTTCTCTCGGCTCGTCAATCTGCTCGATTACTTGAAAAGGAAGCACGACATTTGTCACCTCATCCGTCTTTCCATTCCAAACAAGTTCAACCTCCTCTGCGTCCCCAAACAGCAAGAAACGATACTTCGCAGGCAAAGGTTTCCCCTCCTCCAAATACTTCATCACATCTCGCTTTTCATTTTCGGTGAGGGTCATAATTCACCAAATCCTAGCATTTTTAGCTCCCCATTAAAAGCGCGGTTATCATGATCATGAAACAATCTACCGATGACTATGTATACGGTAACTATAGGGTTGTATACATAGTCAGCGGATTCTGAGCCATTCAAAATCGGGACGCCTCTCTATCTCGGCTCAACTCCTGCAGCGGCTCGGATATCAAAACCGCATTCCATACACTCGTCGCAAACACCTCGTTATCTTCGTATAAAATAGGAATTTGCATCTGTCTTTATGGACTTCGAATCAGATGATTTTGAATTAGTAAATTCACGTCTTGGACGCAAGCTTGGACATTAACACTTTTCGACTCACCTCCCCATCCTTCGTTCGCGTGAATTAAACTCCGCAAGAATACGATTAAATTTCTCCTCGGAAAACTCAGGCCACCATGCATCCACAAAAAAAAGTTCGCTGTATACAGATTGCCAAGGCAGGAACCCAGAAAGACGCTGGTCGCCACCAGTACGAATTAGTATGTCTGGGTCCGGCATTGGATACGACCAAAGTTTTTTTGAAAATTCTTCTTCAGTAACATTTGTCGCACCCTCCGCGAGAAGCGCGTTTGTCGCGTAGAGAATCTCCGCGCGTCCACCGTACGACATTGCGATGTGAAGAGTAATATTAAAATCCTTCGCTGTTTCGGATTCCATTTTTACCATTGCTTCCTGAATATCATTGTCAAAACGCGCGCGGTCTCCAACAAAACACACTCGCACTTTCTCTTCAATCATTTTTTTCACTTCATTGTTAAGAATTGAACGGAACAGTTTCATGAGGTACCCAACTTCCTCTTCACTGCGTTGCCAATTTTCTGTGGAGAATGCGTACACGACCAAGTGCGCGATGCCTGCTTCGCGCGTCCACCGTACGACATCCTGAAGTCTTTTGTAGCCCTCATTGTGTCCTTCAAAAGTTGGTTTGTTATGCGCGCGAGCCCATCGGCGATTGCCGTCCATAATTATTCCCACGCATTTTATTTTTTGGCCTTCCATTTATTTTTTTATAAGCAGATTAGTAGAGGATATCAAAATTTTTGTATCCCCCCAAGGGCTCTTCCCAGTCTCCCGTTACCTTGTCCACTCGCGCAAGTATCGGACCTTTGCCAATAAGCTCTAGAAATGCGTGGAGAACGACTTCCTCACCCTCGGCTACGATAGACACCGATCCGTCGGGGTTATTTTTTACTGTGCCTTTGATTCCAAGAGACCGCGCTTCTCGTGTTACAAAATCGCGGAACATCACCAATTGCACACGGCCAGTCACTCGACAAGTAAGACGCTTTTGCATACCACTTACCCTAACGTGCCTAGTGTGAAAAGGCAAGGACTTGAAGGATGGGGCACTTCGTGATATCGTGTGCAAATTGGGAGGTTAGCTGTTTTGGTAGGCTCAAAAGACAGCCTCGGTAAGTATCTCCTAGGAATAGTGTAAAAATTAAATATTTGGGAGATTAGCTCAGTTGGTAGAGCAACTCGTTTACACCGAGAAGGTCAGAGGTTCAAGTCCTCTATCTCCCACCAAGCAAAGAAAAACAACGCCTACGCGTTGTTTTTCTTTGCTTGGTGCCCCCACGAGGACGCTTCGCTATCTCACTCCTGGGAAACCCGCGGTTTTCCCAAACCTTCCTCCACGGCGAATCAGCTGATTCGCGTCTTGGACGTAAACTAGTTCTTCCCCGACCCCCTTCCCGTTCGATTCCTCGCGGGGGTACAGCAAAAAAACGCCCTCAAGGCGTTTCTTTTTTTGCTGTGCCCCCGCGAGGAATCGAACCTCGAATAACGGCTTAGAAGTCCGCAGTTATATCCATTTAACTACAGGGGCGTAAAACTAGTCCAAAGTTAAAAGCCAAAAGTCAGTAAAGGAACTCTCGAACTCGCAACTTTATGGACTTTATAGACTCTACCAGCACTACAAAGAAGGGTCAACTGTTGCTCTAATTTCTGTTATTGCCTTTTCAAAATTGGTTGCTTTTTCATCAATACTAGTAATGACCTTTGCAAGCCCTTCTTCGTTGAACTTCGCGACACCGGCGGATTTTGGTGGGGCGACATAAAAACTATCGCGGTTAATTTGAATCATAACATATACATTATAGCTACCTGCTAAAACGAGACCTACAAAAGATAAAATAGTAAGGATTCTCCAGTCTCGGTATGGCGTTATCTCCATTTTAAGAGCATCTGAGCCTTTTGAGTAGGTTAGTTTTTTGAACTCGGCTTTCCAGTCTTTTTTTTGCATATTATTGATTCATGAAATTAAGCGCGACTAAAAATACTTCTGCCTTCCATTCTGGCGCATTTGTTGTCACGATTTTTGCTGTAGAACCACCCTGAGTCACATAGGTTGGTATTTCCTCGCGCACAATTCTTACTGTCTTCCATTCTAGTTTCCCGGGAAAGTTTTCTAAAAGCACCAGTAATCGCTCTATGTCAACAAACTTGCCTGTTGCCTTTATGCGGAAATTTAAAAATGGGGCAGTCTTTTCAGTGTACCCCTGATCTAGAGCCTCTATGGTGAGTTTTGTTCCAGACTGCGCGCCAAGAGCCTCTATTTTTTTAGCAAAAGACACCACCTCGCTCTCCTTAAAAAAATACTCTGATATTTTTTGTATGTTTTTGTCTTCACGTCTTAAAACAGAAACTGATGATGCGATGCGCGACTCCCTCCCAGAAAGTTCGTCTATCTTTTCGGCGAGCAATGCTGTCTCTGCTGTTTTTTTCTTTGTGACTAGAAATAAAAATGCGTACGTAGAACCAACAGCTAGCGTGAATGCTGTTGCTGTTGCTAAAAGTAATAATGTTTTTTTGTTTGCTTTCATCTGGTTGATTTTATTTCTTCTTTTCTGGTGGCTTTGTGTTCCTTTCCAAAACAACTGAGAAGTCTATATTCTCGCTCTTTACATAACTTGAAATCGGCATAGTAACGCTCGTAAACGCTGGTGATTTTTTTAATGTTTCAAAAAAATTTGCCAAGCTGTCACGGTCACTTGCTACACCAGTTAAAACAATCCTTTCTTTGCTTGCAGTTGATTCGTGTGTAAATGTATAAATCTTTATCAATTCTCCTTTAAGATTTAATATGTTCGCGATTGCTTCTGGTGGTGACAATCGTTCGCTTGTGCCACCACTTGAAAGCAGTAGTATTTTATTGTTTATTTCGCGAATCTGCGCGCTTATTTCTTTTTCCTGAGCGCTACTACCGTATTTTTTCTCTAGTGCTACAACTTGATTTTCAGCTGCTTTAAATTTTGAAACTGCGAGAAGATACGCTGGGAAAAGAAGTACCAAACTCGCAATCGCAATGAACCCGAGCGCAAGAGTAGATACAACTGCAAGGCGAAGACGGTATTCCAGTAATATTTTTTTTTTCTCTGTTGTGGAAAGTATGTTAAGCATGATACTTGTTATAGCGGACGACGTAGAGCCAGTCCTAGAGCTGTAGCATAGCGAAGTGAATCATTAAAACTGATCTCTGGGATATATTCATCAAGGGTGTTCACATTTATCATTGCATTCGCTAGTTCAACAGGTGAAGATAGCCCCGACGCTAAGTAAGTTACAAAACCTGCTAAATTTGAATCTCCACCGCAGAGATATATTTTTTCTATGGTTGGATGCTTCCCCCCGTTGTCGTAATTATGCCCCTGCCAGTATGTTTGATGCTTATTTATTTCGTCACGAAGGATTGATACGGTGGTCATAAGGGCAAGGGAAAGATCCTCGTTTTTATCGCCCAACGAAATACCTTTTTCGTGTTTTATTTTTTCCGCTTCTTCGTATGAGATTTTTAATTTTTTTGCCACCACATCGGTAATTGATCCTCCCCCAACGGGGATTGTTGATGTGAATTGCACAACCCCATTGGAAACAATGGCAATACCTGTTCGTGTTTTACCAAAATCAACCGTCATAAATGTGTTTTTGTTTGATGACGGAATAACTGACCGCGCAATAGAATGCGCCTCCACTTCAAACGCAACTGGCGTAATGCCAGACCCAGAAAACGCCTCAAGATACCCATCTACAAGCAAGCTAGTAACGACAGCAACAGTAACATATATGGCCTGGTCGTCCTCCTTTATTATATCGTAATCAAAAATAGCTTCGTCGGCCCTTATTGGGACATGTTCTTCGAGCGCGAGCTCAATGGCTCCGCGGATGTTGTTGTACTTCATAACTGGAAGTTTTAAATCAAAAAGGTACGCTTTTTCTTCTGGTAGAGACACAGAAACAAATTCCAAATTGTGCGCTTTTTTAAGTTCGCTGAAAATTTTCCGAAGTTCTGCAGGGTTTTTTACTTCACCTGATTCTATAATTCCTCGTGGAATTTGGCGCTCACCAAAACGACCAATGATAAATCCTTTTCGCTTTTCAATGAGCTCTACAAAACGCATCGCCGCGTCCGATATATCCAAACCAACCGCCGGCATTTGAAGGAACAGCGGAGGCGGTGAAAATTGATAAAATCTACTCCTCTTCATTACTAATAGTATACAGTACTATAAAAAGAAAGCGTAGAGGATAACTCCAAGAACAATAACGATAGCGAAGGAAATGAGGTTAAAGTACTCATAAAACATACGCGCGATGTGTCCTCCAAAATATTTCATCACCGTTGCAACGGCAAAAAATCTTCCCCCGCGACCGAGAATAGACGCGACAATAAATGTCGGAAGGCTAATACCAAAGAGTCCTCCCGCAATCGTGAACACCTTGTAAGGAATTGGAGTGAACGCCGCGACAAAAATAGCAAAAAAAGCATTGTCCATAAAAAGTTTCTGCACGGTAATCATTTCTGTCTCTAGGTGGTATATACCAACGAGCCACACACCGACTGTTTGAAACAAAAAATAACCTATAGCGTACCCAAGGAGACCGCCGAGAACGGACCCGAGCGTTGTGATGCTCGCGTAGTAAAATGCTCGAGCCCGCTCTTTGGTCATGAGTATCGCTACAAGAAGCACGTCTGGTGGAACTGGGAAAAAAGATGACTCGGCAAACGACATCCCAAAAAGCCACCACTTTGCATTCTTGCCCTCCGCATGACGCACAGCCCACGCGCTTAAGGAATCTTTTAATGTCTGAAGCTTGTGTCGCATATTTTTAGGGTTGAATGTTGAATATAGAGATACGGATTCTGAATTTTAATACCATATTCAATATTCTACACTATTGTACTGAGGTTCCATTCGGTATCTCCCGCTCCGGCTCCACTGTAGTCAAAAAATCTCCGCCGACCGCATAGAGCACCATACCATGACTTTCAAGTCCGCGAATCGTGCGCGTAGGAAGATTCGCAAGCACTGGCACTTGCTTCCCCACGAGCACAGATGGATCCTCGTAGTGTATAGCGATACCAGAAAGAATCTGACGCGGATTCTCCTCGCCCAAGTTTATCATAAGCTTAATCAACTTATCCGCATCGTGGACTTTTTCAGCAGAAAGAATCGTCCCTATCCTTATATCTGCTTTTTTAAATTCATCAAAAGTAATTTCGGTCATATATTTTTATAAGGTCTCTAATATTGGTCTGTTGTTTTTACGGTCCAGGTAGCTTTGCAAAATAATCGCGGCGGCGGAGTCATCCACGCGCTTTCGTTTCATTTGGTAAAATCGCGCTTGCTGTGTAGAGAGAAATTCACGCTCTTCTATAATAGGTATCCCGAGGACATTGCGAAGTTCCACAATAAATTTATCAATCTCTTTTTTTACAATATTTGGCTCGCCTTTGTAGTCCATCGATTCGCCTACAATAATAGTCTCCACCCCCTCATGAGCACAAATTGTTTTCACTTCCCCAAGACTGCTTTTGCTGTTTTCCAAAATGGCATACGGAAAAGCAAGGGTTCCGCCCTCGTCTGAAATAGCGAGTCCTATTCGCTTTGTGCCGTAGTCAATTCCCAAGTAACGCATAACTATATGATAGCACACCGCTGTCTGGGTATGCTGAAACATTGCGTTTTCGTCAATTTTTGCTAGGATGGGCAAGTGCCTCAACACGGGGATAGGTGGCTGAGTGGTCTAAGGCAGCGGTCTTGAAAACCGTCGTCCTCGAAAGTGGACCGTGAGTTCGAATCTCACCCTATCCGCCAAAAAAAATGACTGAGTCCCACTCGGTCATTTTTTGTGTTTGATTGGATACACAGATTATCCTCAAGTTTGGTTTCTATAGGATGCGTATTCAACTATGGTAGTATAATTCTATATGATTTTGTATTTACTTGGGTTTCTCGCGTGCGCGCTCGTTATTTTTGTAGCTGCAAAAATAACCTACAAACAGGTCCTTAATATTGCTGAGATATTTAATGTCCCCACTTTTCTTGTGTCTCTCCTTCTAGTTGCTTTCTCCACTAGCACCCCTGAACTTTTTGTTGGAGTTAGCTCTGCCCTGCATGATGTTCCATCTTTCTCTCTCGGTAATATATTTGGCGCAAATATAATTAACCTTACATTTGTTGCGGGTATTGTTATTCTATTGAGTAAAAAACCGCTGAATTTGCATGAAAATATTTCCCTAAGCCGTATCATGCTAACTTTTGCAATTGCTAGTACTCCTGTTTTTCTTGTGTTAGACGGAACTCTCTCGCGAATTGATGGCTTAATACTTTTATCACTTTATATTTTTTATGTTTATTGGGTATTAAAAAAACACAAAGAAGATACTGCCGAAATCAAACAGTTGCGCGAGAGGGACATTGGCAAGGCCACAAAAAGTATTCTTCTTTTTGCTTTAGGGATTATACTTTTAGTTGGTGGGAGTGAGGCTATCATCACAATCGCTGAACGAGCAAGCATAGTATATTCAATCACACCATTTGTTATGGGAGTCTTTGCTATTGCGTTCAGCACATGTTTGCCTGAGATTATGTTTGGAATACGTGTTGCGCTGGAGCAAAAACCTGAGTTGAGCGCAGGCGACCTTATAGGGTCCTCTGCTGTAAACGCGGCTGGAATCCTTGGTATTGTTGCTATTATATCGCCTATCACCCCTAAGGTTCTAAGTACTGTTTTGTTTACTGGTTTCTTTGGTATTTTTGTGTTCCTTCTATATTTTTTGACTTCCGTAAAAACAGAGGTTCCTCGCGTGTGGGGAGTTTGGCTCCTTGTATTATATTTCGTTTTTGTGTCATTCAATTTCATCCTTCATAGTGTCCCTTCACCTGCCGTAATGTAGGAAAACTATACCACTAACAACTAACGACTAGGCGGAATGGTTCAATACCCACGCAACACCCTAAGGGTTACCTATACACGTATCTTATACTATCGACCAAATACGTGTATAGTACGGAGAGCAACACACGCGCCATTTCTAAACTAGGGATGTGTTATTGCGAGCGCAATGACAGAGTCATTTTGGATGCTCCGTTTGTAACAACTATATTTTGCTTACGAAACTCGGCTCAAAAAGGTTGCGAAGCTCCGCGCGTGTTTTTGGTCCGACGATTCCACCCTCTCCGCTTATTCCAAACTCTCGCTGAAACTCAGCCAAGGCGGTCTTTGTGCATGGTCCAAAAAAACCTGACAGTGGGCAATCATTTCGTGAATAATCTCGTGGCGGATAATACCCCTTTGCAAGAAGACCAGCCTGAAATGCCAACACTTCAGTATTTGCTAAAGTTGTTTTGTTAACTGGTGAGTTCCCGCTGTATGGCAAGAGTGTGCTTTGATGTGGGCCAACAACAAGCGATGACTCACCAAAGAAATCCGCGAGCCCAAGATATGTTTGAAACGCGAGTTCCTTCAAAACCATCGCGCGTACCTCTGGCGCGCGAAACTGTGGCTCATAAATATATCCATACTCAATGAGTATACTTGCTCCATCCACCGTGTTGCTACTCCCTATCGCTATGAGCTCTTGCTCTTCCACTATCCCATTGTCCTCTCCGGGGAGATTGCTCACAGGAAACATTTTAGAAAGTCTTTTAAATACATGATTCGCAATATCAAGCGACGCTTGAGAATTTGAATACTGTCGCTCGGGCGTGTAAATAGTGAACCCATTGTACTCACCCGGAACCATCGTGCTTCTCGGCGCACTGTCGTTAAAATGGACATGCACAACGATATCAACTTTGTGCTCGTTTGCCCACTTGTTAATACCAAACAAGCGAAGAGCGACGTCGGAAGGCGCGGTGTTGTGTGGGACAAGATCACCCATTTTTGTTATTCTGCCTTCGGAAACAAGTCTAAGCATTTCCATCTTCTGTGAACGCACAAAATTCTTTATCTCTTCATCATTTGTTGTGAAATAGTTTTCTAGGTGCGGGTTCCAACCGTCTCTTCCTCTGGTCATCACCACTTCATAGTGTCCATCCTCCACAAGGTATTGCGCCAGATACAAAGAAAGGTCGGCGTTTAGATCACGCTCAAGCACATCGCGAAATTCTGTTCCTCCAAAGTTTGGTTCATGACCTGGGACAATCAAAACATTCAATTTCTTTTTTGTTCTTGAGGCATTATCAAAAGCTGTGCGGAGGTGGGCAGAGGTGGTGCTTTGTGTGAAAAAAACTGCAGCCGACATTGTGTCTCCCCCTCCCACTATAGTCATCATTTTTCTATCAAAAATTCCAACTAAAAAAACCGAACCGAAAAAAGAAACGGCTATTAGCATTTTGCTGAAAGCTTTCATTACTATATGATGCCACTAAAACGGGAAACTCCAAAGCACATCGCGGCAAATTGAAAGGTTTTGAGTGAAGGCTAGCGCGCCAAACCATACAAGGACCCCCCCAAAAATAATATTCACATATTGCATCCACGCAAAACTTCGTGAAAGATATTTTTCAATCTCACCAGCAAACACGCCAATAATTAAAAACGGCACACCGAGTCCTAGCGCGTACGCGACAAGCAGGAAAAATGTTTTTGCAGGCGCAAGCACAGCAAGACCGAGTATTGCGCCTAGAGCTGCGCCAACACAAGGTGTCCACCCCATAGCAAACGCCGAACCAAACACAAATGAAGTAAGCGAGCGCGAAGAAAACTTTTTGTGAACTTTAAAAATATAAGGACGCTCTAAAAACGAAAGCTTCACGAGCCCCATTAAATAGAGACCAAAGAAAATAACAATAGCGCCCCCAACGCGCGCTAAAATTGTTTGAAGCTCGTGTCCCGCTTGCACAAGCGCGCTATGAAGAACAAGGCCGAGCACAGCAAATACTGTTGTGAACCCAAGTATAAAAAATAAACTTGCATGAAACATTGCAAACCGAGAAGCAAGCTCATTTGGTGTTTTCTTTTCTAGCGCTATACCGCCTAGGTATGCGATAAACCCAGGCACGAGAGGAAGAACACATGGCGCAAGAAAAGAAATGATACCTGCGCCGAATGCGACAAAGATTGTAACATCGCTCATTAAATAGCATTGTACCGCATGGAGCTCGTGTGACGCAACGCAAAGCGTTGCGTCACACGAGCTCCACTGTTACACTGTATATATATGGAAGAATACGACTATCAAATTTCGTGGTCAGCGCCCGAGTACGAGCACCACGAACACAGCGCTGACTGGTACTGGGCTATTGGTATTATTTCTGTATCACTCGCAGTGGCGTTTGTTATTGTCGGCAACATACTCCTTTCTGTTATCATCATTCTTGGCACGGGGACTCTTCTTTTCCACGCAAAGCATCCACCAAAAATTCTTGAATGCAAACTTTCTAAAAAAGGAGTTAGCGCCGGCGATAGGCTTTACCCATGGGAAACACTGGAGTCGTTTTGGGTGCTTGAAGGAAAAGACAATGCAAGGTTTCACCGCGGTCCCAAAATCCTACTCACTTCTAAAAAAACATTCATGCTTCATATTGTCATCCCTCTTACGAATTTAGTTATTGATGAAGTTCATCAGTCACTGTCACATATGTTGCGCGAGGAGCCACAAGCAGAGCCACTACATGACCGTCTGTCGCGAGTCATTGGGCTATAGAAGCCTTCGCATGTTTTTTTTGCTTTTTAGCGATTTCGTGGTAGAGTGTGTGGGTTCTGTTTTTAGTCAGTTGTCAGTCGTTCACACTGCCCTCGTCGTTCAATGGATAGGATATGGGTTTGCGGTACCCACGATGTAGGTTCGATTCCTGCCGAGGGCACAAAGCGTATTTAGAAAACTGCCGAATGGCAGTTTTTCGCTTTGTGCCAGCCGGAGCCATCCCGAGGCTTGTGCGAGGGAGGCGAGGCGGGGTCGCGAGCACTTATGTCCACGCAGGGTGTACTCACCCGAGTAGACTTAGTGACTCGTGACCACAATGTGCCAGAGAATAAGTGAGGTGCGAAACCTGTACCGTTCCCGTAGGGAAAGATAAGCGTACTCGCGGTCCTGCCGAAAAATTCCTGCGATTCCTCGAAACAAAATACTTAGTGATTCGTGACCACAACGCAGAAAGAAGGCTCCAGTAATGGGCGCCATCTTTCTTTATTGCTAGTACCCCTCTATTGGAAGCCCTGCCTTCTTCCATGCGATGAAACCACCTTCCAAATTCAACGCGCCCACGAGCCCAAGCTCCTGCATCTTTGCGCAGGCTTTTGCAGAGCGACCGCCACTTTGGCAATTCACTACATATATAGTGTCTGGTTTAAAACCACGTACTGTTTCCTCAAACGCACTGTCGTAGATATCAAAATTTTTAGCTCCTGGGATATGGGCATCTGCAAACTCTGACGGTGTACGGACATCTATAACCACCGCTTTCCCGTTCTGAATAATACTATGTGCTTCCTCAGGAAGTATGTTGTTCATATCGCTATATGGTAACAAAAAATCCCCTAGGGTTCTAGAGGATTTTGAAGTTACGCGATTTTCTTGATGGCTGGAGCATTTTCAATATCTCATGTCTAGGAAAAACGCTCAAATTTCGAGCGAAAATTATTGATTACGACGAGGCATAATGAATAATTTGTAGCCGAAATTTGAGCGTTTTTACAGACAAGCAAAGATGTTCCTTTTTCTACTTTTGCGTTGAGATTTTGAATATGCTCCTAGCTAGACGAGACTTTTTGCGGTCTGCGGTATTTTTCTTAATAGTGTTACCTTTTGCCGCTTTGTCTATTGCCTTGTAGGCCTTTGAAAGGAGCGCCTCTGCAGACTTTTTGTCCTTTGAGGATACGAGCTCCCGCACCTCTTTTACGACTTCTTTCATAGCTTTGCTACGGCGAGCGTTGTAAACGGCCTTGCGCGCAGAACCGCGAATATTGCGTTTTGCTGATTTGATAATTGGCATATCCAGACATAATACTGATTTTTCTAGAAAATGCAAGGTGGCGCGCCAACCCTATTCTGATATAGTGTATATATGATTGCTCACCTTTCTGGCACTATTCTTTTTGCGGGCGACCGATATGTGGTCTTGGAAACTGGAGGCGTGGGGTACAAAGTCCGCGTTGCTATTGATACATTGCAGGCACTCAAAAAAAACGCTGACAAAAAAGCGTCTCTTTGGATTTACACAGTGGTTCGCGAGGATGCTCTGGACTTGTATGGTTTCCAAAATCAAGACGAATTGGAATTTTTTGAAATGCTCATCAGTGTGTCCAGTATCGGACCAAAAAGCGCGCTCGGCATTTTGAATGTCGCACCCGTAGAACACCTGAAGGAAGCTATCGCTATGGGCGACACTGGCGCTCTGACAAAAGTTTCTGGTATCGGCTCAAAGAGCGCGCAAAAAATAATCCTTGAACTTCGCGACAAGCTCGGCGGACACGAGAGCATTACGGGCGACACAATGCTTGGCGACGAACGTGATGCGATAGAAGGGCTTGTAGCACTCGGCTACGCCGAGCGCAACGCTCGCGAAGCGCTCAAAAAAGTGTCTCCTGAAATAAAAGGAACTGGGGCGCGCATCAAAGACGCTCTAAAGCAACTTGGTAAAAAATAAGAAAATGGATACCCTTCTGCGCATAATAAAAAAAATTATCCCTCGTAATATTTTTAGTTTTTTTCAACCTGCTTATCACTACTGCCTTGCGCTCCTTGCCGTGCTTGTGTATCGCTTCCCCTCGCGCAAAATAAAAATAGTCGCCATCACAGGCACAAAAGGGAAAACTTCTACAGCAGAAATAGTGAACGTTATTTTAGAAGAAGCGGGCTACAAAACAGCTCTCGCGGGCACGCTTCGTTTCAAAATTGGTGATGAGGAGGAGCGCAACCTATACAAGATGACCATTCCGGGAAGATTTTTTGTGCAACGTTTTTTGCGTCGCGCGGTGAATGCGAAATGCGATTGGGTGATTATAGAAATGACATCCGAGGGCGCGCGACAGTTTCGTCACAAATTTATAAATCTTGACGTGCTTATTTTTACAAACCTGTCCCCCGAGCATATAGAGTCGCACGGCTCTTTTGAAAAATACAAAGACGCAAAGCTCTCCATTGCGCGCGCTCTCGCAAACTCTCCAAAGCGTCCGCGCATTATTGTTGCAAACACGGACAATGAATATGCTGGCGAGTTCCTAGCAGTAAACGCCGATACAAAAACGACTTACTCGCTCAAAGACGCGGAGCCGTACACACTGGAAAAAGATTCCACCAGTTTTAATTTTATGGGCTCACCTATACAAGCGCACCTATCGGGCGCATTCAACCTTTCCAACATGCTCGCAGGAATTTCTTTTGCTCGCGCGATTAATATTCCACCAGAGGTCATCCGTCGCGCGATTGAAAAATTCCACGGTATTCGTGGGCGTGTGGAGCGCGTAAACGCGGGACAGGACTTTGATGTAATTGTAGACTACGCGCACACCACAGACTCACTTGAAAAAGTGTACGAGGTTTTTCAAGACTCGCGGAAAATTTGCGTGCTTGGCGGTACTGGTGGAGGACGCGATTCGTGGAAGAGGCCTGCGATGGGGGCTATCGCCTCCGCGCATTGCGATGAAATAATCCTCACGAATGAAGACCCGTATGACGAAGACCCCCCAAAAATAGTTTCAGAAATTATGGCTGGCGTTTCAGGCGGGCGAGCAGAAATAATTATGGACCGCCGAGAAGCGATAGCTCGCGCGATTGCGCTCGCGAAAACGGGCGATGCGGTTATCATTACAGGCAAAGGTACCGACCCGTATATCATGGAAGCGAATGGTAAAAAAACTTCTTGGGACGACGCAACCGTTGCGCGTGAAGAGCTTGTAAAAATTCTCAGCAAAAAATAAAAATTTTTGCTACAATACACAAATGCAAACATTATCACTTTTCCCATCTCTTTTAGATTTCCAGATGCTTGGTGTCTTTGCGCTTCGCGTAACGCTCGGACTTATCTTTGTATATTTTTGGTATGAGAAAGTCACTCACCAACGCGCGGAGCGAATTAACTTTTATGAGAAACTCGGCCTTCGCCCGTCAAAGGTTTATTTTTGGACAGTGTCTTCTGTAGAGGGTATCGCTGGCGCGCTTTTAGTTGTCGGCCTTTACACACAGGGCGCTGTATTAGTAACAGGCGCTCTTATGCTTGTGGCGACATTCATAAAGTGGCGAAAACCTTCTGCTCTTCCAAGAAACACAATTGAGTTTTACATCATTCTGGCAGTTGCCTCGTTCGCTCTTCTCTTCCTTGGGCCAGGCGCGTTTGCGATAGATCTTCCACTTTAGGGTTCGTACGAAAATTGCAAATACCTCATTTTGTGGTATTATTCGCGACGTAGACGAATCACCAGATTCTGAACTAGCAAGTTCACGCCTCGGGCGCAGACTCTTGGACGAAGACTTAAAGAAAGTACTCTTTCTTATTTCCGAGGCGAGGAGCTAATATTGTACCAAGTTATATCCTGTTTGCATTATGCGCACGTAGCCGAATCAACAGATTCTGAACCAGCAGGTTCACGTTTTGGACGAAGGCTCTGCCATAAAATTTGGTAGACGGTAAATATATATGCGCCCATAGCTCAGTCGGT
>DMXP01000003.1:86015-99084 GCA_003483855.1 Candidatus Yonathbacteria bacterium
AGAGCAGCTCCCTTTTAAGGAGACGGTCGTAGGTTCGATTCCTACTGGGCGCACAATGTAAAGAAAAACAGCGTCTGCACGCTGTTTTTTAGTTGTGCGAGCCGGAGCTACGTTTTGCTAGCAAGCAAAACAGCGACGAATCAGCAGATTTGTGTCTTGGACTCAGGGTCGTGAAAATTTTGTTTTGACGAAAACAAAATTATTCCTGACCACACTAAAAATGGTCTCGACTGCAAGGGGAGGCGGTTACGAATTAGCAAATTCGTGGCTTGGCCCTGACTTAGCACCCTAAAAAGTTATCCACAGGTACCTCTTGCGCGCGAAATATGGTGGGGGTATAATATATGCAGATGTAATTAGTTGGTTTGCAAATTTCAAACACTAGTCAGTTTGTTGACTTAACAACAAGAAATTACCGCACATAACCATCATTTGCACATTGCGCAATAAGTAGCGCCAAAGAAACAGTTCTTTCCGCCTCATACAGGCACATAAAAACAAAAACCAGCAAACGCTGGTTTTTTTATTATCCCACTATGTCCGTATTTGGCCGATAGTATAGGATACGGACATAGTGGGATTTAGATACTCAAAATGAATCTCTCCAGCGCCACATCCATCGGCTCGCCTCCTCGGTGCGCCTCGTGATAAATAGTCACGAGTGAACGCGAGAGATTTTTTATTTCTTCCTGTGTGTAATTTTTTGCAAACTCTCGGGATTTCTTTGCGACAAACGGGCTCATCCCTGCGTCGTCTCCGTTCTTTGCATTTTTCATAAGCGCAAGATTTTTTACCGCCCAAAAAAGCGTGCCGGAAATTTCTTCAGATGAAAGTCCCGCACTTGTCGCCTCTTGATACAAAACCCAAAGTTCTTTTTTGTTGCGTTTCCCAAGCGCGTCTCCTAAAGAGAAAATATTAAACTCGGTACGTGTGTCCGCTTTTTTTAGAGCAAATTCTTCAACCTCCGCTTTTGTCGCTTTTATCTCATCTCCAATTTTTTTATCCAACTCAGGTTCAAATACCAAAAATGAATTTGGAGACAAACGAAGCTCGTTTGCGTGCGCCAAGAGAACTTCCTGCTCTGCTTTTTTATCAAACAAACAATCAAAAACAAAAAGTGACGTATTCCCAAACAAACCTTGTGACGCTGCAAATGAATGAAGGAGTTCTTTTGAAAGTTCGCCCTCAAGAATTGAGCGTTCTTCTCCGCATTTTTTGCCGAGCTCCTCACGTAGAACGCGAAAACGCGCGCGTCCTTTCTCTCTGTCTTTTCCGTAAATAATGTATAGCATTTTATTTAATATCCTCCATTGAGCCGAAGCGCGGGGCTTTCATCACAGACACGGTGATAGGCACAGGGAACTCCACCGCGTGTTCCATCGCCTCCTCCACCACAACGCGCACTTTGTCCACGCTCCCCTCCTCTACTTCATACAAAAGTTCGTCGTGGATTTGAAGTAACAAATGCGCGTGAGGCAAGAGTCCTGCCTTTTCCAAACCATCATGCGCTCGCTTCATCGCCACTTTTATAATGTCCGCAGCCGTCCCCTGGAGCGGAGCGTTCATTGCCATTCGTTCCGCGCTCGCTCGTATAAACTGAATTGGCGACTTGAGCCCAGCAAAAAATCTGCGTCGCCCAAAGTATGTGGTCGTAAAGCCGTCTTTTTTTGCGCGAGATTTTACTTCCTCAAAATAATTTGCAATTTTGGGAAATGTTAAAAAGTAGTTATCATAAAATTCCTGCGCTTCTGCCCTAGTAGAGCCCAAATTGTCCTTGAGCGCGTTCACACCCATCCCATACACAATGCCAAAGTTGATCACCTTTGCTCTGCGACGCATCTCTGGTGTAACGTCTTTTTCGGCAACTTTAAAAACGCGCGATGCTACAGACGTGTGCACATCCGTACCAACGCGAAAAACTTCCATCAAATGTTCGTCTTGAGACAAGGCTGCTAGCACACGCATTTCAATCTGCGAGTAATCAAACGCGAGAAGTGTTGACCCTTTGGGTGCAACGAACGCATTTCTTATCGCCTCGCCATACTCTCCGCGAACAGGAATATTTTGGAGGTTTGGGTTTGATGACGACATTCTGCCTGTCGTTGTTCCGGCTTGGTTCAGCGTAGTGTGCAAGCGCACATCCTCTCCTACCAGCTGTGGCAAATTGTCTATGTATGTTGAAAGAAGTTTTTGAAGTTCGCGGTAAAGAAGTATGTCTGCAACAATAGGGTGGGCATCTTTTAATTTCACAAGCTCCGACTCGCGCGTGGAACGAGCTCCTCCTTCTGTTTTTTTGAGACCCTTTGCAGTGAGCGCAAGTTTGTCAAAAAGTATCTCCCCAAGTTGTTTTGGCGAATTCATATTAAACTCACCGCCTGCATGCTCGTAAATGCGTGATGTGATTTTATCTAGTTCAATATGGTATTTTTTTGAAAGATTTTCTAGATGCTCTTTGTCTATAAGAATTCCATATCTTTGCGCTTCCTCAATAATAGGAATGAGTGGGAGTTCAATGTCGCGATACACTGCGCCAAGCCCCTGCTTCCCTATTTCCGCCTCAAGCGCTTCAAACGCACCCGCGAAGCTTTGCTTCTTTGTGTGGTGAAGAATATCCTCCAGTGACGGTGTGGTGAGATCGGAATTAAGGAGCCACAGAGCAATTTGCGCTTGTTTGAAAAGTGTTGGGTCAATATTTTCCTCATCTATCCCCTCTTCTTTTTCTTTGCGCGCAATCCCCACAAGGTCGTGAAGCCTATCACGAAGTCCGCGGAAATCTAGGTCAGCAAAAAGCGCTTCCGCTTTCTCGGGCTCAAAACTTTCTCGCCAAACTTTTTCTGGCAAAGCAAATTCAATCGGCGCATCGCGTCGCACCGTTGCAAGTGTTTTTGAAAAGAGCGCTTCCTCTTCGCCGTCTTCTAGCAGTTTAATAATACGTGGAGTTAGCCCCACTTTCTTAAACGATTCAGGGTCCTTTTTTATTTTTTTATAAATCTCCTCTATTGAACCAAATGTTGTAATGAGCGTAGTCGCTGTTTTTTCGCCAATACCTTTGATGCCGATGATGTTGTCAGACGGGTCGCCACGAAGACCCTTGTAGTCTGGGAGGAGCGCTGGCTTAAAACCAAAGCGTTCTACTACAGCTTTCTCGTTGTATAAAATTGTGTCGTTGATTCCCTTCTTTAATGTGTACACGAGCACGCGGTCATCACCCACAAGCTGAAGCGTGTCCATATCGCCCGACGCAATGATGATTCGCAAATCTTTTTCCTTTTTCATTTTTTCTACAATAGTTGCGAGTAGGTCATCCGCCTCAAAACCGGGAAGCTCGTACGCTGGAATACCGAGTGATGCAAAAATATCACGCGAGCGTTTGATTTGATGCACAAGGTCGTCCTCCGCTTTTGCGCGACCGAGCTTGTATGCTTCGTACGCTTCGTGTCGAAATGTCGGCTGGGGCAAATCAAAACACCCAACAATGTAGTCGGGTTTTAAATCTTTGATGATTTTCATAATCATCGTGGATAGGCCGTAGAGAGCGCCAGTCGGCTCGCCTTTGCTTGATGAAAATTCTGGAAGCGCGTGATACGCGCGATGTAAAATAGCGTGGGCATCTAAAAGGATGAGCGTCTTCTTAGTGTCTGTTTTCGCCATATTATTAAACGAGGTCGCCTGTTATCTGTCGCACTCCTTCGCCCGCATATTCAAAGGAAAGATTGACGATATCCTTTGGCATCGCCTCGTTCACCTGCTCTGGCCATTCAATAAAAATGAGATTGTGTTCATCGAGCAGGAGAGCGTCCCAATCCAGCGCGCGCATTTCCTTGCCATCCTCTAGTCGATACGCGTCAACATGAATGAGTTTTGTAAAACGCTCTCCAAACAACGAACCACGAGGGATGATGTACACTTTTTCTAGAATAAATGTCGGGCTCGTAACCACATCAGTAATACCTAAAATACTTGCAACGCACTTCGTAAATGCGGTTTTCCCAGCGCCAAGGTCGCCAGAAAGCCCCACAACGGTCGCTGTTTCTTTTGGCGGTTTCAGCGAAAGAGCACTCAAAAACCCCTCCGCCACCGCTCGCAATTCTAGAAGATTTTTGACCTCCCTTTTCATCCTCCTATCTTACCATTTTGGGGGTAGAATGTAGAATATAGAAAAATGAATGAGGGTAGAGAAAATCCGCCGAAAGGCGGATTTTCTGCTTCTATTCAACATTCAACATTTTGCTCCTAGTGCTTCTCGTCTGAGAATCGTCCGTACAAATGGTTGCCCAAAAGCACAAGAATCAAAACAAGAATTAGCAACAGAATCCACTCAAAGATTGTTGATGGCACAAATGATCCAGCGCCAAAAATATTCGCGCTAACAACATTTTGCGTTGTCTCCGCGCGGTGCATCACATACGCAACTGCATCTCCTTGAACGCCAGTTGTTCCTGTGTACACCATATTTGCTGTCACAACCAAAACCTCTCCGAATTTAAGAGAACGTCCAGAAGTCGCAAAAATGAAAGCTTCCCCGCCTTCTTTTGATGCAAGTGTTTTCAAATCTACTACTACAGAGTTGTCCACAGACGAGAACACTCCTCTTGTCGCGCTATCCACATTTATTGTTTTTGGAAATGTTATTTGGAGCACAACATCCTTGAGCGACTGCGTACTTTCATTTTTCCACTTCACATAATATGTGCGCTTTTCTCCAGCACCAATCATCTCTGCTCCACCCTCAATTGAAAGGGAGACGAGTGACTGTTCTGAACTCCCACTTGTAACCACTGTAGTTGTTGGTTTCAAAACAACAGGAGTTGAGACGGTTACTGCTGGAGTAACAGCGTATGTGCTCACCTGTGAAACAAACGAGTTCACACCACCATAAGATGTTCCATATGAATTTTGCGCTGCAATGCGGTAGTAATATGTCTGCCCATTTACAAGCCCGGTGATAATATCAGAATGTCTTACTGTTGGAAGAGAGCCCGCATCGATAGTCTGTGTTTTGCTACCCAGACTTGCTGTAGTGCCCCACTCGAACCACGCGCTAGATGATTGATTGTTGGAAGCAAATACGAGCCCGTTAAGCTTCGCTGTTGTTCCAGTTTGCTCTGTAGCGAGAAGTGTTGTTACGGTTGGCGCTGAACCAACATTGGTGTTGTAACTGTAATTGTACGTCTGCCCTGTTGTTGTGAACGAAAGAGTACTTCCGTACACAGTTCCATATGAACTTTGCGCTACCGCGCGGTAGTAGTACGTAGTGTTTGAATTTAGATTGTAGACAGTGCTATTAAAACTCATTGAACCAGACCCGTAATTGTTATACGAGGTTGTGTTACCGAGAGAGTAGCTCGTACCCCACTCAAACCATGTATTCATATTGCTCACACCGCTTGATGTTACATAGCCATTCAATGTTGCGGAGTTTTGAGAAACGGAACTCGCGCTGTTTGTGCTCACGGATGGCTGTGTATAACCATAGTTGTAATTATAATTGTAATTGCTTTGCACTGCGCACGAGGGGGTTGTGAAAGACAATGTTCCCCCGTTTGAGGTTCCATACATATTTGAGAATACCGCGCGATAGTAATATGTGGTGCTTTGACTAAGACCAGAGACTACCTGACTGAAACTTTGAGGCGCATTGAAAATCTGGGTTGTGGTTCTAGAACCAGCGCCCGAATCAACAACGCTAAAACTCGTCCCATATTCAAACCATACGCTTGTTTGCGCTCCTCCTGTGTCGCTTAATGTCGCGTTTAGCGTGGCGCTTGAGCAACTAGCAACTGTAGCTGTTTGCGCAGATACAAAACCTGCACTCATAAAAAGCGCGGAAATCGCCACAACGGTAACACCAAATAATTTAATTTTTGTATTCATGATTGTAAATAAAGTAAAGAATAATTTACTTTTTAAAACTATGAACTTGTTTGTTCATAACTTTAAAAAATACGGGAGGAGGAATAATTCCTCCCGTGTGATAACAATGTTGTTTTTTTAAAACGCGTTGCCTGTTACACCAGATGGACTTCTCCCGCCAGTTGTACCTTGTGGTACACCGCCAGCTGGAACAACAACTGAAGGTGGCGGTGTAACTACAGACGGCGCCTGCACAATCACCGGTGGGTTTGGAATAAACGTCGGTGTACCGCCGTATATTACCTGCGGAGGAGCATAATAACTATTGCTGTAGCCATAACCATATCCGCCATAATATGGCATCGCCGGTTGCTGTCTTACAACAATAATCTTTCTGCCAACCCTTGGCGGTTCCACTTCCTTTTCAGGGAGTGGCGTGAACTCTACTTCTGTTTTGCCAAAGGTTGGGTCAACAGAGCTGAGTATCGCTTTGGGTTCAACCATCTTGGCGACAAGTGTTGGTTGTTGTGGTTTTTTCGCTTCCCACACACAACGAAGTTTCTGGCTTCCATCACTGAGGACTTCAACTTCAACCTTGCCTTTGTTTCCGCCGGCTTCACATTCGTCTCCAACCTTTGGCAACTTTACCTCGGCCGTCGTAACCGGTTTTGGTTTTGGTTTTGGTTTAACCTTGACCTTCGCCTTTTGTTTTTTGGGCTTCTTGCATGGGTCACAGCAACATTTATTTATGTCACTGCCCATCACTATCTTGTTTTCGAGATTGGGAATAATCTTGCTGTTCCTGTTGTCCCAAATACTTTTCTCGTACAAGCTCCACGCGACGAGTCCTGTGAACCACAACAGTGACACAATGAGCATCATCCACCACGCCCGTTTTTTACTTTTTGGTTCGTTATTATTTCCCACAGCACACCTCCTTTTTCATTGATTTTTCAAACCCTAAATTCAACAAGGTTCTATTGATAGATTCTAACGCTATTATATCATAATGGATTAAAAAGTCAACCCCACCTGCGCGAAGCGTGGGTGGGGTGCTTTCCTACTGTTGGTGACGTTTTAGCGATTAAAAAATTACTCGGTTTCTACTTCCTCCTCATCCTTATCCTCATCATCATCATCTTTCTTATGTTTTTCAGTAGTTTCGTAAATTATGCGCCCTATGAGGATGGCTGATAGGATTGCAATAATTAGCACGGCCCACCCAATAAGTGTCGTTGGAAAGATGCCGTCTCCTGCGTTGATGACTGTTGCTGTGTTGTTGTTGTTAAAACCATCCTTAGCCACAACTGATGTTGTGTTGATTTGTTTTTCTGTTGTGTTGGTCTGCTTTTCTACTGTATTTATTGCGCTTGACTGTTTTTCTACTGTAGATGATGTGCCCTTTGTTGTTTTTGTAGAAGATTGTGTATCTGACGAGTTTGATTGATAGGAAATATTTATAGCGGTGGGCTTTGGTGTCAATGTTGTAAATGACGAGATTGGTGAATAAACAGTCGCTCCTCCTTCCATCGCTACCGAGCGGTACGAGTATGTCTGTCCTGGATTAAGATCGCGAAGGTTCCATTCAAAAGTTCCCTCGTTCCAAATCCCTTGCACCGCCACCGCTGTTGGGGCGTTGTTGCTATTGTAGATTTCAAACCACACAGTTGAATTTTTATGAGGATTTGAAACGTGTCCAATAATAGTGGCGCTTTCTCCGGTAATATATTTTGCTGTTACTGGTGTAAGCATAGGTGCCGCAAAAACATCACTCACAAACGCAAAAAGCGCTATGGCGAACACCGCTATGGCACGGATTGATTGAAATATAATGTTATTCATATTGTGTATATTATAGCATATTGGACAAAAAAGTCAATAGGTAAAGAAAAAGCCCGAGGTTCATAATCTCGGGCTTCGCGAAAAGTTTTCGCTATTTTGTTGCAAATCCACCTCCTTGCTCCTCCTTTTGACGGATGGCAAGGTCATTGCTCAGGCGAGTATAGATTCCCGCCCACTTCCCTGGATTATATGCCTTGGGGCACACGGCATTTGTGGTTTTACCCTCGCATGCTCTTTGCTCGTTTGCTAAGCCGTCAACGAGGTTGCCTAAACATACCCCATCGGCACCGTAGTTCCCAGTTTTGCAGTTCGGGTGAACCATAGGTTCATCCAGATAATTGCTAACTGTTGGGCCGATTACCGCCACTGCAGGCTTTTTCTCTGCGGTTTTTTGCTTCTTTTCAGGACGCTCCCACAAGTTCTGTGGGTAAACTACCTGAACAGCAGGCGGTTGTTGAGAAGCATACTGCGGTTGAGCGCGGTATCCTGAAGGATTGTAACATCCAGCCTTTTGCTGTGCGCGACGTACCAAACTCTCGTAGGAAGCTTCTCCTCCTGAGTCTGGGTCGTTGCACATTCCAGGCCTTGGCGGATACATTCCAGGCTTCGGCATTGTGTCGCAATATACCGCTACAGAACCACACGACGCGTAACCAGAGTGCCCCGTCGTTGGATAAGGTGGGTCAATGTAAACAATCTCATCGTCCCCCGGTTTCCACTGGGCACCCTTTGCAACTTCGTGGCCAATAGCCGCCCCAGCGAGGCCACCAAGTACACCGCCTTTGAGCACCTTGTAGCCTATATATGCTCCAGCTACTGTGCCACCAATCGTCTGCGCGCTCCTGTAGTTCGGGTTTTCGGTTGCGCAACCCGAAAGCCATGCTGGCAAAATTACTGCCAAAATAATCAGCATGAATTTCTTCATGATTTTCTCCTCTCGTTTTCAAAATTCAATTGAACGGTAGATTCGCCAAACGCGAACCCTTCTAGTTGTTATTATACCAAATTCATAATTTTTGTCAAGTGGCGACTTCACTTCAAAAGCCCTATAATATTGAAATATTATGTTGCGCTTTGACGACACCAGCAGTGATGACCAGATTGCAAAACTTCACGAAAAGGAAGAGGAGGATTTTTTGCAGATAATGTCTAAAAAGTACGGCATCCCCTATGCGGATTTGTCTGGGGTTCCCGTGGACATGACAGCTGTGGGGCTTATCAAGGAAGACCTCGCGCGCGCGGCGCTCATTGCTCCGTTTGAACTCGCAAATAAAAAACTAAAAGTCGCGCTTTTTTCACCAATGCAAGCAAACACGAAAGAAGTTCTCACTTCTCTCGCGGAGCGTGGATACAATATTGAACAATATCTCGTGTCGCATGCGAGTTTGGAAAAGGTGTGGGAGCGTTATCATGAAATTTCCGGCGCTACAAAAAGCGAAGCGGGGATGGTGGATATTTCTGGTGAGAATATGGATGGCCTTGTGAAAAAATTCACAACTCTTGAGGACGTAACAAAAGCTCTCAAAACAACTGTCACCGAAAAAACAGCTCGCCACATTTCAAATATTTTTTCTACTGTGATGGCGGGAGCTATTGGCATTCACGCATCGGATATTCATATTGAGCCTGCGGAGGATTCAATTCATATTCGCTATCGCATAGACGGCGTGCTTCACGAGGTTGCAACACTCCCCTCTGGAATCTATCGTCTATTTAGCTCGCGCTTGAAACTTCTCGCAGGTTTGAAACTGAATGTCGGCACCGAAAGCCAAGACGGTCGTTTTAGTATCAAGATTTCTGGAATGGAAATTGAGATGCGCGTGTCGGTAATTCCCGGAGCGTATGGTGAAGGTGTGGTAATGCGTATTTTAAATCCGGAGTCGCTAGATGTGACTCTTGAAGACCTTGGCATGTCACCGCGACTTTTGGAAATAGTTGACCGCGAAATTAAAAAACCTCACGGAATGATTTTGAATACAGGCCCAACAGGGTCTGGAAAAACAACCACGCTTTACGCGTTTTTAAAAAGGATTTACTCGTCTGAAATAAAAATGATGACGATTGAGGACCCTATTGAATATCATTTGAAGGGAGTTTCTCAAACACAAGTGGGGGAGGAAAAAGGTTACACCTTTTTGGAAGGACTCCGCTCGGCAATGCGACAGGACCCTGACGTGATTATGATTGGTGAAATCCGCGATGGTGAAACGGCAAAGGTCGCTATCAACGCTGCCCTCACTGGGCATATGGTTTTTTCCACGCTTCACACCAACACAGCAGCGGGTGCTATCCCTCGCCTAATTGACCTCGGTGTGACTCCGAAAGTTATTGGCTCCTCGCTCACGGTTGCCCTCGCGCAACGTCTCGCGCGCAAGCTCTGTGATGAGTGCAAAAAAGAAGACACTCCGAACGAACGCGAGCAAAAAATAATTGACGATGTATCGGCAATTATTAAGGAAAAAGTTGGCGAGGATATGCAGACAAAAAAATTATGGCGAGCGGTTGGTTGCGTGAAGTGCAACAATACAGGGTACCGTGGGCGCGTGGGTCTTTTTGAAGCAGTGCTTATGACCGCGGAGATTGAGGCGCTTCTAGACGCAATTCCTTCCGAGCGCGAGATTCGCGAGATCGCAAAAAAACAAGGGCTTCTAAATATGCGCGAGGATGGTATTGAAAAAATTCTTGCTGGGCTAACATCGTTTGATGAGGTGGAGAGAGTGGTGGATTTAGAGCCTGCTGAATAATAATATGAAAGCCCGACAACGCTTCGTGTTGTCGGGCTTTTTCTATACGGCAATCAACCGCATAATTTCTTCGGGCGCTGTGCGCTGGCAGACAGGGTCGATTTTTTCGCCATTTGGCAACTCCACAAGCTTGTTCATTAATTTTCTGCTTGTTGCGATTGCAACTACTTTGCCTTCATACAACCTGTCAAACATCGAGTTTAAAAACCCGTTATGCTTATCAATGTTGACCGCAAGCACATCTGCATTTCTTCCCGCTCGTAGCGCTTCCTCATGCGAGGTTGCAAATACAACCTTGTGGTCTTTCATAACTTCCGAATAGACAGCGTGGTGGTCTGCGCAAACTCCCAAAACAACGATCTTTTTTGTCCTTCCCTTTGTCATTACATACTCCCCTTATTTAAACAACAAACTCGCAATTCGGTGCGAGAAACCGTATTCCATAAAAAACGATACCAAATCTATGCCTGAAGGTCAATTGTTTTTTGTTCGCGAAACCGATACAATTTGGTCAAAGTCTAGTACAAACGGTGCTTGTACATTTGGATGCAGTACGAGGCGACAAGTGTGCGATACTGACGAGTTGTACATCTAGTACTACGAGTCAGTTCGCGTACGCAGTCAACGAAGTAATGCGCCAAATTTACATGCACAAAAAAATCCCACACATAAACCTCGGTCAGTTCTCACAACACAAGGAAGTGAGTTAGGAATTGGTCTAAGGATGGCATCAGTGGTCTTTGCAATAAAGCGAAGTACCAATGCGTCCTCGTCCAGAACCATGTGAACCCGAAGGTCCAACCAAGGGAGGCTTATGTATAGGATCTTTTTTAAAAAAACCGACTGAAACAAAAAATGGCCTTTCTGAATCAGCAGATTCTGAAATAGCAATTTCACGCCTTGGGCGCAGACTCTTGGACACATCAACAAGTTAAGTTTAGCACAAATCAATTTTTATGTCAAGTACCCCACTCAACAATCCGGAAGAACTTGAAAATGACCTTGAAAAGTCTGGGGATTTTTCATTTCTTGACCAAACTCTCCGTCCTAATAAATTTGACGAATACATAGGACAGGAAACAATCAAACAGAATTTAAAAATTCTTCTTCAGGCTGCTAAAGAGCGTTCTCATCCTCCAGAACACGTTCTTTTTTACGGCCCACCTGGGCTCGGAAAAACGACGTTGGCACATCTTATCGCGAACGAAATGGGCTGTCAAGTAAAGTCCACATCCGGCCCCGCCATTGAAAAGGTTGGCGATTTAGCATCTATTTTGACCAACCTTTCCCCAGGAGATGTGCTATTTATAGACGAAATACACCGTTTGAATAAGATGATTGAGGAGGTGCTTTACCCAGCGATGGAATCTGGAGTTCTTGATATCATAATTGGCAAAGGCCCTAGCGCGCGCACCATACAGCTAGACCTCCCACCTTTCACAATGATTGCGGCGACCACGCGAGTGGCGCTCATTTCCTCCCCTCTTCGCTCGCGTTTTTCTGGTGGAACATTCCGTTTGGAGTTTTACACCGAGGATGAAATTGAGAAAATTATTAAGCGTTCAGCAAATATTCTGGGTATTACTCTTTCAGACGACGCCGCGCGGGAAATCGCTCGTCGCAGTCGCGCAACACCACGCACCGCAAACTACCTTTTGAAACGCGCGCGCGATTTTGCCCAAGTAAATAAAGGCGATTTGTCTTCCAAGTACGTCGCTGACGCTCTCGCCCTGCTTGAGATTGATGAGTTGGGGCTCACTGCTCTAGACCGAAAAATCCTTGAGGTGATTATTGAGAAATTCAAAGGCGGGCCAGTGGGTCTGTCCACCATCGCCGCGGCGCTCTCTGAAGAAATGGCGACGCTCGAAGAAGTGAACGAGCCTTACCTCCTGCAACTCGGCCTCATTGAACGCACTCCCCGCGGTCGCCTCGCCACCCCACGCGCGTATGAGCATCTCGGATTTGATGTGCCAGAGGACACGCAAAGAAAACTTTTGTAGGAAATACAAAAAATATCAAGGCTAAACCTTGATATTTTTGAGTGGTACTAGTAGTACCTGTCCTACTTTTACTTTTTCTCCACCTTTCTTTCAAGCAAGGGTTAAAAAGGCTCCTTTTCTATATTTAATTTAATTCAAAATATTCCTGCAGAGATAGTAAGCATCGGTGTATGTCGTCCACCATCCATATGTTCCAACCATAACCGAGTTCCCTGGGCAATTACATGGGCCACCATACCCGCAACCAGGATGATACCAATATGCTGGACCAAGACTAGCATTAAGGCTACCCCCCGCCGTACTCAAGCACTTCCCATCGGTCGTGCACACATCGCTGACCGTAACATTTCCACTCGTCTTGTTAACAGCAATGCGATCACCCACGGAACCTTGATGAATTGCGAAGCTCCCATCGTTGTTTGCCGATAAAAACCAAGAAATGCCTCCAGTCTTATCCTGGATTCTTAAACGAGTTGCTGTATCTCCAGCAGAAAAATTTTCACCGGTAATACTGACTCCTATGTAATAGTTATCAGCCATGGAAACATTGAGTCCGCCGGTAGTGAGTGCTCCTGTTTTTGTCTGCGCGGTTCCTCCAGTGTTAATCGGCGCCAAAACATTGCCTCCCGG